>JBCAXJ010000009.1:0-105306 GCA_038534135.1 Pseudomonadota bacterium | reverse complement strand
GCTGGGTGGGCTACCGCGCTCAGGGACCGAACCCTGGACCCAGGCGGTGCTGTTCGTCCCGGATATGCAACTCACACTTGTTCCCGGATGGGAATGGCTCGGGACCGTGGCGCTTGGACTTTCGCTCCTGCTGGCGACCGGCGTCTTGACCAATGTCGCGGCAGCCGGTGTCGTGATCCTTTCGGCTCTGGGCATCGCAGCCTTCGGGACGACATTTCTGTCCTATGCCCCGCATTTCATCGCACCCGCACTCCTGCTGATTGTCTTCGGGCCGGGATGGTTCGCGGCAGACCGGTATCTTGGAGCGTTTCCTCAACCCGCCGTGAGCGATCGGAACCGGAAGATCACCTGGCATCTCGCGATGGCACTGGTGGGGGGAACGTTCGTCTATCTTGGTGTTGCGTTTAAGCTGCTTCAACCGACGCTGATGATCGCGATCCTGCAGCACGGCGAGTTCCCGACATTCGGCCTTCCGATCGAGATCGTCGCCCTCGGCATGACGGGTGTCGAGATTGTGGCCGGGCTGCTGCTCGCCATGGGACGGCTTGTGCGTCCAGTCGCTATCTTCCTGATGGGCGCCTTCACCTTCTTCGCCGTGATGTTGGGCGAGACGCCCCTGTTCCACGCAAACCTCTACGGCGTTGCGTTGATCCTGCTTATGGCGGGCGCAATGCCGCCCAAACCTGAACGCAATCGTGTCGTCGCCGCGACGAAACTGGCTTGAGGGAGGCGAGCATGATCACGTTCATACACCGTCACTGGCATGGCCTCGTCCTGATTGCCGTACTATTTGTGACAGCACTAATGGCCTCGCAGGTGAACTCAAAGTCGGGGCCGCCACGCAGCGTCTTCGTCGCTTGGCCAGCCGAACGGTCGGCTCCCGAACTTGTCCTGATCCCCGGGCAGCACTCGGATGGCACGTGGTTCGTCGATTTGCGGGCAGAGGGTTTCGCATTCAGCGAGCTTTGCCAGGCGGTCAGCGGTCCGCAGACGATCGGTCACGCCCATGTCTACAAGGGTGACACGAAGGTTGCGGCCGCCTACGTGCCGCGCGCTGAACTGGGCGCGCTGAGCCCCGGGCAGCACCGCTTTCGCGCGGTTCTGCGCGCACAGGACCACAGGGCGCTAATCGGTCCGGACGGATTGATCACGGCCCAGATCGTGATCGACGTACCGGGCGATGCCGATGCAACCATGGTGACTCCGCACTGAGAACGCGCTGGCAAATCATGCCGAGTTCCCGTTTGATGGCCCGCGAAGAAACGGGAGTTTGGCATGGCGGACGGTCTGGGACGCGGCGATCATCTTTATCTGGTGGATGGCTCGGGTTACATCTTCCGCGCCTACCACGCTCTGCCGCCCCTGACGCGCAAGTCCGACGGTCTGCCGATCGGCGCCGTCTCGGGCTTCTGCAACATGCTCCACAAGCTGGTGATCGGCGCGGGCACCAAGGGCGCCACGCATCTGGCGGTGATCCTCGACTATTCCTCGAAGAGCTTTCGCAACGAGATCTACGATCAATACAAGGCCCAGCGCCCGCCGCCGCCCGAGGATCTGGTGCCCCAGTTCCCGCTGATCCGCGACGCCACGCGCGCCTTTGGGCTGCCCTGCATCGAGATGGAGGGTTACGAGGCTGACGATCTGATCGCGACCTATGCCGATCAGGCGGCGGCCAACGGCGCCTCGGTGACCATTGTGTCGTCCGATAAGGACCTCATGCAGTTGATCGCGCCGGGGATCGGCATGGTCGATCCGATGAAAAACGTCGAGATCGGGCCAGAAGAAGTCGAGAAGAAGTTTGGCGTCAGCCCAGAGAAAGTCATTGATGTTCAGGCGCTTGCCGGCGATTCGGTCGACAATGTGCCCGGTGCGCCGGGGATCGGAGTGAAGACCGCTGCAACACTGATCCACGAATACGGTGATCTCGACTCGTTGCTGGCGCGGGCCGAAGAGATCAAGCAGCCCAAGCGGCGTCAGACACTGATCGACAACGCCGACCAGATCCGCATTTCGCGCAATCTGGTGACGCTGAAACGCGATGTGCCGGTCGAGGTCGCGATGACCGAGTTCTCGTTGAATCCTCCGGATCCGGACGTCTTACTCGGCTTTCTCTCAGAGATGGAATTCCGTACGCTAACCAACCGGATTGCCGAAGCGATGAACGTCGAAGCCCCGGTTGTCGGCGCGGTCGAGACAGAAGCCAAAGCATCCTCGGGCGCCTCAGGCGCCTCGGGCGATTGGGCGCCCGGTGCGGTTCGCGCGCTCGAGCCCATCGAGAAGGCCGCCTACCGCACGGTACGCGATATCGAAACGATGCAGACCATCATCGACGAAGCCTATGAACACGGGCACCTCTGCATCGATCTCGAAACGAATTCGCTGGACGAGATGGTGGCAGAGATCGCCGGGTTCGCGCTGGCTGTGACGCCCAAGACCGCCGCTTATGTTCCGGTCGCCCATGTCTCTGGCGACGGCGATTTGCTGGGTGCCATGGAACGTGCGCCGGATCAATTGGAGATCGAGGCAGTTCTGGAGGTTCTGCGCCCGATCCTCGCCGATCCATCGATCATCAAGATTGGTCAGAACCTGAAATACGACCTCAAGGTTCTAGCGCGGTACGACACGCCGGTGGCGCCGATCGACGATACCATGCTGATGTCCTATGCGCTGGATTCAGGGCTGGGCGGGCATGGCATGGACGAATTGGCCGAACGCCATCTGTCCCATAAAGCCGTTTCAATCAAAGAGCTTATCGGCTCCGGCAAGTCTGCCATCACCTTCGATCGGGTCGAGATTGACAAGGCCGCGCACTATGCCGCTGAGGATGCGGATGTAACCCTGAGGCTGTGGCACGGGCTGCGGCCCCGGCTGGCGGCGGAGCGGGTTTCGACCGTCTATCACACGTTGGAGCGCCCGCTGATCCCGGTTCTGGTCGACATGGAGCGCAATGGCATCAAGGTCGACCGCGACGTGCTGGGTTCGATGTCGAACCGCTTCGCGCAGAAAATGGCCGAGTTCGAGGACGAAATCTACGCGCTGGCGGGCCGTAAGTTCAACCAGGCCTCTCCCAAGCAGCTCGGAGAAATCCTGTTCGACGAAATGGGTCTGGAGGGCGGGAAGAAGACCAAGACCGGCGCCTGGGGAACCGGGGCGGATGTGCTGGAAATACTGGCTGCACAGGGGCACGATCTGCCAGCTAAGATACTGGATTGGCGGCAACTTTCGAAACTGAAGTCGACCTACACGGACGCGCTGCCGACCCATATCAATGGCGAGACCGGGCGTGTCCATACCTCGTTCTCGCTGGCGGCAACCTCGACCGGCCGGCTCGCTTCGACCGATCCGAACCTGCAGAACATCCCCGTCCGAACCGAGGAAGGCCGTGCGATCCGCACCGCTTTCGTCGCCGAGCCCGGTAACATCATATTATCGCTGGACTATTCGCAGATCGAGTTGCGGATCCTGGCCCATATCGCGGACATCCCGGCGCTCAAGATGGCCTTCAAGGATGGGCTGGACATTCACGCCATGACGGCGTCCGAGGTCTTTGACGTGCCGTTGGACGAGATGACACCGGACATCCGTCGCCAAGCAAAGGCTGTGAACTTTGGAATAATTTATGGCGTGACAGCGTTTGGCCTGTCGAACAATCTTCGTATTCCACGCGCTGAGGCACAGGATTTCATCGACCGGTATTTTGCTAAGTTCCCGGGAATAAAGCAATATATGGAAGACACGAAGGCTCATGCGCGCGAGAAAGGGTATGTCGAGACTCTCTTCGGGCGACGTATTCACACGCCGGGGATCACGCAAAAGGGGCCTGGGCGCGGTTTCTCCGAACGCGCCGCGATCAATGCACCGATCCAGGGCACGGCGGCGGATGTCATCCGGCGCGCTATGATCCGTATTCCAGACGCGATCTCTCAAGCCGGTCTGGATGCCCGTATGTTGTTGCAAGTTCACGATGAATTGCTGTTCGAAGTGCCCGAGGATCAGGCGGGTGCGACCGCTGACGTGGTTCGCGCCGTGATGGAGAATGCTGCCGCACCCGCAGTCGAGATCGCCGTACCTCTGGTCGTTGATGCGGGCCAGGGCGCGAGCTGGGAAGAAGCGCATTGACACCTTGGAAGATGGATATCGAGGTGGGTAAGGCGATGCGCGAAAGCGCGCCTCTAACATGGACATTCAGGTGGACAAAACTTGTTTAGGCTGATGTTCACATGGATATCGACCCGCTCTCAGTGACTCAGCCAACCGTCAAGGATCTGCTCGATCGCGGTGCCAAGCTTTACGCCGGAGGGCACACGGCAGCCGCCGCCAAGGTCTATCGTGAGGCCCTGAAAATCGCACCCAAGGACCCGACTGTCCGCCTGCGCCACGCCATCGCGATCTGGCATGGCGAGGACCGGGCCGAGGAAGCCTTGGCCGAGATCCGCGATCTGGGCCGCCAGTTCCCGCAGGCCGCGATCTTCGCGCATGAAGGGCTGATCCTGAACTCCCTGGGACGGTTCGAAGAAGGTGCTGCGGCCTCTCGCAAGGCGATCTCAACGGACCCAGGCTATTCGAGCGCGTGGCTGGATCTGGCGACCGCGATTCCACCCACCGAGGCCGAAGCCTTGGTCGCGGAACTGCGCGCGATGCTGGCGGCCGAGCCAGAGGCCAAAGCCGCGCGCGACCTGCACTATGCGCTGGCGACGGCGCTGCGAAAGATCGATGATACGGATGGTGCATTCGACGCCACCGCAGAGGGCAACCGGCTGTCTCCCATGCGCTGGGACGCAGCACAGGAACGCGCGATGCAAGACCTGCTGCGGTCCGTCTTCGACGCCCGGCTGATGCAACAGTTGCAGGGCGCCGGGCTCGCCGATGACCGGTTGGTCTTCATTACGGGGATGCCCCGATCGGGAACGACGCTTCTGGATCGGATGCTGACGGCCCATCCGGTGATCGCGTCGGTTGGCGAGACGACGACGGTCGGCATGATTTTCAACCAGCTCATTGGCCAGATGGGACGCGATCCGGCCAAGCTGCGCCAGACGCTGACGCCAAGTGTCATCACTCAGATGGGACAGGCCGTCCTTCAAGGCGTCGCCGGACGGCTGCAAGGCCGGCAGGTGGCGCGCATCATCGACAAGATGCCCCCGAACACGCTGTTCTGGCCGCTGATAGCGGCGATGTTCCCGAAAGCGCGCATCCTGCACATGCAGCGTCATCCGCTGGGAACATGCCTGAGTTGCTGGGAAGCGAGCTTCGCGTTTGGGCTGGACTATGCCACCGACATGACGGCCCTGGGACAGGCGTATCGCCAATACGCGGACCTGACCGATCATTGGAATGTTCTGATGGGCGGCCGGGTTCGTTCTGTTCTGTACGAAGACCTGGTGACCGACCCCGAGCCGGTCGTGCGGGGTGTGCTTGAGCATCTTGGCCTGCCCTTCGATGCCCGTTGCCTGGAGCCCGATACGTCGGGGCCCGTCAAGACAGCCTCCGTTGCACAGGTGCGGGCGCCGGTTTCGTCCGGTTCGCTTGACCGCTGGATGCGGTATCGTGGCCGCTTGCAAGCTGTGGTGGATGGCATGGGCGGAGAGCACTGGCTAGCGGCCCGTTGGCGCGCAATTCAGGCGAGATCCCGGGAGCAACGCCCGGAATAAACAACATTCTTGCGCCAAAATTCCGTCACGCGGCTTTGCCAAGCCGGGTTGATCGGTTTAACGTGCCGTGCTGCAGCGCACCATTGCGCGGGATAATCACGGGCGGACCACCGCCCGGAGACTGGGGAAAAAGGGATGACGAACATCCGCTCGGTCGGCGTGATTGGCGCCGGACAAATGGGAACAGGCATCGCGCAGGTCTTCGCACAGGCCGGTTTCGAAGTATTTCTGAACGACATCGACAAGGATCGGGTCGATGCCGGAATTGCCGGGATCGGCGATCAACTGGACAAGGCCGTGGCGCGCGAGAAGATCTCGGTCGCGGATCACGGTGCGACGATGGCCCGGTTGAGGGGCACGATGGACCCCGCTGAGTTGGGCGCGGCGGATCTGATCGTCGAAAGCGCGACGGAGAACGAGCAGATCAAGGTTCAGATCTTCGCCGGTCTGGCAGCGCATCTGGGCGAGCACACGCTTCTGACGACGAACACATCGTCGATCTCGATCACCCGGCTGGCCAGTACGACGGACCGGCCCGAGCGTTTCATGGGCCTGCACTTCATGAACCCGGTGCCGGTTATGCAACTGGTCGAGCTGATCCGTGGCATCGCCACCGACGACGAGACCTTCACGACCATGAAGCAGGTCGTCGCGACGCTCGGCAAGACGGCGGCCGTGGCCGAGGATTTCCCGGCTTTCATCGTCAACCGCATCCTGCTGCCCATGATCAACGAGGCGATCTATACGCTGTATGAAGGCGTCGGCAACGTCGAGAGCATCGATACAGCGATGAAACTGGGGACCCGGCATCCGATGGGGCCGCTGGAACTGGCTGATTTCATCGGCCTGGATACCTGCCTGGCGATCATGAACGTCCTGCATGAGGGGCTGGCGGATACGAAGTACCGGCCCTGCCCACTGCTGGTAAAGTATGTCGAGGCCGGATGGCTGGGCAGAAAGGCCGATCGCGGATTTTATGATTATCGCGGCGACACGCCCGTTCCAACGCGGTGACAGGGCTGCAACCTTGACGCCGAAGGTAGTGTGCGGATCGAGCCGATCCCTGTTGGCCGTCGATTCTGCGCGTCGCCCGGCGTCTTGGGCCCTGGGACTGTTGCTGGATCGGGCCACACGCAGCTTGATCAGGACCATCGTCCGACAGGGCGGCGATCGTTCCCGGCCCGTCTGGCGTTTAATGACGTGAGGATCGCGGTCCGGATCGGCGAGATCTGTACTGAATGCTACACGGTGCCGGGTCGCAGCCCATCTTTTTTGCGGCTGACGCAACAATGCTTTACCGTAATGTGACTTTTCCCGGGTTTCGGACTTCCTAGGTTGAATGCCATCAGAACACAGTTCCAAGCTTGGAGATACCGATGCGCCTTTCGTCCCTTATCGTCGCCGCCGCACTGGCGCTGTCCCCCGTCGCCGCGACGGCAGCACCTTATGTGCTCGACAAAAGCCACGCCCATGTGAAGTTCTCGGTCGGGCACCTCGGCTTTTCGACCACCCATGGTCAGTTCCGCTCTTTCGACGCCGAGATCGACTTTGATCCGGGCAACGTTGAAGCGACCAGAGTCAGCTTCACGATCGACGCGGCCTCTGTCGACACGTTCTGGGAAGCCCGCGACAAGCATATCCGCGGCAAGGATTTCTTTGATGTCGAGAACCATCCGCAGATCACCTTCGTCTCGACCTCGGTCGTGCCGACCGGCACCGACAGCGCTGATGTGACGGGCGATCTGACCCTGCGCGGTGTGACCAAACCGGTCACCTTCCAGGCCAAGCTGAACAAGCTGGGACCGTCGCCGTTCAACCCGAACCAGACGATCGCGGGCTTCACCGTGACGGGCGAGATCGACCGGACCGAGTTCGGCGTGAGCTATGCCGCCCCGGCCGTCAGCGCCATTGTTCCGATCCAGTTAGATATGGAAATGAGCCCCGCACAGTAAACACTGCACAGGCTCCCTGCGCCGGAGTCCGGTGCAGGGATCGTGGTATTGGCGGACCGAGCCGAAACAGGACAAATGCAGGAGACACGCATGACCTGGCAGATCTCACTCCGCCAAACCTTCCTAGGCCTTGTGGCAATGATCGCCATCGCGGCGCCTGCCTCGACGACGCTTGCCTACGAGTGGGTCGTGCAACCGGCGAACTCCAGGATCGGGTTCGAGTACCAGGGTGATGGCACTCCGAAGTCAGGTGTGTTCTCGCGTTTCAAAGGGACCGGCCAGTTCGACCCGGACAGCCTGTCGGGCGCGGAGTTGCTTCTGACCATCGACACGTCCAGCATCGACCTGAACGACGATCTTGCAAGTGGATTTGCGCAATCGGCCGAGTGGTTCGATTCCAAGAACCACCCGAACGTCATCTATCGGCTGATCGACCTGACCCCGATCGAGGGGACCCGCTACGCCGCAAGGGGGCAGCTGACGATCCGCGGCGTCGAGCGGCCGATCACGTCGGAGATCAATCTGGCGTTCGATGAAGACTTGGCGGCCGCGGCGGGCTCGCTCGTCATTGTCCGCGCTGACTATCTGCTGGGCGTCGGCCCGTCGGCGATCTTTGTCGAGATCGGCCCGGACGTGATCGTGAGCTTTGACCTGCGGGCAGCCCGCACAGAATAAGGACCGGACGCATGGCGCTGAAGAACACGGCAACTGGCTGGGGTTGGCTCGCACGATTTTTTCACTGGTCGATGGCCGTCGTGATCATAGGGCTGCTTTGTGTCGGCTTCTTCATGGCCAACTTCGTCAGCGACATCTACCTCCAGTTCGAGCTGACCCAGGACCACAAAAGCTGGGGGTTCGTCGCGTTCTCGCTGGCGCTGTTGCGGGTGCTCTGGCGGCTGGTCAATCGGGCGCCGGACCTGCCGGTGGGAATGTCCGGCCTGGAACGGATGGCCGCACATGTCGGACATTATGGGCTGTACGTCTGTATCATCGTGATGCCGCTGTCGGGCTGGCTGATGTCGTCGGCGTCGCCCTTGCAGGACTCCTACGGGATCAAGAACATGGTCTTCGGCCTGTTCGAGCTGCCGGATCCGTTCATACCCGGAACCGAGGCGTTGGAGAGCCTGTTTGCGAACATCCATTTCTTCACGGCGATCACCCTGGTCCTGCTTCTGCTGGGCCATGTGGCGGCAGCACTGAAGCATCATTTCATCAATCGCGACCGTGTCCTGATGCGGATGCTGCGCGGATGAGGTGAGACAGGGATGGGCGAGGCGCCCATCCTACACGTCGGTTGTCGGCGGGGGACTTTACCGAGGGGCCGGTAGACTCGCCCACATCGCCGGGATAAGAGGGCGCGCTGAAAAATCGCCCCTATAACGGACGCTTCAACCATGGCCTCGCTGAACGATATTCGCTCGACCTTCCTCGACTATTTCGCCAGGAACGGGCACGCGGTCGTCGAGTCCTCGCCGCTGGTCCCGCGCAACGACCCGACACTGATGTTTACCAATGCCGGGATGGTCCAGTTCAAGAACGTGTTCACGGGGCTGGAGACGCGGGATTACAATCGCGCCGTGACCTCGCAGAAATGCGTGCGCGCCGGGGGCAAGCACAACGATCTGGACAATGTCGGATACACCGCGCGGCACCACACGTTCTTCGAGATGCTGGGGAATTTCAGCTTCGGCGACTATTTCAAGGAGCAGGCGATCGAATTCGCCTGGACCCTGGTCACCGGTGAGTTCGGCTTGAACAAGGACCGCCTGCTGGTCACCGTGCACCAGACAGACGAGGAAGCAGCCGGGCTGTGGCGCAAGGTTGCAGGGCTTCCGGATGATCGGATCATCCGCATCGACAGCGACGACAACTGGTGGCGCATGGGCGATACCGGTCCGAACGGCCCGTGCACCGAGATCTTCTATGATCATGGGGACCATATCTGGGGTGGCCCGCCGGGCTCGGCCGAGGAAGACGGCGACCGGTTCATCGAGATCTGGAACCTCGTCTTCATGCAGTTCGAGACGTTTCCCGGCGGGGAGTCGAAGCCGCTGCCCGCGCCGTCGGTCGATACCGGCATGGGGCTGGAGCGGATCGGTGCCTTGCTGCAGGGCAAGCACGACAATTACGACACCGACCTGATGCGCGCGCTGATCGAGGCCTCTGCCGGGTTGACGGACGGGGAGCCGGATGGCGCAGGCAAGACGCACCACCGGGTGATTGCCGACCACTTGCGCGCGACCTCGTTCCTGATCGCCGACGGCGTTCTGCCGTCGAACGAAGGCCGCGGATACGTCCTGCGCCGGATCATGCGCCGTGCGATGCGCCACGCGCATCTGCTGGGTGCTCAGGACCCGGTGATGTATCGCTTGGTGCCAGCGCTGGTTGCCCAGATGGGACAGGCGTTCCCGGAATTGGGCACCGCGCAAGCGTTGATCGAAGAGACGCTCGAGAGCGAGGAGAAACGCTTCCGCATCACACTGGATCGCGGCCTGAAGCTGTTGGACGCAGAGCTGGAGGGCCTGCCTGAGGGTGTGGCCTTGCCCGGTAAGACGGCGTTCAAGCTTTACGACACCTTTGGCTTCCCGCTCGATCTGACGCAGGACGCGTTGCGTGAGAAGAGCCGGACGGTCGAAACCGAGGGCTTCAAAAAGGCGATGGACGCGCAGAAGGCAGCGGCGCGGGCGGCCTGGAAAGGCTCGGGCGAGGCTGCGGACGACGCCATTTGGTTCGACATCGCCGAGAAATACGGAACCACCGAGTTCCTGGGGTACGACACCGATAAGGCCGAGGGACAGATCCTGGCGATCGTCAAGAACGGTGCCCTGGTTCAGAAGGTCGATATCGGCGAGGATTGCTGGATCGTGCTGAACCAGACTCCGTTTTACGGCGAAAGCGGCGGTCAGGTGGGCGATGCCGGGGTGATCAAGACCGACACGGGCGAGGCGACGATTTCGACGACCGAGAAGAAGAACGGCGTGTTCGCTCATCGTGCTGCGGTGACGCATGCAGGTTTAGAGGTCGGACAGGCCGCGGAGCTGATCGTTGACGGCAGCCGGCGTGCGGCGATCCGTGCGAACCACTCAGCCACGCACCTGATGCACGAAGCACTGCGCGGGCATCTGGGTGATCATGTCGCTCAACGTGGCTCGTTGGTGGCGCCGGACCGGCTGCGGTTCGACTTCACGCATCAGAAAGGCATGAGCCTGGAGGAGATCGGCGAAGTCGAGCGCGAGGTAAACGGCTACATCCGCCAGAACGCAGTCGTGACGACGCGGCTGATGACACCCGATGACGCACAGGAAATCGGTGCACGCGCCCTGTTCGGCGAGAAATACGGGGACGAGGTCCGTGTGGTCTCCATGGGCGCGCGGCCCGAGGGCGAGACTGGACCTGCCGGATCTGTTTACTCGCTGGAACTGTGCGGCGGCACCCATGTCGAGCGGACAGGCGAGATCGGCGTGTTCGTGCTGACCGGTGAGAGTGCGTCGTCGGCTGGCGTCCGGCGGGTCGAGGCGCTGACTGGCGAAGCAGCCTATGATTATCTGACGACCCAGGATCACCGGCTGGCGCAGGCGGCGTCGGCTTTGAAGGCGCGCCCCGAAGAGGTACCGGACCGCATTGCGACGCTGATGGACGAACGCCGCAAGCTCGAGGCCGAGGTCGCCGATCTGCGCCGTCAGGTGGCTCTGGGCGGCGGTGCGAACGCGTCAGGGCCGACGGTCGAAGAGGTCGGCGGCACCAAGCTGATCGCGCAGGTGCTGACCGGCATCAGTCCAAAGGACCTGCGTGGCCTGATCGATGAACACAAGACCTCGCTGGGCAGCGGCGTGGTCGCTCTGATCGCGGATGCCGACGGCAAGGCTGCGGCGGCGGTTGGCGTGACCGACGATCTGAAGGACACGGTTTCGGCGGTTGATCTCGTCAAGCTGGCGGTTGAAAAACTGGGCGGCAAAGGCGGTGGCGGGCGTCCGGACATGGCACAGGGCGGCGGACCCGATGCCTCGGGCGGTGAGGCGGCGCTGGACGCAATCCGGGGCGCCTTGGCAGCCTGAAGTCTTTCGCGATCGACGGGACTGCGTGGCTGCTTTGCAGGCGTCTGTCTGATAGGGTCCGGGATGAGGCCGCCCAGTTCGGAGAGAATGCCATGAAGACAATACTCATCGCCGCTGCTGTTGTTCTCCTGGCATTCGGCCTGCCACCGGGCACGACGCAACCCGCCAAGGGCAGCCTTACTCAGCTTGTCGAAGCTGCCGTCGCCCAGGCCGGCCCGATCCGCCGCACAGCGCGGCGCACGGCCCGTCGCACCACCCGGCGCGTTGAGCGGCGTCAGAATTTCTATCCGCGCCTGCCCGGCGGATGCGCGCGTGCGCTTGTTCGAGGAACCAGCTACTGGCGCTGCGGCTCTGTGTATTACGGCGAACGCATCCGGAATGGTGCGACCGTTTATGTCATCGTGACACCATGAGGACAGGCAAGATGTTCAAATCAAACCTGCTCGCCCTGCTCCTTGTTCCTGGTCTTCTGATGGGTGCGCCCATCGCCAATGCTCAGGGCCTGTTGGAACAATGCTCCGAGGATATCAAATTTTATTGCACCGATGTCGAACCCGGCGATGGCCGGGTCCTCGCGTGTCTTTATGCGCATTCGGCGACGATCAGCGATCCCTGCCATGAGGCGACGGATGATATGGCGCGCCTGCTGGAACGCTTCTTCGACAGGATCGGCGAGGTCAGCGATGTCTGCACAGCCGACTTCCAGACCCATTGTGCGAACGTGACGGTCGGCGAAGGCTCGGGGTTCCAGTGCCTGCGGGCGGCGGGAGACAACGTCTCGGCTGAGTGCCGGTCCGCGCTGGAGTCGCTTCCCGAAGGTTGATCCCCGTTAGCGGGCCGCGTTGTACCAGGCGACAAGCGCGGCACGTTCCTCGGGTTCCATGTAAGTGATGTTGGCGGGCGGCATGGCCCGGCTGACACCGGCGTGCAGGTAGATTTCGCGCGCGTGGGCCGCAATCTGGGCGTCGGTCTCCAGCTTCACGCCCTTGGGCGCCGTGGCGATCCCGTCCCAAAGCGGCTCGGCGGCGTGGCACATGGAACAGCGCGACAGGGTAATATCGCGCACGGCTTCGAAATGCGGATCATCGATCAGTTGCGCCAGTCGGGGTGAAGCAGTGTCTTCGGCAAGGTCTTCCACAGCCTCGCCCGACGGCATCGACAGCCAGACGATCGCAACGAAGATCGCCGTCGTCGCCCCCCAGGTCCACCACAGCATCCCGCCCTTCGCGTGCATCGTGTTGAAGAAGTGCCGGATCGTGACGCCCATCAGGAACACCAGGCTGGCGATGATCCAGTTGTGCTCGGTCGCGAAGGACAGCGGGTAGTGGTTGGACAGCATCAGGAAGATGACCGGCAGCGTCAGGTAGTTGTTGTGGGTCGAGCGGAGCTTGGCGATCTTGCCGTATTTCGCATCCGGCGTGCGCCCGGCCTTCAGGTCGGCAACCACGATCGTCTGGTTGGGGATGATGATCAGGAAGACGTTCGCCGTCATGATCGTCGCGGTGAAGGCGCCGAGATGCAGTAGCGCCGCGCGTCCGGTGAAGACCTGTGTGTAGCCCCAGGACATGATCACGAGGATCGCGAACAGGATCAGCATCAGCACGGTCGGATGCTCGCCCAGCGGGCTTTTGCAGAGCTGGTCGTACAGCACCCAGCCGATGGCCAGGGAACCCGCCGAGATCAGGACCGCCTGCCAGATGGCGAGATCCGCTTTCTCGGGATCGATCAGGTAAAGCTTGGCCCCCATCCAGTAGACGACGGCCAGCAGGGCAGCACCCGAGAGCCAGGTCGCGTAACTCTCCCATTTGAACCAGATCAGGTGCTCTGGCATGTTCTCGGGCGCGACCATGTATTTCTGGATGTGGTAGAAGCCGCCGCCGTGGACCTGCCATTCCTCGCCATCCGCCGGGCCGGGGACGTTGCGGTTCAGGCCCAGGTCCAGCGCGATGAAGTAAAAGGACGAGCCGATCCAGGCGATCGCCGTGATCACATGCAGCCAGCGCACAGCGAAGCTGACCCACTCCATCAGGATGACCTGATCCATCAGATTGATCTCCGGTCCTGGGTCATCGGGTCAGCTCCCGCGATATGTTGAATAGCCGAAGGGCGAGAGCAACAGCGGCACATGGTAATGCACCGCCTCGGCCATCGCGAAGCGGATCGGGATGATGTCGAGAAACGCGTCGCTGGCGCCATGCGCGCGCAGGTAGGCTCCGGCGTGAAACTCCAGCTCGTAGGTGCCTGTGGCGAAGTCCGGTATCGGCAAAATGGGCGCGTCGGTCCGGCCATCTTCATTTGTAACCATCTCGGCGATCTGCGTGCGGTCGCTGCCCTCCATCCGAAAGAGCACGATCGTCAACCCCTCGGCCGGGCACCCTCGGCTCGTGTCCAGCACATGCGTCGTCAGATATCCACTCATGACCGGCCCTTCCTTTGGGATTCGTTTCGCAGGTGCGTCAAAGCGGATCTTGTGCAAAATTTCTGACAAATCACACCCTTCTTCTGTTTAGATCGGGTGAAACGAGGGACTCAGACGTGAACCGCTACCCGCGCGACATGATTGGTTACGGCGCTGCATCATTGTACGCGCATTGGCCCGGCGACGCGAAGATCGCCGTTCAGATCGTGATCAACTACGAGGAAGGCGGCGAGAACAATCTGCTGCATGGCGACGAGGCGTCCGAGGCGTTCCTGTCCGAGGTCGTTGGTGCTGCGGCCTGGCCGGGCCAGCGCCACTGGAACATGGAGTCGATCTACGAGTACGGCGCGCGGGCCGGGTTCTGGCGTCTGCACCGGTTGTTTACCGGCATGGAGGTTCCAGTCACGGTCTACGGCGTGGCGACGGCGTTGGCGCGGTCTCCGGACCAGGTCGCGGCCATGAACGACGCGGATTGGGAGATTGCCAGCCACGGCCTGAAGTGGATCGAATACAAGGACTTCACCGAGGACGAAGAGCGTGCTCACATTGCCGAGGCGAAGGCGATCCATGCGCGAGTCACCGGCGCCGCACCACGCGGCTGGTACACCGGGCGCTGTTCGATGAACACGGTCCGGTTAATCGCCGAGGATGGCAGCTTCGATTATGTTTCGGACAGCTACGCCGACGATCTGCCGTACTGGATCCGGATCGGGGACCGTGACCAGTTGGTGGTGCCCTACACGCTGGATGCGAATGACATGCGCTTTGCGACGCCGCAGGGCTTCAACGCGGGCGATCAGTTCGAAACCTATCTGCGCGACAGTTTCGACGAGTTGTACGCCGAGGGTACTGCCGGACGGCCAAAGATGATGTCGATCGGTCTGCATTGCCGTCTGGTCGGGCGGCCGGGACGCATCGCGGCGCTGCGTCGGTTCCTGGAGTACGCGCGGTCGCACACGGACGTCTGGTTCGCGCGCCGGATCGACATTGCCGAGCACTGGATGAAAATGCATCCGCCGCGCTTCGATCCAACGGCACCGTCGCGCTTGTCGCATGAGGATTTCGTTGAACGCTTCGGTGGTGTGTTCGAGCATTCGTCCTGGGTGGCGGAGCGGGCATTCGAGCTGGAGCTCGGCCCGGCGCACGACACGGCGACCGGCTTGCACAGCGCGATGGTGCGTGCATTCCGGAACGGCATGGACGAGGAACGGCTCGCGGTCTTGAAGGCGCATCCCGATCTTGCCGGCAAGCTTGCGGCGGCAAAACGGCTGACCATTGAGTCGGCAGCCGAGCAGGCCTCGGCCGGGCTGGACGCGTTGACCGACGCTGAACGGACGGTCTTCACGGACCTGAACACCCATTACGTCGAACGCTTTGGCTTTCCGTTCATCATCGCCGTGCGCGATCACGACAAGCCCGGAATTCTGAAGCAGTTTCAACGCCGTATCCTGTTCGATCGCGCAACCGAGTTCGACGAAACCTGCCGTCAGGTCGAACGCATCGCGTACTATCGCCTGAAGGACATGCTGCCGAGATGACCGACCGCACCTATGCCACGCCGCCGGGCGGGCTGCCGCCGCAATCTGCGCTGCACACCGGTCGCGCCGTCTTTACCGAAGCCTACGCCCTGATCCCGGCGGGGACGATGCGCGATATTACGGCGAGTTTCCTGCCACACTGGGAGAAGACGCGACTGTGGGTGATCGCGCGCCCGATGACCGGGTTCGCCGAGACGTTCAGCCACTACGTGATGGAGATGGAACCGGGCGGCGGCTCGATGCAGCCGGAACCGGATGGCGAGGCCGAGGGGGCGTTCTTTGTGGCGTCCGGCGCGCTGTCGATTCAGCTGGATCGAACCACTCACGTTTTGCAGCCGGGCGGGTTTGCCTATCTGCCGCCACGCGCGCGCTGGACCGTTGAGAACACCGGGACCGAGACCGCAAGTTTCCATTTCCTGCGCAAACGCTACGAGCGGGTCGAGGGGTTGGAGGCGCCGTCGCCGATCTTCACCCGCGACCAGGATATCGAGCCGATTGCCATGCCGGACACCCAGGGCCGTTGGGCGACAACGCGGTTCATGGACCCGGAGGATCTGAGCCACGACATGCACGTGACCATCGTGACGCTGCAGCCCGGCGGTGTGATCCCGTTCGAAGAGACCCACGTGATGGAGCACGGGCTCTATGTCTTAAAGGGCAAGGGCGTCTACCGGTTGAACCGCGACTGGGCCGAGGTCGAGGCGGGCGACTACATGTGGCTGCGCGCGTTCTGTCCGCAGGCCTGTTATGCGGGCGGGTCCGAACCGTTCCGGTATCTGCTCTACAAGGACGTAAACCGCCATGCGACGCTCGATCTCGGGTTCGGAGGCCGTGGATGATCACGGCGTCGCCCCTGTCCGTCGCGGCATTCGCGCCGTTCGGGGATCTGATCGAACTGTCCGATGGCCCATTCAAGACGATCAATCAGGGCCGATGCCACCGATTTCATGATCTGGCAGCGCTGGAATTCACCGATGGGCGGGCCGGGATCAGCCTGTTCCATGCCGACGTGCGCCAGGCCCCTTATGCGATCGAGTTGATGGAGCGTCATCCCGACGGCTCGCAATGCTTCGTGCCCATGCAGGGATCGGCATACATCGTGGCCGTTGCACCGGACGACGCGGGCCGTCCCGGGCAGATCCATGCGTTCCAGGCCAGCGGAGCGCAAGCCGTCAATTACCATCGGAATACATGGCACGCGGTGCTGACGCCGATCTCGGGCAGCGGCTTGTTCGCCGTGATCGACCGGATCGGCCCAGGCGCCAATCTTGAAGAACACTGGTTCGACACGCCGAAGGTGATCGAATTGAACGAGACTTAAACAGGGACAGAAGGCACCATGGCTGACACGTCGATCGGAACCCCCGAACAGCTCCGCGATCCGGACTACACACCCGCACTGCACAAAGCCGTACCGCTGGGCATCCAGCACGTGCTGGCGATGTTCGTCTCGAATGTGACGCCCGCCATCATCGTCGCGGGTGCTGCCGGGTTCGGATTCGGATCGAACTCGCCGGACTTCCCGGAACTGCTCTACCTGATCCAGATGTCGATGCTGTTCGCAGGCGTCGCGACACTGATCCAGACCGTCGGCGTCGGGCCGGTCGGCGCGAAACTGCCGATCGTGCAGGGGACGAGCTTTGCCTTCATCCCGATCCTGATACCGCTGGTTGCGGGCAAGGGCGTCGACGCGCTGTCCGCCGTTTTCGCCGGTGTGATCGTCGGTGGCATCTTTCACGGAGCCTTGGGCCTGATCATCGGCCGCATCCGCTTCGCACTTCCCCCGCTGGTGACTGGGCTCGTGGTGCTGATGATCGGGCTTTATCTGGTCAAGGTCGGCATCCAATACGCGGCAGGCGGCATCCCGGCCTATGACAAACCGGAATATGGCAGCTTGTTGAACTGGTCGGCGGCCATCGTCGTCATCGCCGTGACGCTGCTGCTGAAGTTTTTCACGCGCGGGATGCTGTCGGTCTCGGCGGTGCTGGTCGGCATCCTGGCAGGCTATCTGTATGGTCTGGCGGTCGGCATGGTGACCTTCGACTCGATCGGGACGAGCTGGGACCGCGCCGCGGCCTTCGCCTTGCCAGTGCCGTTCAAGTACGGTTTCGAGCTGAGCACCGCCGCGATCATCGGCTTCTGCATGATGTCATTTGTCTCCGCCGTCGAGACGGTGGGCGATGTTTCGGGCATCACAAAGGGTGGTGCGGGGCGCGAGGCGACGGACACCGAAATTGAAGGTGCGACCTTTGCAGATGGTGTCGGCTCGGCCTTGGCAGGGATCTTCGGCGGCCTGCCGAACACCTCGTTCAGCCAGAATGTCGGGTTGGTCGCGATGACGGGTGTGATGAGCCGTCATGTCGTGACAATCGGTGCGATCTTCCTGATTGTTTGCGGACTCGTCCCAAAGGTCGGTGCTGTTGTGCGCACGATCCCGATCGAGGTTCTGGGCGGCGGCGTCATCGTCATGTTCGGCATGGTTGCAGCGGCAGGTGCGCGGATGCTGGCGGACGTCAACTGGAACCGGCGCAACATGGTGATCTTCGCCATTTCCCTGTCCGTGGGCTTTGGGCTGCAATTGGACCCGAAGGCGGTGCAGTACTTGCCGGAGACATTGCGGATCATGGCAACGTCGGGACTGCTGCCTGCCGCGCTGATCGCGATTGTGCTGAACCTCGCGCTGCCCGAGGAACTGGACGAGGACGATGCCTAAGCGCCGATGTGTCCCGGGCCTGACCCGGGACCGCCTGGACGGCTTCGAAGCGGTCCCGGATCAAGTCCGGGACAGCGCGGTGCCATCCGGAATTCCACACCCAGAAAAGCGCGCTATGGTCGGTCAGGCGTTGAGTGCGAGGATGTGTCCGGCCAGATAGAGCGAGCCGCACATCAGGACGCGGCTTGGCACATCCGCGCCCGCAGCAATTTGCCGAAGCGCCTGTTCGACCGATGCGACGGGCTGCGCCATGCCACCGGCGAGAGCCGCCAGATCCTCGGCACTGAAAGACGCTTCTGCATTCGGAATCGGTACCGTCCGAACCGAGGTGGTCCGCGGCGTCAGGGGACCAAGGAAATCCTCGGCCGATTTCGTGTCGAGCATCCCGCACACCAGATGCACCGGACGCGGGTTGCGGACATGCCAGTCGTCCATCACGGCCGCGATCGCCTCGCCCGCTGACGCATTGTGTCCGCCATCAAGCCAAAGCTCGACGTTCGCGGGCAACAGATCGACCAACGAACCGGCTCGCAAACGCTGCATGCGCGCGGGCCATTCAGCCTTTGTCAGCGCTGCTTGAACGGCAGTGTCTGGAAGCCCCATCGCCCGTAACGCCGCGATCGCAGTTCCCGCGTTCTGGATCTGGTGCGCGCCCGGCAGAGCGGGGGCATCGAGGTCCAGCAACCCGTGCTCGTCCTGATAGACCAGCCGCCCGTGTTCGGTATGGACAGTCCAGTCTTGCCCGCTGATACGCAGCGGCGCGCCAATCGCGGCCGCGCGGGCCTCGATCACCTCGCGGGCGGCGTCGGTCTGCGCCGCGACGATGCAGGGCACACCGGGTTTCAGGATCCCGGCCTTCTCTACTGCGATCTGCGCGACCGTCTCTCCGAGGAATTGCTGATGATCGAGCGAGACCGGGGTGATCACGCAGAGCTTGGGCCGGTCGATTACATTCGTTGCATCCAGCCGCCCGCCAAGCCCAACTTCCAGCAACGTGTAATCCGCCGCGTGCCGGGTGAACGCGAGCAGGGCGGCAACTGTCGTAATCTCGAAGAAGGTGATCGGCTCCCCGCCATTCGCGACTTCACATTCCTCGAGGATCGCTGACAGGTCGTCCTCGTCAATCAATGTCCCCGCAAGCCGGATGCGTTCGTGAAAGCGCACGAGGTGCGGCGACGTGTAGGCGTGCACGCTCTGCCCCGCCGCCTCGAGCCCGGCGCGGATCATCGCCTGGGTCGAGCCCTTGCCATTCGTCCCGGCGATGTGCACCACGGGCGGCAGATTGCGTTCCGGGTTTCCAACTGTATTGAGCAGCCGCCAGACCCGGTCGAGCACGAGGTCGATCTTCTTCGGATGCAGCGCCAGAAGGCGTTCGAGCACCACGTCGCTTGTCACGGTGTCCTTCATGGCCGGACTGCCCTCAGACTGTTTTCTCGGTGGGAGCCGCCGGATCGCTGGCTGTCTCGTGGTCGCCTGCCTTGACAGCCTCCACCACATCCGCGGCAGCCGCTGTTTCTTCCGGTTCCGGATCGGCAGTTGGCGGTGGGAGATCACCGTGTTTCATCGGCTGCTTGCGCATCAGCAAGCGCAGCAATCGACCGAGTTCCTCGCGTATATCGCCACGATTGACGACCCGGTCGATCATCCCGTGCTCCAGCAGATACTCGGAGCGCTGGAAGCCTTCCGGCAGCTGCTCGCGGATCGTCTGCTCGATCACACGCGGCCCGGCAAAACAGATCAGCGCGTCCGGCTCGGCCAAGTGCACATCGCCCAGCATCGCGTAGGACGCGGTTACGCCACCGGTGGTTGGATGGGTCAACACCACCACGAAGGGGAGCTTCGCCTCGCGCATCATCTGGACGGCGATGGTCGTGCGCGGCATCTGCATCAGGCTCAGAATGCCTTCCTGCATTCGCGCGCCCCCGGCGGCAGCGAACACGACCAAGGGCGCGCGATGCGCTACGGCGGTCTCGGCGGCCTTGAGCAGAGCGTTCCCGACGGCCATCCCCATCGACCCGCCCATGAAGCTGAAATCCTGTCCAGCGCAGACGACCTCGAGCTGGAAAATCTGACCCTGAGCAACCAGCATCGCTTCGGTCTCGCCAGTCTTTCGGCGGGCGTCGCGCATCCGGTCGGTATAGCGCTTCTCGTCCCGGAACTGCAGCGGATCGGCCAGCGGTTCATCGACCTCGATCTCGACGAACACACCGCCATCGAACAGCGCCCTGAAGCGATCGCGCGGGGTGATCGCCATATGGTGATTGCAGGCAGGGCAGACGTTCAGGTTCGCGGTCAACTCGCGATGAAACAGCATCTGACCGCAGGACTCGCACTTCACCCACAGGTTTTCGGGCATGTCGCGCCGCGTGAAAATCGACTTGATCTTCGACGGCACGTAATCGGTGATCCAGTTCACTTAGCTCGTCTCCCGGACAGGTTGGCGCGTAAATAGGCCGATGATGCGCCGGGCGCAATCCGTCAGGTGCGCTGTTCCTGCGTCGGCAATGGCCGGGAGGTGCCGCTTTCGGTCAGGGCAACAAAGGTAAACTCAGCCTCGGCGACGCGTTCGGGATCGCCCCAGATCTCGCGCCGGACCCAGACCTCGGCCCCGATCCGCATCGAACTGCGGCCCTCGCGGATCAGCCATGCGTGGTTCGAGACCAGATCACCGACGCGCACCGGCGCGAGAAAATCGATACGGTGACACGCGACGGTCGCTGTCCGGCACCGCGCGCGCTGACGGGCAATCACCGACGCGCCAAGGTCCATCATCCCCATCAACCATCCGCCAAACATGTCGCCACCGACATTCGCATCACTGGGCATTGCGACGGCGCGAAGGGTCAGTTCACCCTTGGGATCGGATTGATCGGTCATGGCTGTCGACGTCAGTCGGTCAACACATAGACATCGTCGACGCCCAGTGCCTCGACCCGCTGATAGCCCTTTTCGCGCATCAGGTTGGGTATGTCGGTGCCCCCGGTGTTGTTCTCGACCGTCCAGGCCGTCACCTTGATCCGGTCGAACGGAAACGTCGACAGGACAGCCATTTCCCCACCTTCGACATCCAGCGAGATATAGTCGATTTCCTTCAGGAAGTTCTGGTCGAGGATGGTCGGCAACGTCTTGGTCTTCACCTTGATCAGCTCACCTTTGTGGCGCGGATCGCTTTCGACCGTCTCACGCAGCTTCGTATCGTAGCTGGCCGTCAGCCCCGACATCTGGCTGTAGCCGTCCTGCACATCGAGGAACTCTGCCTCGCCGTCTTCATCGGACAGAGCAAGCTGAAGGCAGGTCGCCTTGCGAAACGCCGAGGCTTTTCTGAAGAAGGTCGGAGATGGCTCGACCAGCAGGCCTTTCCAGCCGCGCAACAATTCGAAGAACAAGCAGTTCGACCCGGTGATCCCATCATAGCCACCGATTTCAACAAAGGTTCCCTCGCGCTTGCCCTTGAAGACCCGCTCGTCGAGGAAAGCATCCTGCCCGGACTGACTGAAGAACATCTCACGCCGCCCGTTCAGCTTTTCGCAATCCCAGATCTGCTGATTGATCTGTCCGCGTGTGCGGGCGTGCTTGACCTTGCCGGAGAGCTGGCGCAGCAAACGGTGCCCTTCGGCCATGGCTTGCTTGCCGCGCCCGATGACCTCGCGCGCCCGGACGTACTGCCGCTGCGCTTCGTCGGTTGCACTGTCGTTCATCTTTGCTCCGTCGCGATCGCCGATCAGCCGAGGATGGACTTGATCCGGGCACCGGCCTGACCGAAGTCCATCCGTCCGGCATAGGAGGCCTTCAGCGTGCCCATCACCTTGCCCATGTCACGCAGGCTCTCGGCACCGGTGTCGGTGACAGCCTTGCGGATCGCGGCATCAACTTCGTCTTCATTCAGCTGCTTGGGGAGAAACTCGCGGATGATCTTTTGCTCGGCCCGCTCACGCTCGGCCAGTTCCATCCGCCCCGCTTCCTCGTAGGCTTTGATCGAGTCATCGCGCTGCTTGACCATCTTGGCGAACAGCGTCGTCATCTCCTGATCGGACAGGGCACCGTTGCCGTCGCCGGTCCGTTTGGCGATGTCCTGATCCTTCAGCGCGGCCGTCATCAGACGCAGGGTCGACAGGCGAATGCTGTCCTTGTTCCGCATAGCGTCCTTGACGGCTTCCGAAAGCCGGTCTCGCATGGAGCCCCCATTTGTTGCACCGCACTCTTGCGGCAGTGGGCGCGGACCCTAGCACACGGTCTCTGGCAGCATCAACACGGGTGTCAGGCGCTAAGATATTGGAATTAAAAGGTAATATTATTTCTCTCAAGTCTTGACCGGTTCCGGTCCGATGCCTAGCGTGCGCGCGGTCCGTGTTGCGATTCTGTCATCTTCCTCGGGCCCAGAGACCGACATCCGCACGGAAGGTATCTCTCATGGACCGCACGGCTGCTCCCTTCGCAGAAATCTTCGCGCCAACCCGCACCCTGACGGCAGCGCTTGCCCTAGCGGACGGGACGGTCCTGCGTGGCACGGGGTTCGGAGCCGTCGGGGCAGCGGCCGCGGAACTCTGTTTCAATACCGCGATGACCGGATATCAGGAGATCATGACCGATCCGTCCTATGCCGGGCAGATTGTCACGTTCACCTTCCCGCACATCGGCAATGTCGGTGCGAATGCCGAGGACGAAGAAACCGCGGATCCGGTCGCCCTGGGGATGGTCGTCAAGTGGGACGTCACCGATCCGGTCAATTGGCGTGCGACGCGTCACTTGTCGGACTGGCTCGCCCGCACGGGACGGGTCGGCATCTCTGGCATCGACACGCGGCGTCTGACGCGCCTGATCCGGGATCAGGGGATGCCGCATGTCGCGATTGCCCATGCACCGGACGGAGAGATCGATACCGACGCCTTGGTGGCGGCGGCGCAGGCGTTTCCGTCAATCGATGGCTCGGACCTGGCAAAGGACGTGACCTGTGCGCAGAGCTACCGCTGGGACGAGATGCGCTGGGCCTGGCCCGATGGCTTCCCGAAGCAGACTGCACCGCGCTACAAGGTCGTCGCCGTCGACTTCGGCGCCAAGCGGACAATCCTGAGATGCCTCGCGTCGGCAGGGTGCGACGTGACGGTGATGCCCGCGACCGCCACGGCGGAAGATGTGCTGGCCCACAATCCCGATGGTGTGTTCCTTTCGAATGGCCCGGGCGATCCCGCAGCGACCGGAACCTATGCCGTTCCGATGATCCAGGGCGTGATCGACGCTGGAAAGCCTGTGTTCGGCATCTGCCTGGGTCACCAGATGCTGGCGCTGGCGCTTGGCGGCGACACCAAGAAGATGTCGACCGGCCATCATGGCGCGAACCATCCGGTCAAGGATCTCGAAACCGGAAAGGTTGAAATCACTTCGATGAATCATGGGTTTACGGTGGATGCCGATAGCCTGCCCGACGGTGTGATCCAAACCCATGTCTCGTTGTTCGACGGCACGAACTGCGGTCTGCGCTGCACCGACAAACCTGTGTTCTCCGTGCAGTATCACCCCGAGGCGTCCCCCGGCCCGCAGGACAGCTTCTATCTGTTCGAGCGCTTCGCCAAAGCGATGGACGCGGCCAAGGGGTAAATCATGCGCAACCTTAGCGTTTCGCCCGCGCGGATTGGACCTTCGGGTCATCACGGGTGACTTTAAACAAGGTTTAACCAAAGGCTTTCTATCAGTTCTGGGAACCCCGCGCTTGGTCAGGAGGCCCCCCGATGCTGATGGAAATCGAAGGCAAGTCAGAGCTTCACAAGCCGATCGTTCCGAATAAGGGACGCATGATCATGGACGCCTTCGAGACCTATCGCGTCCGGTCCTTTGCCGATCTTGGCGCCTGCTGGGGTGTCAATGCTGGGTACTCGTACCAGGCGCTGATGTCCTTCAACATCGAACGGGCTTATGTCGTCGATACCCATGTGACGAAAATCGCCGAGCAACGATCCAGGCTATACCCCAACCTGCAGTTCGTGACCGGCGAGATCGGTTATCAGGACACCGTCGACCAGATCCCCGGCGTCGATGCGATCATCCTTTACGACATGCTGGTGCATCAGGCGAAGCCTGACTGGGATGAGATCATCGACATGTATGCGCCGAAAACGCGGCTCTTCGTCGTCTACAATCAGCAATGGACCGGTTCGCAACAGACGCAGCGCCTGATCGACCTGGGCAAGGATGAATACCTGCGAAACACGCCGGGCGGCACCAATGATGCTGGCGTGCGGGTCGACAAGCGGATCGACGAGCTGTTCGACAACCTTGATCAGAAGCATCCACTGTTCGACAAGACCTATCGCGATGCTCACAACTACTGGCAATGGGGCATCACTGACGCGGACCTGATTGCCGCGATGTGGCGGAACAACTTCAAGCTGGAATGGATGAAGAACTTCGGAAACTTCTATGGTCCGCTGCCAAACTTCGAGAACCACGGCTTCTTCTTCGTCAAGAACAGCACCTGGGATTACTGAGTAGAGCATCGCCGCGAATAGCGTCGGGGCGCCGACAAGCGCCGGGTCCGCTCAATCATCCGACGCCGGTTTGGCACGCCCTGCCTTGACCGCACCGCGCCGGGTCTTGGCATCCATACGGCGGCGCTTCGACCCAAGCGTCGGCCGCGTCGGGATACGTTTCTTCGGGCGCTCGGTCGCCTTGCGGATCAACTCCACCAGCCGCGCCACCGCATCCTCGCGATTTCGCAGCTGGCTCCGGTGCTTGTCGGCTTGGATGATGACCGCACCATCGGTTGTCCAGCGTCGCCCCGCGAGCCGCTTGAGCCGCACTTTGACGTCCGGGGGAAGGTTGGGTGACCGGTCAGCCTCGAACCGCAGCACCACGGCGGTTTCGACCTTGTTGACATTCTGTCCGCCGGGACCCGAGGCACGCGCAAAGGTCTCGGTGATTTCCCAATCCTCGATCCCGATTGTATCGGTGACGCGGATCATCGGTTGCTTGGTCTCGCCGCAGAAAGACAGTCGGGATCAGTGCCCGGTATCGGCCTTCTCAAAGGCAGATTTCTGAGCGTCGGTTGCCTCGGTCTGATACTTCTCGCGCCAGTCATCATACGGCATGCCATAGACGATTTCGCGCGCAGCGTCCTTGCCGATCTCGGCGCCCTGCTCGGCTGCGGCCTCGGAGTACCAGCGGCTGAGGCAGTTGCGACAGAAGCCGCTCAGGTTCATCAGGTCGATATTCTGCACATCGGTGCGGTCCCGCAGGTGATCGCGCAGCTTGCGAAAAACGGCGGCTTCAAGGGCAGTCTGGTCCAGGTCGCTCATCGTGTCTCCTGTTCGCTGATGCGGCGTATCTAGGATGTGCCGCGCATCCGTACAATCGCCCGGCGCAGGACGGGCGCGAGCCGTTCGGCCCAGTCGTCCTCGCCGGTTCTGTCGGCAATCAGGTCGTTGCGGATCTCGATCAGCACGTGCGGGATGCCACGCTTGGTCCCGTGCATCCACATGCAATCACCTGCGAGCTGACCGGAATAGGGTTCGTTGTCACCGACGAACAGATCGCCCTCGGCGCGCAGCTCGTCCAGCAGCGGCGCCACCAAACGATCATCGTGATCCCAAAGAAGACCGATATGCCAGGGTCGCGTCGGCCGCCCTCGGAACTGCGGCGTGAACGAATGGACCGAGACCAGCACGGCTGCGGACCCCGCAACGCCCAGTTCAGCGTCGATGGCGTGGTGATAGGGCCAATAAAGTGTTTCCAACCGCCGCGCGATCTCGTCCCGTCCGACGTCCCGGTTGCCGGAAATGATCGCGCCATCCGACAGCTTCATGACCAGCGTGGGATCGTCGGCGCCCCGGTTGGGATCGATCACCAGCCGCGACCAGGTCGACAACACCGCAGGACAATCCAGCCGCTCTGCCAGGCCCCGTGTCACACCCGCCGCACCGACATCGAACGCGATGTGGCGCTCCATGTCCTCGGGCGGCAGGCCAAGCGGCGCGACGTCCGGCGGCACCGCGTTCGAGGCATGGTCACACACCAGTACCAATCCGGACAGGTCATGGGATACGCCAGACGCGGCGATCCGTTCGATCGGGGGGAATTCGGTCATCGGAGCCTTCTCAGTGGAATGCGTCACCTAAAACCCGCAACGCCCCGTGGCAAGCTTGCAACAATATTAGTCAGCCATTGGTTGAAACTGTCACACCGGGACGCAATAAGGCGCCCTGATCAGAACCGATCGTGCAACGAGGGGCACTATGCGCAGGGAACGAAACACCAAAATCGTCGCGACGGTCGGCCCGGCGTCCTCATCGCGTGAGATGTTGAAGAAGCTTTTCATCGCCGGAGTGGACGTGTTCCGCCTGAACATGAGCCACGGCACCCACGACGACGTGCGTGAGCGCCACCGGCTGATCCGCGAGATCGAAATGGAGCTGGAACGCCCGATCGGCATTCTGGTCGATCTTCAGGGACCGAAGCTGCGTGTCGGCAAGTTCAGCGCGGACTCGGCCGAACTGGACCAGGGCGCCCGTTTCCGCTTCGATCTGGACGACGCCCCCGGGTCAGTGGACCGGGTCTGCCTGCCGCATCCCGAAATTTTCGCCGCCCTCGAGCCCGGCGCGACGCTTCTGGTCAATGACGGCAAGATCCGTTTGAAGGTCCTGACGTGTGATGCGGAATCGGCCGAGTGCGAGGTGATCGTCGGCGGCACGATCTCGAACAACAAGGGTGTCAACCTGCCCGATGTCGTCCTGCCGCTTGCAGCCCTGACCGAGAAGGACCGGAAGGATCTGGCCTTCGCGCGCGGATTGGGCATGGACTGGCTCGCGCTCAGTTTCGTGCAAAAGCCGGAAGACGTCTTCGAGGCGCGCGAGCTGCTGGAAGGCGACCGGGTCGCGATCATGGTCAAGGTCGAGAAGCCGGCTGCGATCGCACGCTTTGACGAGATCCTTGATGCCAGCGACGGCATCATGGTCGCGCGCGGTGATCTGGGCGTCGAGATGATGAGTTGGGAGCTTCCGCCGATCCAGAAGCGGATGATCCGGGCCTGCCGCAAGAGCGCGAAGCCGGTCATCGTCGCGACCCAGATGCTGGAGAGCATGATTGAGAACCCGCAGCCGACCCGCGCCGAGGTCTCGGACGTGGCGACCGCGATCTACGACGGCGCCGATGCCGTGATGCTCTCAGCCGAAAGTGCGGCGGGAAAGTACCCGATCGAAGCCGTGGCGATGATGGACAACGTCGCCCGCAATGTCGAAAGCGATGCGCAGTACCGCGAGTCGATCGAGATCGGCCCTGAATTGCCGCGGGAGTCCGTCTCGGACGCGATTGCAGCCGCAGCCCGGCAGGTCGCAGAGGCGACCGACGTGAAGGCGATCTGCTGTTTCACCCACTCCGGCACCACAGCGCTTCTGGCAGCGCGCGAGCGCCCGGTCATCCAGATCGTCGCGTTGACGCCGATTGCCGGGACGGCACGGCGCCTTGCGCTTTCCTGGGGTCTGCACTGCGTCCAGACGCCCGAGGTTGAACGCTTCAAGCTCGCGGTCGTGCAGGCCTCGCGCACGTGCCGCCAGTACGGTCTGGCATCGGAAGAAGATCGCATCATCGTCACGGCAGGTGTGCCATTCAACCGACCCGGGACAACGAATATCCTGCGCGTGGCACCGGTCGACGAGCGCCTGATCTTCGACGGCGGGCAAGAATAGCTGACGGCTTGCGGGCGGCGCGCGGCGGACCTATAAGCCGCCGGCTGCTTTTCTGTCGACCTGCCAACCGGAGCACTTTATGACCGACGAAACCGTCTCGACCACCACTGTTGCCGCCGGCCAGCTCAAGGCCATCGTCGAGAGGATCGAACGTCTTGAAGAGGAAAAGAAAGAAGTCGCCGAGCAGATCAAGGAAGTCTACGCCGAGGCGAAGGGAAACGGTTTTGACGCCAAGACGCTGCGCAAGATTGTCAGCCTGCGCAAGAAACCGACTGAGGAACGCGAGGAGGAGGAGGCTCTGCTCGACCTTTACCTTTCGGCCCTCGGCATGGTCCGGTAGACCGGGACAAGCATGATGGGAACGCGCAGGCGGATCGCGACCTGGAACGTCTGCTGGTTCACTGCGCTGTTCGATCAGGACAATCATCTTCAGCTTGATGATGGATGGTCCGCCATGCATGACATCACGCGCGCGCGCCAAGCCGATGCGATTGCTGCTGTCTTGCGCCGGATCGATGCCGATCTCTTTTGCATCATCGAGGCGCCGGATACCGGATCGAAGCGCAGTTCGGTCACAGCGCTTGAACGGTTCGCAGCGCATTTTGGATTGCGGCAATCTCGGGCTCTGACCGGGTTTCGAAGCGGTACGGAGCAAGAGATCACGCTGCTGTTCGATCCTGCGATCTTCAGTGCCGAGCACCGTCCGCTCGGTCAGCCACTGGATCCCGAGGCTGCGGATCTCTCGACGAGTTGGCGTGAGGCTCCGCGTTTCGACAGTTCCTTCCCGTTGGATCTGGACGGAGACGGCGAGATCGACCTGCACCGGTTCTCGAAGCCACCTCTCGAAGCTGATGTCACCGATTTGACGTCGGGCCGGGTGTTCCGAATGATCGGCGTGCACGCGAAGTCCAAGGCACCGCATGGTGCTGAAACCCCGGAAGCCGTGCAGAAAATCTCTCTTCGAAACCGCCGCAAACAACTCGCACAATGTGCCTGGTTGAGAGAGCGCATCGAGGACCATTTCGACCGCGGAGACGACGTGATGGTGCTGGGCGATTTCAATGATGGTCCGGGTCAGGACAAATATGAGCGTGTGTTTGGACGATCAGGTGTCGAGATTGTCATGGGATCCGTCGCCGATCCCGACCGCATCCTGCGCAACCCGTTCGGCCGCAGGGGAAAGCCGCCGTACTCGGATCGACCATCGACGGCGCGGTTCTACAACCGCGATACCAAGACATACCTTAACGCCTTGCTCGATTTCATCATGCTCACACCGTGCTTTGCTGATCCGAGCAAACCGGATTGGCGCATCTGGCACCCCTTCAATGATCAGGAGTGCTTTGACGACACCGGGCTGAAATCAGATCTGCTAAGCGCGTCCGATCACTTTCCGGTCTCGATCGATCTGACGCTCTGACGTCGCGCGTTCTGGATCACGCCGTGTTCAGGCATCGCGTTTATCGATCTGAAGCTCGTCAATCTTGCGATAAAGCGTGGACCGGCCGATTCCCAGCCGGCGCGCCGTCTCGCTCATACGGCCTCGATAAATCGTCAGAGCCTTGGCAATTGCCTCGGCCTCGATGTCCAGCAGACGCCGGATATGCCCGTCGTCTTTGATCAGTGGATCCTTCGGTGACTCCACGATGTCCGCGGCCTGCACGGCTTGACCCATCCGATCCGACCGCAGCGACGTTCCGAGCGGTTTCTGAGCCGGCGCGTTGATCCCGTGCAGATCCGTCGGCCGGATCAGCGGACTGTCCGCCATGACGACGGCGCGGTGGATCGTGTTTTCCAACTGCCGCACGTTCCCGGGCCACTCGGCATGGGCGATCGCTTCCATCGCCGATTGCGTAAAGCCCTCGACGCCGACACCTTCCGCTGCAGCGAACCGCTTGAGGAACATTCGCGCCAAACCCGGCAAATCCTCTCGCCGTTCGCGCAGCGGTGGCAACTTCAACGGGAAAACGCTCAAGCGATAGTACAGGTCTTCGCGGAACCCGCCGATGCCGATCATCTCGGCCAGATCCCGGTTCGTTGCCGAAATCAGACGGATATCGATCTTGACCGGTTGCGTCGCACCGACCGGATCGACTTCGCCTGTCTGGATTGCACGCAACAGCTTGACCTGTGCATCAAGCGGCAGTTCGCCGACCTCGTCCAGGAACAGCGTTCCGCCGCTCGCTTCCTGGAAACGACCAATGCGTTTCTCGGTCGCGCCGGTGAAGGCCCCCTTCTCGTGCCCAAAAAGGATCGACTCAACCAGTTGCGCCGGAAGCGCACCGCAGTTCACCGCGACAAATGGTGATCCTGCCCGCTCGCTCGAGCCATGAATGGCCCGCGCGAACACTTCCTTGCCGGTACCGGATTCACCTTCGATCAGGATCGGAATATCCGAGCGCGCCGCGCGCCGCGCCATCGCGATCGCATCGCGAGTCGATGCCGCGACCGACACCAGTTCCTCGAAGGATAAACGGTTTTCCTCGGTCTTTGAAAGGCGTCGCACCTCGGATGACAAGTCCGACATGGCAAGCGTGTTCCGAATCGAAACGTCCAACCGCTCGGGGCCGACGGGTTTGATCAGGAAATCGTTCGCACCGGCCCGCATCGCTTCTACGGCGCGCGAGACCGAGCCATCCGACGTCATCACGATCACCGGCGTCTGCAGGCCGGCATCCCGCATTGCCTTGAGGACGAGAATACCGTCCATGTCCGGCATGTGCAGATCCAGCAGAACCAGATCGATCTTTTCTGCGCCGTCGTCCTTCAGCCTTGGAACGACATCTTTGCCGCATCCAACGCTATGCGCGGTGTACCCGGACGCCGTAAGGACCGCCGAAATGTAGCGCCGTTCCTGTGCGTCGTCGTCTGCGAGAAGGATTCGTGCATCCATCGATTCTGTCCGATTCCGGGGCGGTTTCACCATATCAAAAGGCATCCAGGTTGATTTTCTGTCACTGAACGACGCATCGACGTCGAATTTCTCAGCGAAATTGGTCGAAATGGAGGCAATTTGTCTGCCGCAGGACGCCTTTCGCCCCGCCACGCCTGCATATGTACCGTTTTGACGCTGTGGGCATCGAACGCGACACATAGTCCGTTTCCGTCGGCTAAGCCTCAAACACCGTGGCGAACACCTCGACTTGGCACAATCTGGTACGAACCCAGCCATTTACTTCAACGGGCTGAGCATCTTCTTTGCCCAGAGCATACTGGCGGCAACCAGCCTTTGCCTCGCATGTTCATTGGTTAACGTTTCGGTCCATGGCCACCGGGTTTTCGGAGCCGTCAATCAACAACCGGCCCTGCCGCCCATCTTAAAATCCGCGGCGAAATCAGGTATGATTTGGTGCGAAGTTTGATCGGTTCGCCGGGTAACATCGGTCATAAAGCAAGAGATCGGACTGTTGTTTATGTGCACCTGCGTCGATAAAGTGCTGATCAGGGGCGGAAATCGCTGGTTGAACGATTGTGCTTAACGGCCATTCGTGTCAGGGAAAAAGGGTGTGCCGGGTAATACCGGCAACAAGCAATCGAGGGCACGCGATCAACGTGTGTCCGACCGGAAAACGGAGAGAGGGATGAAGACTGTAACTCGTTTGTTGCTGGGCACGGCGGCGATTGCTCTCGCTGGCTGCACCCAGTTGCCTGGATCGTCGCTTGGCGCGACGTTCGGTGCCGAACGCTATCTCAAGGCCGATCATGGGGGACCGGGCTTCGAGGGCGCATTGGCCAAGGAATACACTGAAGTCGGTCGTCGTGCAGCGTTCCAAGACGTTCGCTGGCGGAACTCGACAGCCTACATCGCCAAAGCGAAGCAGGCAGAAGCTGGTACGGCTCCTGCGCCGTGGGCTCCCGATCAGCTTGGCGTCGGTGGTGAAGCTGCGTCGCTTTATGAAGGCGTCGTCGCAACCATCAACGACAACAAGGCCGAGCGTCCGGAAGCGTGCGCCCGTGCACAGGCCATGTGGGATCAGTACCTCGAAGCCCTCCGCGGCGGCGAGACCTACTGCATCACGCCTGCTGATGCCAAGGCTCTGTTGGACGAAGCGCTCGCAGCGTGCGGACCGGCAGTCGATGCCAACTACATCGTCTACTTCGGCTTCAACCGCACGAACCTGACAGATCGCGCCCGCGCGACGCTGGACGAAGTTGTGACGGCTGTTCAGTCGATGGGTGCAACTGCGCTGTCGCTGGTTGGCCACGCCGATACCGTCGGCGCTGCAAGCTACAACCAGGGTCTGTCCGAACGTCGTGCACGCCGCGTTGCCCAAGGTCTTGTCGACCGCGGCATTCCGTCAGGCGCGATGACACTGGCTGGCCGCGGCGAAAACCAGCTTGCCCGTCAGACTGGCGACAACGTCCGCGAAGCTCTGAACAGGCGCGTCGAGATCACGCTGTCTAAGTAATCGCGACTGCGACAAAACAGACCGCTCCGGTGCCTCGCGCCGGGGCGGTTTTCTTTTGTGCGATCCAGCGCCTCGGTCTTGTCATGTGGTGGTTTCATCCTCACGTTGACCTCAGATGAGTGGAGGATCGCGATGTCCCAACTGGTCCGAACATGCGTTTGCGCAGCGATGCTGGCCGTCTGCACGCCTGTGGGCGCGCAATCGATCCCCGAACTTAAACTTCCCCAGGAATTGGACAAGACCTTCCGCAAGTTCATGGAAGACTTGAAACCCTCGCTGGACGAGACCTTTGAGTATCTCGAGGATTTCGAAGGGGTCGGCGACCCGCGCAACTACCATATGCCCGAGGTCCTGCCGAACGGAGACATCATTCTGCGCCGGCGCGAGGATGCCCCGAAGTATCAGGCCCCGGAGGGAACAGACGAACCGGCGCCCGGTGTTCGAACCTGATCCGACCGATCGGACGATCAATCAGTCTCACAAGCGAGTAATTGCATAAGACTGTGACCTTGCGTGACCTTTCCGCAGGGGACGGAAACGCCTAATTCGTGGTGCGACGCAAACGAAAGGTGCCCCCAAAATGCGCGATCTTCTGCATTCACGTCCTGCTGTCTTCCTACCGGCCGCTGACGGGGGTGCCGTTGTCGATCTTGGCGATCTGCCCGAGTGGGATCTGACGCACCTCTACAAAGGACTGGATGCACCGGAACTCGAGGCGGATTTCGAGAAGACCGCCGCTGCGTGCAAGGCGTTCTCCGAGACCTACGAAGGCAAGCTGGCGGGTTTGGACGGTGACGGGCTTGCGGCCTGTATCGCGGAATACGAGGATATCGATCGCGTCCTCGGGCGCATCATGTCCTATGCCGGGCTGCTCTATCAGCAGAACACGCAGGATCCCGAACGCGCCAAGTTCATGGGCGACGCACAGGTACGGGTCACAGACCTGACCCAACCGCTGGTGTTCTTCACGCTTGAACTGAACCGCGTCGAGGAAGACTGGCTGACGGACCTGCTTGCGGCCTCGGACAGGCTGGCGCGTTATAAACCTTGGCTGGATCGACTGCGCGCGCTGAAGCCCTATCAGCTTTCCGACGAACTGGAGAAATTCCTGCACGACCAGTCCGTGGTCGGAGCGACCGCCTGGAACCGACTGTTCGACGAGACGATGGCAGGACTGCAATTCGACGTCGACGGCGAGGACGAACCGCTCGGCCTGGAAGCCACGCTGAACCTGCTCTCGGATACCGACCGGGCACGCCGCGAGGTTGGCGGACGGGCCGTCGCGAAGGGCATGGCCGAGAATATTCGCTTGTTCACGCGCATCACCAACACGCTCGCCAAGGAGAAGGAAGTCGAGGATCGCTGGCGCAAGATGCCCGCGCCGGACTACGGTCGCCACCTGTCAAATCAGGTTGAACCGGAAGTCGTCGACGCCCTGCGCGAGGCCGTACAGGCCGCCTACCCCAAGCTCTCTCACCGCTATTACGCGATGAAGGCCAAGTGGCTGGGGCTGGACAAGCTGGAGTACTGGGACCGCAACGCGCCGCTCCCGGACTCGGATGACCGCACCGTCACGTGGCCAGAGGCCCGCAAGATCGTGCTCGACGCATATTCCGGCTTTGCACCAAAGATGGCGGAATTGGCCGAGCCGTTCTTCGATCTCGGCTGGATCGACGCCGCCGTGAAACCGGGCAAGGCGCCCGGTGCCTTCGCGCACCCAACCGTGACCGACGTTCACCCCTATGTCATGCTCAACTATCTCGGCAAACCGCGCGATGTGATGACCTTGGCGCACGAGCTTGGCCACGGCGTCCACCAGCGCCTTGCCGCCGGACAGGGCGAACTGCTTTCCCGCACACCGCTGACCTTGGCCGAGACCGCGTCGGTGTTTGGCGAGATGCTGACCTTCCGAAAGATGCTGGACGCCGCCCCGGATCAGCAGACCCGCAAGACCATGCTCGCGGGCAAGGTCGAGGACATGATCAACACCGTCGTCCGCCAGATCGCGTTCTACGAGTTCGAGCGCCGCGTCCACGCCGCACGGCGCGAGGGCGAGTTGACCTCGGACCAACTCGGCGAGATCTGGATGGCGGTGCAGACCGAAAGCCTTGGCCCGGCGATCAACCTCGAACCCGAGTACAACACCTACTGGGCCTACATCCCGCACTTCATCCACTCGCCGTTCTACGTCTATGCCTATGCGTTCGGCGACGGCTTGGTGAACGCACTCTATGCGGTCTACGAGCAAGGCGACGCGGGCTTCCAGGACAAGTACTTCGACATGCTCGCGGCGGGCGGCACGCTGCACCACACCGAACTTCTGGCCCCGTTCGGTCTGGATGCCTCCGACCCCGCATTCTGGGACAAGGGACTTTCGCTCATCTCCTCGATGATCGACGAACTGGAGACGATGGGCTGAGCCCGCGGCTCACACGGCGCGGGTTCGCAGGCGCGGCAATCGCCGGGCTCGCAACCCCTGCGTTCAGTAATTCGCCACTACGCGTCCTTTTCATCGGAAACTCATTCACAGTCGAGCACAACATTCCTCAACTATTTGCGAACATCGTCAATCAAACCGGTCAGAGCATCGATATTGATATGATCGCCAAAGGCGGGGTACATCTTGCTGATCATTTTGAGGAGAAATCACCCAAAGCGATTCTTCACAAGTACGATCCTGATGCCATCGTCCTTCAGGACTATTCAACGGTTGCACTGGATTTCGGACATGCGGGGCGTTCAGCGCGAGCATTGATGAGCTTCTGCAAGTACGTGACTATCAAGAAAGTCTTGTTCGCGACATGGCCACGAGAAGACGGGCACAAGCTCTACCAGACACCTGGAATGCCAAAGACATCTGCGGCGATGAATACACTCGTGGAGCAACATTACACCATCTCCTCACGGTGCCAATCAATGAGCGAGCGGGCCGCGACACGCGTTGCACCTGTCGGACATGCCTGGATCCTCGGAACTGGATTGCCGCTCCACCGTCAGGACGGATACCATGCCAGTCTGACCGGGGCATGGCTCAGCGCATTGGTACTTGCGCGAACCATGGGGTTGGCTCCCGACATGCCCGTTGCCCCGAAGGGCGTAAAGGTACCCGGAAGACTGACTCAAATCGCACGCATCGTCGCCCCTTGAATTAACCTGCCCCCATGATATTTCCGCGCCGCGCCAGCCCTTAAGCATCTTGGCCGAGGAGACGACCCATGCAGGACCTGACCCCGATCCGGGCCAAGTATCTCGACCAGATCAGCACTGCCTCGGACGAAGGCGCGATCGAGGGCGTTCGCATCGAAGCGCTCGGCAAGAAGGGCGAGATTGCCTTGATGATGCGCGAACTTGGCAAGATGACGCCAGAGGAACGCCAGACCGCTGGCCCCGCCTTCAACGCGTTGAAGGACGAGATCAACTCCGCCATCTCGGCGCGCAAGGCCGCGCTGGCCGACGCGGCACTGGATGAACGCCTGAGAGCCGAATGGTTGGATGTCACGCTGTCCCCGCGCCCGGTAGCACAAGGCACGATCCATCCAATCTCCCAGGTTTGGGAGGAGCTGACCGCGATCTTCGCCGATATGGGCTTCACGGTCGCCGAAGGTCCGCACATCGACAGCGACTGGTACAATTTCGACGCGCTCAATATCCCGGCCGAGCACCCGGCCCGGACCGAAATGGACACGTTCTACATGGCGCGCGCCGAGGGCGATAACCGCCCGCGCAACGTGCTGCGCACCCACACCTCGCCCGTTCAGATCCGGCATATGGAGGCCAACGGCGCCCCCTGCCGCATCATCGCGCCAGGCCGGGTCTATCGCAGCGACTACGACCAGACACACACACCGATGTTCCACCAGGTCGAGGGCCTCGCCATCGACAAGGACATCTCCATGGCCATGCTGAAATGGACTTTGGAAGAATTCTGCAAGGCGTTCTTCGAGGTCGACGGCGTCGAACTGCGCTTCCGCGCCTCGCACTTCCCATTCACCGAGCCCTCGGCCGAGGTCGACATTCGCTGTTCCTGGGAAGGCGGCCAGCTTAAGCTGGGCGAGGGCGACGACTGGCTCGAGATTCTCGGCTCCGGCATGGTCCACCCCAAGGTGCTGACCAACGCGGGCGTGGACCCCGAGGTCTACCAGGGCTTCGCCTTCGGCATGGGCATCGACCGCATCGCCATGCTGAAATACGGGATTCCGGATTTGCGGGCGTTCTTTGATTCCGACTTGCGGTGGCTACGGCACTATGGCTTCAAGGCACTGGACATGCCGACTCTGCATGGGGGTTTGAGTGGATAGTCTTGCCGTAGAGGCCCTCCTTTCAGGGCTTGTAGGCGCGGTCCTAGGTTCAGCGCTCAGTCTTTTGTTTGGTTTGCATCAAGATCGCATCGCACGTCGTAGAGAGAAGATCACCGCACATCTGGTCGATGCCTACCTGAAAATTGAAAAACAGACTTCACGCTCAGACAATGACACTGACACCGAAACTCTCGAAGCCGCATTTGCAGAGATCTTCCTTTTCGGCGACAGCAAAGCTGTCGAACTCGCCAAGGTTGCAATTCAAAACATTGAGTCGAAAAGAACCACGGACCTCAAACTGCTGCTATTTCACATGCGTGCTCAGCTCCGAGAGGAACTACGACTTGAGAAGATCGAACACGGGAACTTCAGCTTGCGACTCCCGCGAGCCTGATCGGCGTATTCTCGTATGATCTAGCCGTCGGTTCGTCGCGTGAACGCTGAACTCAGTTAATGGACACTTCCATGCACCGTTTCAAATTCGGCGATAACCGTAAACTTTGCGACGACCTGACGGCCCTCGTCCTCGCGGGCAAGAAGACCGGCACCTGCTGGCCGCACCGGGATGTGGCAACCGGCGAACCGATGGTCGAGGTCGGCGAACGCGCGATCTACACCGACTGGGACGGCAACGATGTCTGCATGGTCGAGTACACCAAGATCGAGCTCATGCCATTCAACGAGGTCTCGGAGGAATTCGCGCTGTCCGAAGGCGAGAACGAGACCCGCGACGGCTGGGCGCGCGATCATCGCATGTACTACGAGCGCAATGGTGGCTGGTCCGAGGACATGCTTCTGGTCTGCGAAAATTTCCGCTTAGTCGAAGTCCTCAGACCAACAGCTACGCAAGCGTAGAGCGGCCTTCAAACCGCCACCGTCGACGCTTTCGGGCGGGCGCCGGAGAGCCCACCCAAGCCACGTGTGCTGAAAAACCTCAGTACTTGAACTCGAAGTTCAGCGAGATGGCGGTGTCTGGCGCACCGTCGGTCATTCCGAACAGAACGGCCAGGCGTGGCTCGATCTCCCGGCCCTCACCGGCATCGAAGCCGAAATACACCGATGGCCCGAGCACGAACGAGTTGTCGCCCAGCGGAGTGGTGTCTCCGAACAGGCCTTCAACCCCGCCGAAGGATTCGAACCCGGCGGCCACTTCCATCCCGCCGCTCTCATAGACAGGAACGGCGGCGCTGATCGCATAAGCCAGGCCCGGGTCCTCATCATCGACAAACGGCACCTCGACGAACAGGTTGGTGATCGTCTCGACCGGGCCAAGGTCAAACTCGGCGATCGGACCGATCTCCATCCCGCCGTTCGAGATCCCGCCATCGCGCGGGACCTCCATCGCGAAGTAGAGCCCAAGCGCACCGAGCTCAAAGAACGACCCGCCATGGTCGTGATCGTGGTCATGGCCATCCCCATGGCTGCCGATCGGCGCGAGGAAGACGTTCTCCCATTCGAAGGCTTCCAGTTCGGCGCCTTCTTCCTTGATGGTTGCCGCCTCGAAGGCGACCGTCGTCTTCCAGAACGAAAACGGCGCGTAGCCGATCGCGAACTCGTGCACGCTGCGTTCTTCTCCGGCATCGATGCTGTCAGCGATGATCGTGTTCAGGATCTCGAACTCGATCCCGCCTTCCTCGACATCCGGGTGGATCACCTCGAAGATCTGAGCATGGGCCGGAGACGCAATGAGAGTCGCCGCGCAAAGCGCAACGGATGCAAGCTTGGTTGTCATGAAACTGTCCCTTTGATTCGTTATGTTATACTGTAACAAATCAACCAGTTCCGTCCACTGCCTGTGCGCCGCAACCTGCGCCGTCACGGACCGCTCAGCCCCGGCAGATACCCCTTGCGGCCCTGTCAAGAATCTGCCATATGCCTGCGACCCAACGGATGCGGGCGTAGCTCAGGGGTAGAGCATTACCTTGCCAAGGTAAGGGTCGTGAGTTCGAATCTCATCGCCCGCTCCAGTTTCTCCAAAGTAAACGACTGAAATTGCACGAGAAAACTGCGTGCGGCGTCCCGTTTATTGCGATGCGGCGCAAGCTGTGCCACCCACCGCGCCAAGATTGAACGCGCAGCGCAGGTGGCCCATGTCCAAGACGAACGCAGGCAATTTCTTCGAGGATTTCCGGATCGGCCAGCGCCTGGTTCACGCCACGCCGCGCACGGTGACCGAGGGGGACCGCGCGCTCTACACAGCGCTCTATCCAACCCGGTTCGCGCTGACGTCTTCGGACGAGTTTGCCCGGTCCTGCGGGCTTGCGCGCTCACCGGTCGAGGACCTGATCGGCTTTCACATCGTGTTCGGAAAGACCGTACCGGACATCTCACTGAATGCCGTTGCCAACCTGGGCTATGCGGAAGGCCGGTTCGGCCAGCCTGTGATGCCGGGGGATACGCTGTCGACGACCTCGGAAGTCATCGGCCTGAAGCAGAACTCAAACGGCCGCACGGGCGTCGTCTATGTCCGCAGCACGGGCACGAACCAGCGCGGCGAGGATGTCCTGAGCTACGTTCGTTGGGTGATGGTCCACAAGGGCGACGTGAGTGCCCCGAAGCCGGAATCGGTGGTTCCCGATCTTGCCACGGCAGTCGACGCCGCCGATCTGACGGTTCCAGCGGGGCTGACGTTCGCCAACTACGACGGTGCGCTGGCGGGCAGCCCGCACCTGTGGGACGACTACGAGGTCGGCGAGAGGATCGACCATGTCGACGGCGTCACACTGGAAGAAGCCGAACACATGATGGCAACCCGGTTGTGGCAGAACACGGCCAAGGTGCACTTCTCGACCATTGCCCGGCCCGATGGGCGGCTGATCTATGGTGGACACATCATCAGCCTGGCCCGCGCGATCAGCTTCAACGGCCTGGCGAACGCGCAATGGATCGCCGCGATCAACGGCGGATCGCATACCGCGCCGTGCTTTGCGGGCGACACCGTCCACGCCTGGTCCGAGGTGCTCGACAAAGCTGAAACCGCCGACCCAAGCATTGGCGCCCTGCGCCTGCGCCTGGTCGCGGTGAAGAACCGCGATGCCTCGGGCTTCCCTTTGCGGGGCGACGACGGCAAATACGCGGACGGTGTCGTGCTCGACTTCGATTACTGGGTGCTGATGCCGCGCGGCGCTTGACGGACGGACCTCTGCGCTGGTGAACTGGCGACAACCGAGGAGATCACCATGCCCGTCACCGCCGCCTATCTGTTCATCGTCTCGATGGACGTCGACCTCGCGCACGAGGACCTGTTCAACGAGGTCTACGACACCGAGCACATTCCCTACCTGCTCAAGGTGCCGGGCGTCGTCTCGGCCCAGCGCATGAAGGGCGAGCCGTTCAAAGTCGCGGTCGGCGGCGTGATCAACGAGATGCCCGCGCCCTCGCCGGTCTACACCGCGATCTACGAGATCGAGAGCCCGGACGTTCTGACCTCGCCGGAATGGCAGAACGCGGTCGAGACCGGGCGTTGGCCCTCGGTGCGGCCATACACGTCAAACCGCTCGCACCAGTTGATGCGGATGCGCTGAGGTCTTTGGGAGCATTGATCACCGGGTGCGTTTGACTACGATCCACGGCTTGGCAGGATTGCGTGCCCGAGCCCAAGGACGCGCCCATGACCGATCAAGCCACGATTGCCGATATCCGCACCAGCTTGCTCTCTGTTCCGTTCGCCGATCCGCCGAAGACCGGCTTCCTGACGCTCGAGATGATCGATCTGCTGGTGGTCGAGGTCGAACTGACTGACGGCACGATCGGCACCGGGCACCTGCATCCGCTGGCGCCGGGCATTCGAACGATCGAGCTTTGCATTCACGAAGTGATGAAGCCGGTCCTGCTGGGCCAGCCGTGCGATCCCGAAACGCTCTGGGACGCGATGTGGAGAACCTGCTACATCCAGGGCCGGATGGGCATCACCGTCATGGCGTCCTCGGCGCTGGACATCGCAGTGTGGGACGCGGTCGGACGGCGCGAGGACAAGCCGCTCTGGCAGCTTTGGGATGGCTCGGGCGAGGCTCAGCCGGTCTATGGCTCGGGCTGCTTCCGGGGGCTCGGCCATGATGGGATGATCGAGAAAGCCCAAAGGTTCGTGACCAACGGCTTCAACGCTATCAAGATGCAGGTCGCGCACTGCTTCACGCTGGACGAAGACGAGGCGAATGTCCGCGACATGCGCGCGACACTGGGCGACGGTGTCGAGATCATGGTCGATGTGAACCAGGGCTGGGATGCCGAGACCGCGATTGCGGGCGGCAAACGGCTCGACCCCTTCGGCCTCACCTGGCTCGAGGAACCCGTGATGGCTGACGACATCGACGGCTACCTCGCGGTCGCCTCGGCGATTGAAACCCCGGTTGTCGGCGGCGAAAACCACTGGCTGACCTATGACACCCGCGGTCTGATGCGCTCTGGTCGTGTCCCGATCCTTCAACCCGACATCATGCGGGGCGGATATACCGGTCTGCGCCGTCAGGCTGCCGATGCGGCGAAGCACGGCGTCAAGATCGCCCCCCACATGTTCCCCGAACTGTCGAGCCATCTGACCGCGGCAATTCCGAACGCCTCGTGGCTCGAAGCGATGGGATGGCACGATCACCTCTGGGTCGAACCTGTGCCGATCACCGCCGGGACCATGGCACCACCGAGCCGGCCAGGCCATGGACTGGACTTCAAGCCAGAGCTGTTTCGCGAGTTTCCCTACCGCGCGTGAACCGGTCAGGGCCTTGCGGAACGCGCCAAGCTTCGGCACCGTCCAAGCAACGAACGGACGCACGGGAGGCGAAGAATGGAGATCGAACTCGATTACGGGCGCGACGGCCTGCGCGTCACGCTTCCGCCCGAGGCCGAGCCGACCATCATCCGCAAGCCCGCATTGCCAGTACCGGGCGATCAGCGGGCCGAGGTCATCTCGGCGATTGATACGCCGATCAGTGCGCCGCCGCTTGGCGAACTCGCCGCGGGCGCCCGATCGGCGTGTATTCTGATCTGCGACATCACCCGGCCCGTCCCGAACCACCTGTTTCTGCGCCCGCTGGTCGAACGTCTGATGTCGGCCGGAATTTCGGCCAGTGCGATCACCGTTCTGATCGCCACCGGAATGCACCGCCCGAACCTCGGCGAAGAAATGGCCGAACTGGTCGGCGACCCCTGGGTGCTCGACACCGTCAAGGTCATCAACCACGATGCCCAGAACGATGCCGGGCACGTCTTCCTGGGCCGGACGGCGCGACACGATTGCCCGGTCGGCATCGACCGGATCTTTATCGATGCGGACATCAAGATCGCCACGGGACTGGTCGAACCGCACTTCATGGCGGGCTACTCCGGTGGTCGGAAGGTCATCGCGCCCGGCGTCGCGCACCACGAAACCATCCGCACCTTCCATTCGGCCCGGTTCATGGAACACCCGGCGGCGACGTCCTGCAATCTCGACGGAAATCCGCTGCACGAAACGCAGCTCGAGATCGTCGAGGCGATCAACGCCCGCTCAGAGACACCCGTTCTCGGCCTGAACACAGTGCTGGACGACCAGCGCAACCTCGTGCACGCAACCTTCGGCGAAATCGTTGCCAGCCACGAACGGGCCGTCGCCTTCGCCCGGCAAAGCTGCGAAGTGCCCGTCGATGGCAAGTTCCACACGGTCGTTACGTCTTCGGCGGGCTATCCGCTGGACAAGACCTACTACCAGACCGTCAAGGGCATGGTCACGCCGCTGGATATCCTTGCACCGGGCGGCACGCTGATCATCGCGTCGGAATGCTCCGAGGGTGTCGGATCAGACGAGTTTCGCGCAGCGCAGCAAAGGTTGGTCGACCTGGGGCCGGACGCATTCCTGGAAACGCTGACTGTGAAATCGCTAGCCGATATCGATGAGTGGCAGACCGAGATGCAACTCAAACCAATGCGCATTGGGCGCGTGCAACTCTATGCGCCCGGTCTGGGCCTGGGCCACGACATCACCGGGATCGACCGGATCGACGATGTTTCCGCCGCGCTTTCTCAGGCGATCGCGCGGCATGACGACCGGCGGATCGCGGTGATCCCCGAAGGTCCGTACGTTGTGCCATTCGCACGTCCGTTGGCGGCGGAGTAAGCGAGGCTATCTTTTCGGCGGGTGCGCGCGGATCGCCTCTTCATTCACCTCGACGCCCCAACCCGGTGCGTCGGTCAGATGCAGATAGCCATCCTCGATCACGGGCGGCGTGACGACCTCGTCCTTCCACGGCACATCATCGATGTCGATCTCCATGATCCGGAAGTTGGCGATCGCGGCACAGAAATGGGCAGAGTGCGCCGTACACAGATTGCCATAGAAATTGTGCGGCGCGCAGTTCGTCTCGTAAGCTTCGGCCATCGCCGCGATCTTCATGCTTTCCAGAATCCCGTTCCAAGGCACGTCGACAATCGCGACGTCCATTGAACGATGCTCTAGGTAAGGCCGGAACTCGCGCCGCCCGAACAGGCTTTCGCAGGATGCAATCGGCGTCTTCGCCCCCGATCGCACCATCGCCATGGCCTGCGGATCGAACATGTCCATCTCCATCCACATCAGGTCATGGGTGTCGCAGACCTGAGCGATCTTCCGGTAACCTTCGGCCTTGAAGTTGAAATTCATGTCCAGCAGCAGGTCCACATCCGGGCCTGTGCCATCCCGGAACGCGGTTAACTGACGGTCAATACGCCCCTGTATGTCGCGATCGACGTTCAACTCCGGCCAGCCGGGTGTTGCGGTGAACCCCGGCATCCACATCGCGGGTTGATCGCGATCGAACAGGTAGAGGTTCTGCTTCAACGCCGTGAAGCCGCGTTCGGCCACCTCAGCGCCAAGATCCTTGACGTCCTCCAGGGATTTCAGGGGCTTGGTGCCCATCACCTCGTGATGCTGACATCGATAAGACCCACAATGCGACCAGTAAAGACGCAGCCGTTCCCGGCACGGGCCTCCCAACAGTTCATAGACCGGAATGCCCAAAGCACGGGCTTTGATGTCGATCAGCGCGTTCTCAATCGCAGCGATGGCCTGCTGATTGATCCCACCCGGCGCCTGCCGGGTTCGTGCGTAAAGCTCGGCCGAGATCCGTTCGACCGGACGCGGATCCCGCCCGATTAGCACCTCGCCCAATTTGCCGATCACGGCACTCAGGCCCTTCGAGCCATAACTCTCGTTGTACTCGGCCCAGCCCGTGATCCCTTCGTCCGTGCTGACCTTCAGAAACGACCAAACGCGCCAGCCCGCGTCACAATGCAGGTCTTCAATTGCTGTAATCCGCATGATCCCCCCGGTGTTTTGCGCAACTATGCGGGGATCGAGCCAACGCAATCAAGCAGACGATGGTCCGACCGAAAATTCCCCCCTCAAGCCGCGAAGTTTGATGCTAAACCTTGGCGCATGAGCGACCGGATCATTCAGATCAAACCGTTGGGCGGTATCGCCGGTGACATGTTCGCCGGGGCGTGCGCCGCGCTGTGGCCGGATCTGAGGCAAAGCTGCCTGGATGATCTGCGCGCAGCGGGCCTGCCGGAAACAGTGACGACCGAATTCCAGACGGTGTCAGTCAACGGATTCGAGGCGACGCATTTCCACGTCGGTACCCAGGGCGGCGCAGTGGTTCCGACCGGCGACTACACCGCGATCACAACGCGTCTCAGCGAAAGCGCACTTGACAGGGGTGTATTGACCACCTGTTTAGAGATTTTGCGCCTTCTCGGAGAGGCCGAGGCCGCCGTTCACGGGAAACCATTGGAGCGCGTGCATTTCCACGAGCTTGCGGATTGGGACTCGGTCGCTGACATCGTTGCGGCGGCCAGTTTCATTGCAAGATCCGGCGTGCGGCGCTGGTACACGACCTCTCTGCCCACCGGCGGTGGAACGGCCAAAACTCAGCATGGGATCATCACTGTACCAGCACCCGCCGTCGTCAGACTTCTCGACGGATACATGCTGCATGATGACGGCATTCCGGGCGAGCGGGTCACACCGACGGGCGCTGCGATCCTGCGCTACCTGACTGATCCAAATGACATTTTTCCTGGTGGCAGGCTCAAGGGAAGCGGTTTCGGCGCAGGCACGAAGCGCTTTGAGGGATTGGCGAACCTCACCCAAGTGCTCGCGTATGAGACGGCGCAGAACACGACCTCCGACCGCGCTACCGAGTTGGCCTTCGACATCGACGACATGACGCCCGAGGAACTGGCCATTGCCTGCGATCGCTTGCGAAACGCTGACGGGGTTCTGGACGTCACGCAGACGCCACAGATCGGCAAAAAGGGGCGGTCGATCTTTCTGATCCGTGTCCTGTGCCGCCCCGAGATCTCTGAAAGCATCCAGCAGGCTTGTTTCGTCGAGACATCAACGCTGGGCCTCCGTGTCACCGAAGTCGAACGCCGCACGCTCCCACGCCATACAGGGGTGTTGGGAGATATACGGGTGAAGGGAGCCGTCCGCCCCAACGGTCGAACAGCGAAGGCCGAAAGCGACGATCTCGCAGACATCACCGGGCTCGGCGAACGTCGCTCTGCCGCCCGGACAGCGGAAGCAGCACTGTCGCAGGAGGCCGGTGATGAGTGACGCGATCGACCGTCTCGTGCGCTGCCTGAACCAACTCGACACCATTGCAATCGCTGTCTCAGGCGGTGTGGACTCAATGACGCTTGCCCATGTCGCGCACAGCCGCTCTTCCGCGAAGACCACCATGTTCCATGCGATCTCACCCGCTGTTCCCGATCATGCCACCGCGCGCGTCCGTCACCATGCAGGGGTGTATGGCTGGGATCTGAATGTCGTTGGCGCAGGGGAGTTCGATGACCCCGACTATGTCCGCAATCCGGTCAACCGCTGCTATTTCTGCAAGTCGAATCTCTACGGACGGCTGTCAGCTGAAACCCGTGCAACGCTCTGCTCCGGCACAAACACCGATGATCTGGGCGACTTCCGCCCGGGTCTGAGAGCGGCCGAGGAGCAAAACGTCCGGCATCCGTTTGTCGAGGCAAACATTGACAAGGCGGGCGTCCGGCAAATCGCATCGACCCTGGGCCTGGGCGATGTTGCCGAGCTTCCGGCACAGCCCTGCCTCTCCAGCCGCGTCGAAACCGGTCTTCCGATTGTCGCAGACCAACTCGCGCTGATCGATCGGCTCGAACAATGGCTCGCCAACGTCCTGGGGCCGGGAGACATCCGTGCACGGATGACCCATGCCGGCGTGCGGGTCGAGGTTCCCGCGCACCTGGTAGCCGAAACACGGTCTATTCAAGACGATCTGGCGTCCGAGATTTCAGCGGCCGGGTATCGGCTGGCCGGTATTGCTCCCTACAAGCGTGGAAGCGCTTTCCTGAGAGACGCCACACCGTGAGCGATCTGCTGATCGACTGGGACCGCGCCGCGCGGACAGGTGTCCCCGAAGCGGTCTATTGCGAGGCGAAAACCCCCGATCAGATAACCCGCATCCTAGCCCAGACAGTCGAACGCGGCACCCGTATGCTGTTCACCCGATTGGATCCCGGCACACAGGCGCAGATCGATCCCAAAGGGTTGCTCGACTACGATCCCATCTCCCATACAGGGGTGTATGGAGGTTCTGTTAACCTTACTGACTGCGGTGCGGCCGTTGTCAGCGCCGGAACATCGGACGCCAAGGTCGTCGGCGAGGCGAAAAGAACGCTCGAGTTCATGGGCGTCGGCGCACCGACTAGGCAGGATGTCGGGGTCGCAGGGCTGTGGCGCGTGATCGATGCCGCCAAGGACCTGCAGGACCGGCGCGTGATCATCGCCGTCGCAGGCTTTGAAGCGGCCCTGTTCTCGGTCCTGGCCGGTCTCGTCGCGGCACCGGTCATTGCCGTGCCGACATCGGTTGGCTCCGGCGTTGCCCAGAATGGCCAAACAGCATTGGGCTCGGCCCTCGCTTCGTGCGCGCCCGGTGTGGTAACAGTAAACATAGACAACGGCTTCGGGGCGGCGTGTGCTGCGCTCAAGATGCTGAATGCGGGCGGACATGGACCCGCACAAATGGGAGAGATGCCATGATTCCCTCGATCATTCCGATTCCCCTGCCGGGCGGGCTGGACATGCCGCTGCCGAAATTCCTGCGCGCACGCCAGCGGTTCGACGGTGATACGGTCGAGGATGTGGCGGCCGCAGTCGCCGCCGAGTTCGAGAAATTCAAGCACATCGACCTGACCGGCAAGAGCGTCGCCGTCACCGTCGGTAGCCGCGGCATCCGCAGCCAGAAACCGGTTGTGGTCGCTGTGATCGACGAACTCAAGAAAGCGGGCGCGAACCCCTTCATCGTTCCGGCGATGGGCAGCCACGGCGGTGGCACCGCCGAAGGGCAACAGAAGATCGTCGAAGACTACGGTATGGGCGCTAACGACATGGGCGTCCCGCTGAAATCCTCGATGGACGTTGTCGAACTGGCCGAAGTGGTCGATGGCTTGAAGGTTTACTGCGACAAGAACGCGTACGAGGCCGACTACATCGTGCCGCTGAACCGCGTGAAGCCGCACACCAGCTTCCGGGGCAAGTGGGAAAGCGGCGTCTGCAAGATGATCGCGATCGGCCTCGGCAAGCACACCGGTGCTGTCGAGATGCACCGGCGCGGGATGGCTCGGTTCCCTGAGCTCTTGCCGCCCATAACGGAAGCATTTCTGGCCAAGACCAATGTCTTGTTCGGCGTGGCCATCGTCGAGAACGGCTATGAACGGCTCCACACGGTCAACCTGATCCCGCCGGAACAGATCGTCGAGCGCGATGCGGAACTGCTCGAGTTGGCGAAAAGCCTGATCCCGCGCCTGTTGCTGGATCAGATCGACGTGCTGGTCGTGGACGAGATCGGCAAGAACATCTCTGGCGCCGGGATGGATCCGAATGTGACCGGACGCAACTCATCGAAATCAAATGATTTCGCGGGCCCCGAGATCCAGCAGATCGTCATCCGGGGCCTGACCGAGGGCACGCACGGCAATGCGACCGGGTTGGGTGTTGCCGATGTGACCACTCAGGCATTCGTCCGCCAGATGGACTGGACGAAGACCTATGTGAACCTTGTGACGGCGGGCGTTCCGAGCGGGGCGTCGCTGCCCCTGGTGGCGAACAGCGATCGCGATGCCCTCTTTATTGCCATGCGCGGCTGCCCAATGCTCGAGGGCGCGACGTCGCGGATCGTGCGGATCGAGAATACGCTGGATCTCGGCGAGATCTGGGTGTCCGAGGCCATGGCGGCGGACGTCGCAGCACATCCGGAGATGGAGATCATCGGAGAGCCGTTCGAGATTTCGTTCGACGCGGACGGCCAGTTGGGGCCCTTCCACGGCGCCGATCAGATGGCAGCGGGATAGCTTGCGCGGTCAAAGAACGGGGCACAGCCCGCCGTCGACATTGATCGCCGTGCCGGTGATGTAGGTCGCGCGGGCCGAACACAGGAACGCGACGGCGTCGGCATAATCCTCGGCCTCGCCGACGCGGCCCAGCGGAATCCCCTCGGCCATCTTGTCGTACAACTCGGCGACGGGCGCGTTGCCGGCGCGGCGGTCCCATTGCGCCGATTTCAGCAGACCGATGCAGATCGCATTGACGCGAATGTTGTCGGGCGCGAGTTCCTGCGCCAGCGACTTGGTGAGGTTCAGACCCGCCGCACGCGTCAACGACGTTGGCAATTGGCGTGCCTTGGGTGCCTTGCCGCCGCCGATCGATGCCTGGACGATCGATCCGCCGCCACGCGCCCGCATCAAGGGGATCGCAGCCCGGCAGAGACGCACCGACGCCATGACCTTGAGATCGAAATCGGTTTGCCAATCCTCGTCGCTGACATCCATCAACGCATGGGCCGCCGATGCTCCGGCATTGTTCACGAGAATATCGAGCCCGCCGAAGCGTTCGACCGTGGCCGCAATCATCCGGTCGCAGTCTTCCGGGTTCGTCACGTCGGCGGCGATCGGCAGAACCTCGCCACCTGTTTCCGACGCGATCTCTTGCGCTGTCCGCTCAAGATGATCCTGCCGCCGGGCACAGATGGCGACCTGGGCACCTTCCTGTGCAAGGCGGTGCGCCGTTGCGCGGCCAAGGCCATCACTACCGCCAGTGATCAGCGCGACCTTTCCCGTCAATCCCAGATCGAACATCGTTGAACCCTCCCAGTCCGGTTTCGCCAGACATGGGACAGTCGGTGGACGGCGTCAAACGTGGATGAGATGCTTGCGGTCAGCGCAGCTCGCAAGGCTCGCGCGGCGAACTCGGCGGTTTCTTGCACAGTGACCGGGCAGCCGCGAACGCTCCGGCGACCTTTGCAACATAGTCACGCGTTTCCTTGTAGGGAGGCACGCCGCGATGCTTGTCGACCGCGCCCTCGCCCGCGTTGTATCCGGCCAATGCCAGAACGGCATCATTGCGGAAGCGCTTGAGCAGCCAGTCCAGATAGGTCGTACCACCGCGAATGTTCTGCGACGGCGCGTAGGAATTGCTGACACCGAACCGTGCCGCCGTGAAAGGCATCAGTTGCATCAGCCCCTGTGCACCGACCGGGCTGCGCGCCTTCGCATTGCCGTTCGATTCGACGGCAATCACAGCGATCAGGAACGGGACGGACACATTCCGCCGCTTCGATTCCTTCTCGAGATATTGCCGGTAGTTCTGCAGGATGCGTTGCGCGGTCGAGCGTGACCCGAACACCGCCTTGCCCTTGCGCCGACCGTTGGCGATCACTTTCAGGACCGATTCCCAGCGCTGCGCACTCGCCGCCGCCCGCGACGGCGACACCTCGTTCCAAAACCACCGGAAGGCTGTTTTCGTGTACCGCCGTGCGCCGCCAGCGCGCGGGATCGATGGATCGCTGATTCGCTTGCGGGTCTTGAGCCGGTTCTGCCGCGTCGCGATCACAAAACTCTCGTCCTGTTCCGCGGTTGCCGTCGGTGTCTGAAGCCATGATGCGTGCGCATCGGCTCCAGCGGATTGCAGCGGCGTTGACCATGTACCAAGCCGCTCGCCCGCAAGCGCAGGCGCTCCGCCCAGCAGCGCCACGACGCACAGCGCGCCCAATTTTTGCATGGTGCTGGTCACCATCAAACCCCGTCCGACCTCGTGTCCCACGCCGCGAAGATATCACGGACACTCACAGGAACAATGTAGCTGCTCTGCATTTGCTTATGTGACATTGGTTACAGATCTACAATTTCAACGGCCCAACTGCGGATAAATGTTGTTTTGACACTTATTTTGGCAATGATCCTGGACGCAGCCTTTGGGGAGGACGATAACCTCCGGTTCGGCCTGCGCCATCCGGTCGTCGTGATCGGCGATCTTCTGACATGGTTCGAGCGTCACCTCAATCATGGAAATCACAGGCGTCTCAAGGGCATGCTGGCGTTGCTCTTGCTTCTGGCGATTGGACTGGCGGTGCCGATCGCGGTTTCGCTTTGGATGTATGGCTGGGTGCTCGAGATCCTGATCGCGGCGATCCTGATCGCCCACACGTCCCTGGTTGATCACGTGAAAGCCGTCGCCAACGGACTGCGCCAATCGCTCGCCGACGGCCGCCGCGCGGTCTCAATGATCGTTGGTCGCGATCCCGAAAGCCTGGACGAGGCCGGAGTTGCGCGTGCAGCCATCGAATCAGCGGCAGAGAATTTCTCGGACGGCGTCGTTGCGCCGATCTTCTGGTTCGCCGTCGCAGGGCTGCCTGGCATCGCCGCTTACAAGATCGTCAACACCGCCGATTCGATGATCGGACATCGCAACGACCGGTACCTGGAATTCGGCTGGGCCTCGGCCCGGCTGGACGATCTGCTCAACATCATCCCGGCACGGCTGACCGGCTTTCTGTTTGCCGTCGTCAGCGGAAACAAGGCGGCCGTGCCAGTCATGTTCCGCGACGCGCCGGGCCACCGCTCGCCCAATGCCGGATGGCCGGAAAGTGCGATGGCCGCGCTGCTCGGCGTCGCCCTCGCCGGACCACGGCAATACGGCGATCAGATCGTCGACGACCCGTACATGTATGCCGAAGGACGCCGCGAGACCACTGCCGACGACATCGACCGCGCGATCAGCATCCTTTGGCGGGCATGGTCCCTGATGCTCGGCCTCGCCATTGCCTACACCGCCCTGTTCTGGAGGCCCCTGTGATCATTCGCGAGGCAACCCGCGCCGATCTCCCCGCGATCGCCGCCCTGCTGGCCGATGACGGGCTGGGACGGGGCCGCGAAAGCGCGGACATGACACGCTACGAGCAGGCGTTCGACCGGATGCAGTCCCAACCCGGAAATGTCTATCTGGTGATCGAAGACGGCACCGACCTGCTCGCCTGCCTGCAATACACCGTGATTCACGGGCTTTCGCGCTCTGGCGCCAGCCGTGCCCAGATCGAGGGCGTCCGGGTATCAGCCAACCATCGCGGCAAGCGCCTCGGCGAACAGATCATGCAGGCGGCGATCGACCGTGCGCGCCAGGACGGCTGCGCGCTGATCCAGCTCACCACCGATCGCAGCCGCGCCGATGCCCACCGCTTCTACGAACGCCTAGGCTTCACCGCGTCACATCATGGAATGAAGATGAATCTATGATGACGCCGCGCGGATGCGGCGCTATGTAAGCCGCCGTACGCGCAGGAGAGACGCCATGAACGACGCAACACCAAACAGCTTCATGACCGGACCAGACGAGAAAGGCCGCTTCGGCCAGTTCGGCGGGCGCTTCGTCTCGGAAACCCTGATGCCGCTGATCCTGGATCTCGAGGCGGAATACGAAAAGGCCAAGGACGACCCCAGCTTCTGGGCCGAAATGAACGACCTCTGGACGCATTATGTCGGACGCCCCTCGCCGCTTTACTTCGCGCCCCGCCTAACGCAGGAACTCGGCGGCGCCAAGATCTACATGAAGCGGGACGAGCTGAACCACACCGGCGCGCACAAGATCAACAATGTGCTGGGCCAGATCCTGCTGGCGCGCCGCATGGGCAAAAGCCGCATCATCGCCGAGACCGGCGCCGGCCAGCATGGCGTTGCAACGGCCACCGTCTGCGCAAAGTTCGGCCTGCAATGCATCGTCTTCATGGGCGCGCACGATGTCGAGCGCCAGAAGCCAAACGTCTTCCGCATGAAGCTGCTGGGCGCCGAGGTTGTCCCGGTCACCTCGGGCCGGGGCACCCTGAAAGACGCAATGAACGAGGCGCTGCGCGACTGGGTCACCAATGTGCGCGACACGTTCTATTGCATCGGAACCGTCGCGGGCCCGCACCCCTACCCGGCGATGGTCCGCGACTTTCAGTCGATTATCGGAAAGGAAGTCCGCACCCAGATGGTCGCGGCCGAGGGCCGTCTGCCGGACTCCCTCGTCGCCTGCATCGGCGGTGGCTCGAACGCCATGGGTCTGTTCTACCCGTTCCTCGATGACGCCGACGTCCGCATCATCGGGGTCGAGGCCGGCGGCCACGGCGTCGATGACCGGATGGAGCACTGTGCCTCACTGACCGGCGGGCGCCCGGGCGTGCTGCATGGCAACCGCACCTATCTGCTGCAGGACACGGACGGCCAGATCCTGGAAGGTCACTCGATCAGTGCCGGGCTTGATTATCCCGGCATCGGGCCGGAACACTCCTGGCTGCACGATTCCGGCCGGGCCGAGTATGTCAGCGTCACCGATGCCGAGGCGCTCGAGGCGTTCAAGCTGTCATGCCGCACCGAAGGCATCATTCCCGCACTTGAACCCAGCCACGCTTTGGCGCATGTCGCCAAGCTTGCGCCGACGCTGCCCGCCGATCACCTGATGGTCATGAACATGTGCGGGCGCGGCGACAAAGACATCTTCACAGTGGCCGAGGCTCTGGGTCAGGACATCTGAACGGCCAGCACGTTAGGAATTACAGTGAGCAAGTTTAACATCGGGGATCTCGTGGTCCTGAAATCCGGATCGATGCGGATGTGCGTCGAAGCGCTGGATGGCGAGACGATTTCGACGGTGTGGTGCAATGAAGGCATCATCGGGCGCGACCAGTTCGCCGAGGTTCTCCTGAACAAATGGGAACATCGCGAGGACAGCGGCGCACGCGGTGGCGACCGGGGCGGGCATCGCGGCGGCGACCGTGCAGACCGCGGAGACCGGGGCGGACATGGCGGCGGCAAGCCCTATGGCGGCGACCGCGACGGTGGCGGCAAGCGCTATGGCGGAGATCGCGACCGCGGCGGTCATGGTGGCGGGCGCGACCGCGACGGTGACGATCGTCCGCCGCGCAAGACCGGCTGGGACGGCAAACCGCGCGACAAGAAATTCTACCGCAAAGACGACTGACGCGTGGGGTGGAGTTGATCCTCCACCCGCTGCCAAGGGGGACCGATGTCACGGATCGACAATACGTTCGAACGCCTGAAAGCCAACAACAAGGCCGCGTTCGTCTCCTACATCATGGGTGGGGATCCGAACTTCGACACAGCGCTCGAGATCATGAAGGGCCTGCCAGCAGCCGGCGTCGACGTGATCGAGCTTGGCTTGCCCTTCACCGATCCGATGGCAGATGGACCGTCGATCCAGCTTGCCGGGCAACGTGCGCTGGAAGATGGGATGACGCTGATCCAGACGCTGGATATGGCACGCCAGTTCCGCACCGGCGACGACACGACGCCGATCATCCTGATGGGCTATTACAACCCGATCTACTCGATGGGCGTGGATGCGTTTCTGGCCGCCGCGAAAGATGCCGGGATCGACGGGCTGATCGTGGTCGACCTGCCACCCGAGGAAGATGACGAGCTTTGCCTTCCGACCGTCGCTGCGGGTCTGCACTTCATCCGGCTCGCAACGCCGACCACCGATGACCGGCGCCTGCCCGCCGTGCTGCAGAACACCTCGGGCTTCGTCTACTATGTCTCGATCACCGGGATCACCGGCGCGGCCGAGGCCCAGGCCGCCGACGTCGGGCCCGAGGTTGCGCGCATCAAGGCCGCCTCGAACCTGCCAGTCTGCGTGGGTTTCGGCGTCAAGACCCCCGAACGTGCCGCCGAAATCGCACGCATCGCGGATGGCGTCGTCGTTGGCTCCGCCATCGTCGATCAGATCGGCGATGGCAAAGCGCCGGCGGATGTGCTGGATTTCGTCCGCGCGCTCTCCGACGGAGCCCACAGCGCGCGCGCCTGATCCAAACCGCCGGACGAAGGAACGTTGCCATGGCACAGCTTGCGCTCGACGATGCCAATAGCCTCTATTATCTGCACACGCCGCCAGCGCGGGACGACGCACCGACATTCGTCTTCGTCAACGCACTGACAGGCACGACCGACCACTGGGAGAACACGGTGTGCGACGGACTGCGCGCCGCAGGCTTCGGCACGCTCAGCTATAATTTTCGGGGCCAGGACCACTCGACCTACGAGCCTGGCACGGCACTCACGCCAAAATTGATCGTCGAGGACGCGGTCCGGCTGTGCCAGGATCTCGCCCCGAGCAAACCCATCTTGGTCGGCCTGTCCATCGGCGGGCTCTTCGCGGCTCAGGCGATCCGCGACGGGGTGGACGCCGCCGGATTGGTGTTCCTCAACACGATCCGGGAAATCGGGCCGCGCATTGCCTGGGTCAATGACGTGCTTGGCATGTTTGCGGGCAAAACCGGCGTCGGTGTCATGATGGCCGCGACCTTCCCGATGCTGGTGAACCCCGAATTCCTCGAGAAGATGAAGCCGAACATGCTGCCGTTCAAGCTTGCCCCGCTGACCGACGAACACCCGCATTTCAACCTGATGAGCCACTCGAACCAGGCCGACTGGGCGTTTCAATGGGATTCGCTGACCCTGCCGGTGCTCAACATCACCGGCCATTGCGACCGGGTGTTTCTGGACACCGACATTGTCGACAAATGGTGCGCGGCGATGCCCGATTGCGAGCGCGAGGACTGGGACGATTGCGGGCACCTGATCCCGTTGGAGCGACCCGAACGCCTGACTGAAAGCCTGAAACGCTTCGGCGCAAAGATCGAAGCGACCTGACAGGAGACACGGATGACCGACATGCGGGTGATTGAACACGGTGCTGGCGGCGCGCCGGATGTCATGGCCGTACGGACGCGCCCTGCGCCCAGTGCCAAACCCGGAGAGATTCTGATCAAGGTCGCGGCTGCGGGCGTCAACGGCCCGGACCTGAAACAACGCAGGGGCAACTACCCACCGCCCCCGGGCGCGTCGGACCTGATGGGGCTCGAGGTATCCGGCCATGTGGCAGAGCTTGGCACTGGCGGCTCAGGGTTTGCGGTCGGCGACCCGGTCTGCGCGCTCACCAATGGAGGCGGCTACGCGGAATACGTCTCGGTGCCCGCAGGCCAGTGTTTACCGATCCCGGACGGGGTTGACCTGATTGATGCGGCCGGGCTGTGCGAGACCTTCTTCACAGTCTGGTCCAATGTCTGGTTCGGCCACGATGTGCCCGAGGGCGGCACGATGCTGGTGCATGGCGGTGGCGGCGGCATCGGGTCGACCGCCGTGCAACTCGGCAAAGCCTTTGGCCAGCGCGTGTTCACGACCGCCGGATCAGACGCCAGCCGTGCGATGGCGGCTCGCATGGGTGCCGATCAGGTGATCAACTACCGCGAGCTCGATTTCGTCGATGTCTTGGCCGAGGCCGGGGGTGCCGACATCATCGTCGACTTTATGGGCGGTGACTACACCGCGCGGAACCTGAAATGCACCAAGATGGATACGCGCATCATCCAGCTTGCCTTCGATCAGGGCCACAAGGCCGAAATCAGCCTGATCCCGTTTCTCGTGAAACGCGTCAGCCTGACCGGCGCCGCGCTGCGCCCACGGCCACCCGAGTTCAAGGCAGGCGTCGCCGCCGACCTGAGGGACCGGGTCTGGCCGCTGTTCTCGGCGGGCAAACTCCAGACTGTCACGCAGCATGTCTTCGGGTTCGACGACGTCGTTGCGGCACACGACCTGATGGAGGGCGGCAAGCATTCGGGGAAGGTGTTGCTCAAGCTCTAGAGCACTGATTGACCTAATTGCATCGGATCGCGTGCTCCAAGTCTTATTTTTCTTATTTTTGCGACGCCAATCTGATTCAGATTGGCTGAGAAATGCTCTAAGTTCGGGGGTGGCATCAGGTCAGTGGCCGGGACACGCGCTCGCATGATGTCCAAAGTTCGGTACGCTCCAAATTCGGAACGGGGTGGGAAAATCGTGATCCCCGGCCCGGAAACCAACAGTGCAACGACATAGGACCCTCGTTTGACGGCGACCGTTACCATCCGAGAATCGCGCCCGAATGAGACCGGCGACATTCTTGCGCTCTACCCGCAGGCATTCCCTGACGAAGAGCTGAGACCCGCGGTTTCGGCACTGATCGAGGGCGACGCCGACGTGCTCTCCCTGATCGCGTGCGATGGCGACACTCTCGTGGCGCATGTGCTCTTCACCTTTTGCGACGTGCAAGGCGACGCGCGGAAGGATGCACGCAAGGACGCTCTTCTCGCACCGCTCGGCGTCATACCGGCCTTTCAAAAACAAGGTGTTGGCACAGCGATCGTCCGCGCAGCGCTCGATCGGCTAAAGATGTCCGACATCGGCCGCGTCTTCGTGCTGGGCGATCCAAACTACTATGGGCGCTTCGGCTTCCAGCCCGAGCGGCAGGTTCTGGCGCCATACGACATTCCTGCCGAATGGGCGGATGCCTGGCAATCGTTGGAACTATCGGCGAATATGCCGACAAGTGCGGGGCGTTTGGCGCTGCCGGATCCATGGATGGATCCCGCACTGTGGACTGCATGAGCCGCGCGGCGGCATCCGTCGCTTTGCCCGGCTGAAGACCAGGGAGGCAAAAGTGGGACTTCTAGCCGTATTGCTGGCAGCAGCCGGCGGATTTGCGACCGGGGCGGCCTGGTACATGATCCTCGCGAAGCCCTGGATGACGGCCGTGGGAATGACGGAAGAAGACGTCAAAGCCTCGCAGAACCCGATGACGTTCGTGATCGCCTTTGCCGCAGCCCTGATGACAGCAGGCATGATGCGGCACGTCTTCGCGATGTCCGGGATCGACAGTTTCAGCGGAGGCCTGATCAGCGGGCTGGGCATCGGCGCCTTCATGACCGCGCCCTGGATCATGACGAACTATGCGTTCTCGGACCGCCCGAAAGCCCTTTGGGCCATCGATTGCGGTTACGCCGCGGCCGCCTGTACCGTGATCGGCGGAATTCTCGGAGCGTTCGGCACCTGACACCGGATCAGGCGGCCTGGGCATCCTTTTGCGTCAACGCGGCCTTGCGCATGTTGGCCAGAACCGTCCGCAACATCGCCGCGCCGTAATCCGCGTTCGCGTGGACCAGATCCTGGAATCCGTCGTCAAGCGCGGGCACCGCAAATTCCTTCGCCGTGAAGAAGCCATGGCGGATCATCCGGTTCGGCGGCAGGATCAGCGTCACGTCCCCGGGAACCGCGTGGCGCACGAACTTCCGGTACCGCTGGGCCAGCCGCGAGACATCGCCCGCGCCGATCACCGTATCCCAATCGCCGGTCTCCAATGCCAGTTCAGAGAAGAACGGGGCTGACACCAGATAGACCGGCCGCTCGGTCACCGACTGGATGTTCTCGATCAGACGCACCGCCATCGTGTCCGTCAGACCGGAGACCAGCGCCTCGGAGAACAGCCTTTCCGAGATCGCCGTGACGGGCTCGTCCTTCTCGGCCATCGGCGACAGCTCTCGCAGCGGTTCGCGCCACTCGAACGCCATCGACCGATGGCTGCGATAGAGTTGCGCAATCCGTCGCGGTCCGAACTGCAGGCCAACGACGATAAACGCATCGAACCGTTTGAGATCGACCTTGTCCGAACCTTCGGAGAAAATCCGCAGCTTGGCCTTCAGCTTGTCAGTCTGCGGGACGAGAAAACGGCCTTCCAGAACAAGATCGTCCATCATGGCTTTCGGAGCACCAAAGAACGTCAGTTCATAACCGTCCACATGGTCCGAAACCTGATCCCAGCCTGACTTCATCGAAGCCAGATGCGAATTTCCCAGAACGCAGACCCGTGTCGTGCCAGTCATTTCGCAAAGGCCTCCAGCAATTCGTCCTCGCACCGGGTCTCTTCATCCAGCGGGTCTGCGATGCGTTCGGTTTGATCGAAGGCGCGCGCGCGATGCTTGTCGAGGACCGGATGCTGTTGCAGGAACATCCGCATCGCGGCCTCGACGCCCTCGGTGTTCACCGTCCGCAGGTTCTCGTTGAAGAACTTGCCCCGCGCGACGTGGCTGGAAATCAACTCGAACGATGGGAAGTACTCGATGCTCTCATGCTTTGACGCCATGTGCCCGGCCACAGCGCGCAGAACGGATTTCGAATAGGTCGACGCCGACAACACATGATCATCCGTTGCAGTCGCGGTCAGCGGAACCGGTGACACGGTCAGGATCATGCGAAAATCCGGGTTGCTCTGCCCTACAAGATCCCGAAACGCTTCCAGATCCGATACGATCTCGTCGAACGTGAAGTTGTGGAAGACGTAGTCCGAGGCGTTGAACTTCCCGGCGATCGTCCCCGGTGCGGTGGGATAGACCGTCGACCCGTCCGATGACATCCATGCCTCGGTCAGGCCCAGCGTGAAGACGAAGACATCCATGTTCGCGAACATCCGACGAACCTGCCGAAGATGTTCCAGCCGCAGCGCCAGAACCTCGTCCGCGCTATCCAGACCACGCGGATCCACTGCAGGGCGCTGGGAATCGTAGTATCGGCCCTTCCGGTCCCAGACGGTGCGGGCCGGGGTCGCCTCACCGAAACTTTCGCGTGCCAGCTGAAGCAATTGCCGCGCCGTGTAGATGTTGCCGTAGCGCGCCGAGAAAAGACCGTAGCCATGGTCACGCAGAACCCCTTCCGGCAGCCATGGCGGCGGCGGTTCCATGTCCATGACGTCATAGCCCGAAGCCCGCAGGCGCGCCGTGATGTGCTGAGCGAAACACGAGCCTGCGGTCGCGATCCGGTCACTCGCCGAGATTTCGAACTTGCGATGATACAGATCGCGGATGTTGCCGATTTCAGTGCGCGGAATCCCCGTCTTCCAGAAGTTCCTGGGGGGACGTTCGGCATAGGGCGACATACGAATGGCCTTCCAGCTTCGTCTCGGGGCCGCCGGACCATACTGGCCTGACACAATGCAGCCCTACGCCAGCGTGGTTAATTCCGCGTTGCCGTGTGCCACACGGAACGCCCGTGTCGCTTGACAGCGAACCATTCTGCGCAAATGTCCAAAGCGGGGAAATCATCCCAGGAGCCGATCTCATGTTTCGCAACGGTCTGATATTTGCCGTCTTCACGATGCTCGCGCTCGCAGCATCGGTATCCTGGGCACAATTGCCAACGACCACCGTGGACGAGGCGCCCGAACCGATTGTCCTGCCAGATCCGCTGACGCCCGAGGCGGTGCGCGGGCTCGTAGCACAGCTCTCGGATGCGGATGTCCGCGCGCTTCTGCTCGAGCGGCTCGATGCGGTGGCCGCCGAGCGCCAAGCAAAGGACATGAACCAACGCTCGGTGATCGAATCGGCGCAGACGATCGCGACCGACGTTGTGACCAACATCGGCCAGTCGATTTCCCGTGTGCCGGACCTGCCGGGAGGGATCAGCCAAGGCTTCTCACGTTTCCACGCGCCGCGCGGCTGGGATGGCGTCGGGCTGCTCGTCGGCTTGACGCTTGTCGCCATCGCAATCGGTCTTGCCGCAGAATGGATCATCGACCAGATCGCCAAACCCTGGCGGCGACGGATCCAGAACGAGACACCGGACGGGCTCGGCGCCACGCTGGGATTGTTGCTCCGGCGTGTTTTCCTGGACGCCGTCGGCCTGGTGGTCTTCTACATTGTCACAAAACAGGCGATCAGGATGTTGCTGTCCTCGGATGCGCCGGTGACCCCGGACGGCACGCGCAGCTTCCCGGATGCTCAGATCGCGGCATACTTCGTCTTCTGGGTGATCATCCTGCCCCGCATGATGCGCACGCTGAACCGGTTCCTCGTAGCTCCGAACCAGCCGCAGCTTCGCATCGTGCACACCGACGATTGGACCGCCAAGTTCCTCTACCGCCAGTTCACGATCGTGATGGTGATCTGGGGCTTCATGAGCTTCATAATCCCCTTCCTGGCCAGCCACGGCGTGGCGATGGGTCAACTCCGTCTGGGCTTTTGGCTGAATCTCGCCGCGTTTGCGGTGCTGATCAACGCGACCGTGCGGTCACAGGACGGGTTGAAAATGATGTTCCTCGGCAAGGACGAGGACGTCACGCGTTCGGAACGCTGGGTTGCGAATGCCTACCCCTGGCTGGCGCTCGCCGTGATCGTGGTGAGTTGGGTTGTCATCGAAGCTCTGTCCTCGCAGCGTCTCTATGGCCTCGTCGCGCCCGCGATCGCGACGATGATCATCATCATCTTCGCACCGACATTCGATACCATCGTGCGCGGTCTGGTACGCCATCTCGTGCCGCCAATGTCGGGCGAGGGCGCGCTCGCGGAACAGGCTCACCATTCGACCAAGCGCAGCTTCATTCGCGTCGGCCGCGTGCTGATCACAGCGATTGTGCTGGTGGGCATCACCCGGCTCTGGGGCCTCGACCTCGCACGTCTTGCGGAATCCGGCGTCGGTGCACAGGTCGCGGGGCGCCTGATCGAGATCCTGTTCATTCTGCTGACCGGCTACTTGGTCTGGGAGCTCGTCTCGCTCTGGATCAATCGCAAGCTGGCCGCCGAGCACACGGCTGCGGGTATCGACATGAATTCCGAGGAACCGGGCGGTGGCGAAGGCGGCGGTGCCGGTGGCTCGCGCATGTCGACTGTGCTGCCACTTGTGCTGGGCGTGCTCAAGGTCGCGATCGCGGTCCTGTTCGCCCTGCTCGCGCTCAGCAATATCGGCATCGACACCACGCCACTGCTGGCAGGCGCCGGGATCGTTGGCCTCGCCATCGGATTCGGTGCGCAGAAACTGGTGACCGATGTCGTCTCGGGCATATTCTTCCTGGTCGATGACGCCTTCCGAACCGGCGAGTTCGTCGATGTCGAAGGCACCGTCGGCACGGTCGAGAAAATCTCGATCCGCTCGATGCAGCTGCGCCACCACAAGGGCCCGGTCCACACGATCCCGTATGGAGAGATCCCCAAGCTCACCAACTACTCCCGCGACTGGGTCATCATGAAGCTCAAGTTCACCGTCCCGTTCGACACCGACCCCAACAAGGTGAAGAAGATCTTCAAGACGATCGGCAAGGAGATGATGGAGGTGCCGGAGTTCGCCGAGGATCTGCTCCAGCCGTTCAAGTCCCAGGGCGTCTTCGACTTCGACGATGTCGGGATGATCATCCGCGGCAAGTTCATGGCCAAGCCGGGGCGTCAGTTTGTTCTGCGCAAGGAGATCTACAACCGCGTCAAGAAGGCGTTCGAGGAGAACGGCATCGAATTCGCCCGCCGCGAGGTGCGCATCGCCATCCCCGGGCTGGACAGCGATACCGAGCTTTCGCCCGAGCAGAAACAGGCCGTCGCCGAGGGTGCAGCCCACGCCGCCCAGGACGCGATGGCCGCCAAAATGCCCGACCCGGCCAAGACTTAAGACGATATCAGGCCGGGGCCGCCGCCGGATCACGGCCCCGCCAAAATTGGCTACGCACCGAACGTCGCGTAGGTGTGCGGCAACGACTTGATCTCGTTCTTGACCGATTTGACGCCCTTCACCGCGCGCACCATGTCGATCAATGCGTCGACATCGGTGCTGACCGACACGACGCAGCTCAGCGTAACCTCGCCACCGCGCGTCACGATTTCGAGTGAGCTGTTCAGCGGGCCAAGCTTTCCACGCTCCTCGATCGCCGTCCGGACGCGTTCGGTTACCAGAATGTCCGACAACGCCCCGACGGACTCCGGCGTCTCCGCACAGATCGGAGCAGCCGCCAGTTCGCAGATGCAGTCGACGCAGACATCGATCGGGACCGCCTGCGTGTTCAGCGTCATTGCATAGGCGGCCGGGTCCCTCCAATCGATCTCGAAGTGATTGCGGATGATCCGGTCATGGGCGGCATCGCTGCGCTCGATCTCGTCCCGCGCGGCATCCGATGAAACGTCGTCCAGCCTGCGCACCATCTCGGTCACACGGGCGCTCATCGGCGCGCAGACCCGCACGCCCACCACATGCGGCACCGAGGCCAGAAGCTGGGCAGCACCCCAGCCACGAATGATCACGTTCCCACTCAACGCGATTTCGAGAATCTCCTCGGTCGTGTAGCGCGACAACCGGCGCCCATCGATCTTCCAACGCTCCCAGAGTGACGCCTCGCCTTCCAGGAACCGATGCACCGAGCCCTCTGTCAGCCGCATCTTGCGTGCAACCGACTGCTCGACGATCTCGTGGTGGACGATCTCGAGCCCCAGGCGCTCCGCCACACCCAATGCGACGTCCTTGCCGCGGCTTCCCATCTCACGCGTCATGGCAATTACAGGCATGTCTGCCTCCTGTGTCTGTGGTCTCTGTACTCTCTGTGGTGTCAGTGACTGACCAGCGCGATATCGCGCAGGACACCGGCTTCCAGTTCGACTTCCTCCAGGCGGTTCTGAACGATGTCGCCGATGCTGACGACGCGGGTCAGGCGCCCACCCTTCATCACCGGGATGTGGCGGAACCGCTGTTCCGTCATCTTCCGGGCGATCTGCGATAGGTTGTCGTCTTCCGAACAGGTCGTGACCCGGGTCGTCATGATGTCCGCCAGCGTCATTGTCGTGGCACGGGCGCCATGTTCGGCGATGCAGGCGACGACGTCACGCTCCGAGACGATGCCCTCCATCTGCGTACCGTCCTGGCTGACGATCAAAGCCCCGATCCGCGCATTGCGCAGACGCTTGCAAAGCGCCGAGACCGTCTCGCCCGGTCGCACCGTCTCAACGGCACCGCCCTTCTTTCTCAGGATGTCTCTGACCTTCATGGCAAACCTCCTGCCTCGCAGCAGGGTGCCTCGATCCGGAGAAGCCAGTTATTGCACGGGATAAACCCTGCGGCGTGCTTGTCTCCCGCGGGGATTATGTTATCCGAAAACCGGCCATTTTTCCAGTCCGCCCGACATCTTTAGCCGATGCCTTAAGGCATTTGGGATCGGCGGCAAGAACCGCGCCACCTTCGCATCGCGTCAGCTTTGGGGTGCCCTCTCAGAGTCGGGCGCTGCGGCTCACCGAACCGGCGTCACCGCTGGCAAGGTGGTCAGCGCACGGGGTTTGCTATCGGGAACGATTGAGTTGAGATTCAGAAGTTGGCTATGCTCTGGCTTCGCCTGTGCGATCATCTGATGGGCGAAGTCTTAGGCGGCGGCGCGGTCGGCCTCGCTGAACGCCTGTTCCTCACTCATCGCACGCACCCTCGCCCCAAAACGCGTCCCGATTTGGGGCATGGGATCGCGGCGGGATCAAGCCCGGCGGGTGCAATCGAAAGCGCCGCGCTGTCCCGTGCGCGGTGCAGCATGACATGCTGCTCCGCAGACCCGGGACCGCCCGCAAACCGCATCAGCGGTCCCGGCTCAAGGCCGGGACACATTGCCCCAAGAGCCCGCCAAAATCCGGTTAACGGAAAATTACGTGAAGAAAGTCACGAGGTTAATCCTCGGCGAAATCACGTCGCGAAGGCTCTGCTGGATGGGTCGAAGCTCTCCGGCAACTGCCGTTTCGCCATTGTGCCAAGCAGCCCATCCACCACAACATCTCCCACGGCGTGGGCAATCCCGAAGCTGATCTTGAAACCGCCTGCGGCCAACCAGATCCCCGGATGGTTTGGCATAGGTCCAACGACCGGCTCTCGGCCCGGAGGCTTGGGGCGCAGCCCGGCCCAACGCTCCAGCACCCGCGCGTCTTTCAGCGCCGGGCAGATAGTGCGTGCTTTTTCAATCACTTCATCCAGTTTGGCGTCCGTGGCAAAGGGATCGTCAAACTGCTTCTCTGACGTCGAGCCAACGGCGACCCGCCCGCCGGAATGCGGCACGATGTAGAGCCCGTCCTGATAGATGACCGGCAAACCCTCGGCAGGGGCCGCGAACAGCGCCGACTGCCCCTTGACCGGTTGCCCGCGCAAACCCGGTGCCGCCTCGCCCAGAAGATCCCAGACCTGCCATCCGGCGGCCAGCACGATTGCTCCAGCACTGATCTCACCTGCCCCCATCACCACAGATTTCCGTTCGAAATCAATGCTATGGGCCTCAACGCTAGTCACCACATCCGCCCCCAGCGCATGGGCCAGAGCGCCAACATAGGCCCTCGGATCGACCCGCGCCGAGATGGTATCCCGAACCAGGCCGAAGGGAGCTGCCTCGGGCCGGATCCAGCCGTCTGCTTCGCGCGGGACCCGCTCCAGCAGCTCGAACCGGGCCCTGTCGCCCCACACATCCAGCGCTGCCTCAGCATCCCGTTCCGCGCCTGCGCGGGCCTTTTCGGTCGGCAGCGGCGTGAGCCTGCCAGAGCGGTGATAACCCGTGCTCAACCCCGTCTCAGCCTCCAGCCGCGCGATGTGATCGGGCAGATCTAGCAGTGCCTCGAACTGAAACCGCATCATGTCGCGCCAGCGCGACGGCGCATGGGGCGTCAACGCCCCGACCAAGCCGCCGCTTGCGCCATGGCCCGGCGCCACGGCCTCAAGCACCTGCACGGACAGCCCGGCGCGCTTCGCCGCCCACGCAACCGACAGGCCGAAGATCCCGGCGCCGATCACCAGAACGTCGGGTTGCGTCATGTCATTCTCTTCAATTCCCCTTGCGGGGCAGCGCGTGCGCAGATCATTCTGGGGTCATGCCATCAGATCGATCAGACGCCAAGCTGAGATGGGAGGACGGGAACCTGCCGGTCTCGACACGGTTCGACGATCCATACTATGCGCGGTCCGACGGGCTGGCCGAAAGCCGCCACGTGTTTCTCGATGGCAATCAGTTAATCGAGCGATTTCAGCAGGTTGAGGACTTCTCAATCGCCGAGATTGGGTTTGGCACCGGGCTGAATTTCCTCGCGGCCTGGGATCTCTGGCGCCGCAGCGGTGCACCAGGCAAACTGACGTTTACCTCGTTCGAGTTGTATCCGATGACGTGGGCCGAGCGGATCCGCGCCCTGGCGAACTGGCCGGAACTGGACGGCTTGATCGCGGAGTGGGTCGAGTGCGGAGGCGATCTGTCGATGGATGCACGTGACTGCCACCTGCACGTGATCAACGGCGATGCAAATGTCCAGACTCCGGCCTGGGATGGCATGGCAGACGCCTGGTTTCTGGACGGCTTCGCGCCGGCGCGGAATCCCGAACTTTGGGGAGAAACGCTGATATCTCAGGTATTTGCGCGCACGAAACCGGGTGGAACGGTCGCGACCTACTCGGCTGCGGGCGCGGTTCGTCGGGCGCTGCAAGCGGCAGGGTTTGATGTGGCGCGCCGACCTGGATTCGGGACGAAGCGGGAGATGCTGGCAGCAAGGCGTCCCGCGCGCGGAGCCGCCGAATGACGCAGGCCGATTACCCCGAGCTTCGGGCCAGGCCGGTCACCGAACCGGTTGCGACCCGGGTGCCGTTCCGCTTCATTCACATCAACAAATGCGCCGGTTCGAGCATCGAGATCGCGCTGGGTCTGCAAAAGACGCATGTCACCGCCGCCGACGTGCGGAAACATGTCGGAGCCGATGCATGGGACCGGATGTTCACGTTCTCGGTGGTCAGGCATCCCATCGACCGCGTCGTCTCAATCTATCATTATCGCGCAGCACAGGACGCGCTGGGTGCCGATCCGCCGACGCTGGATGCCTGGATCGAGGCTGTGTTCCAACGACGAGACCCGGCATTCCTGGATGAAACCCTGATGTTTGCCCCCTTTGAACAGTGGCTTTGCGCAGATGGCGCCGTCTTGGTGGACTACGTCGCGCGGGCCGAGGCGATGGACCAGGGATGGCGCCATATCTGCGGCACACTCGGCATCGAACGGCCGCTCGGGCGGTTCAACGCCAACCGGTATCCGGACTGGCGCGGGCACTTGGGACGCTCGGCGCTCGCGACACTGACCGACGCATTCCGAGACGACTTCGAGCGATATCAATACGATACCTGATTGCGGGAGGAACCAGAGTGGCCACGGTGAAACTGTTGAGCGACGAGGAACTGTCGCCCGAGGCACAAGCGGTGTTCGATGACATCCGCGCCACGCGCGGCAGCGACTTCATCAACAATGTCTGGCGGGCGCTCGCCTATGACCCGCCATTGCTCAAGCGGACATGGGAGGGATTGAAGGCCGTCATGGCCACACCCGGAGAACTCGATCCAGTGGTGCGCGAGATGATCTACATCGCCGTCTCGACGGCCAATGGGTGCGAGTATTGCGTGCACTCCCACACGGCGATGGCACGCGCGAAAGGCATGACCGAGGCGCAGCATGCCGAACTGGTGTCGATCATCATGCTGGCCTCGCAGACCAACGCGCTGGCAACAGCGTTGCAGGTGCCGACCGATCCGGAATTCGTGGTCTGATTCAGATCCGTCCGAAATGCTTTGACAGACATAGCCACGCTTGCATGAATGGTCTCAGGGAAAATCAGAAACCCCCTGAAACGAGGGCCAACGGCCCGATGCGCCGACAGGGAGCACTCAACATGAACGCAATCTTCAAGTCAGGTCTTGCGATGCTGGCCGCCGGTACAATGCTGGCAACAGGCGCCATCGCCTTGGCCGAGGAGCCCGTGAAGGGTGGCACGCTGGTCACCGTGATGGGCTCGAACCCGCGCAACCTGAACCCGGCCGTGCAGTCTGGCATCGTCACCGGTTTTCCGGGGGCGCAACTCTTCGCAGCACCGCTCCGCTATGATGAGGATTGGACGCCGCAGCCCTATCTGGCGGAAAGCTGGGAGGTTTCCGAGGACGGGCTGAGCGTCACGCTGAACCTGCGCAAGAATGCAGTTTTCCATGACGGCGCGCCGATCACCTCGAAGGACGTTGCGTTCTCGGTCGATGTGATCAAGGAACACCACCCCTTCAAAGGCATGTTTGCTCCGGTCGAAAGCGTCGAGACGCCCGATGATCACACCGCGATCCTGAAGCTGAGCCAGCCGCACCCTGCGCTGATGCTGGCGATGTCCTCGCAACTGATGGCGATCATCCCGCAGCACATTTACGGCGACGGTCAGAACCCCAAGCAGCACCCGCGGAACAACGCAGATGTCGTAGGGTCCGGCCCGTTCAAGCTGGTCGAGTTCAAGAACGGCGAGCACGTGATCCTCGAGCGTCATGACGACTACTTCATGGAGGGACTTCCGCATCTCGACCGGATCGTGATGCGGATCATCACCGACCCGACCGCGCGGGCCATTGCCTACGAGAATGGCGAGGTCGCCTTTGGCGCCTTCGAAAGCCTGCCGCGCATCATCAACCGGCTGAAGAACGTCGATGGTCTGACGGTAACCCCGGAAGGCTATGGCGCGATCGGACCGCTTGACTGGCTGGCTTTCAACACGACCAAGGGACCACTCGCAGATGTTCGCGTACGTCAGGCCATCGCCCATGCGGTTGATAAGAACTTCATCCACAAAGCGCTGATGCTGGGCACCGCGGCGGATGCGAAGACCGGGATTCACCCGGACAGCCCGTTCTACGAAGCCGATGTGCCGGATTACCCGCTCGATCTGGACAAGGCCGCTGCCCTGCTGGACGAAGCTGGCTACCCGGTCACGGACGGCAGCCGCATGAGCCTGACGATCGATTTCGGCTGGCCCGGCGTGAAGCCTCAGGTCGAATACGTGAAAGCCGCGCTGAAGAAGGTGAACATCGATGTCGAGGTGGTCGCCTCGGCCGATTTCCCGACCTGGGCTGGCAAGATGGGCAAGATGGACTTCGACATGTCCTGGGACACGGTGTTCAACTGGGGCGACCCGGTGATCGGCGTGCACCGGACCTATGTGTCGGACAACATCGCGAAGGGTGTCTGGTCGAACACGCAAGGGTATTCCAACCCGAAGGTCGACGAGATTCTGGCCGCCGCCGGCAAGGAAGGCGATCCTGAGAAACGCAAGGCACTGTATTCCGAGTTCCAGAAGATCGTGGCCGAGGAACTGCCTGTCTACTGGACCAACGCGCTGCCCTATCACACGGTTTATTCCGACAAGATCGGCAATCCACCGCTTGGCATCTGGGCCACGTCGTCTCCGATCGACAACATGTACCTGAAACCGTGACCGGTCCGGGCACTGCGGTCCGCTGCCGTGCCCAAACAGCCCTGAGGGCGCGCCGGTGAACCTTCTCCGCTCGATCCTGATCCGTGTCGCTTATGCGGTGGCACTTTTGATCGCGGTGATCGTGCTGAACTTCACCATGATGTATCTGGCGCCGGGCGATGTGGCGGACACGATCGCCCAAGCCTCCGGCGGGGCCGATCCCGAGGTGATGGAGGCAATCCGGCGCGAATACGGTCTGGATCAGCCGTTCATCATCCAGCTTGGCACCTATGTCGGCAAGGTCCTCCAGCTCGATCTGGGGTACTCGTTCTTCTACAATCAGCCGGTGATGCAGCTAATGCTGGACCGGCTTCCAGCAACGCTTCTGCTGGTGCTGACCGCGCAGATCGTGGCGTTGATTGTCGGCGTGTTGCTGGGCGTGATCTCGGCACGGAACCCGAACGGGATCTCGAGCCACTTTGTGACCCTGTTCGCGCTGTTCGGCTATTCGGCACCGGTGTTCTGGACCGGCATTCTGCTGCTGATTGCGTTCTCTCTGCTGGTCCCGCTGTTCCCGGTCGCCGGGATGCGGGACGTGACGCTGGAAGACCCGAGTTTCTTCACACAAGTCGTCGATGTGCTGCACCATCTGGTGCTGCCTGCCTTCACGCTCGCGTCGATCTTCCTGGCGCTGTATTCGCGGCTTTGCCGGGCCGCGATGCTCGAGGTGCTGGGGTCTGACTACATTCGCACGGCGAAGGCCAAGGGGTTGTCGGACCGGCAGATCGTCTACAAGCACGGGCTGAAGAACGCGCTGTCACCGGTGGTGACGCTGGCGGGGTTGCAGTTCTCGGCGGTCGTGTCTGGCGCGGTCCTGGTCGAGACGGTGTTCTCCTGGCCCGGCCTCGGCACTCTGGCGCTGCAGGCGATCATCGCGCGGGATACGCCGGTGATCCTGGGTATCCTGTTCTTCTCGGCCTTGGTGGTGATCGTGGTGAACCTGATCACTGATTTGGTGCTCAGGACGATCGACCCGCGCATCCGAACGGGCTCGGCATGAGGGGAGCCGCATGAGCGACCAGACACAACCGGCGGAACGCGCCTCCTCTCCGCTGGCCGAGACGGTTCAGATGTTTATGAAGAACCATGCCGCCGTGGTGGCCCTGGTGGTTCTGACCTGCATCGTGATCGGTGCCGTCGTTGGGCCGTTCGTCTATCCGAATGATCCGTTCGACATGGTTTGGGCGCCGTTCTCACCGCCGGGCGAGGAAGGATACATCTTCGGCACGGATTACCTGGGCCGCGACCTCGCCGCGATGATCGTACACGGCGCGCAGGTCTCGCTGACCATCGGGCTGGCTGCTGCGTTCATGTCGGTCTTCATCGGCATCACGATCGGTGCGCTGGCGGGGTTCTACCGTGGCTGGGTCGAGGAAGTACTGATGCGCTTCACCGAGTTCTTCCAGGTGCTGCCGACGCTGTTGTTCTCGATGGTGATCGTGGCATTGTTCGGAGCCTCGTTGGTCACCGTCACCATCGCAATTGGCGCCGTGTCGTGGACAGCAGTGGCGCGCATCACGCGGGCCGAGTTCCTGCGCATCCGCGAGCTTGAATATGTCATGGCTTCGCGATCGGCAGGCGCTGGAAATCTGAAGCTGATGTTCGGTGTGATCCTGCCAAACGCCGCACCACCGATTATCGTTCAGGCGGCCCTGATGGTGGGAACCGCGATCCTGTTCGAGGCTGGGTTGAGCTTCTTGGGCCTGACCGATCCCAACGTCGTGAGTTGGGGTCAGATCATCGGCTCAAACCGGCAATATATTCTGGACGCGCAGTGGACTGTAACGATCCCCGGGCTGGCGATTTTCGTCACCGTGCTGGCGATCTCTCTGGTCGGGGATGGGTTGAACGATGCGCTGAACCCGAAGCTGAGGCAGCGGTGATGCCGCTTCTGAGCGTCCAAAACCTGCGCGTCGAGTTGAAGACCCGGGATGGGATCTTCCCGGTGATCGACGATGTCTCGTTCACTCTGGATGAAGGCGAGAACCTCGCCATTGTCGGCGAATCCGGCTGCGGGAAATCCATGACCGCGCTTGCATTGATGGGGTTGGTTCCACACCCGGTCGGGCGCGTCGCCGCCGGGCAAATTCTCTTTGCGGATGAGGACCTTGCGCAAGCCAACGAGACGCGGATGCGGTCGCTGCGCGGCAACGAGATTTCGATGATCTTTCAGGAACCGATGACCTCGCTGAATCCGGTCTACACGGTCGGCGAGCAGATCGCCGAGGTGCTGCGCCGCCACCAGGGCCTTGGCGACAAGGCAGCATGGGCGCAGGCGGTCGACTTGCTCGACGCCGTTGGAATTCCGAATGCACGGACGCGGGCCGAGGCGTATCCGCACCAGATGTCAGGTGGACAGCGCCAGCGCGTGATGATCGCGATTGCACTTGCCTGCCGCCCAAAGATCCTGATCGCCGACGAGCCTACCACAGCACTGGATGTCACGGTTCAAGCGCAGATTTTCGATCTGTTGCACGAACTTCGGGAGCAGACCGGGACGGCGATGATCCTGATCACCCACGACATGGGCGTCGTCGCGGAAATGGCCGAGCGGATGATCGTGATGTATGCGGGCCGCCGGGTCGAGGATGGTCCCGTCGCCGACGTGATCGCCACGCCGCGCCATCCCTATACGCGCGGACTGATCTCGTGCGTCCCGCATCTGACCGAAACACTGACCGACGAGCGCCCGCAACTGACTGAGATTCCCGGAATTGTGCCGTCCTTGAAGACGTTCGGTCAGGACAACTGTCTGTTCGCCGAACGCTGTGCTCATGCCTCGGATCAGTGTCAATCCGGACGGCCACAGGACGTCATGATGGGCACGCAGCGCGTGGCGTGTTGGCATGCGGAGACGATCGCATGAGTGACACGCTGCTGAGCGTGCGGGATCTGAAAGTCCGCTTCCCGGTGAAGCGGGCTTCGGTATTCGATGCACGCCGGTATCTCTATGCCGTGGATGGTGTGTCCTTCGACGTGAAACGTGGTGAAACCCTTGCGATCGTTGGAGAATCCGGCTCTGGCAAGACGACGACAGCGCTTGCCATCGCGCGGCTGGTCGAGAGCTATTCCGGCACGGTCTCGTTGAGCGGCGAAGATATGCTGACGCTCGACGGTGATGCCCTTCGCGCCGCCCGCAGCCGGTTTCAGTTCATTTTTCAGGACCCGTACTCGAGCCTGAATCCGCGGCTGCGCGCCGGGGACGTGGTAGCCGAGCCTCTGAAATCATTGAAGAATATGGCATCTGGGGATCAAACTCCGCTGATCGATGAGTTGTTCGCAGCGGTCGGTCTGCGCAAAGAGCAGCAACGCTTGTTTCCGCACCAGTTTTCCGGTGGGCAGCGCCAGCGACTCGGGATCGCGCGCGCCTTGGCGCCGGAGCCCGACCTGATCATCTGCGACGAGCCGGTCTCGGCCCTGGATGTCGCCGTGCAGGCGCAGATTCTGAACCTTCTCAGACAGTTGCAGGCCGAGCGCGGCCTGACCTATCTGTTTATCAGCCATGATCTGGGTGTCGTCCAGCACATGTGCGACCACATCGCGGTCATGTACCTGGGCCAGGTGATCGAGCACTCCAGTCGATTGGAATTGTTCAATAATCCGCTGCATCCTTACACACGGGCGCTGCTTTCAGCCGTGCCTTCGGTCCAGAAGACGCGTTCGAAGCGCATCGTGATCGAAGGCGATCCGCCCGACCCGATCAACCCGCCAAAAGGGTGCCGGTTCGCGTCGCGTTGTCCCGTCGCCGAGGCACGGTGCCGCGATACTCCGCCACCGCTGCGCACGGTCGGCTCCGGCCAGCGTGTGGCCTGCCATTTGGTTGGGGACGACGCGATCTCTCCGCTGGCTTAGCGATCTTTGGCGCTGACTTTTCAGCCATACCGATTTGATGCCGCAAAGGTGGTACATACGTAGTCCTTTGATACCGCATTGATAACAACGCAGACTCGACCTGTTCCAATCTGGAGCAATTCGGAGCGCGGGGCGGGCACACTACCCGAGCGGTGCGATGTCGATCGGCTCGGTCCCGATCAGAACGATTTCGGAGGGATCGGCGGAGGACGCTGCCGGGGTCAACGTGTTGCGTATGCCGACGCGCTGCCACAGCATCGTGCGCTGATCATCAAAAACGGCAACACCCTTTCCCCGGAGGATATGTTGTGGAAGCGCAGCCCCCCAGTCGGCGAATCTCCGATGCGCGATGGGACGGTCGCAGCGCAGCGTGAGGGTGTGGAACGGAAGGTCGAGCGCAGGGTTGTCCGCGCTGGATTTCGGACTCCACAGACCCGTGCCGAGCACCAGTTCGAGCGGCACGTTGCCATGGCTGGCGCGGATCCCCTTGGCTAGAGGATGGATCCGTGCCAGCTGCGCCTCGGCCGCGTCGGGATCGGCAAGGTCTGATTTGGTGAGGAGCAGAATATCGGCCTGACGGATCTGAGCCGTGACGATGGCGCTAATCTTGGGGTCGGCGAGGCGATCGATGAGCGTCTCGGCATCGACCAGCGTGACAACCGCGTCCGGATCCAACAGCGGGTCCAGGCGCGCGAAGTCCATGATCTTCGATGGCTCGGCAACGCCGGAGGCTTCGATGACGACGTGGTCGAAGGCCTGCGGTGTCGCCATCAGCCGGAGCATGGCCTGGATGAAGCCATCGGACATCGTGCAACAGACGCAGCCGTTCGTCAGGGCAATGGTCTGCCCGTCATGCGAGGCGATCAACCCCGCATCGATGTTGATGGCGCCGAAGTCGTTGACCATGACGGCGAAACGGGTGCCCGAGGATCGGGTGAGGATGCGGTTAACCAAGGTCGTCTTGCCCGCGCCCAGGAACCCGGCGATGACCGTGAAGGGGCGGGGATCAAGTGTTTCATGCATCGCTGCAATGCATGTGCAAGCGCCGTGTCGTGGCGTCGGCACCTATGGTCACAGAACAGAATTCAGAGGGCACCCGAAGGAACCTCGGTGTTCCTAGCTGAAGCCACAAACAACGCTCGAACGCGCTTGGGTAACGCCCGAGCCTGAGAGGACGGCCGCAAAGTTCCTTTGGTTTGCAAAATTCAAAGCCGCGATATCGGGCGTCGCCCGGCTGGGCCTGGCGGGGTATACATTGGTTGGTGCGTACCGCACCCTGAGAGGTCGCTGCTTGCTGCGTCATTTCATCGGGCTCATCCACGACCCGCCGCGGGCGTGGCCTGTCCTGCGGTGATCGTGCCCCAGACGGGGATATCCTTTAACTCTTCGGGCGCGACGTCCGTCGGGTCCTGCTCTAAAACCGCGAAGTCGGCCCATTTTCCCGGTTCGATCGACCCGACGAGGTGATCCATCTTCAGCGTGTAGGCCGCGCCTAATGTGATGGCATAAAGCGCATCCTCGACCGAGATTTTCTCGCGCGGTCCCAGTACCTTACGCGACGCCGTCAGCCGGTTCACGGCACACCAGGCGGTGAACAGCGGTGCAAGCGGGGTCACCGGCGCATCCGAGTGGATGGCGAAGTGCACGCCCAGCCGCAGCGCGGTCGCGCAGGCGTCCATCCGAGCCGCCCGATCCGGCCCCATCGTGATGTCCCGGTGCTGATCGCCCCAGTAATAGATGTGGTTGGCAAACAAGTTTGAGCAGATCCCAAGGGCCGCCATCCGCCGGAACTGCGACTCGTCAGCCATCTGGCAATGCTGCAACGTGTGGCGGTGGTCGCGGCGCGGATGCTGCGTCAACGCATCTTCCAGCGCGTCGATCATCAGCTCCGAGGCTTCGTCGCCATTGACATGCATGTGGATGTGGGCGCCGCCCTGGTGATAGGCGCGGACGGTCTCGACCAGCTGCTCGGGCGCCGCGTTCCAGACACCATTCGGGATGCCGCTGTAGTAGCCTGGCCACTTCATCCGCGCCGACATGCCCTGGATCGACCCATCGGTCATGACCTTGACGAGCTGATAGATCAGCTTCGGATTGTTGTGCTTCTTCGCGGCGTTGAGCAGGTCGATCCCTTCGGCGGGCGAACGGTCCAGCGTGTTCATCGCCGGCATGACCCGGATCGGATACCCATCGCGCTTGCTGGCAGAGGAATAAGCCGCCAGCGCCTCGTCCGTGAAGGTCGCGAACAGATCCGTCGCCGTGGTCACACCGCAATTGGCACAAGCCTGGCCGAAGCGGATCAGGTCATGTTCGGAAATCCCCTTGAAGAACGGATCTCCGGTGACGCGGTAGGCCATGTACTTGGCGGCCTGTTCGGCAAGCTCTCCGGTCGGGTTGCCCCGGGCATCCTTGACGACGCCATCGACGTTGGTTTCGCGGGAGATCCCGGCCTTCTCAAGCACCGCGGAATTCACGTTGATGACGTGGCCGTTGGAGTGGAGGATGACGATTTCCCGGGTCTTCGAAACGCTGTCGATGTCGGCCAGCGTCATGCGGGCACCGTCGAAATAGATCGGATCGAAGCCCCAGGCGAACAGGGTCTTGCCTTCGGGCATAGCGCGCTCGATCGAGGACAGACGATCGACCACCTTCGCCATGCTGTCGGCGCCCTCCCACAAACCACCATCCGGGTCGCGACGATCGAGGTATCCGACGAACGGATAATCCCACATGCCGCCTTCCTTGGCGTGGCAATGACCTTCCACGAACCCCGGCATCAGCACGTGATCGGCGAAACGATCATCGGTCGTTGCGGGTCCCCAGCCGGAAAGGTCTTCGGGTGTGCCGACGCCCAGAATGCGCCCGTCGCGGATGGCGACATGCGTCGCCTCGGGCCGGTACGCGTTCATCGTGATGATCTTGCGGGCGCGGAGAATGGTGGTTGCTGTCATGCGGCGGGCCTTTCGCTATCGGCACGACCGTAGCTGCCGGTCATCCTGATGGGAAGCGTCAGCGCCAGGCAAACCGCGGTTGATCAAAATGAGAGACGCGGGTGCGTCGGCCGTGCAGGGCGGCCTCGCGGAACTGGTAAATGATCGACGCGGTGGGAGAGTACATCTGCGTGCCGAGTGCGGGGAAATTCGAGTAGAGGACAGGGCGGTCTTCCGTTTCCCCGGGTGCGAAGAGCGGGATGGCATCGCTGTCGAGTTCTGCGAAGGGGATATGGTGCACCTCGGCAACTTCGGTCGGCTCTGGCGTGATGGTGACACCTGCGCCAGCCCAAAGCACGAAGGGCGTGATCCTGAAACCGGACCGTGTGGGATAGTCATCGAGTTGTCCGAGCAACGCCGACTGCGGCAGGTCGATGCCCAGTTCCTCGGACAATTCGCGGAAGGCGGCCTGCGTGGCCGTCTCGCCCGGGTCGACCTTGCCGCCGGGCAGCGCATACTGGTTCGAGTGCCGTCCCATTCGGACGGGACGTAGGGTCAGAAGGATCGCAGGCGCGCCGTCAGGATCTGACGTGACGACGAGTGCCACTGCGGCGGACCGGAGCCCGTCACCGTCCAGCGGCTGGATCTCGAAGCCTTGCAGGTTGTCCGAAAGCCGCTGGCGCAGGCCCTCATCCAGCGTGAAGATCATGCCCGATCAGTTGATCAGCCCAGCATGCGCCATTGCAGAGCGCACCTTTTCGCGGGTCGCGTCGGTGACCGACATCAGTGGCAGGCGGATCTCGTCCGAGCATTTGCCGAGGATCGCAAGCCCGGCCTTCGCGCCCGCCAGCCCCGGTTCGGTGAACACAGCCTGGTGGAGCGGCATCAACCGGTCCTGGATCTCGAGCGCCTTGTCGTACTCTCCGGCGGCGCAGGCGGCCTGAAGCTCGGAGCACAGGCGCGGTGCAACGTTCGCCGTGACCGAGATGCATCCGACACCGCCCTGAGCATTGAAGCCGTGCGCGGTCGGGTCCTCGCCGGACACCTGGATGAACTCCTTGCCGCACGTGATGCGTTGGGCCGAGACACGGCTAAGATCGGCGGTCGCATCCTTCACGCCAATGATGCGCGGCAGTTGCGCCAAACGGCCCATCGTCTCGGGCGACATGTCGATGACCGAGCGTGGCGGAATGTTGTAGATGATGATCGGCAGCTCGCAACACTCATGCAGGACCTTGAAGTGCTGGTAGAGGCCTTCCTGCGTCGGCTTGTTGTAATACGGTGTGACGACGAGTACGGCGTCAGCCCCGGCCTTGTGGGCGTGTTGCATCAGGCTGATGGCCTCGGCCGTGTTGTTCGAGCCCGCGCCCGCGATCACCGGCACGCGGCCTGCGCTCTGATCGATGACAATCTCGACCACGCGCTGGTGTTCTTCATGGCTGAGTGTGGGGCTTTCACCGGTGGTCCCGACGGGGACGAGCCCGTCGCTGCCTTCGGTGATCTGCCAATCAACCAGTTCGCGCAGCGCGACCTCGTCGATCTCGCCATTCTTGAAGGGCGTCACCAAAGCGGTCATCGACCCGCAGATGGCTGCTCCGTTCGCTTGACCCATGATGCCCTCCCAGTGCTGTGATCTTGCAGTCGGGTATAGGTGTGCAGCGTCCGGCCCGCAAGCGATGCCGTGTGATGCCAGCTATTCCGGTGCGTCATGGGGCGGGACCGGTTATTCCCCGGAGGTTTACATGGAAGCCACGCGCAGGACGGGCGCGCTGGGTCGGTGATTGACGTCAGAACACCATGACTTCTGATTGACGTACCTCATTACCGAGGGTACCTCTGGCGATCGTTAGAGTGAGGCCATGGACAAGCCAACTGTTCACGACATCGCAAAGGAAGCGGGGGTCAGCCTGGCGACGGTGGACCGGGTTCTGAACGCGCGCCCCGGCGTCCGGACCAAAACCATTGAGAAGGTGCGCGCGGCCGTAACCCGCCTGGGGTATGTTCGCGATACCTCTGCCGCGAACCTGTCCCGCCGGCGCGCGTATCGGTTCGTGTTTCTGCTTCCAGAAGGGTCAGGCCAGTTCGCGACGTCGCTGAAACATGCCGTGCGCGAGGCGTCGCGTTCACAGATCGCAGACCGTGTCGCGGTCGACGTGCATGAGGTGCCAACCCATGATCCACATGCCATCGTGCGGGCGCTGATGCGGTTGAACTCGGACGCCCTGGACGGGGTCGCGATCATGGCGCCCGAGACGCCGCAGGTGCGCGACGCGATCGTTCGCCTGAAAGAAGCGGGCACGGCGGTCGTGGCGTTGGTTTCGGACCTACCCAACGCGCCGCGTGACAACTTCATCGGTATTGATAACAACGCCGCGGGCCGTACCGCAGCGCTGATAATGGGGCGTTTTCTGGCCAAGAGTGGCGAAATACTCGTGCTCACCAACTCGATGAGGTCACGGGACAGTCTTGAACGGAGACTTGGCTTCGACACCGTGATCGCCTCCGAGTTCAGCGGCCAAAGCGTTCTGCCATCGATCGAGGGGTTCGAGGATCCGGAACGGATCAGGTGCATTGTGCGCGACGTGGTGACGAACCGCCCGAACCTGGTTGGGGTGTACTCGACAGGGTTTGGCACGACACCGCTGCTCGAGGCGTTGCGGAGTTCCGGACGTCTGAAAGACTTGGTCGTTCTTGCCCATGAGTTGACGCCGACCACGCGCCGCGCGCTGCTGGAGAACGAGATTGCTGCGGTGATCATGCAGGATGTCGGACACCTTGTGCGCAGCGCCATGCGGATCCTGCGCGCTATCTGCGATGACATCCCGATCTTCGATGCGCAGGAGCGCATCCGGATCGAAGTCATCCTGCGCGAGAACCTGCCCGCCGCATAAGACGGTGAGATCGATTCGCTGTCGTCGGCGCCTGAACGGCGCATTCAGCTCCCGCTCATCCACGTTCGGTCGATGATCAGCCAGGGGTCACCGTCAGAATGCTCGTAATCCCAACATGATAGCCCCATTCATATCTCTTGAGGCACGTTCCTCAGAAACTACTCGACTGAGGTACGTTCCTCATTTATCAAAGAGACACGCATCCGCGATCACAACGCGGGGCGCGGAACGCAATATTCGTCCGATGTGACGGGAGGAGACAACCGATGAGGATGACGCGACTGGCGGCCGCGGGGCTGCTTGCTGTTTCGGGCGGCCTGGCCACGACCGAGGCCTCTGCCGATGACCTGACGCTTTGCTGGGCAGCCTGGGACCCGGCCAATGCCCTGATCGAGCTGTCGAAGGATTTCGAGGCGAAGTCCGGCCACACCATGAACTTCGAGTTCGTGCCCTGGCCAAACTTCGCGGATCGGATGCTGAACGAGCTGAACTCGGGCGGGCAGCTTTGCGATCTGATGATTGGCGACAGCCAGTGGATCGGGCTGGGCGCAGAAGCGGGTCATTACATCAAGCTGAATGACTTCTTCGACGCCAACAACATCACGATGGACGACTTCATTCCGGCGACCGTGACCGGATACTCGGAATGGCCCAAGGGTACGCCGAACTACTGGGCGCTGCCGGCGTTTGGCGACGTGGTCGGCTGGACCTATCGCAAGGACTGGTTCGAACGTCCCGAACTTCAGGCCGAGTTCAAGGAGAAGTACGGACGCGATCTTGGGGTTCCGGCGACGCTCGCCGAGTTAAAGGACATCGCGGAGTTCTTCCAGGGCCGTGAGATCGATGGCACCACGGTCTACGGCGCAGCGATCTATACCGAGCGTGGGTCGGAAGGGATCACCATGGGCGTGACCAACGCGCTCTACAATTACGGCTTCACCTATGGGACGCCGGATGAGCCTTACAAGCTGGAAGGCGTTGTGAACTCACCAGAGGCAGCCGCGGGGCTCGAGTTCTACAAGGACCTCTACAACTGTTGCGTGCCTCCGGGTTCGTCCGATTGGTACATGTCCGAAAACATCGACGCCTACAAGTCGGGCCAAGTCGCCTTGCAGATGAACTTCGCCTTCATCTGGCCGGGCGTGAACGCGGATCCGAACGTCGGTGGTGACAAGTCGGGTTACTTCCCGAATCCTGCAGGCCCGGGCGGCCACTTCGCGCAGCTTGGCGGGCAGGGCATTTCGGTCGTGTCATACTCCGACAGCCAGCAGGCAGCGCTTGAGTACATCCAGTGGTTCGCACAGCCAGAGATCCAGGCAAAATGGTGGGAGCTTGGCGGATACTCGGCACTGAAAGCCGTGGTCGAGGATCCGGGTTTCGCGTCGAGCCAGCCTTATGCACAGACCTTCCTGGACTCGATGGCCATCGTGAAGGATTTCTGGGCCGAGCCTGCCTATGCATCGCTGCTGCTGTCGATGCAGGACCGCGTCCACAAGTTCGTCGTGGCCGGCGAAGGCACGGCGCAGGAGGCGCTGGACGGTCTGGTCAAGGACTGGACCGAAGTCTTCGAAGACGAAGGCAAGCTCTGATCTTCTGCAACAGGGGTGGGCGAGGCGCCCACCCTACGATTTGTCCCTAGGATGGGGTTGGACCCCAGCCCATGATCCCTGCACGTCCGGATTCCCCGATGCCAACGCCCATCGACACCGCAGCCAAAGCCACGCCGCCATCGATTGCCCGCCGCGTCCGGGGGCTGAGCGACAGGGCCATCGCCTGGATCTTCGTGGCACCAACGATCTTCCTGCTGCTGGCGGTGAACATCTTCCCGCTGATCTGGACGATCCAGCTGAGTTTCACGAACTTCCGTGCAAACCGGCCCAATGCAGACGTCAAATGGATCGGCACGCGGAACTACGAGCGGATCCTGACGGACAGCGATATCTGGCTGACCATGCAGGCGACGGCGCACTTCCTGATCTGGACCATCGTCTTGCAGGTGCTGATCGGGTTCACGCTGGCCTGGCTGATCAATCGCAAGTTCAAGGGCAACGATCTGTGGACCACGATCATCGTGCTGCCGATGATGCTGAGCCCTGCCGTGGTCGGGAACTTCTGGACCTTCCTGTACCAGCCGCAGATTGGCCTGTTCAACTATGTGATCGCTTTCCTGGGTGGCGGCGATCCGACGAGCTTCTCGATGATCGGCGACAAGGCGTTGGCGCCCTGGTCCATCGTGATTGTCGACACCTGGATGTGGACGCCCTTCGTCATGCTGATCTGCCTTGCGGGCCTGCGGTCGATCCCGGATTCGATCTATGAGGCGGCGGAGTGCGACCGCGCGTCGAAATGGCGGCAGTTCTGGACGATCACAATCCCGATGGTGCTGCCATTCCTGATGTTGGCGGTGCTGTTCCGGGGGATCGAGAACTTCAAGATGTTCGATCTGGTGGTGCAGCTGACCGGGGGTGGACCCGGCAACACCACGACCCTGACCTCGGTCGATCTGAAGCGCGAAGCCTTCGAGAAATGGCGCACGGGCTATTCCTCGGCCTACGCGATCATCTTGTTTGTGACCGTCTTCGGTCTCGCCTCGATCTACGTTAAAGCTCTGAACAAGGTGAAGGAGCGATGAGCGCCTACTCCGTCACCGAGCCATCGCGCCGCCAGAAGTGGATCGCAGCGGTGCTGGTCATCACCTACGCGGTCATCACGATGCTGCCGCTGATCTGGATCATCTCGACTGGGTTCAAGACGTCCGAGGATTCGATTGCATACCCGCCGAAGTTGACCTTCGAACCCTCGCTGGAAGGCTATGTGAATCTGTTCACGACCCAGACGCTGCAAAGCGGCGAGGTCGATCCGCCGGAAACCTGGTACGAGGAAATCGTCCACGACAAGGGTATGCGGATCGTCGGCCCGTCGCGGTTCGGAGAGCGGTTTCTGAATTCGGTGATTATCGGGTTTGGCTCGACTTTCCTGTCGGTGTTCCTGGGTACGCTCGCAGCCTATGCATTTTCGCGCTACCGGATCCCGCTGAAGGACGACCTGCTGTTCTTCATCCTGTCGACCCGGATGATGCCGCCGATCGCCGTTGCGATTCCGATTTTCCTGATGTTCCGAACGCTCGGTCTGTCAGACACTCATCTGGGGATGATCCTGCTTTACACGGCGGTGAACCTGTCACTGTCCGTGTGGCTGTTGAAAGGGTTCATGGACGAGATTCCGCGTGAATACGAAGAGGCCGCTCTGATCGATGGCTACACGCGGTTCCAGGCCTTCTACAAAGTGGTGTTGCCACAGGCCGCGACCGGCATCGCGGCGACCGCGATTTTCTGCCTGATCTTCGCGTGGAACGAATATGCCTTCGCCGTCCTCCTGACCTCGGGCACGGCGCAGACGGCTCCACCGTTCATCCCCACCATCATCGGCGTCGCGGGGCAGGACTGGCCCGCCATTGCCGCAGGCGCGACGCTGTTCCTGATGCCGGTCATGGTCTTCACAATCCTGCTGCGCAAACACCTGCTGCGCGGCATCACCTTCGGGGCGGTCCGCAAATGAGCTTTCTGAACGATCTCAGCCGCTTGCGGCGGGGTCCATGGGAGATGGTGGCCTCCATCCTGATCGCGCTCGGCGTCGTGATGCTGATGCAGCCGTTCCTGCTAGTGGCCTACACCTATTCGTTCGCCGTCACCTTGCTGGGCACGGTGATGTTCATCATCGTCAGCCATTTTCCGGAGTAGACCGTGGCTGAGATCCGCATTCAGAACCTGCGCAAGGAATTCGGTGATTTCACCGCTGTGCAATCCTCTTCGTTCAAGATCGAGGATGGCGAGTTCTTCATGTTGCTGGGCCCGTCCGGCTGCGGCAAGACCACGACCTTGCGTATGATTGCCGGGCTTGAACTGCCGACCTCGGGCGAGATCTTCATCGATGGCGACGAAGTCGGCCAGAAGCCTGCACGCGAGCGTGACATCGCTTTCGTCTTCCAGATGTTCGCGCTTTACCCGCATATGAACGTCCGCCGGAACATCAGCTATCCGCTGGTCAGTCAGGGGATGCCACGCGCACAGGTCCGTGAAAAAGTCGCCGAGGTCGCGCGGATCCTGGGGATCGAAGACATCCTCGACCGCCCGGTCAGCGGGCTTTCCGGTGGGGATCGCCAGCGTGTCGCGCTGGGCCGTGCGATCGTGCGCGAGCCGAAGTGTTTCCTGATGGATGAACCGCTTGGGGCGCTGGACGCCGAATTCCGCGAACACATGTCCGAAGAGCTTCGCAAGCTGCACGACCGGATGGGTGCCACGACCGTCTACGTGACCCACGATCAGCTCGAGGCAATGCAGATGGGCGACAAGATCGTCGTCATGAACCACGGCGTGATCGAGCAATTCGGTACGCCGCTGGATATCTACGACAAGCCCGCGAGCATGTTCGTGGCGGACTTCATCGGCTCGCCATCGATGAACTTCCTGAAGTTCCACGGTGCGGTCGCCGAGGGGGCAACCGGGGTCGAGCTGCATCATCAGACGCTTGTCCTGCCGACCCAGCATGAAGCCTTCGAGGGCGATCTGGTTTACGGAGTGCGCCCGGAACACATCCGTCTAGCGCACGACGCGCCATATCGCGCCGAGATCCTCGCGACCGAATACCTGGGCACCACGCAGATCGTGACGCTGGACACGCAGAACGGACAGGTCAAGGCACGCGTTCCGTCGGATCAACCTGCGCGGACAGGAGAAACCGTGGGACTGAATTTCAACGGGGCCATGGTGACGCTGTTCGACAACCAGACCGGCCGGGCTTTGAAGTCGGATTTGAACGCAGGGGTGCTGCATGGCTGACGTCACCCTGCAGAATGTCTCGAAGAGCTTTGGCACAACCAAGGCCGTCGACGCCATCAACATGGACATTCCAGACGGTTCTTTCACGGTCCTGCTGGGCCCGACCGGCGTCGGAAAGACCACAACGCTGCGGCTGATCTCGGGCCTGGAACATCCAGATGCGGGGGACATTCAGATCGCCGGGCGGTCCGTGATCAGTGAAACGCCCGCCCAGCGCAACGTCGCGATGGTGTTCCAGCAATACTCTCTCTACCCGCACATGACGGTGCGTGAGAATCTGGCCTTTCCTCTCCGCTCGCCGATCCTGCGAACGCCCGAGGACGAGATCACGCGTAAAGTGACCGAGGTGGCCGAAGTCCTGCGCATCCCCCACAAGCTAGAGAACAAGGCGACGGCGCTTTCGGGCGGGGAGATGCAGCGCGTCTCGATCGGGCGGGCCTTGGTGCGGAACCCTGAGATCTTTCTGATGGACGAGCCGCTCAGCTCGTTGGACGCCAAGCTGCGCGCGGAATTGCGGGTCGAGCTGAAACGCATTCAGGAAAGCCTGGGCGCCACGCTTCTTTACGTCACCCATGACCAGATCGAGGCGATGACCATGGCCACCAGCATCGGCGTGCTGGACGAAGGGCGTTTGGTACAGATCGGGACGCCACGCGAGATCTATGAGGCCCCGGTCAGCCTGTACGTCGCCAGCCGTCTTGGCCTGCCGCGGATCAACACGCTGCCTGCGGATGTCTTCCCGGGCGCACCCAGCGGCGCAAACACAATCGGTCTGCGCCCCGAACACATCCGACAGGGCGAGGGGCAATCCGCCCGCGTCGACCGGGTCGAGCATCTGGGCGATCAGACGCGGCTGCATCTTCAGTTGAACGGCCACGAGATCGTCAGCCTGACCGACACTCACACCGATCTCGAACCCGGCGATGCAATAGCCATCCAACCGCAGAACGCTCTCTACTTCAACGCCACCGGTGCGCGGATCACTTGAGGAGGACCCCATGAAGCAGTTCATGAACACCAAGGAAACGCTGGTCACAGAAGCTATCGACGGCACCTTGCGGACTGCCGGCGGACGCATGGGCCGGCTGGATGGCTATCCTCACATCAAGGTCGTGGTGCGCACGGACTGGGACAAATCCAAGGTTGCGCTGATCTCGGGCGGTGGGTCGGGCCATGAACCGTCCCATGCAGGGTTCGTCGGCCAGGGGATGCTGACGGCGGCGGTGTGCGGAGAGGTCTTTGCCTCGCCGTCCGTGGACGCGGTTCTGGCGGGAATTCTCGCGGTGACGGGCAGGGCGGGCTGTCTGCTGATCGTCAAGAACTACACCGGCGACAGGCTGAATTTCGGGCTAGCCGCCGAGCGTGCCCGCGCCCAAGGGCTGAAGGTGAGCATGGTGATCGTTGATGACGACATCGCGCTGCCCGATCTGCCGCAGCCCCGCGGCGTTGCGGGAACCCTCTTCGTACACAAGATCGCCGGCGCGCTGGCCGAACAGAATGCCGATCTCGAAACCGTTGCGCAGGCCGCGCAACGGGTGATCGACGGCGTGGTCTCGATCGGGATGTCATTGGACACCTGCACAATTCCGGGTTCTCCGAAGGAGGATCGGATCGGTGCCGACAAGGCGGAACTCGGTCTGGGCATTCATGGAGAAGCCGGGATCGAGCAAGTCGACTATGCGTCGGCAAAGGCGGCCATGGGCATGGTTGTCGAAAAGCTCGAAGCCAAAATGGGGCCGGGGCCGCATGTGGCGCTGTTGAACAATCTGGGCAGCACCACTCCGCTGGAGATGGCAGTGCTGGCGGAAGAGCTTGCGCACTCCCTCATCGGTGAACAGGTGCGTTGGCTCGTCGGACCTGCGCCAATGATGACCTCGCTGAACATGCACGGATTTTCGGTCTCGCTGCTGCCGTTCACCAAGGCGGACGAAGCGGCGTTGCTGGCGCCCGTCGCACCTTGGGCCTGGCCCGGTTGTCTGGCCGTCAGCGACATCGAAGTACTGCCGCTGCCGGACGGGCTTGCCCCGATCCAGCCAATGCCGTCCGAGAACGCCGAGACGCGTGCGCTGATCGAACGCTGCTGCAAGGTCATGATCGACGCCGAGGCAGATCTGAACGCCTTGGATGCCAAGTCCGGCGACGGAGATACCGGAAGCACGCTCGCCACAGCGGCGCGCGCACTGGTGGGTGCCGTGGACCGATTGCCGCTGGCCGATCATACGCAGCTTTACCGGGCCATCGGGCTGGAACTGAGCCAGACCATGGGCGGGTCGTCCGGTGTTTTGCTGGCGATCTTCTTCGCGGCGGCTGGCGATGCGTCGGGCAGCGGACAGGATTGGATTGGCGCATTGCGGGCAGGATTGGATCGGATCCGACAGGTCGGCGGTGCCGCACTTGGCGACCGGACCATGATTGACGCGATGCAGCCCGCTCTGGATGCCATGCCCGAGGGGCTCGCAGCGGCGACGGCTGCGGCGCGGGCGGGCGCCGACGCGACCGCAAGCATCACCAAGGCGCGGGCCGGTCGTGCGAGCTATCTTTCCGAGGCAAGCCTGGCCGGACACAACGATCCCGGAGCCGAGGCGGTCGCCCGTCTCTTCGAGCACTTGAATGCCGAGGTTGGGTAAAGAGCCAAACGTGCGCGAGGAAGACTGCGTCCGAGCCTGAGGTTGACACGTGCAAGTACCCGAAATGCGAAGCGGATTATGTTTGGTTGAACATCGAAAGGGTCTGAGTCACAGGCCCATTAATCGGCATCACCGCAGCGAGGCGAGACAAACCGCGATCTGAGCGGCGAGTGCCGCATTGTTCTTGACCAACGCGATGTTTGCTTCCAGCGATCGTCCATCGGTCAGGTCAAGAACCTGTTCCAGAAGAAAGGGAGTCACGTCCTTTCCAGTGATGCCTTGGGCATCCGCCGCACGCAGCGCTGCCTCGATATGCGGGCCAAGCAGATGTGCTGGAATTTCGCTTTCAACAGGGATCGGATTCGCGACCAGTTGGCCGCCCGCCAGGTTCATTGCCGCACGAAGCCGGTGCGACTTGGCGATCTTGTTGGCGTCGTCCGCGCGATCCTGAACCGGCACGCCGCTATCACGCGACCAGAACGCTGGGAATGTGTCGGTCTTGAAACCGATCACCGGCACGCCGAGCATTTCGAGCATTTCCAGCGTCTTTGGAATGTCCAGAATAGCCTTCGCACCGGCGGCAACGACAGTTACCGGGGTCCGGGCCAGTTCCTGAAGATCGGCCGAGACATCGAATGAAAGCTCAGCGCCGCGATGTACGCCGCCTATGCCGCCCGTCGCAAAAGTCTCGATCCCTGCGAGATGCGCGGCAATCATCGTCGCCGCCACCGTTGTCGAACCTGTCGCTTCGTCGATGATCGCGCTGGCCAGATCAGCGCGAGAGAGTTTTCGGACGTCGCTTGCCTCGGAGAGCATCCGCAGTTCCTCCGCGTCCAAACCGACTCGGATACTTCCATCGAACACGGCAATGGTTGCCGGGATCGCACCGTTCGCGCGCACAACATCCTCGACGGCGCATGCCGTCTCGAGGTTTTGGGGAGCAGGCAACCCGTGGGTGATGATGGTCGACTCAAGCGCGACGACGGGCGCATTCCGGCACAAAGCTTCGGACACCGGCTCAGAAAGGGTGAGGGGGAGCGTCATCATATTGTGCTGACCTTCATGTGTCTGGCTGCCGCGTCCAGTGCGAACTGCAGTGCGGCATCGGGCGTATCATGTCGATCCGGGGATGCCAGGAACGCCGCGAGCAACGCATCTCCCGCGCCTGTGACGGACGTGTTCGGGGAAAGTGCCGGTGGCATCGCCGTGAAGACATCGCTCGGCGTTGCCAATGCAATCGGTCCGGCGCCGTTCGTCACAAGCGCGGACCCGCCCGATCGGACCTGCAGGGCGTGCGCCGCGCCTCGAGCAGTTTCATGCGTTTCTTTCAGAACCGCATTGGCCTCGGCCAGGTTCGCGATGATCGTCGGCGCAAAGGTTTCGGACAACAGAAACTCCAGCCTGGGAGCTTTCACAGGACTGACCGGGTTTGCGATGATCTCGGCATCGGCATCTCTCGCAGCCTGCGCAATCTTTCGCAGAGCTGTCGTGGACAGGTTCGCGTCGAACACCACCGATCTTGCATTGTGAACCAGGTTCTCGACCCTGGAAGCGAGCGCATCTGCATTCCGTTCCAGAAGTGTGGCGTCAGCAATCGCTGCGACCAGGTCTCCATACCTATCCTCGATCGCCATGTACTGGTCCGTCGCGGCGCCGGCAATCGTGAGGACGCCAGAGCAATCGACCCCGTTTTCCTCCAGCCTGCGGATCAGTGCCGCACCCGCATCGTCGCGTCCGACAATCGAACAAAGACTTGCCGCGCAACCGTGTCCAACCAGCCCGACAGCGATGTTCAGGGCAACCCCACCGGGTCGGCGTTCGATCCTGCCCGGCACATCGCCGCCAGCGGTTAATGTAGTGAATGATCGGCCAATGATGTCCCAGTGCGCGGCGCCGACGCACAGAATTCCCGGCACGACAGTCATAACACTTCACCCGCGGGGTTAAACATCGCCAAGCCGCAACTCAGTCAAACCGTGGAAGTGGTATGTGTTGCGATAAGGACCGGGAGAGATGGCGAAATTCGGACCCAGAACCTCGAACAACGTAGCAAGGCCGATCTGCAGTTCTAGCCGCGCCAACGGAGCCCCCACACAGAAGTGTATGCCACCACCAAGCGAGACATGCCTCGGCCGTGACCGCGCCAGGTCAAATGTATCGCCGCTCGGGTTGACCCGTTCGTCCCGATTCGCGGAGCCGATCAATAGTCCGACCTGTTGCCCCTTCCGAAGCTCCAAACCGCCCCATTCCATATCCTCGAGCACATAGCGCGTGAACTTGTGCAGGGGCGGATCGTAGCGCAGCAGTTCCTCGACGGTGTGTTCGGAAGTCTCTGTTCGAAAATCCTCATTGTGCCGCGCCAGGGTCCAGATCGAGTTGCCCAAGGCGTGGACCGTCGCCTCGTGCCCGGCGTTCAGCAACAGGATCGATGTGGCTACAACCTCGTCGATCGAAAGCCGGTCGCCAGCCGCCTCGGCGGAAATCAATGCGCTAAGAAGGTCATCGCCCAACGCGCGTCGCCGCCCTGCAATGACCTGCTGGATGTACGTTGAGAACTCTTGGGTCGCTGTCACGGCAGCGGCCTCAACCTCGCGGTCTCTGCGCGCCTGGTACATGGCCACCATTCGGTGCGACCAGTCCAGAAGCTGGGGCGCCATGTCAGCGGGAACGCCCAGAAGCTCGGCAATGATCGTGATCGGGATCGGCGTGCAGTAAGCTTCGATCAGGTCGTCGCCGTCTTTCAGGCTCAGCGCCAGGTCGTGCGCCAACTGCGCAATCCGGGGGCGCAGCGCCTCGATCCGACCCGAGACGAATGCCCGGTTGATCAACGATCTGAGGCGCGTGTGTTCGGGCGGTTCCTTCTCCAGAAGCGAATGGCTTTCAAACGCGTAGAACGGCTCGAGATGCGACGGTATCGGATCCCAGCCCAGTTCCTCTCGCGTTGCGAGGTGCAGGATCTCGCGCCCGAACCTTCGGTCGCGGAATATCGCATTCACGTCGTCGAACCGGGGAAACACCACCATGTCGTAATCGATCCAGAGGAACGCGCGATGTTCCCGGAACCGTTTGTAGACCGGGTAAGGATCCTGAACGAAGTCCGGGTCCGTCGGCGCTTGTCGGATCTGGGCGAGGGGCATAGGTAAGACTTCACGCGAAACGCGAGCTCGCGCAACAGGGACGGCGCGTTCTGGCTCACCCGGAAAGACTGTGAAGCAGTGTGCCGACGCATGGCCAAACGGGAAGCTTTCGTTCGCTCAGATCAAAATGACCCGTTGCATCCGCACGTTGCGTAGATCAGCGACGTAGCTCATTCTGCCGGTGTTTGCGCAGCGACTCCGATGGGTGCGGATGGGCTGATCGACAAGGCGAGCCGCAGGAGGGGCGGCACGAGCAGCAATGTCAGCACCGCAGACATCGAAAGCCCACCGACAACGACCGACCCGAGGCCACGGTAAAGCTCAGAGCCACTGCCGGGGAAGACCACAAGCGGCAGCATTCCGATGACTGATGTCAGTGTCGACATAAAAATCGGTCTTATCCGGTTGCGCGTCGCCTCGAGGATCGCCTCGTTTACCGTCATCCCGTCCGTCCTGAGGTGATACAGCGACTGGTGCACCAGCAGGATCGCGTTGTTGACCACGATCCCGATCAGGATGACGAAGCCGAGCAGCGTAAGCATATCCAGCGGCTGTGTCTGGATGGTGTTCAGCAGGTAGAGCCCGGCAACCCCACCTGCCCCTGCCACGGGTACGGAGAACAGGATCACCAGCGGCAGGACAAAACTCTCGAATAACACGGCCATCACGAGAAACACGATCACCAACGCGAGCAGCAGGTTCCACTTCAACGCATCAAACGTCTGGGTCAGCTGATCGGCAGCGCCGCTGACGGACATGGTCACACCGGGCGGCAAGCCGTCGGCTGAGATTGGCGCGACAACTTCGGTCTGGATCATCTCAAGCGCTGTTTCCAGCGCGATTGCCTGCGAAGGCCGGATCTCCAGAGTAATTGTCCGTTCACGCTCGCGATGTCGGATCTCGACGGGCCCGGCGGTCAGAACCACATCGGACAAAGCCGAGAGCGGAACAATCGTGCCATTGGGTGCCACGACCGGAAAGGCCGCGATGTCCTGCGTGCGTTCGGAACCGCCCGCAATGCCTTTCAGCATCAGATCGATCTGCTCGGAGCCAACCGTGATCTCGGCCACCCGCACGCCGTCATTGTATGCATCCAGAGTAAGGCCCAGCGTCTGCGCATCGATCCCGGCATCTGCCAGCCGCACCCGGTCCGGTTCCACGCGCAACTCCGGTGCTCCAAGCTCAAGGCCAGGTTGCGGTCGGAACTGGTTCCCTTCGGATCGCGGCAAAATCTGCGCGATCGTACCCGCTGCCCTCTGTGCGACGCCGAGGATCTCGGGCAGTTCCGGGCCGGAGATATTCAACTCGATGGCGCGTCCGCCGCCGATGCCGCGCCCGAACAGCGAACGTTGGTTGATGAACCCGAACGTGCCGGGCTCGGCGAAGATCGGACGGGACAGGACGGGGATCAGCTCGGCCACCCGGTTCGGATCCTGCGAGGCACCGCCCAGGAACGTGGTCCCGCGGAACGAGACGAAGAAGAAGTGTTTCATTGCCGGGGGCTCTTCAAGATTGCCCGTTTCCTCCTTCTCCCAGAGCGGACGCGCGACACTTTCTATGCGTTGCGCAATGTCCGTGGTCGTGTTGAGGTTGTACCCCGGCGGCGGGAGGATCACGCCGAAGACGAGGTTGCGGTTGCCTTCCGGCAGATATTCAAGCTTGGGCAGAAAGAACCACGCACCCAGTATCGCCGAGGCCGTGATGCCCGAGACAACCAACATTCCAAGGCCGCGATAGCCGACAGTCAACCGGGCATAGCCTTCCATCATCCGCGCAAATCCGCGCCCCAGATGATCGATCCCCGGAAGCGGCACGACCGATAGGCGCGCCTTTCCACCGCCCAGCAGCTTGGCACAGATCGCGGGGACGACGGTTACGGCCACCACAAGCGAAAGCACGACCGAGACCGAGATCGCGACCGCGATATCCCGGAAGAGCTGCCCAGCTTCTAGTTCCATCACGAGGATCGGAATGAAGACCATGACCGTGGTTAGGGCAGACACGAGGATAGCACCCCAGACCTGGCGAGCACCTTCATAGGCTGCCTTCTTCGGTTCCATGCCCTGCTGTCGAAGCCGGTAGATGTTTTCAAGCACAACGATGGCCGCGTCGACCACCATGCCCACTGCGAAGGCAATCCCGGCGAGCGAGATCACATTGAGCGTTCGGCCAAGTGCAGCCATGGCCACGAAACTCGCGACGATCGAGACGGGGATGGCCACCGACACGACCAGCGTCGCCCGCCCGGACCGCAGAAACAGCAGCAGCACGATCGCCGCGAGGACGCCACCGACCCAGATGTTCTGGATCACCAGCTCGATTGCCCCGTCGATATAGACCGTCTCGTCATACACCTGCTCGAAGGTCAGGTTCGCACGCGCGAGCGGGCCTGCAGACAATTCGCGTATCGCAGCGCGCACGCCGGTCATGGTCTCGATCACATTTGCGCCGGTCTCGCGCACCGCATTAACAGCGATGGCGGGATCGCCCTTGTGGCGAATTCGTGCGACCGGGTCGCCATAGCCGAACTGCACCTGCGCGACATCGCCCACAAACACCCTGCCACCGCTGCCCGAGTTCGAACGCAGGACGACATTGCGGATTGCCTCGATCGTGTTGAGTTCGCCTTCGGCGCGGACGACATAGCGCCGCTTGCCCTCTTCAACGTCGCCGGCCGAGAGCGAGACGTTCTCTGATCTCAGGCGCGTGACGACATCGGGGATCGTCAGGCGATAGGCGGCAAGGCGCTCGGGATTTACCAGCACCTGCAGCTCTCGGCTGACCCCGCCATAAACGTTGACGAGGCTGACACCGTCGACCCGTTCCAGGCGGGACTTGATAATGTCCTCGGCGAAGTCGCCATAGGTCGACATCTCGCGTGTGTTGCCATCGCCGCGCTTCAGGATGATCCATGCGATCGGATTGTCCGAGGAACCGGAGGTTTCGAGGGTCGGTTCGTTCGCCTCGTCCGGATAGCCGCTGACCCGGTCCAACCGGTTTGAAACCAGCAGCAGCGCGCGGTCCATGTTGGTGCCGATGGCGAACTCCAGCGTCACCGTCGCCGTACCGGTCTCGGCGCGGGAGATGATGCTCTCCAGGCCGGACAGGCCCTTCAGCACGTCTTCCTGCTCGTTCACGATCTCGCGTTCGACTTCCGCAGGTGCCGCTCCGGGCCAGTCTGTCTTGATTTCGATGATCGGCTTGCGGACGTCCGGGATCAGCTGGATCGGGATTTGCGTCAGCGCCAGGGCACCGAACATCACCGCCATCATCACAGCGGCGATGACTGCGATGGGCCGATCGATGGCAATACGGATGAGATCCAACTCAGCCTCCTGCAGGCGATGCGTTGACTTGCTGGCCGGGGCGAAGGCGTTCGTTGCCACGCACAACGACCAAATCACCCGCGGCAAGACCACCCAGCACCTCGAGCCGGCCTTCGGCAGATTGCCCTAGGGTGACGGGGCGAACCTCTGCCACACCATCGACCACGGCATAGACAATCCAACCGCCGCGCCTGCCTTGAACCAACGCATCCTTGGGGACAGTGATCACCTCACGCGGGGCGCTGACCGGCAGGTGCAGTGTCAGTGATTTGCCAACGGCGATCAGTTGGGGGTCGATGCCCGTCAGATCGGTCTGGAAACGTACTGGGCGCGTCCGCGTCGAAACGGTTTCAACAGGCAGTGCGACCCGGACCTTTGCCTTCCCGCTGACGCCTCCGGCAAAGTCCACCGCGACGACCGTGGACGGGGTCAATCCCGTAACCAAGTCCGAGGGTACGTCGGCCTCGATCTCGAGCCCGGCGACATCCAGCAGCTTGGCGATTGCCTCCCCTAGAGTGAGGTATTGCCCGGGCTGAGCCATGCGTTCGACGACCACGCCCGTGAACGGCGCTTTGATGATCGCGTGTTCCAGATCGTAATCGACGCGTGCCATCCGGGCCTCTGCCGCAGCAGCTTGGGCCATCGCCTGACCCAATAGTCCCCGCACGCGCGCGACCTCAGCTGTACGGTCCTCGAAGATACCCTGCTGGAACGCCGTCGAGCCCTTGAGTCGTTCCTGACGAGCGAGCACCTGTCGTGCCAGGGTCAACGCTGCCTCCGCGGTCGCAATGCCGGAGCGAGCGACCTCGAGATCAGCCTCGACGTTACGGCGTTCAATTTCGGTGAGTCGTGTCTCGAGACGCACCATCGGCTCGCCCATGGTCACCCGGTCGCCAACCTCGAAGAGAACTTCAGCGGCAACGCCCGCGCGGCGCGATGCAACGTCCGCCTGAGTGGAGGGCACGAGTTGACCCAGCGTAGGAGAGGTGTCGGTGATCGCGCGAACGTCAACTTCCTCGACAAGGACCGAGGCGGCGCGTCCCTGTGCTAGTGATAGCCCTGTGGTCACGGCTGTGCACAGCATCGCCACAACAAGGATGATCGCGCTTCGCATCTGCAGGCTTCCTTTCCCGGCGCGTCGTGGGCGCCCCGCCTCGTGAGGCCGGTTCTCCGCACAGGTCAATATAATGGTTAACCCAGGCGTCTGTAGTTCCCAAGATCCGGAAAGCACAAGATGGGAGGATAGGGGATCGGCCCGCCAAGTCCATCGATCGATCAAGGACCCGTCAGAGCGTGCACGGGTGTGGCCAAAGAGAAACGACTTTGAACGACGCGCGAGCAGTCATTTCTTTACGACTTTGAAGAGACTTCAGCTGGATCGGGCGGGTCGTTGAATTCAAGAGGTTTTGCCGGAGCACCTTTGCCCAAACCAGCCTGAGGTATCGTAAGCAGGTGGGTCTGTGATGTAGTGACATGTGTCTTGGCAAAGCGCTACGAGATTCGCGGACGCCCGATCCCGGGGTATCTGCGCCACAGACCGTTTTCAGTTGAATTCAGACCTGAGGAGACTCGATGTGGCGTCGCGAACTACGCGCTGCCATTCAACAGCCATCCAATCGCAACAACCTGTGGCACCGTCAAAAGCGGTAGGAGAAGCGCTGCTTTCAAGCGTCCAACCACCTCACGCAAGACCATTACCTCGGTGTAATCCGTGGCAGCGCCTGCCATCAGGAACGTGAAGGCGTTTCCCGGCGCATCTGCGCGATTCATCAAGTCGGCGGCAATCGGGACTGATCCCTCGGAGCAGACTTCGATCACCGTCGCGGCGATCAGTGTTGCGAACAGTCCCAACACGGTGGGGCCGAACCATGCCTGGAAGATTTCCGTCGGCACGGCCGTCTGGATGAACGCGGCAAGAACGACGCCGAAGAACAGCCAGCGCAAGACCATCCGGCTCGCGGTGACCGACCGGCGCGCGACATCCTGTACGAATTCCAGATCATAGCGCTGTGCCCTCAGACCGGCTTTCGCCGCGCGCCAGACATTGAAATCGTCAGGAAGATCAATCCGGTTTGGGTTGGGCTTGACATGCCCGCGCCGTTCGAGCGCCTCAACGATCACTCCAGTGACAAATGCGATCAGCAGCGAGCCAAGAATGAAGACAGCCATCCATTGCCACCCCATCAGAATGCCAATGATGATCGTGATCGACAAAGAATTCCAAGGCGAGGCAATCAGGAACGCGAAGACCTGGCCCAGGCTTGCGCCCCGTTCGTAGAGTTTGGCACCCACCATAAGCACGCCATGATTGCACAGATCGAGAAACAGTCCGGCGAAAACCGCGCGCACAACGCTCGCCGAGCTTTGCTCCCGTCCAACGATGCCGATCACATATTCGCGTGGGACCCGGTCGATGAGGCCAACGGCGACCATCCCGATCAACACCCCCCACCACATTATGCTCATCGTCTCGTGAATCGAGTGAACGAAGGTTCCCATCCCGAAAGGTGCCTGGTGCGGGAAAATCAACGATGCCGCCAAAGAGACCGCGATGATCAATGCCGAGCCCCAGAGCAACCAATCTATGCGCCGTCTTGCAGACGACCCCGCACCGCCGGATGATGTGCCGCAACACGGGGATGGCGCGGAAACCGCGCCATCGCCACAACACGATGTGGCGGACATCAGGCTGGTTTGCGCTAACCGATCGTTGGCAAGATCACGGTTGCCCGGACCGGTGTCCAAGCCGGAAGCGTCTCGGCGAGAAGATATATATTCGATCGACATATCCCTTATGTACACCCTCCAGTAACTGTAAGCTCAAGGGGGCGTGTCCAGATTTTCTGCGACCATTGGTAGTGAAAGTACGGAAGTCTTGGGACGTGAACACGCGTTGCCCGTTCGCCGATCTCACGTGTGAAAACATGTCGTCGCCGCAGTCGATGACATAGAATCCCCCGGCTGTTTTCAATGGCCGCGCCCGACGATCCGGCAGAGACCATCTCTCCGTGTCGCCGGATTGGATCAGACCAATGTTGATCCAGCGCAAAGCGATTCGTCGAAATCAAAGCTACGGAACGGCACTCTTCGCTATCGAAAGGACGTCCGAGCTATGAGCATCCAGCGTGTCGCGCTCACAGCTGCAATCGTTATCGTCGCTATCAGCACTGCGGCTTACTTCTGGGGTTTGCACGACCGCGAGACGCTGCCGGCCGGGCTCACTCAGGGGAACGGTCGGATCGAGGCAGAGCAGATCGACATTGCATCCAAAATCAGCGGCCGCGTCATGCGTGTGCTTACGGAAGAAGGTGGCCTCGTCGAAGCCGGAGCGACGCTTGTCGAAATGGACTCGGATGAACTTTCGGCCGATTTGGATCGGGCTAAAGCCGAAGTCGCGCTCGCACGCCAGACGCGCGCGGAAGCGCAAGCCATCGTCATTCAACGCCAGAGCGAACTGCGCCGTGCCGAACACGAACTCGCCCGCGCGCGCGCACTGGTCGAAAACCAGAACATATCTGAATCAGTCTTCGAGGAACGCGAGACGGCGTTCCAGGTTGCGGATGCCGTTCTGGGGGCGGCCAAGGCCCGCGTTGCGACAACCGACAGCCAGATTTCCGCAGCAGAAGCGGAGGTACGTCGGATCGCAGCGCAGCTCAAAGACACTGTTCTCTCGGCACCGGCAGACGGCCGGGTGCTCTACCGGCTTGCCGAACCGGGGGAAGTCGTCGCGGCAGGCGGCCCTGTCATAACCCTGCTGAGCCTAGAGAATGTCTATATGGAAGTGTTCCTTCCCGCGCGCGAAGCAGGATTGCTGCGCGTGGGCGCCGACGCACGACTGGTGCTGGACGCGCTGCCGGACTACGCCATCCCGGCGGCTGTCAGCTTTGTATCACCGGAGGCTCAGTTTACGCCAAAGCAGGTGGAAACTCTCAGCGAGCGTGAACAGCTTGTCTTCCGCGTTCGTGTCCGAATCCCGCCTGATCTGGTCAAGGGCCGGATTGAACACGTGAAGACGGGCTTGCGTGGCATCGCCGTCATCCAAATCGACCCAGAGACCGCGTGGCCGGATGCTTTGGAACAGCGCATTCCGCCTGAGCTGTTCGAATGAACACCCAGCAAGGTGCGATGCCACTTCTGATCCGCGACGTCTCCCACCGATATGGACGGCGCGTTGCTTTGGATCAGCTCTCGTTCGAACTTCCGGGAGGGCGCCTTGTCGGACTGATCGGCCCGGACGGAGTCGGAAAATCGACATTGATGGGGCTTCTGGCTGGTGCGAAGAAGCTTCAATCGGGCTCGGTCGAAGTTCTTGGTGGCCCGATGGAACGCCGCACTCATCGCCAGCACGTTTGTCCGTCTATCGCGTTCATGCCCCAAGGTTTGGGTCGCAACCTATACTCGGAGCTTTCCGTGCGCGAGAACCTGGAATTCTTCTCGCGCCTGTTCGGCCAAGGTCAGGCCGAACGCGAAGTCCGGATCGCCGCACTTCTTTCGGCCACTGGGCTTGCGCCTTTCGCCGATCGACTGATGGGGAAGCTGTCAGGCGGCATGAAGCAGAAACTGGGGCTGTGTTGCGCGCTGATCCACGATCCCAAGGTCCTGATACTCGACGAACCGACGACCGGGGTTGATCCACTCTCGCGTCGCCAGTTCTGGGCCCTGATCAACGCGATCCGCGCGCAAAGCCCAGAGCTTACGGTCCTGGTCTCGACCGCCTACATGGAAGAAGCGGAGGGCTTCGATCGGATCGTCGCGATGGATGCGGGCCGGGTTCTTTTTCAGGGCAGCCCGTCGGATCTGAAGGGCGCGGCTGAAAGCCTCGAGACAGCGTACCGCCTGCTTCAGGAGCGTGACGCACCGATGCGCGACGTGGCAGTGACCCCGCTGCCGCTTGGCGACCGCGAGGTCGTTATCAGCGCCCGCAATCTGACGCGGCGCTTCGGCGATTTCACGGCGGTGGACAGTGTCGATTTCTCGATCCGGCGCGGCGAGATCTTCGGGTTTCTCGGGTCGAACGGATGCGGCAAGTCGACGACGATGAAGATGCTGACGGGACTTCTTCCTGCAAGCGAAGGCGATGCCTTGCTGTTTGGCAAACCTGTCGACGCGCGCGACCGCGCGATCCGGCACCAGATCGGCTATATGAGCCAGGCGTTCTCGCTTTATGGCGAGCTTACCGTACGCCAGAACCTGCGGCTTCACGCGCGCATCTTTGCGTTGAAGGATCAACAGGCCCGCATCGCGGAACTGACGGGCCGCTTCGGGCTCGACACCCATCTCGATACGCTTGCCAATTCACTACCGCTCGGGATCAAGCAACGCCTGTCACTCGCCGTTGCCGTCATTCACCGACCGCGTGTGCTGATCCTCGACGAGCCAACATCGGGCGTCGATCCAGGCGCACGCGATACGTTTTGGGCCCTGCTGCTTGAGCTATCCCGCAAGGACGGTGTCACGATTTTCGTCTCGACCCATTTCATGGCCGAGGCCGAGCGCTGCGACCGCGTCTCCTTCATGCACGCGGGCCGAGTTCTGGCCGAGGGGACACCACAGGATTTGATTTCCGAAGCGGGCGTACGCAGCCTTGAGGAAGCGTTCGTGAGGATCCTTGAAGCAGCAGAGCGACCGGCAGAGGTGTCTGCTCCCGACACATCAATACCGGCCCATCATCAGTGGTCCGGTAGTCTTGTACGGGTTGTGGCTTACACGTTGCGGGAGACGGTCGACGTGCTGCGTGATCCCGTACGGCTGGCCTTCGCGTTTGTCGGGTCTGCACTGCTCATGCTGGTTTTTTGCTTCGGCATCACGCTGGACATCGAGGAACTCGATTTCGCAGTACTCGATCTGTCACAAGGTCCAGAAAGCCGCGCCTACATCGCCGAGATCGAGGGGTCTCGCTACTTCACACCCACGCCCGCGCTCACCTCGGTCGAGGACGGCCGCCGCAGGCTAACCGCGGGCGACGTCTCGCTTATCGTCGAACTGCCACCTGACTTCGGACGCAAGCTGCGCGCGGGCGAACCGACGGAAGTTCTGGCAACAGTCGATGGCGCGATCCCGTTCAAGGGCGAGACGGTCGAGGGGTATGTCGCCGGACTTCACCAGACATTCCTGGAGGTTGCTGCCCGCGAGACGGGGTCCAGCGTGACGGAAATCGCGCGGATTGAACCTCGGTTTCGCTACAATCAAAGCTTTGAGAGCATCGCCGCCATGGCGCCCGCCATGCCAGCAATTTTGCTGATTATGCTGCCCGCGATCCTGACCGCTGTCAGTGTCGCGCGTGAGCGCGAGCTCGGGTCCGTTATCAACTTCTATGTCACGCCGACGACCCGGTTCGAGTTTCTGATGGGTAAACAAGCGCCATACATCGCGATCGGGTTTGCGAATTTCCTTCTGCTGGCTGCGATGACAACGACCGTGTTCGGCGTCCCGCTCAAGGGCGATCCGGTTCCCCTGATGGCTGGCGGTTTGCTGTATGTCTGGGCGACGACATCGTACGGGCTTCTGATCGCGACCATGACATCCAGCCAAGTCGCTGCGGTCTTCGCCACCGCGATTGCGTCGATCGTTCCAACCATCCAGTTTTCCGGCCTTCTGCAACCGGTTTCGACCCTCGAAGCCGGTGCGCAGATGATTGGCTCGCTTTGGCCATCCTCCTACTTTCTAAGCATCAGCGTCGGTGCGTTCACCAAGGGCCTCGGGTGGGAGGCCCTCGCACCCGACATACTCGCCTTGGCTTTGTTCGGGCCGGTGCTGACAGCCCTTGCGGCACTCTCGCTCAGATCGCAGGAGGCGTGAGGTGCGCAGGCTGGCTCGCATATTCTGGCTCGGCCTGAAGGAGATGATGAGTCTGCGGCGTGATTGGGTCATGATCGCCTTGTTGATCTGGTCGTTCACGCTGTCGCCGGTGATGGAGGCCACGGGTGTGTCGACCTCGGTCAACAATGCATCGATCGCGTTCGAGGACGAGGACGCCTCGCCGCTTTCCCGGTCGCTTGCGGCCGCGTTCTTTCCACCGGAGTTTCAGCCGGTGGTCCAGATCCAGCCCGGAACCGGCGCGGCGGCGATGGATGCCGGACGGTTTCTTTTCGTAATCTCGATCCCGCCCGGCTTCGAAAAGGATGTTCGGTCGGCGCGCATGCCCGAGATTCAGGTGTTGATTGATGCAACCGCAATGGAACAGGCCGGGATCGGCGCAAACTACATCACGAACATTCTGGGAACCGAGATCCAGCGGTTTGCAGTCGGCGCCGATTTGGCAGAAGACTCACCCGTCGATCTGATTTTGCGCAGCGCCTTCAACCCAAACCGGGACACCGTTCAGTTTGCAAGCGTCGTCGCACTGATCGGCCAGATCATGTGGCTGTCGACGATCCTAACCGGTGCGGCCATGATACGCGAGCGCGAGCACGGCACGATCGAACACCTTCTCGCCATGCCGCTGGCACCGTTCGACATAGCGATCGCAAAGATCTGGGCGAATGCCGCGGTTGTTCTGGTGGCAGCGGGACTTGCCATGACCTTCGTGCTCGAAGGCTTTCTCGGCGTCACGATCGCGGGTTCACAGCCGCTCTTTCTGCTCGGCACGGCGTTGTTTCTTTTCACGGCCACAGCGCTTGGGGTTTTTCTGGCGACGCTGGCACGGTCGATGGCACAGTTCGCATTGCTCGTGATGCTGACGATCCTGCCAATGCTGATGCTATCCGGAGGTGAGACGCCGATCGAGGGACAACCGGATTGGCTTCAGGTCGCGACGTTGATTCTGCCGTCACGCCATTTCATGTCGAGCAGCCAGGCGATTGTCTACAAGGGCGCGGGTTTCGAGACGGTGTGGCCAGAATTTCTATGGCTCGCCCTGTTGGGGAGCCTGCTTCTGATGGTTAGCTTGGCGCTCTTCCGGCGCTCGGTAGCACACGATCGCTAGGCCTGGAAAACGCGCGTCGAAACCCGGACGCCGCGACGAGAAAACGGGTGATCTGAGGGCAGCACCATGTTCGTTATGGTCACCTCGTGGCTTACAATAACGCGATCCGGAGGATAAGAGCCAAGGCTCACTCCCATCTGCGTGCCGGGTCAAAGCTGTGCGCCATCTTGGTCGTCTTGGCGCACGATAAGTTCCACGCTCGATCGCAATTGCCAGCACTTCAACGCGCGTCCGGCATCGATCTTGCGGATTATGCAGCCTCGCGGTTCACGGTTCTGCGTATCCGACGGTCCTGCTCCTCCTGCAGGCTCCGCACTCATTTCAAGGTAGTAATCTGCGAAGAAAATGCATGCTTTGATTGTATAAATGTCAGACTTCTTCTGTACAAATTTGAGCACTGTTCGATGCAGCGCAACGGTCGCGAGAACGACCGAAGATGCGCACTTTTTGGAACGGGAGGGGCAATCAGATGGCAGATATTCTTTGGTCGGACCTTCGGATGGAAAACGGGCTCGCGCCGGGGCCAGACGATGTGGTCGTGGTGCAATCCGGGGACCGCGTAATCTTCGATGCCGAGGCCGGATCGCAGACTGTGAAGGGACTGGTCATCTATGGCACCTTCGAGGTCGAGGATGCCGGCACACCGCTGGAACTGACAACCGATTGGGCGGTTGTCGCAGGAGACGGCACGTTCCAGGTGGGCACACCGGATGCGCCTTTTGCCAGTGAGTTCACCCTGACCCTGGCCGGCAAAGACAACACGAACGATGTGGATCTGGCCGACTATCCGAACGGCCAGATGGTCATGGATACGGAGATCCGGGACAACAATGCGTTCCTGATGGCCATGGGCGAGGGAGCGACGATCTCGATCCACACGGACGATGCGGCCAAGGAAAGCTGGACCCAGCTTGACGGCACAGCCGAGGCAGGGGCGTCACAACTGACGCTGGCGGATGCGACGGGCTGGCACGTCGGCGACCGGATCGCAATCGCTTCGACCGACTTCAGCCCGGATCAGGCCGAAGAGCGTACTGTCATCGCAGTCTCGGAAGATGGCAGGACCATCACGCTGGATCAGCCGTTGGAGTACATGCATTACGGCCAGATCGACCGCTATGACGATCCGGATGGCGATGTGCACTTGTTGGACATGCGGGCCGAAGTCGCGCTGCTCAGCCGCGATGTAAAGATTCAAGGCGACGTAGACTACCACCCGACCAAGTCACTGGCCGACCAGGACGATCAGTATGGCGGCCACACCATGGTGATGAACGGCGGGGAGATGTACCTGTCCGGCGTTGAACTCGCCTATATGGGTCAAGCTGGAATCCTGGGTCGCTATCCCGCCCATTGGCACGAGAACGGCGATGTTTCGGGCCAGTACGTCCGCGACAGCTCGATCCACCACAGCTTCAACAAGGGCATAACGATTCACGGTACGGACAATGCCGAGGTGACCGGTAACGTGGTCCATGAGACGATCAGCCATAACTACTATTTCGAAGATGGGTCCGAGACCGGGAACACGTTGACCGGCAATCTTGGGATGGGCGCCCGTGCGCCCGACCGGTTCGGCGAGATCCGCGGCGCCAATGACGACAACCCGTCGAACTTTTATGTCACCAACGGCGCCAATACGCTCACTGCCAACCATGCCGCCGGGTCCGAAGACAAGGGCTTCTATTACAACCTGACCGGCGGCGAGTCCCGAGAGTTCGGCACCTTCACCGACAACGCCGCGCATTCGGGCGATGGCCGTGGGTTTTATCTGAACCATGGCGGGCTGATCCAGGATGGCAGCCCCCAGGGCAGCCAGGAGCAACCGCAGAAGGTAGATCCATGGCTGGTCGATGGCCTCACGCTTTACAAAGCCGATGGCGCCTATGTGCGCGGGGTCGAGGGCACCTTCGCGAACTCGGCCTTCGCCGAAATGGAAAGCAACGCCCGCTTTCGCCTGAACCAGACGATCGAAGACAGCCTGATCGTCGGGCGCTCGAACAACATCGGCAATCCCGAAACAGCGGAGGAAATCGTCGCCGGCAGGTCACTGCCGAATGGCGACGGCAACTTCCAGGGCTTCCAGCTCTATGATGGTCCAGGCGGGCTCTCGAACGTCATGTTCGATGGGTTCGAGGGCGAAGACACCGCCATCGAAACCTCGAACGCCATCCACAAGACGGCATCGTTTTTTACCGAGGGCATCACCTGGGGCGAAGACATCGACCAGGCGAGCAAGCTGGATATCGACGGTGGGGGCAATGCCATCGGCAATGACGGCTGGGCGCGTGGAATTGTCGACATCGACGGCAGCCTGACGGGTTTTCCGGGTGCAACGATCTATCAGCACAGCCGGGATCGCGATGGATCCGAAGCGTTCAATGCCGGTGAGATCTATGAAGTGGTCGAAGACTGGGGTGCGATCATCACTTATGGACAATCCAGCGGTACGCTACGGATCGACAATGGCGGTACCGATGAAGACAACGATGGTGGAAACAACGGCAGTGCCGCGGACGATCTGTCGGTGACCCGTTCAGACGGTGAATACGCAACCAACCTGCGCAAACAGATCCCGGTTTTCTCCGAGTACACCTATGAGATCGACTATCGATCGATCGACGACCAGTTCCGCCTTTATCTCCACGATATGGACTGGGGCGACAGCGTGGTGGTCAACCTGGGGCCGGTGCCGGCTACATCTTCCTTCACGATCGACGACCCCTATTCCGATGCTGCGTGGGAGGCACGGGAAGTGTCTTCGATGGACATGCTGGACGCGTCGCCCGATACGGCGGTGTTCCGGGATGCGGACGGTCAAGTCCATATCAAGCTCGTGGCTCAGATGGCCCATGGCTATCTCTGGCCACAGCCGGGCGAGACCTTCAATGACACGCTACATTCCGGCGTGACAGTGCTGGTCGACGCTGAAGCCGGGGTCAACCTGGACGCTCTGGTCTTCGATGACCCCCAGCCGGAGGACACTCTGTCGCCGCCGCCGTATGCCGAGGGCCAGGGCCCGCAGCCGGACCCCGAACCGGAGGTGGTGTTCTCGGTAATGGACGGGGTCAGCGATCAGCTTGTGGACTCCGACCTGACGGACGGCGAGGTCATCTCAGGCACTGGCATCAACATCGTGGCGACACCGGCGTTCGATATCGGCAGCGCGGTGTTCTTCTTTAACGGCGAAAAGGTTCAGACCGAAAACAAGTCTGCCTACGCACTGTTCGGCAATCGCAGCGACGACTTTGCTGCCGGTGATCTGGAGGACGGAACATATGAACTCGAGGTCGCGTTCTACTCAGAGAAGCGCGGACGCGGCGATCTGCTCGCAACCGACGGTGTGACATTCACGGTCAGCAACGATCTGGACGACGTGGCGGCGTTCGATTTTACCCAGGATTCGTTGCTGCTCTGAGATCCGGTCGCGGAGTAGATCACGTTCATTCCCGAACCACTGCGCTAAAACTTGGGTGCTACCCGGTGACCGATTGAGGGGTCTTTACCTGCGGTATCCGCCTCCTGCTTGGTGGCCCTGGCACGACACAGCCGTGAGACGAAGCATGTTTCGGTTACGAAAATTCCTGCCTAACTTCCCAAAAACACTGGTGAGCGTTTCAGGAGAATGCTCGAACACCCATGATGAGTTCTTCGAGGCGCTTTCGGAATGGGAAGAACAGCTGAAGCACCATGAATTTCCATCTTTGGAGATGGAGCCATGAGCAAGCTGAACACCGAACAGAGAACTGAGTTAGCGCCGAATGAAGCCTTCGCTGGCGCTGCCCAAACGACCGCTAAGCGTCAACGGAAGCGTCCGGCGCCGCTCTCGGTTCGGGTGACCGCGACCGAGCGCGCTGCATTGGAAGATGCCGCTGATGGGCAGTCGCTCAATAGCTACATCAGGGATCAGTTGTTTGGCGCCTCCGGCAAGGCCGTGCGTTCTCGGCGCCGTCGGCCGGTCAAGGATCACGTCGCACTAGCCCAGACCCTGGGGCTCTTAGGGCAAATGGATCTTGGACCGAGCTTGCGGACCCTGGCCGAGGCGGCCGAGGCCGGCGCGTTGGAAGTCTCGCCGGAACTCGAGGAAGAGCTCCGGGGTGCATGTGCAGCCGTGCTTGCCATCCACGCGGAGCTTCTACGGGCACTTGGCTACAAGGGTGAGAGTCCCGAATGATCCTCAACGGCTCGCAGCGTGGCGGCGGACGCGATCTGGCGGCCCATCTCTCGAACCTCGTCGACAATGATCATGTCGAGTTGCACGACGTGCGGGGGTTTACGGCGGAGACCATGCGCGGCGCCTTCCAGGAAGCGGAAGCTGTCGCCAAGGGAACAGAATGCACGCAGTTTCTGTTCTCGCTTAGCTTGAATCCGCCTGAGACGGAGCGGGTCGGCACGGGTACCTTCGAGGCGGCTGTTGCGGCGGCCGAGGAACGATTGGGACTTAAGGGCCAACCTCGCCTCATCGTCTTTCACGAGAAGAACGGACGCCGCCATGCCCATGCCGTGTGGTCCCGGATCGATGCACGGGAGATGAAGGCCATCGGCCTGCCCTTCTACAAGACGCGGCTGACGGAGCTTTCGAAAGATCTGTTCCTGGAACACGGCTGGCGATTGCCCGATGGCCTGCGCGACCATGGCAAACGCGATCCCCGCAACTTCGATCTGGCCGAATGGCAGCAGGCCAAGCGCACCGGCACCCACCCGCGCGAGATCAAGCGAACATTCCAGGAGGCCTGGCAGGTCTCCGACACCGGCGTCGCGTTTGCGCATGCGCTCGAAGAGAAAGGCTACTTTCTGGCCCGTGGGGACAGGCGTGGTTTCGTAGCGCTCGACGTCAAAGGCGAAGTCTATGCCATCCCGAAGTGGACGGGGCTGAAGACCAAGGAGGTGCGCACGAAACTTGGTGATCCGAAGGCGCTGCGCTCGGTGGCCGAGACGAAAGCCCACATCGCGGCAACGATGCAGCCCGCCCTTTCCCGCTGGGAGGAAGAACTGGCAGCACGCCGGAAGAAGGAAGAGGAACGGCGAGACGCGGAACGCCGCGCCATGGCGCTTCGCCAGCGGGAAGAGCGGGCGAAGATGCGTGCCCGGCAGGAGATCCGGGCGCAGGCTGAGGCCAAAGCACGGCAGGCGAGGTACCGAACGGGCCTACGCGGTCTCTGGGACCGGATGCGTGGAGAGCACCGTCGCATTCGGGACGAGAACGACAGTGCGGCCTGGGAGGCCCTGCAACGCGACCGGCGGCAGCGCGATGATCTGATCTTTGGACATCTCGAAGAACGCCGCGCCCTCAAACATCAACACCGCGAGGAACGCGCCGTGGAGGTGAGAGATAGCAACGAGATCGCTGCGGACCGCGCACGTTTCGACGACATGCGTACACCCACCGAGCAGCATCCGCGCGATGGGCCGACCCACGAACGTTGAGCGGGAGTCTCGGCCCTTCCGCCGAGAGTCGTCGGAGACTTGGCATATCCAGCTCTCCGGCTGCGCATTTCCACGCTTTGACTGGCATCTGCTCCGGCGCCCACGCTTAGGTCCACGGGAGAGCCACACTACCCCCAGAAGCCGCCGTCCGCGCTACGCGGAGAGTGCGCCAATAGAAGTCACTCATACAGGACGCGAAAAAGCACCGCGACGAAAACGAGCGCAGGCGACTTCTCGCGGCATCGAGGTACGTAGCGCTACAATTCCGTCGCACTTGCGAACATCTTCACTAAGCTATCGTCGATTGAGTGAGGTGGTAACCCCATGCTGGCGGCACCTCGACATTGAGCGTGCGTTGTATGCTGTTAAAACGCTGAAGCAGCGACACCAAGGAGTTTGCCGCTGTGCGCCGTTGCCAAGACCCTATGTCGAAGCACTGCGGAGTTTTGCTCCAG
>JBCAXJ010000008.1:0-107969 GCA_038534135.1 Pseudomonadota bacterium | reverse complement strand
CGCCCGGACCCAGGCGGCGGTAGACATCACGGGCAACGCGCTGGGCAACCTGATCAACGGAAACGCCGCGGCCAACACGCTGTCGGGGCTGGACGGCGCCGATAACCTGCTGGGGTTCGAGGGCACGGACGTGATCATCGGCGGGCTCGGGTCCGACCTGCTGCGCGGTGGCACCGGGGCGGACGTCTTCGTCTTCGCGCCCGGAGACGGACCGGACCAGATCCTGGACTTCGAGCTTGGCGTGGACACGATCGACCTGAGCGCCACTGGCCTCGCCTTCACCGACCTCACCATCGCCGATATCGGCACAAACGCCACCGTCACCTACGGCACCGATGTGGTCACGGTGTTCGGCACGTCCGCCGCACAGCTCACCGAGGACCAGTTCGATTTTGTCTGAGTATTCTGGCGAATGCGCGTGATTCCGAGGTGGAAAGCTAGGCTTAGGACCCAAGAACGGGATTCACATATCGGTCTGGTCGTGATTCATATGTGGACGCCGCCTATGACAAGGCTTGATTTTAACGTGTTGCGATGATCGATTGCTTTCATATGTCCTGCCTGTTGGTGCGGCGCGGGTTCTGCCGCTGGCCCTGATGGAAATCCGCCGGTGAGGTCCCTGATCAAGCTCGCGCGCTTTTGAGGTGCGTTGAATCACACGGGTTTGCCTCGCCATTGGCTCGGTCGTTACGCATCATCGACTGCTATTGCCATTTCGTTCTTGGCTGTGCGGTATCGGGCTGCCAGCTCATAGGGTCTGTAGGTCTCGCCGCGTGTGAGCACTGCCCAGGCGATGCGGGCGAGTTTGTTCGCGAGTGCTACGGATACGAGCCGGAACAGTTTCTTCTCCAGCAATACTAAAGCGTAAGCGGTGTTTTGACCCCACGGATCAGGCGGGTTTGAAGTTCCAGGGCATGAGATCGTCGATCTGACTTTGCTTTTTACCGTTCACGAGGGCGGTGAGGGTTTGGGTCAGGTAAGCATGTGGTTCAACTGCATTCAGCTTGGCGGTTTCGATCAGCGATGCGATCGCACCCCAGTTTGTGCCGCCTTCGTCATGGCCGGCGAAGAGCGCGTTCTTTCGGCTCAGAGCGATGGGGCGGATGGCCCGCTCGACGGGGTTGGAATCCATCTCGACGCGTCCATCTTCAAGGAGCAGGTTCGGCTCGTCCCAAAGTTTGAAGATGTACTTCATGGCCTCGCCGATCGGGGATTTGGCGCTGACACGGGCACGCTGTTCCTCGACCCAGTCGCCGAAGGCGTCCACCAGGGGCGATGACCGGGCGCGACGGATGCTGCGCCGCTCAACGGCGGACAGGCCTCGGATCTCGCTTTCGATCCGGTAGATCTCCCGGATCTGGCGCAGGTCCTCCTCTGCGAAGGGTGCGGTTCTGCCCTTGGCCATCTCGTGCAGTTTGCGCCTGGCATGAGCCCAGCAATAGGCCAAGCGCAACGCGCCACCTTTGCGATCCTGGCGGGTCAAGCGGTTGTACCCCGCATATCCGTCGACCTGCAGGACGCCGCTGAAGCCTGTGAGGAAGCGTTCGGCGTGTTCGCCGCCGCGACCTGGCGCATAGAAGAACGCGGCGGCGGGCGGATGATCGCCCGCCCATGGCCGCTCATCGCGGCTGAGCGCCCAAGAGATAACCTGTCTTGGTGCGCCGCCGTCCCGGGGCCAGCACCGGTGCGCGGGTCTCCTCCATAAAGAGCTTCGTTGATCGCTTCAGTTCCGTCACCAAATGTTTGAAGACCGGCTTGAGTTCGAAGGCAGCCCGTCCGATCCAATCGGCAAGCGTGGAGCGGTCAAGGTTCACGCCCTGGCGCTCGACAATCTTCGCCTGTCGATAGAGCGGAAGGTGATCCGCGTACTTCGCGACCAGCACATGCGCGACCGTGGCCTCGGTGGGTATTCCGCACTGGATCAGTCGACTTGGTGCAGGTGCTTGAACAATCCCACCTTCGCAGGACCGGCAAGCAAAGCGCGGACGACGCGTGACAATGACGCGGAATTGGGCCGGGATCACGTCGAGGCGTTTGGAGGCATTCTCACCGATCACATGGCGTTCAGCACCGCAGGCACACGCGGCCCCGTCCGGTTCGATGGTAAACTCGATCCGCAGCAAATGCTTGGGCAGCGATCCCCGGTTGACATTCCGGGGCGTCTTGCGTGACGCTGGCAGCGTCACGTCGCAGGCCTCTTTCTCTGCCTCGATGGCAGCAATTCCGGTCTCGTTCGCCATTGTCTCTCGGACCAATGGCGTGACAATGGCTCACCTTCCAACGCCAACTCGTACTGGTTGGGATCGGTCTTCTCGGACTTCCGTCCGAAGATCGCGTGGCGGAACGCTTCGACCAGCTTTCCAAGCCGCTGGTTGCGGTCATCCATGGCGACGATGATTGCTTTCAGGGCGTCGATGTCATCGGGAAGATCCGCCAGGCTGGTCATGCGAATTTATATCATGATCCCAGTCGCTTGGGCGCGTGGCAGGGCCGATGATTCAATCCGCCGCAGTCACTCGGCCGCCTGCGGAGGACGTGCCACGACCGCGTAGACCTTGCGCCAGTCGAGCCCCGAGAACAGCGCTTCGAACTGTGCGTGGCTCAGCTTCATCACACCGCCGCGGATTGGCGGCCAGGCGAGCTTGTGATCCTCCAGCCGCTTGTAGACCATCACGAGACCTGTTCCATCCCAGAAGATGATCTTCGCCCGGTCGGCCCGCTTGGCGCGGAACACGAAAACAGCCCCGGTGAACGGGTCCTTGCGCAACTCGTTCTTCACGACCGCCGCCAGCCCGTCATGACCCTTGCGGAAATCTACGGGCCGCGTGGCAACAAATACCCGGAGCCGGTTCGAGGGAAAGATCACGCGAGCGCTCGTGCAATCTCGGCGACCCGCGTGGCGGATGTGTTGCGGGGCAAACGGATCACCACGCCACCGGCCTGAATCTCGATCTGTTCAGGCGGGTTGACCTCGTTCCGACGATCGACGCGCTGTTGTTCCCGTGGTAGAGGCGCTTCCAGCATCAGCGGCGCGAAAAGCTCCTCGCCCTCATCAACCGGAACCGTGAACTTGCCGTCCTTCGCATCCCGACGCCAACCGAAGAGCTGCGAGGGAACCAAACCGTTCCAACGCGCAAACTCTGATACCGACAGATCTGTCTTGTAGCTCTCGGCAACAAGTCGGCCCTTCAACTCATCTGGCCACTTCCGCCGCCCGGTTGGTCCGGTGACCATATCGATCCGACCGATCACGACCCGGTCGTGACTGTCAAAACTTCCAGAACTTCTGACTGTATCGTCCATATGCCAACCTTCCGAACAGGTGAGCAGATTCTCAGATCACACAATCATAGAACAGGTGGGGCCAGAACACCGCTTACACTAAAGCTCATTGATCAGAACTCATTGGCCCAGTTTCACCATCCGATGGACGTGATGCGGTCTGGGTCGTCGGTGAGCCTGTTCCAAGCCTCGTAGCAGAGCGCGACGATGTCATCGTATCCTTTGAATACTCGGTTCGAGAGCTAGTTCTCACGTGCTGCAAGGTGTTTTCCACGGGGTTCAATTCCGGTGAACGCGGCGGCAGCGGCAGCAGTGTGATGTTGTCGGGCATCTCCAGTTTCGGCGACATGTGCCATCCGGCCTGGTCGACAATCAGAATGGCATGGGCTCCTGCGACAACCTCGGCGCTGATTAGCTTCAGATGCTCGCCCATAGTGGGTTGACTCCAACCAGACGGTGTGGAGACGCGGCAGTTCGGCGTTGGATACGTTTTTCGGTTGCTGTGTGCTGCGGGCTGTCCGCGGAACTGATATGGGGCGTAGTGACCGTTCCGGTCGAGAACACACGCGAACGGGACTGGAACCGGGTTGATCACGCGCGGACCTCCGCGATCATGGCCGGGATGCCGACGAGGGTGATGGCGCGGCGGATAGTGTAGGCCAGTGCGGTAAGGCTGAACTCGGCGCGAACGTTCTCGAGCCCGCGCATCAGGAAGGCGCCCTGGCCCATCCATTGCTTGATCGAGCCGAACGGGTGCTCGACGCTTTCGCGGCGTTGATCGAGGACATCCGGGCGCGCGGCCAATCGGTCGGCCATGCGCTCCAGGACGGCTTCGTTCTCAAAGCGGTTCACGACTCGAAAGTCGGCGTTCGTGCAGCGGGCTTACAGTGTGCAGCCTCTGCATGCAGAGCGGTTCGTGTACCGGGCAACATAGGCCCCACCCGCACCCTTGCGCGGACGCCCGCCCGTCAGAGGATGCCCTCCCGGGCAGAGGTAGGCGTCCGTCGCGGGATCGTAGGCGAACGCCTCCTTGGTGAAGAACCCGTTGCTAGAGCATTTTCCGGTCAATCGGAATCAGATTGGCGTCGCGGAAATGCAAAAAAAAGGGACTTAGAGCACGTGATCTGATGCAATCAGGTCAACGCGTGCTCTAACCGCCGAGCCTCGTATCGGCTTTGGCACATACGCAACGATAAAAGCCGCCTCGCAGGCTACGATATCCTCGATCGTGAAGTACCCACGATCAGCGACGGCATCGATGCGCTCGACACCAAGGGTCTCACGAGCAGCAGCGGCCGTCTCCGTCAGCAACCCGAGATCGCCCACTCTGGTGTGCACCTGCTGCTCGGCGACCAGCCTGTGCCTGGTATCCACCGCGATCTGGGCGTTGTACCCAATGCCGGCACGGCTGGCGCGGGCGTCAGGATCGGTCAACGATATCTGGTCCTCACCGCGCGCTTCGAGGGCTTTACGATGGTCTTCCAGGCGTCGGCGGCGTGCCTTGATCGCGTCGATCTACTCCTGCAGTCGATCGACAGAACGGCTGCCCGGGCCCTCATCGTCGTCCCGGTCGGCCGCGTCGAGCTGCTTGAGATAGTGGGTCAGTCGCTCGTCGCTCTCGGCAAGTGCACGATCCAGTTTGGCCTTCGTGAAGTTGCGCTCCCGGCTGTTAACTGCCTTAATCCGCGTACCATCGACCGCGAGCAACTCACGACCGAACAGATCCAGTTCCCGGCACAGAACCACGAAATCACGGAACACCTGTCGGAACGCCGCCCTGTTGGTGCGCCGGATATCCGCGATCGTCTTGAAGTCCGGCGTCAGCTGGCGCATCAGCCAGATGACCTCGATATTGCGCCGGGTCTCCGCCTCAAGCCGACGGCTCGAACGGATCCGATTCAGATAGCCATAAATATTGAGCTTCAGAAGATCCGCTGGATCATAGCCTGGGCGCCCGGTCGCCATTGGCACAACCCGATCAAAGCCGGCCGCGGCGAGATCAATACCATCGACGAATGCGTCGATGAACCGGATCAGATTGTCCGGCCCGATATAATCGTCCACGCGCTCCGGCAGCAGTAGAAGTGGCGAGCGGTCCGTTCCAGTGATGTGTGCCATCCAACAAATTTATCACTGCCCGGGCCATCAGGAAATCCTCGGCGCGTTTCCACACGGTCTGCAACGTTTGGAACCCTCGTTTTCTGGCGGCGATGATCTTGTCTGGGTCTGCGCGCCAGACGAAGGGCTTGGCTTCTCCGTCGTTGTGCTCGCGGATAAATGCGTTGATCGCAGTCTGAAGATCGAAGACCGAACGGAACACGCCGTGTTTCAGCCGCCGCCTTGTAAGCTTGGCAAAGAAGCCCTCAACCCCGTTCAACCAGGATGACAATGTCGGGATGAAGTGGAACGTCCAACGTGGGTGGCGTGCCAGCCACTCCTGTACCTTGGCGTGCGTGTGGGTGCAGTAATTTTCGAGGATGACGTGGATGACCTTGCCAGAGGGTACGTCGCGTTCGATCTGGTTCAGAAAGCGAATGAACTCCTGATGCCGATGGCGCTGCATATTTTTTCTTAGCACCTCGCCGGTCATCACGTTCAGCGCCGCACGAAGCCGTGGGTTCCAAGTGTTGGAGTCACTCCACTAGAGATCGCTGAAATCTTTCTTGCTCACGGCCCGGCGTGGCGGCGGGCCGATGCGGGTCATGTCAGCCTGAGCCAGCTCAAAGTGATGTCGGCGATTGAAGCTTGCCGAACCGAGGCGCTTGGCGGGCATGTGGCGGCGTGCACCAAGTGCGATCACCAGCACATTGCCTACAACAGTTGCAGGAATCGACACTGCCCGAAGTGTCAGGGACCAGCCGCGCGGGAATGGATGGCCGCCCGCGCTGAGGATCTGTTGCCGATCGAGTACTTCCACGTGGTCTTCACACTACCCGCCGAGATCGCGCGGATTGCATATTGGAACAAGAGGGCGGTTTATGGGCTGCTGTTCGAGGCGTCGGCGCAAACGGTGATGACCATTGCAGCCGATCCCAAACGCCTTGGGGCTGATTGCTGACACCAGCATCTCCGGTGCACGTGCCGCACTGGAACTGGATGCCCTGGCGCGCCTCTATGGCAAGCCAAAGAGCATTGTCAGCGACAACGGCACCGAGTTCACGAGTCGCGCGATTCTGAAATGGGCCGACCATAACGGTGTTGCCTCGCACTACAGAGATCCGGGAAAGCCCCGGCAGAACGCCTTCATCGAACGCTTCAACGGCAGCCTGCGTGACGAACTATTGAACGAAGAAATGTTCTATAACCTCGACGATGCCCGAAGGAAACTGGCGTTCTGGCGATACGACTACAACAACGTCAGGCCGCGCTCATCACTCGGAAATCGAACGCCGGCAGAAGCGCGCCGGACGCTTGAGCGAGATGAAGGTTCCGCGCCCGGCGCGCTTACCAAACCCGAAGATGGCGAATACCCAAATCCAACGCGCAGACTGTCGTTATGAACGAAGGACCACCGGCGCGCAGGTCACAGCCCGCAAAGTTTGGTTGTACGCGGTTTCCTCAAGGCTGCCGGTGCGGGCGAGGCAAAACGCTTACCTCAAGGTTCGCACGGCGACCAATCGCGATCATTTTGTTGAAGTGCCTGCCAGGCGCGTCCCGACTCAGGCGCAGGCGGACCGCTTTTTGGACATTGCAGATGATCTTGGACTGAGTGACGTTGATGTTGTAGCCGTGCCGAAGTGATAAAATGAAGACACAACTCAGAGCCTTTGGACCGCAGCGAAGCTATTCCGTGAATGCATTCATCGGTGAGGCAAGAAAATACATCTCCGACGTCAAGGACAACCTTGGAATCTTCGAGGCTGGCTTCCAGTGCGGGGGGGCTCACACGCGACCTCGCAAACAAGTATCGGCGATGATGGATGATTTTGATGGAGCGATGTTCGATCAAATCTTCGTCGACGGCCAGATCTACAAAGACGCCGACGGAAACAAGTCCGAGTACGACCTGAACTCGATTGGTGCAAACTATATCTGTCGGTTCGATTTGCCCGAGTTGAGCCTCGATGATCCGCAGTACATCGGGTTGTCGATGCATGGAGACGGCTTCGCAAAGCCATCCCCGCAGGGCAATCTGATCAAGTGGGAATTTCATCCCGATGGAGAGGGGCATCCGCTTTCGAACTATCACGGTGTCCGGTCTTTGCTGGCAATGACAGTGCAGCATCGCAAACCAGATCTTGCCAATTGCACAACGCACGCATTCCGCCGCGCAACCGGTTACGATCGCAAGCTGGACAGGTTCGACATTGGCTGGCTCACCTATTTCAACGACCCGCCTTACGGCAAGGCAGTCGAGCGGATAGCTGAGACGGAGCGCCTCGGAGGTGGCGTTCTGATCCGAGTTTGCGACGACTTTCGCAACATCGAGCATCCTGACGTGATCGCACGCGGGTCCAGGGTGCGTCAGGCTCTGATGCGCGCGGGGCTGTTGATCAAGTAACCGGCGTCACGTTGCGGCAGGTGTTCCGGGATATCCGTGAAGTGCCAGAACATTCGGATCGGCGACCGGCAGTGGAATCGGCGACGTCATCTCGTCCCTGTTGATCGTCCTGATCCCCGTCGTGATCGCGGCGCCCTCGATCGGAGCCGAGGACACCGGTTGGCGGCGCGATCCGCGGCCACGCTCTCGAGGGGCGAGAAGGGGCCCAAAGCCTCATCGCCGGAAGTCTCGCACCCGAAGCCACACCACCGCTAGTACAACAAGCGAGGACGGCGCCAGGTCGTGATCCAGCGCCGCCTTACATCGCCGACGTTCTGGCTCAGCTCTTGACCCAGGGCGTTGCCGGAGCTTCACCCTCGAAGCAGCTGAGCGCTGCCCAATCGTCGACGAAAAGCGCCCGCAGATGACCTTTCTGGAAGCAACGCGTCCCAACCGACATCGTGCCGTTTGCCGTGGTGCATTCCAGACCGACCGACGTCTTGGCCGAGACGGGTAGGGTGAGGTTGCCGCCAGCGCCGATCTGCTTGCGCTCTTCGCCAATAACGGCGTGAAGCGTGCCATCCGTGCAACCGAGCCCCACATCGCCGTCATCGCCGGGCGCCAGTTCGGGCCGTGCAACCTCGACCTCTTCCTCCACGTCCAGCAGGACGCGCTCTACATGACGCAGATTGACCAGATAGACCGTGTCCTCGAAGTAGAGCTTCTGCGCCATGTCCTTGATCATGCCCGTGGGCGCGACCGAGAAGGTGCGTTCTTCGACCAGATCAGAGCGCCCGGCAGGGTCACGCTCGGGATCATAGTTCACCCGGTCGGTCCAGATCCCCCGCTTGAACGACGCGGTCCGGATGTAGTGGCGTGGTTCTGCTCCGCCGCCGGTGACCGTATAGGCACAGGTGCCGATGATGCGGGTACAGTCGTGCGGCGTGTACTCGGCGGTTGGATAGTGCCGCTCCAGGATCGATCGCATCTCCTCGTCGGCATTGGTTTGGGTATAGTACGAAACGCCGTTCTCGGTGATGTCGACATCGTAGTAGTTGGCGTCCTCGAGGTTGCGCTTCACCTGCGCGCGCCGCTCGGGCTCGTAGACCAATTCAACCGTTTCGCGGAAGTCATTGTAGTGGCCGGTGCGGACAGCGGTGCTGGTTATGTTCGACATCGATGGCTCTTCATCGATCTCGCCGACCGTCCTCACCCAGCGGTTCACTTCGCCGGAGACCATTGTTTCGCTGGGCGCTGTTTCCGTGTGCCCAGGGCGCACACCGTTCTGGGCGTTCATGTTGCAACCTGCGGTCAGAAGGGCGGTGCCCAACAGCAGGCAGGCGGGTGCGAAGACATTGACATTCATGAGTTTTCTCCGTGTGTGGCGAACCACCTGACACGCTGAGGTGCCAGGCGGCCTGTCTGCATGATCTGCTGTGGCCGGGCTGCTCAGACGGCCCAATCCAGGGGTTCAACCTCGGGTGTCTGCTCCAATCCTTCGCCATTCGTGGTGCGTGCAATGATGTAATAGTCGCCCGGAGAATGGGTGGCCTGCGTCTCTTCCGTCAGAGCCGGAAGCAGAAGGGCAGTCGAACCACCAACGGCTTCGCCATCGTCTTCCGAGTTGGCGAGTTCTGCGTCCGTCCCTCCGAGAAACACGTCTTTGTAGAACAGGAACTGGTCCGGTGCGGCGACATCCTGATCTTCGGGCGCGTCCTCCAGCGCATGATCCTTAGCGACGCGGCGGATGATGTCGCGATCCAGTCCGCCATTGATCTCTGCGGGATCGCTCGTGAAAATCAGCAATGCGTCCGAGGATGTCTCAGTTTCGGTGTTGAAGGCGAGTTCTGCAATAAACGGTTCCATAATGGTCTCCATAATTTGGTTTGTGACGCGGCTCATCCGCTGTCGAAGCCAAATCTAGGGAGGCGATGTACCGGCGCGATTTCGCGTTCCATGTCAATTGCACGGGGTTTGTATCTGGTTTGTATCGTTGCGCGGAATCGATCGTGCGCTGGAAATCAGTGCGCGACAGAAGGTTAATGCTCAACTCAGGGTAGATCTAACGTCACGCGCGCGTGACACAGAGGGCTTGATTCGGCGCCCTTCGCCCGCTGCCTGCCGCTGCGATACAATTGAGACAGTTCCCGAAGTTCCGCTGATACGTGGCAGCGCGATCCTGTTTGCAGTCACCGCACAACGCGGTTGATCCGCAAAAGGAGATCGAAATGACTTCGAAGATCAATTCCCCGCAACTGCTGAGCGATGATGCCCTGGCCGAGATTTCGGGCGGTCCGACCTACCAGACTCCTGGTGTCTACATCGAGGGCGTTACGACACTGCCAGCCACCACCGTGCCTGATCCAATGGAGCTTAAGCGCGGCATCGACCCGAGAGACTGACCGATACCAGCACCTCTCAGAAGGAGATTTCATCATGCCATTCGACAACCCCATCGGAAACGTTCTGGGACCCGTATCCTATTATGGCAGCTTTGCCTGGATGTACGGCATCAAGGACGAGCTGTGGAACGCAGCGACCGATTCCTATGTTCGCAACTTCAACGAACTGAAGAAGCCGCATCTGATCACGCTGATCGACTACAGCATTCCGTCGAACAAGCCGCGGCTCTGGACGCTGAACTTCAACAGTCCGATCCCGCAACTGATGTTCCACACCATCGTCGCACACGGCAAAGGTTCCGGTCGTGGCAAGACGGTGGATCGCGTTAGCAAGAAACGCGGCTCGAACGAGTCCACAGTCGGTGGCTTCGTGACCAAGCACATCTACCAGAGCAAGCTCGGCCAGAAGGACAAGACCAAAAAGCGTCCGGCCATGGTGATCGAAGGGCTGGACCCCAGCAACGACAACGCCCGCAATCGCGGCATTCGCGTCCATGGCGCCCACTACGTTCACAAGACTCGGGCCGGCACGAGCCATGGCTGCATCTGCTGCCGTCAGGAAGTGCACGAGGCGCTGATCAACGTGATCCACGGCGGCAGCTTCATCTTCTCGTACTTCGATCAGAAGTCGCTGAACCCGTAGGCGTGTCGCGGGCCGCCCAGATACGATTGATACAGAATACGACGTTCGACTGAGACGACGCGCTCATAAAATCGCTGCATGACGCCGCTTCCGGCGTCTTGTTTGCAAACCAAGGAGACTGAAGATGATCATTGAAAACACCACCTTGACCGAACTCGACGAAGATCAACTCGACACGATCCAGGGCGGGGCCGAAGCCAAATCGCATCCTTTCGTCTATGACACCATTTCCACCAAGATCCAGGCAGAGACGTTCAAGACGGTCTATTCGTACGACCGGGCCTCGACGATCCGGAAACCAGATTTGGACTGACTTTCGACGCACAAAGGACCCGCGGCATGACCAAGATCCCCACCGAGCTTTCCTGCGATGACCTCGACCGCATTACAGCCGGTGGCGGGCAAACCAGCGACGGTCCTGCGTCCTTGCCGCGGGCAACTGGGGTGGTCTGCCCCGACGAGGGGATCGACTTCATGGCAATCGCCCGGTTGCTGGAGAAGCAAGAGAACGAGGGGGAGTGACCCGCCTCCGACGCGTTCTCTTCGTCATCCGGCGACCTCGGATCCGTGCTGGCTTGTCATTTTCGTCAAGCCCGCACGGCGCTGCTGATACAATTGATACAATTCTTCCGTCTCGTGACATCTCCGGCGTACATTCGCGCGGTAGCCCTCCCGTGGCTGCAGCAGTGAACGAGACGGATTGATGACCAACCAACTGGCAGCGAAGGCAACCGATGGTCCCCTGGCAGGGCAGGAGGCGTTCGCCGCCGTCGCGGATGCGATCCACTCGCTCGATCTCGCACTTGTCCTGTGGGACGAGGATCTGCGCTTCGTCTTCGCCAATCAGCGCTGGTACGAAATCATGCGCTTTGGTGGCGACGTCGCGCCGCCGCAGCCGGGCGACAGCGTCTCGGACTATCACGACCAGCGCATCGAGAGCGGCTTCTACCAGATCCCGGCGGGACGCACGAAAGAGGCCTACAAGAACACCCTGGTCTCCGGATTGAAGAGGTATGAAAAGAACGTCCTCTTCACGCTGCAAGACGGATCGATCCTGAGCGCGTCGGTTTTCGAGACCCGGCTGGGCGGATACCTGATCTCGTATCAAAATGTTACCGAGGAGGTCTATGCGCGCGAGGAAGCCGAAGCGCTGCGGGCCAAGACCGAACGGGCCAACACGCGCCTGCGCGATGCGCTGGAGTCCATCGGTGAAGGCTTCGCGCTGTTCGACAAGGATGACAAGCTGATCCTGGCCAACGATCTCTACAAATCCGCCAATCCGGCAGCGGCGCATCTGATGACGTTCGGCCGTCCGCGCAAGGAGATCATCGAGGCGATGACCCATGGCGGCGACATCCTGGGCGTCGAGGACTGGATCGAAAGCTACGAGCACGAAACCAGCATCGGCGACACGTCCTCGCCCCGGCGCTACGAGGTGCACCACGCCGATGGCCGGGTCTTCCTGGCCTCGCGCGGACGCACGGCCGAGGGCGGCTGCACCATCGTCTGGCTCGATATCACCGACAGCAAGAAGACCGAGGCCCGCGCCCGTGCACTCGTCAACGATGCGATGGAGGCCTTGGACGAAGGCTTCGCGCTGTTCGACGGCCAGATGCGGTTTCTGTTCTGCAACCAGATGTACGGCCAGATCGCGCTGGGTGGCCCCGAGTTCATCCCGCCCGTCGGCACGGGGTTCGAAGAGCACATCAGCGATGTCTACGACCGCGGGGTCTACACGCCGGCCAAAGACATGTCGCGGGACGCCTATCTCGAGATGATCCGCCGGTTCGCGACGCGCTATCAGAAGGGTGCGGAGTTCGAGCGCACCAATGGCGGCGTGCTGGAGATGTCGGCGCATGAGACCGGGCTGGGCGGATTTCTGATCACCGCCCGGGACATCACCGACAAGAAGCAGACCGAAGCGCGTGCCCGCGCACTGGTCAACGACGCCACGGAGTCGCTGGAAGAAGGCTTCGCCCTGTTCGATGCCGATCTGCGGTTCCTGTTCTGCAACGAGAAATACGCGGATCTCGTGTTCGGGGGCCGCGCGCATCTGCCGGCCAAGGGAACCTCGGCCGCCGATATGAGCCGCTCGCTGTTCGATCGCCGCCTTTACGTTTTGCCCGAGGATGTCACGCGCGAAGACTTCGCGGCGCAGACCGAAGAGATCGGGCGCAATTTCGTCAAGGACCTCCTGTTCCACCGGCGCGACGGCGTCGTTCTGAAAGCGTCTTGCCACGAGACCGGTCTGGGCGGCGTTCTGATCACCGCCATCGATGTCACCGAACAGATCGCGATCGAGGAGGAACGCCATCAGGTGGATGCCCGCGCCCTGGCCCGCGTGACCGACACGGTGGAGGCATTGGATCTGGCGCTGGTGCTGCTCGACCCCGATCTCAATTTCGTTTTCTGCAACCAGCGGCATCTCGAGATCTATCATCAGGAGGTGGCGGCCCCGGAGGTCGGTGAGCCGATGCGGTCCATCATGCGCCGCCTGGTGTCTCATGACTTCTACGATGACGAGACCGAGGCAGAGAAGTTGATCGATCATCGGGTCTCGATCATCCGCAACCGGACCAAGGGGTATGAGGTTCGCACGCGGGACGGCCTGATCCTGATGGGGTCGGTGCATCGCACGCCGGATGATGGCTATCTGATCGCGCTTGCCGATATCACCGAGCAGCGCCGCACCGAGACGGAGCTCGAACGCCAACGCGAAGCAGCGCATCAGAACGAGAAGCTCTCGGCCATGGGCGAGTTGCTGGCGGGCGTCGCGCACGAGCTGAACAACCCGCTGTCGATTGTCGTGGGTTACGCGATGATGATGCAAAACGCGGTGACCGAGCCGAAGCTGCGGCGTCAGGTCGACAACATCGCGACCGCGGCAGAGCGGTGTTCCCGCATCGTCAAGGCGTTCCTCGCCATGGCGCGCCAGCGCCCGATCGAACTTCGGCGGTGTTCGTTGAACGAATTGCTGATGGCGGCCCTGGACATGGTCGGCCACCGTCTGCGGGGTGCCGGTGTAGAAGTGACGCTGGATCTGGATCAGGACCTGCCGGAGATCGAAGCCGATGAGGACCAGTTGATCCAGGTTTTCATCAATCTGATCGTCAACGCCGAGCAGGCGATGGAGGCACAATCCGAACCCCGAAAGCTGCATCTGCGGTCGTATCTGGATACGCAAGCCAGCGCGGCGGTCGTGCGGGTGGCCGACAACGGTCCCGGTATCGCGCCGGACGTCCAGTCGCGGATCTTCGAACCGTTCTTCACGACCAAGGATGTCGGCACCGGAACGGGGATTGGCCTCGCCTTTTCTCACCGCATTGTTCAATCGCATGGCGGCAGGATGACCGTCCGGTCCGAGCATGGACAGGGTGCGCGGTTCTATGTCCGGCTGGATCTGGCGGACCCGGTTCCGGCAGTACCGGATGCGGCCGTGAACGCGGTGCGGCAGGCTACAGGCCGGGTTCTGGTGGTGGACGACGAGACCGGCGTGGCCGAGATGATCGGCGATATTCTGATCGATGCTGGATATTGCGTGCAGATCTTTGGCGATGCGCTTGAGGCCTTGAAGGTTCTGAAGACGCAATCGTTCGACGCCATCGTCAGCGACATCAAGATGCCCGGCCTCGACGGTCCCGGCTTCCACTCCGCTGTGCTGGCGCTGGATCCGGAGCTGGCACGTCGGATCGGCTTCGTGACGGGGGATACCCTGTCGCCGACCGTCGCGGCCTTTTTGAAGGGGTCGGGGCAGCCGCATCTGGAAAAGCCTGTAACGCCGGAGGAACTGCTGTCGCTGGTCGCCGGATTGCTCGGACAGCGCGTGGAATGAAACCATGACAACCGCCGAAATTCTAATCTGTGACGACGAGCCAATCCTGCGCGAGATGGTGCGGGATTTCCTGACGGGACGCGGCTTTGGCGTGTCGGAAGCGGGCGATGCAGAAGCGTTGCGTCAGCATCTGGCGGACACACGTCCAGATGTCATCATCCTGGACATCAACATGCCGGGTGAAGATGGGCTAAGCGCGCTGCGGACGCTGCGTGTCGACTGCGATGTCCCTGTGATCATGCTGACCGCGGCGGACGAGGTTATCGACCGCGTCGTGGGGCTGGAGATGGGCGCGGACGACTATCTGGGCAAGCCTGTCGATTTGCGGGAACTGGAGGCGCGGATCAAAGCGGCGCTGCGGCGCCGACCGGACGCCGCCGCACAGACCGCTGCACCAAAGGCCAGCGATGGCGCCAGTCTCGTACCGTTCGGCGCCTGTACGCTGGATCTGGACGGGGCTCGGCTGATCGGTGAGGACAGCCGCGAGATCTACATCACGGCGATGGAGTTCAACCTGTTGCGCGTGTTCGCGGAGAACCGTGGCCGCGTGCTGAACCGCGACCAGTTGCTGGAGCAGGCGCATGACAAGGCGTGGGAGCCGTTCGACCGCTCGATCGATCTGCGCATCAGCCGCATTCGCCGCAAGGTCGAGAAGAACCCCGGCAAGCCCGAGGTGATCCGGACCGTGCGCGGGATCGGATACGTGTTCGGCTGAACGTCGGGTATTGCAGCGCGGAGAGCCGCGCGCGCCTTCTGCGCCTTGGGGCTACGCAGCGTAGGGGAAGAGTTTTGCTTCCAGAGCCGCGATCGAAATCGGCTTCGGGATCACCCCGTCAAAGCCCGCATCCCGGCATCGCGCCTCGTCGTGCCAAGCCTCGTCGGCTGTCACGGCAAAGATCGGCAGGTTCTTCGGGGGATGGGCCCTGGCGCCCCTGATCTTCTTACTCACATCGACACCGGAAAGTTCCGGCATGTGAATATCCATCAGGATCACGCCAAACTTGTCCGGTGCTTCGTCCAGCACCCTCAAACACTGGTGACCGTTGGCTACAGTCTCTGACGAAAGCCCCAACTCATCACACATTTCCGTCATCATGAAACGGGTGATCGTATCGTCTTCAACGACGAGCACGCATGTTTCCATCTCTCGCCTCAAAACTGTTCTTCGTTGGTATGTTTAGCGTAAAGATAGAACCGCGACCAATGCAACTCTTTACCGTGAGGCTGCCATCCATCAGCTCGGCAAGCCCGCGTGAGATGGCCAGCCCCAGTCCTGAACCACCCGTTGACCGCGTCAGCGGGTCGTCGACCTGGGCAAATCGGTCGAAGATGCGCTCGAGATGATCATCCGCGATCCCGATCCCAGTATCCTCGACCGTGATACGAAGGATGGCGGGCGGTGTTTCGGTGTCGTGGCGAACCGAGAGCTTGATCGATCCAGCGTCCGTGAAGCGCGTGGCGTTGTCGATCAGGTTCGCGGTGATCTGCAGGGTTCGGCGTTTGTCGATCGTGACGACCGATTGTGCGTCCGCGGGCGCCATCACGTCCGAGGAAAGCGGCTTGTGGGCGTGGGCGATGGCGCCCTCCAACTGCCCGCGCAGTGCGTCAGCCAGATCATGGAGTGACACGGTCTCAAGAAAGAGCTCAATCGAATGGGCTTCCAGCTTCGAGACCTCGAGGACGTTTGTCAGCTGCGTCAGGAGGGCCTCCGCCGATGAGTGTGCCGCCTGGGCCTGCTTGCGCTGGCGCTCCGGTATCTTCGCACGACCGATCAGCTCCAACAGACCCATGATCGCATTGATCGGGGTGCGCACTTCATGGCTCATCGTTGCGAGAAACGCCGATTTTGCCGCACTTCCGCGGGTCGCTTCGCGTTCCGCGATCTGACGATCATGGATTTCGACATTGAGCGTGTCGATCGACTTCAACACGCTTACGCGCGCTTCGTTGATCGCCCGCACGACATCTTCCAGATCATCCGACCCGTTGCCGCGTTTTCTCCGCAGCGTGAGCGGCTTGCGCGATCGCAGCCAATCGGTTTGCGCGACATAGTTTGCCATGTGGCGCAGGTGCCGGGCCACCAGGGAGTGGAACAGAACGAGCATCACGAAGGATGCGAGGGTCGTCTTCGCCATGTTCGACAGGAAGATGGTCTGGAACTGGCGCCAGAGGCGGTCATGAACGCCTGCCAGTGAAAGGTCGATGCGCAGCGCACCAACGGGCCGGCGTTCGCCGCCGACGCCCGCATGAGACAGCGTGAATGTCCGCGACAAAGAACTGCTGGCGGCGGGTTGTGTGCCGCGATGCCAAACCTGACCCGTCTCTGCGGTCAGCGTGACGCCAACAACCGCAGACTTCGCCGCGATGCCGTCCAAGAGCGCGTTCACTTGCGAAAAGTTGAACTCCCAAACGGCTTTCTCAAGGCCCAGAGTAAAGCTGCTCTCGACGGTTTCGAATGTTTGAAGGGCCACGCTCCGGTCGCGGTCATAGCTGAAGTAAAGCTGGAACCCGGCAGCAAGGCCGGACAGAAGCGCGCTGGACAGGACCATGTAGAGCACCAGGCGCCGCCCAAGGCGGTTGTCCCGCCCCAGCAGTGGGAGCACGCCGCGCATCACGCGTTGTCAGCGCCGATGTTTGGCGAGCAACCGGTCGAGAGATCCATCATCGCTCATGCTGCGCAGGGCGGCGTTGAAGTCGTTGATGATTTGCTCTCTGTTCGGCACGTTGCTCATGACCGCCATGTGAATGCCACGCGTCGCAAGCACTTTGTCGAGGTACTCGATCTTGCCCTCCAGCGTCGGATCCTGGACCGAAACCGCGTAGTTGATGACATCGGAACTATCCAGCGTAAGGTCCGCGCGCCCGGCTGCAACCAGTTGGACGCCTTGCAACGCGGTGGTCACGACAACCTTGTTCAGCTCTTGCGCGCGGTCGAAGTTGTCTTCGTAGAGGAAACCGTCACCGACGGCGATCGAGTAGCTCTTGAGCGAACTGAGATCCTTGAACTCCGCATCCGTCCCCACCCGCCGGACGAACTTCACCTCTGTCTCGACATAGGCGTTGCTGTAGTCGATCAGCCCGGCGAGTTCATCATCATAGAACAAGCTGCCAATGATCTGGAACTCGGCGGTTTCCGAGCGGACACCGTGCATGATCCGTGCCCAGGGCAGGATCGAAACCTCGGCGCGATAGCCCGCCCGCTGGAGAACCTGCGCGATGATGTCCGGCGACATCCCCTGTCCGGGCAGGTCCTTGCCCGAGAACGGTGGCCATTCGTCGGCAACCACCGTCAGAACGGGTGTCTGAGCATGCGCGGTGCCAGAAGTCGGGAGCGTCCCGAGGACCGCGAGGACGACCATAAGGGCCAAGAGCAGCGTTGGATTCGTGAAAGTTCGTTGCATGTGGACTCCCGCGTTCGACTTTGGCGTCGCGTGATCGTGCGTCTGTCGCACAGTTCGGTTCAGGGCGAACGGGCGCCGTCGCTGCAGCGGCGTTCGGTGAACTGCGCCAGTGCTTGAAGATCATTCATTCGGACGGGTTTTCTGAGCGACCAGGACACGTTGTGACCCATTTCGTGGAGTTCTCCGTTCGGATAGAAATCTGATCCGGTGACCACGATCACCTCGGCATCCGGGGCGGCGTAAGCTGCAAAGGATGCGACCGAGAGGGAGGGTCGGCTGCCAATGAAAAGATCGAGAACGATCAGGTTTATGGTGGATCCTTGATAGCGGAGGTAGTTCATCGCTTCGTCTTCGCGCGCACACGCCAGAACGATGTGACCATCATCCTCGAGCGCCTGGGTGAATGCCAGGAGCAGCGACGCGTCGTCTTCCAGGATAAGAACTCGCATTATCTCGTCTTTCAGAAATCACCGACACCCCAAATTCACGATGAAAGGAAACTGTTAACAGTCGGTTAAGCGTGATTAACAAAAGGAAACCACCCACGGAAAGCGTGCGGACTTCCAAGACTTGCAAGTAAAAGTTGAGCTGAGATGGCTGCGCTGACAGTGCAGCTTTCCGAGGCCGGCTTATGCCGCCCTCGGAGGTATTTGTTCGGCACCCGTTACGCAGTATCGCCGAACGGGATGTCGCGGAAACGCTTGCCTGTCGCATGGAACAAGGCATTCCCGATGGCCGGAGCGACAGGCGGCACGCCTGGTTCGCCCACGCCCGAGGCATGCACCGAGAACGGGTGCGGGACGATGTGGACATTGACCTTCAGCGGGAAGTTGTCCGATCGCACCATTTCATAGGTGTCGTAGTTGGCTTGCTCGACGGCGCCGTTCTCGTAGGTGATTGCCGAGTAGAGTGCCGCTGTCATGCCCTGCACGGCCGCGCCCTGAAGCTGGCTTTCGATCCGTTCGGGATTGGCCGCAAAGCCACAGTCAATCGCCATGTCGATCTGCGGAACGGTGATCTTGCCATCCACCATCTTCACGTGCGCACAGGCCGCGACATAGGTCACGAACGAGCGGTGCGAGGCTAGGCCGAGACCTTCGCCTTCCGGCATGTCCTTGCCCCAGCCGCCTTTCTCCGCCGCCAGCCTCAGCGTGTTCTTCCACCGGCCGACGTCGATCGGGTAGTTTTCGTAGACCTCGCCGTAGTCCCAGTAGTCATCCGGGTAGTTCTCGGCCTTGATGTCGACCTTGCGGTCCGGTCCCATGGCTGCGAGCATCGCCTCCAGTTCATCCTGACCTTGTTCTGCAGCGAGTTCCGAGAGGAACGTCTGCTGGGCCCAGGCGCGCGGGATGTTGGACACGGCCCGGAACCAGCCGATCCGCGTGTGGGCCATCGCCTTGCCGTTCTCGATCGAGACGTTCGGCACATGGAACGGATGATCCAGGTGGCCCATGCCGCTTTCGATGAAGAACTGGTGGCCGCTGTCAGGCGCGAAGGTCGATAGGATCGACGGTGCGACCGAGTTGTGGCGGTAGCCCGTCCACGCGCCGTTGGCATCCATGCCGACTTCCAGCTCCTCGACCGAGGTCGTGTGATAGAAACCGTGCTGGATGTCATCCTCGCGCGTCCACTGGACCCGGATCGGTGCGCCGGTCTTCTGGCTCAGCAATGCCGCCTCGATCACGAAGTCGCATTTCGACTTCCGCCCGAAACCTCCACCCAGCAGGGTGACATGCACCGTGACATCGGCCTCGTTCATGTTGAGGGCGGCGGCGACATCCTGGCGGGTGCCATAGGGCGACTGGACTGGCGCCCAGATCTCGGCCTTGCCCTCCGCCACCTGTGCGATTGCCGAGGGCGGTTCCATCATCGCGTGGATCATGTGCGCCTGATGGTATTGCTGCTTGAACGTCTTGGCAGCGCCATCAATGGCGGCACGGGCGTCGCCCACCGCACGCAGCACGTTGCCGGGCTTGGCCGCGGTCTCGCGCATCTCTGCCGTGAACTCGGCCGAGTTGTAGCTCGCGTGCGGGCTGTCGCCCCATTCAATCTGGAGCGCGTCCCGGCCCTTGATCGCGGCATCGGTGTTCGAGGCGATGACGGCGATCCCGCCCTTGGGCGCGAACTTCGCCGGAATATTCGAGACCGGCAGGCCCATCACCTGTTCAACGCCGGAGACCTTCCACGCTTCGGTCGCATCGTATCGGGTCGGAGAGGCCCCCAGGACCGGCGGACGTGCAATGCAGGCGACCTTCATGCCGGGCAGGGACACGTCCGATCCGTAGATCGCCTTGCCCGTCGTGATGTCGTGCAGGTCGTAGATCGGAACCTTGCGCTGGCCGATATAGCGGAATTCGCTTTCGTCCTTGAAGGCGAGATCTTCGAACGCGGGCACCGGCACCTGCATTGCAGCCTCGGCGAGATCGCCAAACCCGAAGGTCTGACCGCCAGCCGTGACCTCGTGCACACCGACGCTCACATCCTTGACGTCGACGCCTGCCGTGTCCGCCGCGGCCTGAGCCAGCATGTGGCGCACCGAGGCCCCCATCTGGCGCATTGACTGGATGTGGTGGCGCATCGAGCGCGACCCGTCGGTGTCCTGGTTGCCGTACTTCGGCTCGTCGCCTGGGGCCTGGATGATCTTCACCTTGTCCCAGTCGGCGCCCATCTCGTCGGCGATCACCATGGGAAGCGATGTCCGCGAGCCCGTGCCCATTTCCGAGCGGTGCGCGGTCAGCGTGACGGTACCGTCCGGATCGATGGCGATGAAGAGATGCGGATCATAGCGCAGTCCGTGCGCCATCGTCTCGCCGCCGGTCTTGTAGCGCGCGAACGCATCGGCATTGCCCGCGAAGGCGGCCACGGCAAAGCCCGCCGTGGTTCCGGCCAGGAACCCGCGGCGCGAGACATGGGCCAGCGACAGTTGTTCGGCAGCTTTCGGCGCCGCTGCCAGAGCGTCCTGAATGTAATGCAGCATTGATCAGCTCCCCGTTGCGGCCTGCCGGACGGCAGCCACGATGCGTTCGTAGCAGCCACAGCGGCAGATGTTATCGGCCATGCCGTCCAGGATTTCCTGATCGGTCGGGTTCGGCTTTTCCGACAGCAGGCTCGCGGCCTGCATGATCTGGCCGCTTTGGCAGAAGCCGCATTGCGGCACGTGCAGATCGCGCCAGGCGACCTGAACCGGGTGGTCGCCGTCCGGCGACAGGCCCTCGATCGTCGTGACCTCCTTGCCGGCAACCTCTTCCACGGTTGTCATGCAGGACTTCACGGCGACACCGTCCACATGCACGGTGCAGGCACCGCACAGGCCAGCGCCGCAGCCGTATTTCGTGCCGGTCAGCCCAGCCATGTCACGCAACGCCCAAAGCAGCGTTGTGTCCTCGGGCCCGTCGATGGTCATCGAGCCCCCGTTTACCTTCAGTGTTGCCATTGCACCCTCCTGGGTTTCACCTGGGTTTGGGTCATGGGGCACATCGTGACGCCCCCTGTCTGGGCCGCCGTTGACCGGCGGCTCGTCGATTCAATCGTCGTCGTCGTCAAAACCTGCGCGGTTTACCAGGCCGATCCTGTAGACATCCTTGCGCATACCGACGAGGAACACGGCGGTCGGTTGTTTGCCCGCCTGATTGATCGGTTCTTCATCGAAGATCACACGCACAGCATGGCTCACGTCCATGTTTGGTGCAAGCTTCCCGGTCGCGACAGCAGCGTCGAACCCATCTTCAGGAAACGGTTCCCACGTGATGCTCTTGATTGGACGCCCCAGGCTGCGGGCGAGGTGGAACCTGACAATGCGCTTCTTGATCTTTCCGGTGTCTTTCCAGAACACCATCTCGCGCAGCATGTCGTAGTCCTTGGTCTCGATCGCCGTGCGGATGTAGTCGATGACAGCATCCTTGTCCCTTGGCATGTCGACCGCCGCGGCGGGCAGGGTCAGCAGACATGCGGCAAGTCCGGGCGCGATGAGCGCCCGGACCAGCCATGTTTTCAGCGATGACATCCTCATTCGCTGAGTTTGAAGACCCAGAGCGCACCGCCCTGCGGCACGTCAGGAACGCGGCCTTCGGGGAGCATGTCCTTCAGAAGCCCCTGCATACGCTCGGCGTCCACGCCCCAGCCGGATTGCACGGCGATGTACTGGGTTCCGTCCACCTCATAAGAAGCGGGGGCCGCGGTCACGCCCGAATTGGTCGGGAACTCCCACAGCTTCTCCCCGGTCGAGGCATTGAAGGCCCGGAACATCCGGTCATTCGTGCCGCCGGTGAAGATCAGGTTCCCGCCGGTCGACAGGAGCGGACCCCAGTAGGGCGTGTCGTGGAACTCCTGCTGCCAGACCATCTCGCCCTTGTTCATGTCCCAGGCCTGCAACTGACCGATCGGAACAGGCTTGGACGGATCGACGCCGTCCGCGAAGCGCAGCGATGCCAGGATCACATCGATCGGGATGCCGATGTAAAGCTCGCCGGGCTCACGCTCGCCGATCGGCACACCGCCCAGTTCCGAGCACAGGTTTTCATGCGCCGGTATATAGAACAGGCCGGTGTCGGGGTTGTAGGCTTCCGGCGGCCAGTCCTTGCCGCCCCACAGCGACGGACAGAAGGTGACAGTCTTGTTGGTGCCGGGGGTCTTGGCCTCGTTGTAGGTCGGGCGGCCCGTTTCCGGATCGATCGACTCGAACGCGTCCTGACGGACATACTTGTCGGCCTTGATGAAGCCGATGGAGCCGTCGTCCTTGGCCTCCATGGTCCAGATGTAGCCGTTGCGGCCCGCGTGAACGAGACCGTTGACCTTTTGGCCGTCACGCTCGATCGGCATCAGGAGCGGTGCAGAGACCTCGTCCCAGTCCCAGGCATCGTTCCAGTGGTACTGGTGGTGCCCGGTGATCGAGCCGTCCTTGATATCCAGCGCCATGACCGAGGTCGTGTAGAGGTTGTCGCCCGGCCGGGTGTCCGGCATCCATGGCCCGCCATTTCCGGTGCCAACGTAGAGGATGCCCGTGTCGGAATCGTAGTTCGGCTGCATCCAGACGGAGCCACCGCCAACCTTCCAGCTATCGCCTTTCCAGGTTTCGCTGCCGGGCTCGCCGGGGGCAGGGATAGTGTAGGTTCTCCACGCCTCGGCACCGGTTTCCGCATCCAATGCGGTCACATGGCCGCGAATGCCATACTCGCCACCAGACACGCCGGTGATGATCTTGCCCTGTGCCGCGAGCAGCGACAGGGTCGAATAGTATCCGTCGGTGTAGTCATCGACGATGGTGTGCCAGATCTTCTTGCCGGTCTTGGCATCCAGCGCGACGACGCCCGCTTCATAGGTCGCCATGAAGACCTTGTCGCCATAGAGGGCGACACCGCGGTTTGTCGGGTGAAGCTGGAACAGATCCTCGGGCAGTTCGTGCACGTAGCGCCAGATCTCGTTCCCCGTGCGGGCATCTAGTGCGATCACCTGGCTCTGCGGGGTCGAGATGTACATCATCCCGTCATTGACCATCGGCGGCGATTGGTGCCCTTCGGTCATGCCGGTCGAGAACACCCAGGCAGGTGTCAGGTTCTTGACGTTGCCATCATTGATCTGATTGAGCGGGCTGTGGCCGTGGCCTTCGTAGTTGCCGCGCCAGGTCAACCAGTTGTGCGGCTCGGGGTTGGCGAGTCGTGAGTCGGTGACCGGGTTGTAATTGTCGGCTGACGCGACCGTCCCGATGCTGCCAATGGCCAGTGCGGCCAGGCAGGTTGATAGTCGTCGCATTTGCTTCCTCCCGATTGAGCCCGTTGTTCGGGCGGTTCTTCCCTCGCTCTTTTCTTTATTTCTTTGCGGCTCCGACCTTGCCGTTGAAGCTTTCCTTGGCAACGATGAAGCCTTCGTCATCCAGACCAAGCGGCACCATGGGCAGGCGCCGCCGTGCGGGACCGTCCGTAACGCTTCCGCCGGCCAGGGCGGCAAATTCGGACAAATGGCAGTGGCAGCGCAGTTGGCGTTCCTCGGCCTTCCACGATTTGATGGTGCAGGCCCGGTGGGTGCAGAGCGCCGAGAAGACCAGCACACCGTCCGCGCTGAGCGCGCGCGTTGCGTCATCCATCTCGGCGGGGTCCAGACGCAGCACCAGCATCCGGTTCAGCCGGTACTTGCGGCGCAGCACGCCGTTCTCGGGGTCAAACGGAAAGGCCTCGAACGGTTTCGCGCCAGCTTCAAGCAGCTCGGGCCGTACCATCTGGTCCTTCAGCGCACCCTTGATGATCTGAATGCGATCGCCCGGCTGCGCGACCATCTTCTCGGGTGGTTTGGCGGCATAGGCGTCTCTGGGTGCAGTCAGCGCCGCACCAATCAGCAAACTGCTGCCGACCCCCAGGACATCGCGCCTGTTCGGCAATGCGGTGGGAGGCTGTTCTTCAGCCTCGTTACGGCGGTTCTTCGCCACCGGATCCTCCCTATCGCCGCATTAGGATGCGGTCATTTGATCTGGTTCTTCACTCGTCGCCGAGTTCTGAATTCAGAGTTCTAATATCGTTGTCAAAGAATCAGGGGACTGACAAGTGCTTAGCCGGATCGAATCGGGTCCGATCACACTGGCAATTTAAATGAAGTATGTTTCATTATGGCTCAAACATACCATAGGTTGCGCAAGCGGTCGAGGAGCCGTTCGAGCCTTCGCTGCCGCGAAAATCGATAGGCGTCCGACACGACCTGGCTCTCAGACGCACCTTCAGGATGTTCCGGTGCGAAGAGATGACGGGCTATCCTGAGCCGAGAGGCATGGCCCCGGTCGAAATCCGTGGCAGACGTCTTGGACTGTGACAGCCAGTCCTCCACTGCCTGGTAAAGACCGGCGGCCGAGTTGTCTTTGACAGTGGCGCGCAGCCTTCGATCCGCCGGTGTCGGAAGTCTCGTCAGCAGGAACGCCCCGAGCGCAAGACAGACGGGAAGGCTCAGAGCCCCGGCCAGAACCGCCGTGATTGTCACCGATTGCTCGCGGTTCTGTGCGGCTTCCTGCATCAAGTCCGCCGCGATCTTTTCACTGTCTGCGGGCAGCGGTTCCAGCCTCAGGGCGGGCAGGGCGGCCTTGCGCTGGCGGTGCTCTGACGGATCCCAGTAGTCCAACGAGATCGGCGTGACGAAGGCGACCTGCTGTGGTTCAGCCGCGAGGTCCCAGGAATAGGTCGCGTGCGCCACGAGGCCGTCCGGGCTTTTCTTGGTCTTAAGATCCGACCCGGCCAGGCTGACGCGGACACCGCGCGTGCGGCCGTGTTCCAATTCCGGCAGACGCTCGGCGTCGACACCCCAGACGCGCAGGCTGACAGTTCGGCGCAACAGTTCGCCAACCCGGATTTCGTCGGGCGGTGTGGACCACGTCTCTTCGATCTCGACGCGGTCGGAGACCAGCCACCAGGGATTGTCATAATGCCTAGAAATGCCTGCGATCTTGATCTCCACCGGGTCCGAAGCGAGATCGAACTGCAATTCGCCGTCAGGCTCGGTCTGGACGAAGCCGACCGCTGTCACCGGTGGGATTGTCAGGACGCCGCTTCTTTCTGGAAAGACCGCGATCGATGTCTCGAAAACGAAGCCCTGGCCCGCATAGCCTGTCACTTTACGCGTGCGTGGGCGCGTGAGTTCGATGACGTCCGCGTTGGCGATTTGCGGCAGTTTGAAGTCAAGCGCCTCGAACGGGTGGCGCGAGAGAAGCTGTATCCTGAGGACGATCTGCCCGTCGATGTACCCATTGGTTGCAAGCGCGGGCGCAGGGGAGACGTCGACCCTGAGCTCGGGTTTCTGGGGGGCCTGCGTTGGCTGCGCATGGACCAGCGTGGCCATGATCGCAAAGAGCACAAAGAAGACGCCGGTTGCTCTCATCTCTTGGCCTCGTTGCGCAGGCGGTCGATGGCGCGCAGGCGTGCGGCGAGCACACGCTCGGGATCATCGACGATGCGCCGCAACAGGATCTCGGCATCCTGTGTGCTTTTCGTCAGTTGCCGCATGCCGCCGGATCCATCGCGCCCGGTGGACTCGGTATCCTCGGAGTCGGTGACTTCGCCACGCCCGGCAGCCGCATCGTCGCTTTGCGCCTTGTCGCCCGTTCGACCCTGCGCCGCGATCTGACCTGCCTGCGTTGCGTCCTTGTCTGTCCGCGCGACATCGTCCGACGGGCGCGCGTCTTCGGTCGTGGTTTCCTCGCCGTCGGCGCTGTCCTGCTGATCGCTTTGTCCCGGCTTCCCCTTCACGGTGCCGAGCGTTCGGGTCTGACGTTGTCCTTCCTGTTCCTCCTGCTGGCGTGCTTCCGCCTGCAGAACAAGGGCAAGATTGAACGCGGCGTCCTCGTGGCCGGGATCGAGCCTCAGGACCCTCTCGTAGGCGGCCCGCGCCGCTGTCCACTCTGCCAGGCGCGCATAGGCTGTCCCGAGATTGTAGGTCGCGGTCACGCTTTCATCCTGGACGAACTCGGTTGCTGCCCGGCGATACCGGCTGGCACGGTACTCGGCGATGCCGCGCCAGATGCGATCGTCCAACAGGTGAACGGCGTCGCTGCCGCGCCCGTCCGCGATCAGATTCATCGCGACCGAGAACCGGTCCAACGGCGCCTGCAAACGCGGCAGGCTCCACGACGCGAGCATGGCAAGGGCGGCGCCGATGGCCAGCAGAACAATGTGTCCGCGTCTCACGCCTCTCTCCTGCGGAAGAGCAGCAGCCAGATCAGGGCCGCGAGCGCGATCAGCACCGTCGTGAATTCATGGCGCGTCGACGGCAGTTCCGCATGCGCCATGGCACGTGCATCGTGTTTCAGTGCCTCGGTCAGATCGCGAGCCGCATCTGGACCGGCGATTTCAGCGTGCTCTGCGGCTGCCCAAACGTCCCAGCGATCCGTGTCGCCAAGGGGCACGACGATGCGGCGGCTTTGCCCGGGCGGGATTTCGACCGTTTCCTGTGGACCGCCGCGCGCGCTCAACAACACGATCTGGCGCACCAGGTAACCGGCGTCCGTCAGGATCCGCTCAGCGGTTGCCAGCGCGATGTGCGGGCTCTGGCCCTGCCTTGGCATCATGCCGGCATCCAGGACCTGCACATATCGGTCGATCTGCGATTTGTCGGTGGTGAATGGAACGATCCGGTATGCATCGCCCGAAGCGGCGATCACGGCCGTCGCGATGCCGCCGTCCGCGCGATGCAACGCATCCATGAAGTGCCTGTGCCGCGCGAGATCGGCGCCGACATCCAGAATGATCACGCGCCCCGCGAGGGTCGCGAGCCGATCGGTGTCGTCGGTGTCCACCCCCGGCCGCGCGAGTGCTGTGATCACCAGCGTTGCGGCGATGAAGCAAAGGACAGGCGTGCCCGAATGCCCGAGGCGAGAGCGCGCCGCGAGGTACCCGCGCAAGGCAGGCTGCACGAGACCGTGCCATGCACCGGGCAAACGCTGCGCCTGGCCCGAGCCGCCAGACCGGACAACGAGCAGAAAGCCCACCAGCGGCAGCAGCAGCAAGAACGAGAACGGTGCGACGAAGCTCATGGATCGCGGTACTCCCGCCATCCAATGGCAAACAGACAGATCAGAGCGATCGAAAGCGGTAGCCATCGCCAATCCTGCCGACGCTCGGCAGCCGTTTCGTCCGGGTTGGTGGGTGCGATCGAGCCAAGAAAGCTCAGCGCGTCCCGCATCAAGGCGGCACTGGTGGCGGGTTGAAACGTGCCGCCGGTGCGTTCGGCCAGATCCGCCATGTGCACGGCGTTTTGTGTTGCCATCTCGTTGGCGAAACCGATCGAGAAGATCTTGATCCCAAGGTCGCGCGCCATGTCCGCGGCGTCGGTTGCCGCAATCTCTCCTGCATTCACCTCGCCATCCGAGATCAGGATCAGCATCCGCTCGCCGGGATCTTCTTCGCGCAGCATCTTGACGGTGAGACCGATGGCTTGGCCGAGGTCCGTCTTCCGACCGGGCAGACCGATTGTCAGCTCGTCCAGCATTTCCGCGACGGCGCCAACGTCATAGGTCGGTGGCGCGATCAGGAACGCGTTCGTGGCAAATCCGATCAGCGCGACCCTGTCGCCCTGCCGGCCGCGAATGAAATCGGCGAGATTTTCACGAATGACATCGATGCGTGAGAGTTTGCGCTGGCCGATCTGCATGTCCTCTTCGGCCATGCTTGCCGAGAGGTCGAAGGCCAGAACAATATCCCGGCCAGTCGGCGTCAGGACAGCCGGACGCTGCACGAAGGGACCGGCGAGCGCGATGATCAGGGCGATCCAGCCGATTGTCTTCAAGCTGAGTTCGACCGGGCGTGCTGCCCTGGAGCCAGAGGATGCAGCACTCTGTTGCTGCAAATGGGCAAGCACGCTTCCAGGCACCTGAACCGCGCCGCGTTCGCGGGCCGCCGGGAGCAGAAACCACGCCAGAACAGGCACTGGCAGAAGCAGCAGAGCCCAGGGCAGGGCGAGGTCCATTATCGCAGCCTCCGGCGCGCCCAGGTTTTCATCTCGGACGCATCCTGGGCGGTGAGCTGAGAGGGCGGTGCGAAGAATGCCCTCGGCGCCGGTTGCGCTGCTTTTCGTGGCAGCGCCTTTCGGAGAACTCTGGCGATCTCGTCGCGCTGCGCCGCTGGTGGTAAACCGGGTGCTACGGCGTCAAGCTGACGCGACCTGCGGCGGCGTTGCACCCAATAGCGTATTGCCCCGATCAGCAGGACACTTGCCGCGAAGAAGACTAGGGGGCGCATGTCCAATCCAGTGACCGTCGCCGATTGAACGTCCGGCAGGTGCACATCCCGAAGCTGGGCAAAGACCTCTTCCGGTGTCATTCAGCACCCCACCGTGGCAGCAGATCGGAGGCCCGGTCCATTTGCCAACCGGCGTCCCGCAGTTCAGCCTCGACCAACCTTTCGTTCGGTCTTTCGGCGGCGATCCGGATCACTTGGCGCTGTCCGTCCGGCCCACGGAGCGGATAGCGACCGCGAACCGCCGGGCGCAAGACCATCGGGTCCTCCACCAGAACGAAGCGCAGCATCCGGGTCCGTGACAGCGCGCGCCCCGCAGCTGTGAAAGGGGCAGGGTCAACCGGAAGTTCAGAGATGACACAGATCTCGTCCTGACGACCGACCAGAGCCGCGATCTCCTCGAAATTGATTGGCGACCGCGCGTCGGAGTCTTCGCGTTGGTATGCCTCGGTCAAGGTGTCGAGCAGCCTTAGGACGTGCTTGCGCCCGCGGCGCGGCGCGATCGTGACATCTCCGACCGAGAGGCCGACAGGTTCCTGGAGCATGAAGGATTTCCAGGCCACCCAGGCGGTTGCCAGGCAGGCGGTCTTTGCCATGAGCCTTTCGGATGTCCCGAAGTAGAGGTCGGCCCGAAGGTCGACGTGCAGCATATGGGCGCGATGGGATGCGGCTGCGAACCGCCGCATGGTTGTCTGTCCGGTCCGCATCGTCGCACGCCAGTCGATTGCTCGGACATCGTCGCCTGGCGCGTAGGGACTGAGGCCGTCGAAATCGAGCGTCGTTGAACGTCCACGGCCAGGGCGTTCTCCCTCGGGCCCTCTGCGCCCGGCAGACAGTTTTCCGCGCACATGTTGAGGCTGGATGGCAATCAAGTCTTTCAGCGTCAGCCGCGTTGGATCCGTTCCAGCCTGCTTGTCCGCCGCCCTAGAGAACATCCACCTGATCCAGCAAAGCGCCGATAACCGCCGCGCGCTGCACGCCGTCCGCGTCTGCCCGGTAGGTCAGCATCAATCGATGCCCCAGCACGGGTAGGGCCATCTGTTGCACGTCTTCGGGCAGGACGTGATCACGTCCCTCGAGCCATGCCGACGCCTGTGCCGCACGTGCCAGCATGATCGTCCCGCGCGGTGACGCGGGACAGGCAAGATGCTCGCCAACGCCAGGCAGCGGTTTGGGGTCGTCGCGCGTGGCCGAGATCAGGCGCACGATGTAATCGCGGATCGGTTCCGAGATGTAGGTCTCGCGCACCTCTGCCTGGGCTGCGCGGAGGTCGGATTGATGAACCAATAGCTCGGCGCCCGGGTTCTGCGCGACCGATTCCTCAATGGCGAGGTCCAGGATCGCCCGCTCGTTCGATTGCTCGGGGTAGTCGATCGTGATCTGCATCAGGAAACGATCGAGCTGCGCTTGTGGCAGATCCCATGTCCCCTCGTGCTCGATCGGGTTCTGCGTCGCGATCACGAAAAACGGCCAATCGAGCGGATAGGTTGTGTCTCCACTGGTGACTTGGCGTTCCTCCATCGCTTCCAGAAGCGCCGATTGTACCTTTGCCGGGGCGCGGTTGATCTCGTCCGCCAGCACGAAGTTCGCGAAGACCGGGCCTTTCTGGAATTCGAAACGCCCGCTTTCGGCCAGAAACAGCAGAGATCCGATCAAGTCCGATGGAAGCAGATCCGGTGTGAACTGAATGCGCTTGAAAGAGCCTTCGATGGACTCCGAGATCAATCTTGCAAGGCGCGTTTTTGCCAGCCCGGGAGCACCCTCGAGAAGAACATGGCCTTCGGACAACAGTGCGATCAGCAAGTGATCGACGACGCGGGTCTGCCCGATGACGCGTGCACGAATGCGGTCGCGGAGCACGGCAAACTGTGCATGAACCGCGTTCACTGGCGGGGGTGAGAGGAGTGTATCAGTCATTGCGTTTGTGCTGGATGCCTTGGAAGCACCTACTGAACTGTACAGCCTTGGGACAGTTTTTTCTACCCTGGGCTGATCTTGGCCTGTCGAGTTCTTTGCATCGGTTCATGTGGCTCCTCCCGTCGCGACTTGGAGTTGACTGTCCTTCTGCGAGCCATGAAATGTTCGATGACGGTCGCAAGCCAAGCAGTTTGACCGCTTCCAGTCTCACATGTATCGAATTCAGAATTCAATAAGGTATGCCCGATGAAGATGCTCAGCGTAAGTCCCAGTCTGACCGAACAGGTCTATCGAGCAGTTTTGGACGAGATTATGGAAGGACGCCTGAAGCCGGGTTCGCATCTGGTTCAGGAGCAACTCGCCGCACAACTTGGCGTGTCGCGACAACCGATCCAACAAGCGATGGCTCTGTTGAAGGCAGACGGCATTGTGGAGGAGGTCGGCAAGCGGGGCTTGCGTGTCGCGAGTCTGGATCTGGGCCTGATGCAGTGCCATTACGATATGCGGATGCTTCTGGATGGCTACGCGGCGCGACGCGCGGCGCAGGCCATACAGGACGGCACGATCGATCCCGAAACGCTGCGCGCTGAGTTCAATGAGATCCTGGCGATTGGATCCGACGCGATCCGCGCGGATTCGGTGACCGATCAGATCCGATACGATCAGGCCTTTCACAAACTGATCTACGATGCTTCGCGGAACCGTGTTCTTCGCGATACGGCGGGACCGAACTGGCGCTATCTGCGCCGGGTGATGGCGGAGGTTCTTATGCACGCGGAATCGGCGCCGACGATCTGGGATCAGCATCTCGCGATCAAGGATGCCATTCTGGCGGGTGATCCCGACAGGGCTGGCGACTTGGCCGAGGATCACGTCCGCACTGCGGTGGACAGCCTGACCGAAGCCCTGAAGCGCCTGCGTCAGGAACCGGAGCAGGTCGCGTCGGTCGCTTAGCGGCGGTGCCGGGCAGGCGGTTTCAGATTTCTGGATGTCCGCAACACAGCGGCGTCTTGAAGAACGATCGCTAGCGGGTGCCAAGGCTCATGACTTCACTCGTTTCATCGACGGGTCGTAGAGCGGAGAAAGCGTGACCTCCGCATTGACCCGAACCGTTGCCACCTCAAGCTCATAGTCACCCGAGAGAACGAAGTCGCGATCTATGAACCCGTCGCTCCGGACATACCCCAGGCCGATGGATTTTTCGATTGTGTGCCCGTACCCGGCGGAACTGAGATATCCGCACCGCGCGCCATTGCGATAGATGGTTTCGCGCCCGGACAGGATCGTGTCGTGGTTGGTTGTGAAGGTCGTCATCATTTTCTTCACGCCATCCGCACGCTGGGCCGCGATCGCGTCACGTCCCTTGAACGGGATCTGTGATGCCATCTTGACCGCCCAGCCCAGCCCTGCTTCGTCGGGCGTGTGATCCGGTCCGATGTCGGATCCCCAGGCGCGATAGCCTTTCTCCAGCCGCAACGTCTCGATTGCGCGGTATCCGGCGTTGCGCAGCCCATGCGCGGCGCCTGCCTGCTTAAGCGCGTCATAGACGGTTTGAGCGTACTCGACGGGCAGATGCAATTCCCACCCAAGCTCGCCGACATAGGTGATCCGCATCGCCAGCACCGGGCAGCCGGCAATGCCGATCCGCCGGGCCTGGCCGAAAGGATGCGCGGCATCCGAGACGTCATCGTTGCTCAATGCCCGTAGGATGTCGCGCGATCTTGGTCCAAAGAGCGACAGGACCGAATTCGACGATGTCACATCGACGAGTTGGGCGTTCATCCCGTCGGGTATGTTTCGGCGTATCCAGTCGAAATCATGGGTCGCGAAACCGGTCCCGGTGACGATGTAGAATTCATCCTGTTTCGTCCGCACACAGGTGAGATCGCACTCGATCCCGCCGCGGTCGTTCAGCATCTGGGTGTAGATGATCGATCCGACCGGTTTGTCGACACGGTTGGCAGCGATCCATTGCAGAGCCGCTTCGGCATCCGGCCCGGTCAGCACGTACTTCGCAAACGACGTCTGATCGAACAGGGCTGCCGTTTCACGCGCTGCTGTGTGTTCGCGTCCTACCGCCTTGTGCCAGTTGGGGCGTTCGAACGTGTAGATGTCGTGTGCGTCCTCGCCGTTCTCTGCGAACCAGTTGGGACGTTCCCACCCCAGTTTCTCGCCAAAGACGGCTCCGGCTTGTTTGAGCGTCCCGTAGAGCGGAGAGCGGCGGCACGGACGTCCGCTTTCGTTTTCCTCGGATGGCCAGGACATGGTGTAGTGCTTGCCGTAAGCTTCGAGCGTGCGGGTCCGCACCCAGTCGGTGTCGGTGTGCGGACGACCGAAACGGCGGATGTCCACCGGCCATAGGTCGAAGGGCGGTTCGCCGCGCGCGACCCACTCCGCCAGCGCCATGCCCGCACCCCCGCCCGCGGCAATGCCGAACGCATTGAAACCAGCGCCGACGTAGAGATCGCGCAGTTCGGGGGCCTCACCCAGAATGAAGTTGCCGTCTGGTGTGAAACTCTCGGGACCGTTCAGCAATTGCTTGATCCCGGCGTCCTGTAGTTTGGGCACCCGCGGCAAAGCCAGTTCGACGAGCTGTTCGAAGTGTTCGAAATTCGAGTCGAGCAGCTGGAAATCGAATGGCTCGGGAATCCCGGTCTTGGCCCACGGAATGCCGTTTGGCTCGTACCCGCCCATGATCAGCCCGCCGACTTCCTCCTTGTAGTAGGTCAGCCGGTCCGGATCGCGCAGCGTCGGCAGATCGGACGGTACACCGAACGCTTCGGTGATCATGTATTGGTGCTCGACCGAGACCAGCGGCACGGTCACACTGACTTTTGCCGCCAGTTCGCGGGTCCATTGACCACAGCAGAGGACCAGTTTCTCGCATGCGACATCGCCTTGCGCCGTTCGCACGCCGACCAGCTCGCCCTTGTCCGTCAGGATGTCCGTGACCGGACATTTCTCGATCAGCAGCGCGCCGTTCTTGCGTGCGCCCTTCGCAAGGGCTTGCGTGATATCCGATGGACTTGCCTGACCGTCGGTCGGCAGGAAGGCCGCGCCCACCACGTCCGAGATATCCATCAGCGGCCAAAGATCCTGTGCCTCCTTCGGGGTCAGAAGCTGCATGTCCAGACCGAATGAGTGCGCAGTGGTCGCCTGGCGCTTCACCTCGGTCCAGCGTTCCTGATTGCAGGCCAGACGCAGGCCGCCATTCATCTTCCAGCCAGTGGCCAGCCCGGTCTCTTCCTCCAGACGGTCGTAGAGCTCGATCGAATAGCCAAGAAGCTGCGTGATGTTCGCACTGGAGCGCAACTGACCGACCAGCCCGGCCGCGTGCCAGGTGGACCCGGAGGTCAGGGCGGCCTTCTCCAGCAACAGGACTTCCTGGCCCAACTGGGCCAGATGGTAAGCGGTCGAGCATCCGATGATGCCGCCGCCGATGACGACGATCTTGGAAGATGCGGGAAGGCTCATCCGTTGGTCCTCAGGTGTTCCGAAAATCAGCAAGCGCGGCGTCGAGCCGGTCCATGTTTTCAGACGTGTAGCCTGCGTAGTCAAAATCGATGTCCGAGTGCAGTTCGGACGTCATCGACCAGAGCGTCTCGCGCATCAATGACGTGCATTTCATCGCCTGAAACGGTCGCCAGTACGGGTCGGGATCAGCATCATAGTATTGCGCGAGCACACCGCGGTCCTGTGCCTCGGACAGGCCATTGTTTCCGGCGAGCCCGGCAAGGTCGAACAGCGGTGTGTTGTAGCCGCCATACTCCCAATCGATCAGCCAGAGCTGTTGCCCATCGTCCAGAATGTTCGCTGCGAGCAGATCGTTGTGGCCGATGACCAGATCGACGGGGCCGGTCGCCTCGGCGAGCCTGTCTTGCTCGGCCATCAGGGCAGGCAACCTGGATGCGTGTGGCGATCCGTCGGCGAGGAGCCTGGTCACATAGGTTCGGTTCACCTGGAACGGCCAGAACGCCAGGACGGGTGACGTCAGATGGCTCCCGAGCCCCTTGTGCACGCCCGACACCAGATCGACGATACGCGGCAGGTTCTTCGGATCTCGAACGTCTTCTTCCGCGAAGGTTCGCGCATCGATGAAATCCAGAACCAGCACGCCCGGTTCGGCGTGAACGACCCGAGGTGCGGCACCCAGGGCATGCGCAGCACGGCTCAATGCCAGTTCGTTCCAGCGCATGACGCCATGTTCGGGGATGTCTTGCCCCAAGCGCACGACGAATTTCGCGTCTCCGTCTGTCACGCGCAGGTTCAGGTTTGTAATGCCGCCTCCCAGCGGTTCGATGTCCCTGGGGTCGGAGAAACAGGAAAGGCGCGAAACGCTGTCTATTGCGGTGTCGATGTTCATCGCCGGAACTCCGAAGCTGTGTGTCGCCTCGGCAGTCACCAGGCATGCCGGATGATTGCGATGAAGATCACCATTTGCAACGGTGCCGTGGCTGTGATTTGCGCGATCGCCGATGGTTGTGCGATCGGAGCTCAGGCCCCAACGGCTTTCAGCAGCAGGTCAACGTTGGCCGCACCCTCGCGCCCGTCAACCTCGGCCGGGCGATCGTCCCGGATGGCGGCTGCAAAGTCCTCGATCTCGCCGACATAGGGATTGCTGGGGGTATACTCGAACGAGCCTTCGTGGGTTTCGATGCGGCCCTCGCCGTGCGGCCCCAGTGTCTCTGTGCAGATTGCGTATCCGTCCGAGCCGTAAAGCTCCATGACGCGCGGGCCTTTGAACAGAACCGATGCGCACAGATCTGCAGTTGATCCGTTCTCGAACTGGTAGCTGAGCAGCGCCGTTTCCTCGTGCGGACCATTGTAAACCGCGCGGTTGATGACGCTTTCGGAGCGGGTGATCTCGCCACAGCTTCGCGTCATGAACCAGCGGATCTGGTCCAGACAGTGGGTGCCTACGGCGGCCAGAGCCCACCAGCGGCCAACATCCGACTTGGCACGCCAACCGTCTGCATTGGCAGCCGGGGTTGGCCACTGGATTCGCATGTGGCGCAGGGTGCCGAACGTGCCTTGTAGCGCGGCGTCGAACAGTTTGCGGTGCCCCATGTGCCAGCGCATGTGATAGGCGACCGCCAGTTTCACGCCCGCCTGATCAGCAGCATCGACCATCGCAGACGCCTCCGAGCGGTCGGTCGCCATGGGTTTTTCCGTCAGGATGTGCTTGCCGGCTTTCGCCGCGCGGGCAGCTTGATCGGCGTGCAACTTGTCCGGCGAGGCAATCAGAACAGCATGGAGATCCGGGTCCGCAAGCAGCGCGTCCAGGTCATCATGGGCTGCATCCGGGGCCGCGGCGGCGTGCTTTGTCGCGAAACCCGTGGCCCGTGCCTTGTCGCGGCTGAACACGCTCCACAACCGGGCGTTTGGGGCTTCTGCCAATGCCGGGGCGAGTTGCTTGTCCGCAATCCCGCCGGTTGCAATCATGGCGACGTTCAGTGTCATCGGAGCGGGTCCTTTCGAGGGGATCTTTTGGCAGGTGGGCAGATCGGATGTGAGCCAGCATGATCGCATTCGGGCCAGGACGCCATGCCCGGCGCGCCACCGGTCCAGCACACACGCGATTTACTTTGCGAACTACGCGACCCTGGCGCACCAGCGAGGGCGCGGACGCCGTTTGTCGTCAAACCTTTGCTATGCGAGCCTTCGCCTCGCGGTGCACAACATAAAGCCCTGCCGCTACGATGATCAAAGCGCCGAAGATCGTCCATTGATCCGGCAGATCACCGAACATCAGATAGCCGATCAACGTGCCCCACAACAAAGAGGAGTACTTGAAAGGTGCCACCAGGGCCGCTTCGCCACGGCGGAAAGCCTCGATCATTAAGGTATGCGCGACCGCGATCAGCACTCCGCTGGCGGCGAAAAGCCCAAGGTCGACAGTTCGCACCGCAATCCACCCGACGAACGGAGCCGTCGCGAGGCCGGCAACCATCACGACAGTCGTTGTCACGGCAAGCACGGCAACCGTTGTTTCCGTGTCCGCGATCCTGCGGGTGATCAGATCTCTCAATCCGCCGCAGATCGCGGCGCCGAGCGGGAACAGGATTGCCCATTGCAGCGTCTCGCCGCCGGGCCGCAGCATGAACAACACGCCTGCGAACCCGACAAGGACCGCGAGCCATCGCCGCCAGCCGACACGCTCGCCAAGGACCAATGGCGCCATCGCGGTGATGAAGAGCGGTCCCGTGAATGCGACGGCGATCGCATCGGTCAGCGTCAGATGCCGCAAGCCGTTCACGAACAGAAAAGAGCTGCCGATCACGCACAGGCTGCGCAAGGCCTGTCCCTTGAGGTTGCGGATCCGCAGCGCTCTCAGACCGCCATATTGCGTGGCGAACAGCAGGATCCAGGGCCAGACAAACAGGCCGCGCAGAAACAGCAGCTGGCCGGTCGCATAGGTCTCGGCAAGGGTTTTGACCAAGGCATCGTTGAGCACGAGCACCGCCGTCCCACCTAGCATGCACATGATGGCGGGTGATACTTCGTGCCGGCGATCGGTCGACGCATGAGCTTGCGGGATTGCGCTATGCCTTCATCGGGGAACTGTTAATCGAGGGCTGGACCAGAATGATCATGCCGCTGGAACAGCCTTGCCGAGGCGCGCCAGTTTTCGCTCGCGCAGGATGACGTAGAGCCCTGCTAGAACGGTGATGCAGATCCCGACAGCCGCCAGACCATTGGGCAGATCCGAAAAGATCAGCCAGCCGATTGCGGTGCCGAACGGGATCTCGAGGTACTGCATCGGCGCGACCGTGGATGCCGGGGCAAAGCGCAGGCTCCACGTCATGAACAGATGTGCAACCGTCCCGATCACCCCGACCCCGAGCAGCAACAGCCAGGTGTCGGTGGGCATGTTCAGATGAAATCCGTCACTCGCAGACGGCCAGAGCAGGATGGCTGGTCCAAGATAAAGACAGGCTTGAACGCCGCTGATTGCTTGAAGCCGAACCGGGTCAATATCGCGTGCAATCGTGCGCGTGACCATCATGAACAACGAGAAGACCACTGCGACGCCGAGCGGCAGCAGGGCCGGATATCCCACCTCGACAAAGTTCGGCTGGATGACCATCAACGTGCCGACGAAGCCGACGGCACATGCGGTGATCCGGTGCGGTCCAACCGTCTCCCCCATGAAGAAATGTCCAAGCAGCAGCATGATGAACGGCATGACGAAAGCGATCGCCAAAGCATCCGCCAGCGGCAGATACCGCAGCGCGCTGAACATCATGCCGATCCCGATGATATGCAGACCCGTACGCAGCAACGTCCACATCATCAAGCGGTGCGAGGGGACGAGGCTTGCCCGCTGCCACAGCACGATCGGAACCAATATGACGGCTTGGACCCCGAAGCGGATCAGCAACAGAATGCCAAGCGCGACCGTCTCGCCCAGGAGTTTCGCGAAGCTGTCACCCAAAGGGGCGAGCACACAGAATGCGAGCATCAACAAGATGCCGAGGAACGGGCGGTCGGGGATCATGCGCAACGATAGGCTGCACACAGCGTCCGGTACAAGCTGGATGATGGTCCCAGGATGTGCAGGATCACGTGTGGAGTTTGCAGAAAGAAGATCAGTGCATGCGGATTGAAAAACACGACGGCGCAAATACCGCTGAGAGGTCCGGGGTTATCGGCTTGCAATCGGTGTCTGGACAAGGTTCTGCGCACCGCGAACGCACGTGCCAAACCCTGTCCGAGGGACAACGTTGAACACGCCTGCACATCTTTTGTTGGGATTGGCGGTCTTTGCACGGCGTGACGTGCCCCGAAGCGGACGGGCGGCGGCTCTGGGAAGCCTGTTGCCCGATTTGTCGCTTTACCTGCTCGCCGGTGGCGCACTGTTCGTGATGCAGATCCCGTCAGAGCGCGTGTTTGGAGAGATGTACTTTTCGCCCGCATGGCAAACGGTCTTCGCGATCGACAACAGCTTCATAATCTGGGGGCTGGCCTTTCTGGCGGCGATCGGTCTGCGAAGTCTTCCGGCAGTCGCTTTGACCGGGGCAGGGCTGCTGCACCTTGCGACCGATTTTCCGTTGCACAACGACGACGCTCGTCGGCATTTCTGGCCCGCCAGCGATTGGGTCTTTCAGAGCCCCCTGAGCTATTGGGACTCGGACCATCACGCGGCCGCAGTGGCACCGATTGCCGTGTTGGTGGTGTTGACCTCTTCCGCGGTTCTCTGGCGCCGGTGGCCCGATTGGCGTTTACGGGCCGCTCTGGTGGGTGCGTGCCTGATCGAAGTCTGGGTCGTGCGGCAGTGGCTGTTGTTTTTCTGAGGGCCTTGAGTACCCAGATGCGTGGTTTCGATCTGGCGATACGCGGCGCTGCAGATATCGGCGATGCGATTGCACATTGACCGGGTCACGGAGATACTCGCGCCCCGGACTGCGAAGGAATTGACGCCGTCAGAGCTACAAACCGTTCCCTTGGCGACAGGTAACCAAGCAACACGCCAGCAGAAAGACAACCCGATGAACAAGATCGTGCAGCAGACCAACCCGACTTACGAACGCATTGACGTGCGCCCCGTGACGCCGACGATTGGCGCGGAGGTTTTTGGCGTCGACCTGGCGGCTCCGCTGGATGATCAGACGTTCAGAGAAGTCCAAACTGCATTCGCGGCGCATTCCGTCTTGTTCTTCCGTGACCAGAGTTTCGATCATGCAAGTCAAAAGGCGTTTGGCCGCCTGTTCGGAGATTTGGCCATCCATCCAGCCATTGCGGCACCCGAAGGTCATCCGGAAATCGTGCCGATCCACGCGGATGAAAACTCGACCAAGATTGCCGGTGAGCGCTGGCATTCGGACGTCTCTTGCGTCGAGGAACCGCCGCTCGGCTCGATCCTTTACCTCCACACAGTCCCAGAGATCGGAGGCGATACACTGTTCTCCAGCATGTACGCGGCCTATGACGCGCTCTCGCAGCGGATGAAATCCTATCTCGAGGGTCTGACGGCGCGGCACGATGGTGAGGAACAGTATCGTGGGCGCTACACTGCAGATGACGCTGGAAGGCAGTATCCGGCCTGCGATCATCCGGTCATCCGGACGCATCCTGAGACGGGGCGAAAGTGCCTGTTCGTGAATCCAATTTTCACGAAGAAGATCAATGACGTGCCGCGTCTGGAAAGCGACTCGATCCTGCGGATGCTGCATGAGCACTGCGCGAAAGAGGACTTCCAGGTCCGGTTCCGCTGGCAGCCTGGGTCGGTTGCCTTTTGGGATAATCGCTGCGTTCAGCACCTGGCGCTTTGGGACTACTATCCGAACACGCGGTCAGGCTTCCGGGTGACCATCAAAGGCGATCGCCCGGTTTAGCGTGCGGGCCTTCGGTTAGGGCCTCATCGCCAAGACCAACTGCACGCGCTCATGCTCCCGCCAAGTGCCATATGCTGGAAGCGTTCGTTCAGGAACACTGAGCGGTGTGGCGTGTTGCTGATCTGCGTGGTCGAGATCAGATATCGCCGCGCGTGCCGATCCAGACCTCCTGCGCCTGTGCTGCGATTACCGCGACCCGTGCTGCGACTTCTTCTGCGGTGATGGAGCTGACCGGGTGGTCGATCACCACGGGGCGCAATCCCGGCATGCCCACAGCGGCGCGAGTCAGCCGTGTTTCGTTCACGAACTCGGTGGTGATGATCGGAGCCGTCGGCACGCCAAGATCTTCCAGCGCGATGGCATCCCGGATGCAGCACGAGCAGCACGAACCGCAATCGCCGATGGCAGTCAGCACGATGTCGTTTTCCAAGGCGATCTGACGGATCATCTCGGGCGGCGCATCGGTCGAGAAGCCGTGCGTCTTCACGTAGTAGTTCACCGACGCGAAGGCGATCTGATCCGACAGAGCCGCCGCGGCGCCGCGCAACAGCTTGTTGGCGTTCCACTTCGAATTGTCCAGGATGCCAAGGCGCAGGCCCGACAGTGTGTTCTTTCGGTCCGCCAGCGGTCGACTTTCGAGGTCTACGACGCCGCGGGGGTCAAAGATCTCGACCGACGTCCGGGTGCGATCATCCAGCATGGTGAAGTCTCCTCACAACTTGCATAGGCCGTCGGCGCAGTCGTCCGCGCTTCCGATCGCGGTGTCTTCGACGGGCCGGATTACGGGTGTGCTCATGTGTCCCCAGCCGGGGACAAAGGCTGAAAACCTTCCGGCATCGCCACCGATCACGAACAGATGGATGCGTTCAGGGCTTTCCACGATTGGGATGCGATCGTCGGGCCCGCGTTTGTACCACTTCGGCAGATTGCGGTTGTAGACCTTGCCGTAGCGGTGATCGCGGGAGTGGGCCCTGAACAGGTTGCCCGCGTGCAGCCAGAGGTAGCTCTTGATGTCGTGACGGGTCCACCCGTGCTTCGCGATTGTACGAGCGTGTTCCAGCCCCAGCGCGAGCGCACAATGGCCCGAGAGGACCGACGTGTTGGAGGCAATCGTGCTCATGGCCGAGGCGATGGTGTCCAGGATCCCTTCTGGATCATTACATTGGTGGTCGGTCACCGAATGTGGTGCTTCTGCCGCCAGAGCGAACACGGTCGATGTGTCAGGCGCGTATCCCTGTTCGACGTGGTACGGCGCAAACGGGCTCGCGGCTTCGTGCTCACAGATGGCGTATGAGTACTTGGCCGGATTGCCGAGCGTACACTTGTCCAGATCCGGCGCACGACCCCCGCCGACGTTCAGCATGATCAGCCGGATTGCCCGCCCGATCGTCGCATTCGCGCGGTTGCCCGAGCCAAAAGCATTGGCCCCACCGTTCATCCCGATCTCGGCGGCAATGGGACCGTTCACCATAATCAGCGGCGAGGCCATGTGCGTTGTTGCCTGCACGCCGTTCAGGTTGAACTGCCGATCCGTAAGCGCCAGCATCGCTGCGCGCACAACAGGCGCGTATTCCGGTTTGCACCCGGCCATGACCATGTTGATGGCCAGAACTTCGCGCGTCAGTGCTCCCCACCGCGGTGGGATCTTGCATTCGATGTGATCAGGCGTCCCAGCCAGCACGGCCACGACTGCATCGATTTTCTCGCGCGTGGGCGGCACCACGGGAAGACCGTCGGTCCAACCCAGTTCAAAGTAGTGCTCGACCGGATCGATGTTGGTATCGACGCCGTGAGGGCTGGCGTCAAGCGCGGCTGTGCTGCTCATGGGGTTCGGTCCCTTGCGCTTTCAGGTTGCTCGGACGGTACTGTCGCCCGCTGGCAAGTGACAGAAGATAACGGATGCCAGTTCTTATTGCACGGTCCGGATCGTTTGCTCGAACCGCCGTGCGCCCGGCACATCCTTGATACCTCTGCTCTCGCGTCAGGAGAAGCCAGCACTGCCGTCCCGTTTAGCCGAAGACCGATTGCACGACGAGGTTCGGCAGCCAGAGCACGAGTGCCGGGATCAGCAGGCAGAGCACCAGCACACAGCCATCCGTGCACAGGAATGGGAAGGAGCCGCGCATCACCGTCGTGACCGGAACTCCGGTGGTTCCGCTGACCGCGAACAGGTTCAACCCAACCGGTGGGATCACAGCACCCATCTCGATGCACAGTGCGAACAGGATGCCCAGGTGGATCGGATCGATTCCGAGCGTGATCGACACCGGGTAGATCACGGGCACCACCAGCACCAGCACCGCGACGCCTGTCAGACAGGTCGCGAGCAGCAGCAGCACGACCATCAGCAGTCCCAGGAAGGCGACCGGGCTCAGGCCCATCTTGGTTACCGCCTCGGCGATATCCTGCGGCCATCCCTGGTTGGCGAGCAGGAACTGAAAGATTCCAACTCCGCCCAGGACAAAGAACAGGATCGCAGTCAGGTTCACCGCGCGCTGGGTGGCGGAGTAGGCCTCTTTGAAAAAGTCGCCGCGCAGGGCGACGGCACCATATGCCATCGCATAAGCACAGGCCGCAGCGCCCGACTCCGTAGGTGTCAGCACCCCACCATAGAGGCCACCCAACACGATCACGGGCATTAGCAGCGCCGGGACCGCTTCAACGAACGCCGACCAAAGCTCGCGCAGCGAGAACTTGCTGGCCGGCAGCGCAAGGATAGCCGCCATGGTCAGCACGATGATCGCATCACTGATCGCCAGCATGATCCCGGGCGTGACACCGGCAAAGAAGAGCTTGGTGATCGATTGCTCGGTCAGCACGCCGTACAGGATGAGCGTGATGCTGGGTGGGATTAGAATGGCAATGCCGCCACCCGTTGCAATGACCCCCGCAGCCATCCATTTCGGATAGCCGCGTTTCAGCATCTCGGGGTACGCGACAAGCCCCATCGCGGCAGCCATCGCGGTGCTGGACCCAGAGATCGCACCGAACATCACGGCGGCGAGGATCGTCGCGTAGGCGAAGCCACCGGGAAGCCAGCCGATCAGCGCGTCGGCAAAGCGAAACAGCTTCTTGATCAGGCCTGTCCGCTCCATCAGGAAGCCCGCATAGACGAAGAACGGGATCGCCATCAGCGTGTACTTGTTCACGAAGCTGAAGAACGACCGGAAGATCGCGCTTTCGCTGAGCAGCGGATCATAGAGAATGAAGGCGACCGTCACACCGATCAGGGCGACGGCGATCGGCGCTCCAAGCGCCAGCATCGCCAAAAGGGCGGGTCCGATCAAGCCCATGGCTAGATATCAATCCCCTCTTCCACGGCCGCCCACTCGAAAACCTTCTTTCCGAACAGGGCTCTGACGTCCTGGTAGAGCTGGAAGAACGTGACGATCGCCATCAGCACAAAGGTGACAACCAATGCGAGTTGGAACGGCCAGATCACCAGGACCATCGAAAGCGTCGTCCGCTCCATCATCATCGAGCGTTCCACCGTCGGGATGCCCCAGGTGGCCAAGGCCGAATAAAGCAGAAGAGATATCGCCGTGATCAGTGTCCGGATGAGAAGTACGGCCTTCTGCTTGCCGCCTTCCTCCAACGCATCGACAACGAACGATACGCGCAGATGCGACCGGCGGGCCTGTGTTACCGCGAAGTAGAGGAAGACCGACGATACGATGCCGTAGGTGACAGCATCCTGGCCCCAGTCAAAAACCACACCGAAGACATAGCGGCGAAAGACCTCGACGATCGCAAGGCCTGTCCCCATGAACATCGCCAGGGTCGCCAGATTGCCGATGATGTCGTCAAGCAGGAAGCGAACGACCCGGTAGATCCGGTCAAACACATAGTCCATTCCGAGCCCTCGCTTGGCAGCCCCCCCGCAATTACAGGACGGCGACGTACGGACGTTGTTGCAGATGCACAGCCAAACCTAGGGGCCCGGCCGTGCGGAATGCGTACGACGTGCTTACTTTTTGCGGTACTTCGCGAAAAGCTCGTTCATCGGGCCGCAATCGGTCGCCTCGAGCGCGCTCTGACCAAGCGGGTTCGCCGCAACGGCAGCCTTGGCTTCCTCTGCGAACTTGTCGACCCACTCGTCAGCACCGGACGGCGTATTTGCCTTGATCCACTGCTGGGTCGCGTCGCCAAGTTGCGTCGCAAGGGCACCGGCCTGATCCGAGCTCATGACGAAGATCCCGGGCTTGGTCGGGTCATCCGTGCCGAACCGGTCGATCAGCTGCTTGTCGTTACAGAAGTTTGCGGCTTTCCCAAGTGGCAGGACCTCTTCGACGATGATCTTCTCGATGATCGCCTGATGCTCGGGCTTCAGCGTGTTCCACCATTTGTTCGACGCCGCCAGGTAGTAGTAATCGCCGACGATCCCGTTGACACCCGCGACCGAGAAGAAGGGTGCTTGCTCCTTGACGCGGTTCCAGCCGCCGAGGCTGGTCAACAGACCGTCGATCACGCCGGTTTCAAGCGCCGGAGGCACATCGCCGAAGGCCATGGTCGTCGGGTTCGACCCGAACGCGCTGAGCATTGCATTCTCCGCCGGGCCCATCGAGCGCATCTTCTTTTCTTCGAAATCGGACGGTGCGATGAGACGGCCAGCCTTTGCGCCGACGCCCATGTAGAACGACAGGTGTGCCGTGCCGAACAGTTTGACGTCATGGATGTCGTTGAAGCGCTTCTCCAGCATCTTGTAGGTCTCGAACTCGTCGAGCGAGTTGATCGCGCCAGGCGTCGTCAGCAGCATCGGCCCGACCACGACGTTGGCGTACGGATCGACCTGAGCTGTCTTGCCGAACTGGCCCCAGGCCATTTCCAGGTTGCCCTCGGTCATGGCCTCCATGGCTTCCGGGATCTTGTAGAGCGACGATGACACGAAGATCCGGACATCGCTGCCTGGAATTTCCTCGGCCACACGGTCCTTCAGACGCTCCATGGCGATGGCTGCCGGGTGCGGCAGGCCTGCCGTGTCGGATGCCAGCCTGATGGTCACTTCGGCCTGCGCCTGCGAGGCCATGATCGCACCGGCCGCGATTGCCGAGCAGCCAAGTATCGCGATGCGCTTGCCGACGTTCCGGTGCAGCAAAGACGTAATTTGTCCTAACATTTGGTCGTTCTCCTCCCTGAGATCCTGTAGTGAGCGCGTCTAGTTCGGTGCGGACCTTTGAGCCTGATGGCCACGTGATCCGCTTATCGTGCACGTCGATGCGAGAGTTGCACCAACCCGGTTTAAAGGCAAGCCCAAGCGATCGTACCGCACTTGCGACTGGCTTCTGGTGCTCAGATAGGCACAAGGCGCAGCAATCGATCCGAAGGGGGCAGGGGCCAGTTGTCCAAGCGCCGAGATCTAGCCTTGGCGACCATCATGCCACCATTTGCCTGGGGCGCGTTGCTTGCGTGATGCGTCCGGGCTCACAGCATGACCGCGCCACCGCTTGGGCAGATCGTTTGCCCGGTCATCAGCGTGCCGCCCGGCCCTGCCAGAAACAGGATGGCCGAGACGACTTCATCGGGTCGTCCGATCCGGCCGAGCGGGTTCGATGTCTCCATCGACATCTCATGCGCTGTCATGTTGGCAACATCCAGCATCGGAGTGTCGACCGGTCCGGGCGCCACGGCATTCACGAGGATTTGAGGTGCACACTCGCGCGCGAGTGCTCGGGTCAGGCCGATCACCCCGGCCTTCGAGGCGCAGTAGGCCGAGGCTCCGGCCCTGCCAAGATGAGCAAGCTCGGAGGCGATTAGGACGATCCGTCCCGCACCGCGATCTCGCATCGCCCGGACAGCACCCTGAGCAATCAGAAACGAGCCGCGCAGATTGACGGCAATCTGGCGATCAAATGCCTCGACGGGCATATCGGTGATGCGTCCGTCAAGCAGGATCCCGGCGCAGTTGGCAACCACGTCCAACGCACCGATCCCGGCGAACAGATCGTCCACGCTGCGAGCGTCTGCGACATCGCACGTCACGCTCACTGCCTTGCCACCATCAGCAGAGATTTCGTCGGCTATCGGAGCGGTGTCTGACAGATCCGCCAGCACGACCTTTGCCCCTTCGGAGGCGAAAGCGCGAGCGGTGGCCTTGCCAATGCCGCTGGCTGCTCCCGTCACCAGGACTGTTTGCCCTGTGAAGATCATTCCGGCCTGACCTCATGGACTGTGCGCGCCGTGACCTCGGCGATCTTGCGGGTCAGGTAGTCGTTGAACTCCCTGATGTTCACCTCCAGCGGTGCGTGCAGAAGACCCGTTGTGCTCGACCCGAATGCAGCCCCGCTTTGCACGCGCTCGACCATCTCTTTGTCCTCTTCCGTCGCGGTTTCGATGACTTCGCGGATTGCGGTGCAAAACGCTTCGGCGTCCGAGTGTCTGGCCATTGTTTCTGGAGCATAAGATAGCCCCCAGCGGGCATTCGTACGGCCAACACCGAGCGGCTCCAGCGCCATCCACCAAACAAAGTTGGCATCCACCGCCGCCAGTCCGTTCGGGAACAGCGAGATCACGTAGAAGCGACGTTTCTCGGCCTCGGTCAGGCGCGGATTGAAGATCTCCGGCACGTCCTCGTCGCGGTAGCTGTTCGAGTGGATCGCGAAGTTTGGATCGCCGAGTGGCCCGAACTCTGCGAGATGCGTCGGATTGGAGGGACCGATCGAGCGTGGATGGGTATAGGTCGTGTGATAGCTTTCGATGAAGTTCTCGATCAGAAGCTTCCAGTTGCCGTTCCAAAGCTCTTCGTGAACGACATGGCGGTCCTCATAGGCTTCAAGCCCGAAGTTGCCGGTCAGCGGTCCCAGCCCGGACAAGCGCTCGGCCACTGGCGGCAGGTCATCGCGCAGGCTGACGAAAACAAAACCGAACGCGACATCGCAGGCCAACCGATCGAGCGTCCGGTCGGCAATGGCGGTGCGCTCGAACCCTATGCGGTCCGGCACGCCGATCAAGTCGCCGTTCATCTGGTACGTCCAGTGGTGGTAGGGGCAAACGATCCGCATCGCGTTCCCGCAGCCTTCGAGCAGCCGTGCATACCGATGCAGGCAAAAGTTGCCCATGGCCGAGATCGAGCCGTCCTGCTGACGCATCACGATCACCGGCTTAGTGCCAACCACGGCGCAAAAGTAATCGCCCGGGTCCGGGATCAAACCTTCGCGGCCGACCATGACCCAATCGTTCTCAAAGACGGCGCGCAGCTCCGCTGCCAGCCCGTTCGGGTCGGTGTAAGCGCTTTGCGCGGCGGCATCGATATGACGTTCAACGCCTTCGGGCAGATCATAGTCGCGGTGCGGGAATGCATCCTCCAGGATCGGCATCGCGATCTCCTCAGTGGTTTGGCATCCATGTCATTGCATCAAGTCCCCCCGGTCCACGGTGAAGCTCTGTCCCGTGATGTTCGCCGCCGCATCCGATCCCAGGAACAGATACATCGCGGCCATATCGTTGGGGTCCATCAGTCCGTCGAAGGCCTGCGCGCCGGTTATCTCGGCGAGCAGGTCATCCTCGCGGCGCCCGGTCCGTTCCGACATCGCGGCGAGCGAACGCATCGAGGCTTCCGTCCGGACCCAACCGGGACAGACCGCGTTGACCGAGATCCGCCGTGGGGCCAGTTCCTGCGCCAGCGAGCGCGTCAGCCCGATCACAGCATGTTTCGAGGCACAGTAGGCCGAGAACTCCGCGACCGCCGTCTTGCCCCACATCGACGCCGTGTTGATGATGCGCCCGCCGTCCGTGATCTTTGGCAGTAAAGCCCGTGTGACCGAAAACGTGCCGATGACATTAATCTCGGTGATCCGGCGGAAGGTGCCATCGATTTCGGGGTCCGGGTCGTCGATGGGCGTGATCAACTCCAGCCCGGCATTGTTGATCAGGACATCGAGGGGACCGATCTGTTCTGCCATCGCTTGGACGTCCGCCAGATTGGCGATGTCGCACGAGAGCCCCGTGATCTTGCGCCAATACTTGTCCGAAAGTGCGGCGGCGGTTTTCGGTACGTCGTCTTCAAGCCCGACAATGGTCATCTCGGCCCCGGCGGAGAGGTAGCCCTCGACAACACCCAGGCCCAGACCCTTGTTTCCGCCCGTCACAAGCACGCGCTTGCCCGTGAAGTCAAACTGCATGGGCTTCTTCCGCTTCGCGTGCCCGCGCATACTCGATGCGGATCGTGTCCTGAATTTCGTTGCGTAGCGACTGGAACGCTGCACTCTGGCGAAGCGCCTCGTCGCGCTGCGTGCCCAGCCGCGCGCCGACGTCCACAACGGACAGGATCTGTGCCGGGCGTGCCGAAAAGATGACAACACGGTGCGCGAGTAGGATGGCCTCCTCGACATCATGGGTGACGAAGATCGTCGTCTTCTGCTCTGCGGCGTTTATCCGGAGCAGTTGCTGCTGAAGGTGCTCACGCGTCAGTGCATCCAGTGCACCAAAGGGTTCGTCCATCAGCAGCACATCGGGATCCGAGGCCAGGGTCCGCGCGATCGCAACGCGCTGGCGCATCCCGCCGGAGATGCGGTTTGTATACTGATCGGCAAAGCCCGCCAGACCAACCATGTCCAGGTAGCGGTCGGTGATCGCGGTCTTCTCGGCGTTCGGCAGATCCGTCCTGTATTTCAGCCCGAATGCAATGTTGCCGCGCACTGTCAGCCAGGGGAACGCGGCATAGGATTGAAACACCATGCCGCGCCGCCGGTCAGGCGGACCCAGGGCCTTGCCGTCCAGCGTGATCTGCCCTGCCTCGATACTTTCGAGCCCGCCGACCATGCGCATCAAGGTGGTCTTGCCGCAGCCCGATGGGCCGAGGAACGTAACAAGCTCTCCGCGGCCAATGTCCAGCGACAGAGGCGTCAGCACCTCGGTCTCGACATCATCGGTGCGGAACGACTTCGAGACGTTCTGGATCGAGAGAAAAGCCATCAGCGTCTCTGATACCGGAACCAGCGCCGATGCGCATAGCGAAAGGCCTGATCCGTCAACAATCCGACGATGCCGATGGCGACGATGCCCGCCATCACCTCGGGGGTCTTCACGAACCGACGCAGCGACCAGATAACATGGCCGACCCCGGACGACGCCGCCACGATTTCGGCGATGATCAGATAGGTCCAGCACCAGCCCAGCGTAATCCGCAGATTGTCGACAATGTTGGGCAGTGCTGCCGGCATGATGATGTCGCGCATGATCTGCCACTGGCTCGCACCCAGGGTAAAGCCGGACTCGACGTACTCTCCGGGCACCCGCTTGGTGTCGTCCGAAACCAGCAGCAGCAACTGAAAGAACGTCCCCATCCACAGCACTGCGATCTTCGAGGCCTCGCCCACGCCGAACCAGATGATCAGGAGCGGGACCAGTGCCGGCACCGGCAAGTAGCGCACGAAGTCCACGAAGGGTTCCAGCGCCGCGCCGACGGCCCGGTAGGAGGACATCATCAGCCCAAGCGGCAGCGCGATCACGACCGACAGCGTGAACGCCGCCCAGACCCGCCCGATGCTGATGGCGATGTCGCCCGCGAAATTGCGTTCGATAAACAGACGTCCGAATGCCTCGACCACCGCCCAGGGTGTCGGCAGGAACTGCGGTTTGATCAGGCCGGAGATCGCCGTCAGGTGCCAGGCACCCAGAAAGGCGAAAAGACCCGCCAGACCGAGGATCAACTCGGTTCGGCGGGGCAGTCCTGTGCGAAAGACCAGGAGGCGCATGGGCGCCCTGCGTTAGCGGGTCTTGCCGTCGAACAGTCCAGGCAGGATCGTGGCATCGACGTAAGGCGCGTAGGGCAGTGGCGCATCCTGCAAGTCCAGCGAGATGTTGATCTCGTTGAAAGCGTCCAGGACCTCCTTCAGCTTGCCGTTCCCATCGGCAGGCATGTAGGCGAGCGTCTCTTCATAGGTTGTGTACTTCACGCCCGCGAGGGCTTCCTTCATCTCGGCATCCGGCACGCCGAATTCCCCTGCCGAGAGCGCGATGAACTTGTCAGGATCTGCGACGTAGAGGTCAATGGCCCGGTAGATGCCCCGCAGGAATTTTGCGTACTTCTCGGGGTTTGCCTTGTAGTCTTCCGTGTTGACCAGAATGATGTCGGTGATCAGCCCCTCGTAGTCCGCCGAGGAAATCAGCACTTTCGAGCCCGTGCGCGAGGTGCCCTTGACGATCGTGCTCAGCATCGGCTCCCAGGTTGCGACGGCCGCAATGCTGTCATCCTCGAAGACCGCGACAGAGTCGTCCGTGGCGATCAGTTTCAGATCCAGGTCCTTGATGCTGTGCCCCATCTTCGACAGCGCGAACTGCACAAGAACCGTGCCCGGGTGATTGATCTCTCCCGCGAAGGTCTTGCCCAGCAGATCCTCGACCTTGTCGATGCCCGGTCCAGACACCACGCCGTCCGCGCCGACCGAGATATCGATCGTGCCAATAACGGTGCCGGTCGTCTCGCTCGTGCGGGGCCGCGCCATGCTCTCACCGATCGTGCGCATGGTGCAGTCGATGTCGCCGGTCTCGAGCCCGGGCAGAACGTTTGCACGGTCATTGTCGAAGGCGGTGTTGACCGTGAGCCCCTCGGACTCGAAATAGCCTTCCTTCTGGGCGACGAAAACCGGCGCGAAGCCGAACCAGAACGGGAAGACGCAGTTGATCGTGTCGTCCGCCCGGGCGGATGTCGGCGCAGCAACAGCGCCCGCAATCAGCAACGCACACAGAGCAACCGGTGCCTTCAGCCTGAAAAGTGAGTTGATCGGCATGTCTCGTCCTCCAAGTTTCCATTGGCAACTGAGCCACACGCGGGAACGGAGTCAAACTGATTGAACCGCCGCGCGGCGCACTTCCGAGGATTCGACCGCAAAGCGGTCAGTTGGTGAGGTGCGCGCTACTTTTTAGGCAAGTTCTCTGCCAGCAGACACAGGATTTCGTAGGCGATCCCTGCACCTGCCATCGCTGTTAAGCCGGCGGAATCGAAGGGTGGCGAGACCTCGACCACGTCCGCGCCAACATAGTTCAGACCGCGCAGGCCGCGCAGAAGGCTCTGCGCCTGATATGTCGTGAGCCCTCCGATCTCGGGCGTTCCGGTGCCGGGCGCATAGACTGGATCCAGGCTATCGATATCGAAGGTCAGATACACCGGATGCTCGCCGACCAACGCGCGCGCCTCCTCGGCCAGGGCTGCGGGACCGCGCTCGTGGACCTCTTCGCAGAACGCAACACGCATGCCTGATTCTTCGGAGTAATCCCATCCCTCTGGAATGTTCTGGGTACCGCGAATGCCGATCTGGATGGTTTTGGTTGGGTCAATCAGCCCTTCCTCGACCGCGCGCCGGAACGGCGCACCATGGTTGAACTTTGAGCCTTGGAACGAGTCCCAGGTGTCGGTGTGCGCATCGATATGGATCAGGGCGAGGGGTTCTGTTGAAACCGCTCTCAACAACGGCAGGCTGATCGAATGATCGCCACCGATCGCGAGAGGCAGAATCTCGGCATCGACGATGGCCCGAGAGAATGCGGCGATCTCGGCATGCGTCGCCTCCACGTCGAAAAGCTGCGTGAACGGAACATCGCCGAAGTCGCGAACGCGGGCCAGCTCGAAAGGGTTCACCCGGGTCGCATGGTTGATCGCCCGGATCAGAGAGGATTGATCGCGCACAGCGCGCGGGCCATGCCGCGCACCGGGCCGATTGGTCAGCGCGCCATCATAGGGCACGCCGAAGATGCCGATATCGGCGTCGCGAAGGCCCTCGGCCAGTGGTATCCGCATGAAGGTCGCGATCTCCATGAAGCGGGGGGCGAACGGGTCCGGCGCGGCAGGCGGGCGATACGTCATGCGTGTCCTCTCGATCTTCACCGGCCATGATTGCCCGGGCAATCCGGTGGTGCAATTCAGCTACCGGTCCTGACGGATATAGGCGCGGCCCAGAAAGCCCGGTTCGCTTTGTGCTGTCCGGGTGCCCAGCGAGAGGATCAGCAGCACGCCGATCGTCAGCAGATACGGCGTCATCGAAAGAAAGTAGACCGGAACCTCCAAACCCAGTGCTTGCAGGCGTGGGATCAGCGCTTCTGCGCCGCCGAACAGAATTGCGCCCAGGATCGCACGGATCGGCATCCACTGCGCAAAGACCACCAATGCGAGCGAGATCCATCCCCGGCCCGCAACCATGCCCTCGGTCCAGATCTGACTGCCGCCAACGGAAAGATATGCCCCTGCAAGGCCGATCAGGGCGCTGCCGATCACGACGGCCACGATCTGGTAGAGTTGGACGTCAACGCCCGCGGCGTCTGCGGTTGCCGGGTCTTCACCGACGGCACGCAGGCGCAAGCCTTGCGGTGTCCGGAACAACCCTCGCGCCGCGATGACGGCAATGATCAGGGCAAGGATCACGATGGCATCCTGTTCGAAGAGCATCCGGCCAACCAACGGAAGTTCGACCAGGGTATCCGGCCATGGCAGGGCTTGCAGGCCCGAGAACGGCTTGTGCGCCGCATCGCGTCCCAGAGCCTCGGACAACCCCAACCCGATTGCGACGAGTGCCAAGCCCGCGGGTATCTGCGGGGCGCGAAACACGATCACGGCAAGCATGAAAGGAATGGACACTGCGATTGCCGCGAGTGTCGCAGCGGCCAGCGCTGTCCAGGTACCGTAGCCCGCAAGGACAACCACGGCGCCCGTCATGGCACCCAACGCCATGACACCTTCTACGCCGAGGTTCAGCACTCCGGCCCGTTCGCAGAACAACAGGCCAAGCGACGCGAGCAGAAGCGGCGTCATGAACCCCGGCAAGCTGCCGAGCCAGGCGGTCAGAAACTCGATCATGCCGCCTCAGGTCCTCGGATCGTGACGCGGTAAGTTGCGGTAAACTGGAAGGTCACGAGGGTAAGCAGAATGATCCCCTGAATGATCAGAACGATCCCCTCGGACACGCCGTAGAACACTTTCAGCGAGGCGCTGGCGACGCTGAGCCCCGCGATGAAGAAACTCACAACAGGGATCATCAAGGGCAGGTTGCCCGCCAGTGCCGCGATGACGATGCCGTTGAAGGTCATGTTCAATCCGACGGCCTGGGTCAGCCGGTGTTCGGTGCCCGAGACGATGACGCCGCCTGCCAGGCCGGCCATTGCTCCGCCAAGCAGGATCGAGATCAGCATGACGCGGCGCGTCTCGAACCCCAGCGCATCGGCAGCACGGGGGTTGTCGCCTGCGAACCGCGCGGCGAACCCGAAGCGTGTCCTGTGCACCAGCACGGCAATGGCCAGCACGGCGATGACGGCCAGGATGAGCCCGGCATGGGTGTCTCCGAAGCCGAACCGGACGAGCTTTTCCATTTCGTCGAACACCGGCGAGGTCGGGAAGTTGTGCGAGGTATCACCGAACGGACCAAACAAAAGATGCTGCAGAAACAGGAAGGCGACGTTCGACAGCAGCAATGTGACGATCACCTCGCTGACCCCGAACCTCAGCCGCAGCAGGGCCGGTGCCGCGATCCAGAGCGCACCCCCCAGGGCGCTGGCGGCCAGCATCAGCGGCAGCCGGATCGGCCCGCCGATGTCGTAAAGCGCCACCGTCGTCGCGAAGATCGCGCCCATCAGGAGTTGACCCTCAATCCCGATGTTCCAGAACTTGAGGCGCAGGCAAAGCGCGGCGGCGAGCGCTGCGAGCATCATCGGCGTCGCCTGTGTCAGAGTGCGCGCCAACCCGGCAGGCGTAAGGAACACCTGCACGATCAGTTCCTCGAACAATGCGCCCGTCGGGACGCCAGCCCAGATCATCACGCCAAGCGACAGCGCGACCGCGACCACAAGCGCGACACCGTAAGTCGCGGCACTGCGCAACGCGCTTGCATCGGCGCGGCGTTCGAGCGTGATCCGTTCAAGCATGGCCAAGCATCAATGCGCCGATGTCCTCGCGCCCGGGTTTGGCGTTTTCGGTTGTGGCCAGACGCCCTCGGCTGATCACGTGGATATGGTCGGACAGCGCAAGGATCTCCTCCAGGTCCTCGCTGATCAGCAACACGCCTGCGCCGCGTGCTGTTGCTTCGATCAACCGGTCGTGGACGAACCGGCACGCCGCGACGTCCAGGCCGCGCGTTGGCGAGTGGGCAATGATCAGCCGTGCGGCGTCATCCAGTTCCCGGGCAAGGACGGATTTCTGGGCGTTTCCTCCGGACAGAAGGCGCACCGGACGGCGCCCGCCTGCAATGGCGCCAGCGATGCCAAAGGCGTTGATCAGGCTTTTCGCGAAGCCCAAAATTGTACGGATCGAGATGAACGTGTGCCCCAGCCGCCCGGTTCGTACGGCTGCTGCTGCCAGGTTTTCAGCAAGTGAGCTGTTCGGCGACAGGGCGTGTCCGGTCCGGTCCGCCGGGACATACCGCATCCCCTGTGCGCGCCGATCCGAGACGCTTCCATCGGTCAGAGCCGAGCCATGCAGGGCGATCGACCCAGTCGACGGGATCAGGCCCAACACCGCCTCGGCAAGTTCGCGCTGGCCATTTCCTCCGACACCAGCGAGACCGACTATCTCGCCCGAATGAACGGTGAGGGTGACGCCGTCAACGACGCCAACGCCTTCGTTGCGGACGGAGAGATCCTGTACCTGCAACAGCGGAGCACCCAGGGCCGACGCGCCGCGCGCGATGGGCGTTGTCTCCTGTTCTCCGATCATCGCAACCGACAGCGCCTGGCTCGTGACTTCGGTCACCGCGCGGCCACGCATCACCATCCGACCCTGCCTCAAGGTTGAAACCCGGTCACCGGCAGTCATCACCTCGCGCAGTTTGTGCGTGATGAAAACGATCGCGTGCCCTGCGCTTGCCAGATCACGCATCAGGCCCAACAGGCGCTCGGCCTCTTGATCGGTCAGCACGGCCGTTGGTTCGTCAAGGATCAGGATCTCCGCGCCCAATGTCAGCGCCTTGAGGATTTCGATCCGCTGGCGCTCGGCGACGGAAAGCGCGCTCACGCTGACGTCAAGGTCGACGTCGAGCCCGGTCAGGCGCAACACCTCCGCGATCCGTGCATCGACGGTCACCCAGTCGCATCCAGCACGCGCAGTCCCCGCTGCGAGGCGGATGTTTTCGCGCCCCGTGAAGGGCATCACCAGCTTGAAATGCTGGTGCACCATCCCGATCCCCAGTGCCACGGCGTCCGATGGAGATCGGATCCGGGCGGGTGCTCCGCACACCGCAATTTGCCCCTCATCGGCGGCATAGATGCCGGTGAGAATGTTCATCAAGGTCGACTTGCCTGCTCCGTTCTCGCCGAGGAGCGCATGCACCTCGCCCTTTCGCAGGTCGAAATCCACGCCGTCCAGAACCGTCGCCTCGCCGAACCGTTTGGAGACCCCGCGCACGTCCAGCGCCGGGGCTGCGTCAGCGGACGCAGCCCTTGCCGTTTCGACGTCTGTCACCGGATCAGTTCAACGTGCCCTTCACGCCCTGGACCAGAAAATCCATGCCCCAGAGCGCGCCGTCGTCCATGCTGGCGCCCTCGGCCACCTTGACCGAACCGTCCTGTGCCAGGATCGGACCGTCAAACGGTGTCATGTCGCCTGACATGATCTTGGCCGCAGTCGCTTCGATCTTGGCCTTCACATCGGCAGGCACGTCGTCCGAGATGGGCGACAGCGAAACCACGCCGTCCTTCATGCCCGGGAATGCACCCCATTCGTTGGGTGTCCATGAACCGTCGGCGATCGCGCTGATCGTCGGAACCAGGTGTTTGTCCCAGTTGAACATCACCGACGTCAGGTGACCCTTTGGTGCGTGCTTGGACATGTCGAGCTGGAAGCCCACGGACTTTGCATCGCGCTTCTCGGCGGCAATGAAGGGTGCGGCCGAAGACAGGTTGTTGCCGATGACATCGATGCCCTGATCCAACATCGCCTCGGCCACTTCGCCTTCCTTGACCGGATCCCACCACGAGTTGGTATAGACGACCGTGGTCTCGATGTCCGGATTGACCTCCTGTGCGCCCAAGGCAAAGGCATTGACGTCCCAGTTCACCACGCCAACCGGGAAGCCGCCGATGATGCCAATTTTGCCAGATTTCGACGTGGCCGCCGCAGCCATGCCCGCAAGATACCAGGCCTGATAGGTGCGGACATAGAACCCTTCGAGATTGGCGTGGTTCGTCGCGCCCGAGGCATTCATGAAGGCGATCTTCGGATTGGCCTTCGCGGCCTCGAGCACACCTTCGGAGTATCCGTATCCCGTCGCGACAATGACATTGAAGCCGCGCCCCACGAACAGATCGATCGCGTTCTTTAGCGCGGTCGCCTCCTCTTTGATGCTCTCGACGACGGCGATCTTGACGCCCAGATCCTGCTCAACCGCCATGCGGGCGTTGTCCAGCGCTTCGTTCCAGCCACCATCGCGCGCTGTCGCGGCATAGATGAAGGCGATTTTCGGATCACCCTCGATCTCGACCGCGTTCGCCTGCTGCAACGGCGCGGTGGTCAGCATCAGCCCTGCAAGTGCCGCGCCAATGAGCCCGCGCCGAACCGTCGAAAACATCTTCATCTCATTCTCCTGTTGGTGTTCTTTTGAGTGATCTTCTGGCGGCTGTCAGGCCGCAGGCGTCCTGCATGCACGCCTCGACATGGGGCTGCGGCGCCCACGGGTTCGTTTCGGGCGGGCCGCGCTGCTGACTGACATCTTGGAAGGACATCGATCATCTCCAGCGGATTGATGTTCGAGAAGACCGGGATCAAGTAGCGCTGCCGTCCTGTCCGATTGATCGCGCGGTGTACGGTCGAGCGATAGGGGTCGTTCGTCCAGCGTAAGATCCAACGCGGCATCAAAGGCCTCGTGCAGATCGCCGTCACTATCCCGATCGGTGTTGTCTTCGAGCAGTCCGGTGTACCCGCGCATCACTTCGGAGTGCCGGTGCGAGACTGCATCCTTTGCATCCTTGGGCAGATCGAAGGACCGCCCCGCCGCATCGAAAGCCGCATCGCGGATCGCTGGATCGACGCTTTGCTCGCGGATGTAGATGAAGTCGATTTCGATAAAGGCTGTCTGGATCTCGGCACCGACGGCGGGAGCGTCGCCGTTAAACAAAGGGCCGATGTCGATCACCGGGATTTTGTCGGAAGGCTTCGAAAGGGCGGCCGCCTCGGCCCGCGCCATCAAACGCGATGGATTGCGAGCCCTGAGTGTCGGCGCGGCGCCCTCGCTCATCTCAAGCTTCGCCGATCCGGTGGGCATAGGTGTCGTCGAACCGCGAGCGGATGTAGTCACCCGCCGTGATCGGCTTGTATTTCGGCGGGTTTTCCGGACTTTGGCAGCTTGGCAGAACCTCGACCACTTCCTGGCTGTTCACGCCGAAGAAAAATGGGATTGAGTAACGCCGCTTGCCAGAAGTGTTGATCGCCCGGTGCACCGTGGACTGGAAGTAGTTGTTGGTCCACCGTGCCATAAGATCCCCGACATTCACAATGAACGCGCCCGGGACGGGCGGAGCCTGGACCCATGTGCCGGCCGAGTTCAGCACCTGTAGCGCAGGTACATCATCGGTGCAGAGGATTGTGAAGCATTCGTAATCCGAATGCGCCCCGATCCCGATCTGCTTGTCGCCCTGAGCCGCCGTCTGATCCGGGTAGTGCAGGACGCGCATATGGGCCATCGGCTTCGTGATCGCATTGGCGAAGAAGTCTTCCTCCAACTCTAGCGCCATGGCGAAGGCACGGAAGATCAGCGTGCCAAACGCTCGTGCCTCGGCATGATAGCCCATCAGTGCATCGCGGAAGCCGTCCAGCCCCTCGGGCCATTGGTTCGGTGCATAGCCGAACACGCCTGCCTTCACGTCCGGGTCGGTTTCGGGCAGGTCGAGAGCAAGGTCGAACCCTTCGTGCAGGTCACCATTGTTTTCGGGATCGGTGTTCTCGCCCAGCAGCGGCGTGTATCCCCGCATAGCGTCCGACTTCTCGACCGAGATCGCCTGTTTTGCGTCCATCGGCAGGTCGAAGAACCGGTGTGCCGCGCTGAACGTGTTGTCGATGACAGACTGCGGCACGCCATGGTTTTTGGCATAGAAGAACCCGACCTCGGTGCATGCCGCCCGCACTGCGTTTCCGACCGCGGCCCGTGCCGCGGCGTCTTCGCCGCGCATTGGCGCGAAATCGATGATCGGGATTTCCTCGAACGGTGTTTGTTCGGCCTGGAGGCCCGATGAGAAGAAGGCGCGAGGCCCGTTGCCGGTCATCACCGTCGTCATGCTCATGGCAGATCCCCCTCTGTCATCGAAAACTCTGATTGTGCAGCGCAACAGAGTCAATCGCAATCCGACGAGGCTTCCTGGCTGTAGCAACCTTCCGGCGGCACCATCTCGCCCAAGTCCAGTTTGTAGCGCTTTGATCCGTCATCGGTTGGCGAGATGATCTCAGCAGAGGGTCTGATCCACCAAACGCGTCACATCCGGTAACCCGTCCAACTGATCAACCAACTCGATCAGCGCATCTACCTGATTCTCGGCGACGGGGCGCACGCCATCCGCGCAGTTCTGCCGGAACTTGTTAAGATGGCGCTCTTTGCTCAGTGGATTCCTCGGGCTTCCGCTGACATGTTCGATGGTGCTCGAGAAGCTCCGCCCATCCTTCAGTAGGATCTCGACCGTGACCGGCGTCAACGCATTCGGATCTCCGCGATCTTCCACCGAAATCGAGGCTGCGGCCGCCAGCCTTTGCCGGTCTGGTCGCCGATAAGCATCCGGTGAGAAGTCCGACAGGGCCACACCATCGCCGTGTAACGCGCATGCCAGCACGTATCGCGCGCAAAGACGGGCATAGTTGATTGCCATCTCGGTCTTGGGCGGACGACCAACGAGGTGCTGGATCAGCGGCGGAACGGTCAGGCGGATCTCTTCGATCTGATCGGCGGTGAACCCATGCGCTCTCTGCAGAGCGAGACCACCGTCGAGAATGCCATGGGTGGCCCGTCCCGACGGGAATGGCTTGTGCGCAACTTCTGAGATCCGCCAGCGCTTACCAAGTTCATCGATCGCGGCCTGCGGATCTCCGCCGTCCTCGATCAGACGGAAATAGCCAAAATCTCCCATCAGGACGTTCTCAGGGCCCGTGAACCCCGCAGCGGCCAGATCAGCAGCCATCACCGCGTTGCGGGCATTGAACCCCATCTGCATTGCAAGCAAGCCAGACCCCTCGGTATGCGCCTGCATGGTGCCACCGACCTGGCCATAGGTCAGGGAGAACGCTTGCACCATGAGCGCAGTGTCAAACCCGAGGATCTTGCCGATGGCTGCCACACCGCCGAACGCCCCGGCTGTTCCGGGCCGAAAGAACCGCAGGCCCGAGCGTGCCGCGACCCCCAGCGTGGCGGCCACATCGACGCCCAGGTTCACGGCTTCGAGCAGACGCGCACCCGAAACACCGCCTTGCCGTTCCGCGATCGCGAGTGCTGCGGGCAGAACGACGGTCATCACATGGACGACTGCGTCTTCATGGACGCAATCGAACTCCTGACAGTGGCTCTGATAGGCATTGCAAAGCGCCGCCAGGTTCGCGGGCAAACGCTCGCCGCTCCCCCAGACCCGGGCATCCGAGCCGGAGCCCATGGTCGAGGCCGAGAGGATCACCTCACGCGTCATCGGACCGGTTCCGCCGCTGATCCCGACCCCCAGAGTGTCGAGAATGAACGTCTTGGCGGCTGTAATCGCGGGCGCTGGTATCTTGTCGAGCGTCGTGTCAGCCACATGACGTGCCAGATCAAAGATAGGATCGTTGGACATTTTGCTCTCCCCCCGCGCAATCTGAGCCGCATATCTGGTTTTGACAACCTCAGGTCGTCCATCGATCTCGTATTTTGGTGGGCGACCGGAGAGCGCCAGACCGCAAGGGATTCGGATGACCACGATCGTTGATCGCACGCTTCGCCGGCTCGCGCAGATCGAGGCCGAGGATGCGGTCTATAACAGCTTCCTGCGTCTCTATCCGGAAACCGCAGAGCGTGAAGCCGAGGCGGCAGACGCACGCCGTGAACAAGGCACGACGATCGGGGCGCTGGATGGACGTACCGTTGCAGTGAAGGACAACCTCGCGGTTTCGGGTGCACCGTGGACCGCAGGGATCGGTGGGCGCAGTAAGGTGATCGCGCAAGGTGACTCGACTGTTGTGACCCGGATGCGCGCTGCGGGAGCCATCATCCTCGGCAGCACGAACATGGAGGAAGCGGCCCTCGGCAGTGTCACCGACAACCCCACCTTCGGGCGTTGTATCAATCCGTTGATGCCTGGTTATACGCCCGGCGGTTCCTCGGGCGGCTCCGGGGCGGCCGTCGCAGCCGGGTTCGCCGACCTCACGCTTGGTACGGACACGATGGGGTCGGTTCGCATTCCGGCTGCCTATTGCGGGGTGTTTGGGTTGAAGCCGACTTACGGGCTGGTCGGGATGGGCGGCGTTGTTCCTCTGGCGCCGTTATTGGACACAGTCGGCCCGCTGGCCCGCGATGTGAACCTGCTTTGGCCGACGGTGCAGGCACTTGCCGGGATCGATGACCGTGATCCGAACAGCCGCCCCGCGCCCAAGGACTGGCATATACGTCCGGCTCGCGTCGATCTGAGCGGGCTGACCTTCGGCGTGCTCAAGCAGATTATGAGTGTCGACTGCCAGCCTGCAATCGAGATGGGCCTCGACCGGGCGCGCAAGATGATCAAAGATCTGGGCGGTGCTGTCATCGATATCGATCTGGATGGATGGGTGCCTGACCAGGACCGCCGGGCCGGATTGTTGATCATCGAAGCCGAAGGTGCTGTTGCGCTTGCCGATCTGATGGATGTGGACGGTGCTCTCAGCCCGCATCTTCAAGGGCTACTGGACTATGGCCGGAGGCTCAGTTCATCGAAACTGGTTCAGGCGTACGGGCGAGCCAGAATGATGGCGGCGTTGGTGGATCGGGCCTTTCTCCACGTCGACGGATTGCTGTTGCCGTCTGCACCGCAGCGAGCATTCCCGCACGGCAGCGCCATCCCAACGGACCAGGCGGCTTTCATGCCTTTGGCGAACTTCTCGGGATGCCCGGCGATCGCACTGCCGGTCCCGCTGGCTGGCGAAGGGCTCCCCGCATCGGTTCAGATACTCGGACCTCGCTGGTCAGAGGCACGCCTGACACATTGGGCGGAGACCCTGGCGCCCGCGCTTGCAGACCTTTGAGTCTTGTCAGATCGTTCCGGCTTCGCGCAGGGCCGCGATCTCGTCGGTCTCCAGACCGAATTCCATCAACACTTCCACGCTGTGTTCGCCCAGATCCGGTGCAGAAGTCTCAAGCGATGCGGGCGTCCGCGACAGCGTGACGGGCTGCCCGATCAAGGTGGTCTCACCGCGCGCGTGGTGCCTCACGGTTTGCGCGATGCCGGTATGCTGGACGTGAGCGTCGGCGAACATCTCGTCAACCGAATAGATCGGTCCGGCGGGCACGCCGTGCGCCTCCATGATCTCCAGCCATTCGGGCGTCGTCTTCACCGCAAAGATCGGCGCGAGCAGGTCCCAACACGCGGCACGATTGCGGTACCGGTCTTCCATCGTCGCAAAGTCAGGATGATCGGTCAGATCCTCGCGTCCGATCGCCGTGCAGAAGTCCCGCCATTGGCCTTCGGCACCGACACCGAGGTTCAGGTACCCGTCGCTGGTCGCGATCACCCCCATCGGCGTGGCGTAAGGGTGGTCGTTGCCTGCCTGTGGCGGAACCTCGCCTTCGACAAGGTAGCGCGCAGCCTGGAAATCCATCAGCGCGATCTGGGATTCGAGCAGCGACGTGTGCACCCACTGGCCCTTGCCGGATTTCTCTCGCTCGGTCAGCGCCACAAGAATACCGATTGCGGCGTTCAGGCCAGAAGACGAATCTGCCACTGCCGTTCCGGCGCGCATCGGTCCCTGGCCCGGGTTACCTGTGACCATCATCAATCCGCCCATGCCCTGTGCGATCTGGTCGAACCCCGCACGCTGGGCGTAAGGGCCGGTCTGCCCGAAGCCCGAGATGCTGGCCAGAATGATCGCGGGGTTCACCGAGGACAGAGTTTCGTAGTCGATCCCCAACCGGGTCTTCACATCGGGCCGGAAGTTCTCGACGACGATGTCGGCTTGCCTGACCATGCGCAGGAAAAGATCCCGGCCTTCCGGTTTCTTCAGGTTCATCGTCAGCCCGCGCTTGTTGCGGTGCAGGTTCAGCATGTCATAGCCGTGGCGGGCGCCCGACATACCGGCGTTCGGATCCACGCCGGCCGGTGCCTCGATCTTGATCACGTCCGCGCCGAAATCCGCCAGCACGCGGCAACAGGTCGGCCCCGCCCGCACCCGCGTCAGGTCCAGAACCTTCAGGTGATCAAGCGCGGTCGAAGACCGGGGGCGCGCCATCAGGTGGACTCGGGCAGGGGTGGCAGGGTGTCGGTGTAGTCTGCAACATCAGCACCGTTCGTGCCATCGGCGGTCACGAACCAGTCGCCGATCTGGTGCGAGGTCATGAAGATCGTCTGAGGATGCTCCATCAGCAGGTCCAGGCACTTCTCGAACCAATAGGCGATGTGCGGCGTCCCGATGATATGCGGATGCAGGCCGAATGTCAGGCAGCGCGGATTGTGCTCGGTCTCGCGCTCGAAGATCGCCAGCGTGGCCTCGAGACGCTTCAGGAACTCATCGGTCGAGGCATCCTTGATCGCGTAGACCGGCACGTCATTCAGTTCCAGGGCGTAAGGAAGCCCCACCATCGGGCCATGTTTCGTGCGGATCCAGAACGGCAGATCGTCGATCACCCAGTCATGCAGGAACTCGATCCCGTTCTCGCGCAGCAGATCGATCGTGTCATGGCTCTCGCCCAGGCCTGGCCCAAGCCACGAGCGCACCGCCTGCCCATCGCACTCTTTCAATCGGGCCACGCAGCGCTTGATCACAGCCTCTTCGTCATCGGCATTCTTCAGCGATTGCTGGATCCAGCCATGGCCCACCAATTCCCAGTTGCGGGCGACGATCTCGTCCATCAGGTCGGTGTAGACGTCCGCGACTTGCGCATTCATCAGCGCAGAAACCGGGATCTCACGCTGATCGACGGCGTGCATGAAGCGGGGCATCCCCGCCCGCATCCCGTATTCAACCCAGGAGTAGTTCGGCACATCCGGCGGCTGGATCTGCGCACCGTGCGGCGGCGGCAGCACGCCGCGCGGCATCGGACGGTCGAACGGCCAGTACTCGATGTTCATGCACAGGTTGACGATGATCGGTTTGCCCTGCGGCGGCTCGAGCCGTTTCGTCCGGTTCAGCATCCGGTAGGGCACACGGGGGTTGGACCAGGGCATTGCGGCCTCCTTCAGTCGATGTGCAGGCGGGCGGCGTCGGCGGGCCAAGACAGGTGGACTGGCGCGCCGGGCTCCGGCGTGGCGCCGGTGCCGGAGACGACACGGGCGGTGATCTGGGACCCGTCCGCCAGCACAACACGGTGCGAGGTTGTCAGGCCCAGGTAGACGGACTCGACATAGGTGCCAGAGAGCTGCGCGTCCTCTGCGTTCGACAACGCGACCAGTTCCGATCTGATCGAGACGGCGGCCTTGGCGCCCTCGCTCGCAGTCCCGATGCTCGGCACGGCTATTGCGCCACCGCCGGTCTCGACCGTGGCGATGCCGTCTGAAACCGTTGTGATGCGTCCGTCCAGCAGGTTGTTTTCACCAACGAAACTGGCGGTGAAGCGGCGGTTGGGTGCCTCGTACACCTCGCGCGCGCTGCCCTGTTCGACAAGCTTTCCATCCGCGATCAGGGCGATCCGGTCGGCAACGGTCATCGCCTCTTCCTGATTGTGCGTGACGTGGATGAAGGTGATCCCGACCTTCTCCTGCAGGTGCTTCAGCTCCAGACACATGTCCTTGCGCAATTGCGCGTCCAGGGCTGCGAGCGGTTCGTCCAACAAAAGGATATCCCGATCGAGCACAAGCGCACGGGCGAGTTGCACGCGTTGCTGCTGCCCGCCGGAAAGCTCGTGCGGTTTGCGGTTGCCCAAACCATCGAGCCCGACGGTGTCGAGCATGGCCGCCACCTTGTTGGCGATTTGGTCGGACGCCAGCTTCGCAAGGCGCAGGCCGTAGCCGACATTCTGCGCGACCGTCATGTGGGGGAACAGGGCATAGGCCTGGAAGACCATACCTGTGGGCCTTTTGTCCGGCGGCTGATCCGAGACATCCGACCCGTGCAACAGCACCTGACCGGAAGTCGGGCGATGGAATCCGCCGATGGTGCGCAACAAGGTGGTTTTGCCGCCGCCGGATGGCCCCAGCAGCACGAAATACTCCCCCGCGCGGATGGTGACATCAACGCCGTCCAGCGCACGGACGCTGCCATAGTGCTTGCTCAGCGCGCGCGCCTCGACCGCGATGCTCATGAGGCCACCGGCGCGGTCTTGGCGCGGGCCTCGGCCCCGAGCTTTTCGGACCGCACAAGGGTCCACAGGATGATGCTGCCGATGGCGGCCATGGCGAGGAAGCTGACGAAGCTGGACATGGCGTAGGACTGCTCGGACATGCCTTCGTTCAGCATCTGGCTGACGAGGACGGTTGTGAAGGTGTCGAAGCCGCCTTTCAGCAGGCTGGTGCGGGTGTATTCGTTGAAGCACAGGATGACCGTGAACGCGCAGGCCGACATCACGCCCGGCCGGATCTGAGGGAACTCGATGTCCCAGAAGGCCCGCCAGGCGGTGGCGCCGCAGGCACGGGCGGCCTCCGTTTGCTGAACCTTGTAGCGGCCCATGGTGATCAGGACGACGATGAACGCGTAGGGGATCGTGTAGATGATCAGACCGATCCACGCAGTCGTGAACCCCAGCTTGAACCAGCCATCCATGACGCCGGTGCCCAGCCAGTCGCCGACCCAGACAAGCGTGTGGTTCAGGTTCTTGAAATAGACCAGCAGGGCCGCGCCGAAGATGTCTGCGGCCACGAACAGCGGCGAAAGCAGCAGAAAGACGACCCAGACCTTGCTCCGCGCCGTCTTGTAGAACTTTGCCGCCAGCACCGCGAAGGGCACCGTCACGACCGTGGTGACGACCGCGAGGCTCAGCGTCCAGCCCAGGGCGTTCATCATCAGCTTGTCGGTGAAGATCACGCCGTACCATTCCAGCGTGAAGACGTATTCGGCCGCCCCGAACCCGTTCTCGTTGAACGAGACATACATCACGTAGAAGACCGGGCTCATCAGCGTGGTGACGACCAGCAACAAGTACGCCCACTGCAGCCGATAGCCCCACGGATTGGCATAGTCGTTCATCGTGCGGGCTCGAGAATGGTTGTCAGGTCAAACAGCCGGTGGCCGAGGTAGAGCAGCCCGAACAGCGTGACCATCATGATCGCCGAGACCGCCATGGCCAGCGGGAAGTCCAGCGCAACGATGGCTTGCGTTGCGATCAGCCCGGCGTTGACCGCCCCGGGTCCGCCGAGGATGTTGGGCAACAGGGCGACACCGATACCATTGACGAAGATGAAGACAGACCCTGCGAAGATCCCCGGTGCCGCCAGCGGCAGGATCACGTCCTTGTAGATCCGGAAGGTCGAGGCGCCCAGATCCTCGCAGACCTCGAAGATGTACTTCGGCACGGCCTCCATCGCGAGGAAGCCCGAAAACACGATGAACGGCAGGAAGGACAGCACTTCACCGATGATCACGCCCGTCGGGGTGAACAGGATCGAGGTGATGGGTTCGGAGGTGATGCCGAGATATTGAAGCGTCTCATTGACCAATCCGTTGCGCTGCAGGACCGGTCGCAATGCGAAGATGCGAATGATCTCGGACACCATGAACGGCAGGATAAACAGCAGCACGACCCGGTGCTGCGCGACTTGCGGAACCCGGCGATGCACGAACACGGCAATCGGGAAGCCCAGCACCAGACAGATCACGACCGCGATCAGCGAGTGGTACATGCTGGCCAGGAAGTTCCAGAGCCGCGCTGACGTGAAAAAGTTCTCGTACGCGAACAGCGTGAAGCCCGGCTCCATCCAGAACATCGTGCGTTCGAACACGCTCCAGACCGCGGTCAGCGCAATCGGCAAAGCGAAGAACACGAGCATGAAGACGAGGGGCAACAGGAATGCCCCCCGCGCAAGTCGGTCGATCAGGGTCATCAGGCTGCCTGAACGCGGGCCCACCAGTCCTGATAGTCACGGATGTTCGTCGGGAAGACGTTCTGCCACGAGTTCCCCTTGACCGCGAGGCGCGCCTGCTTGTTGGCCAGCCGCCCGGCGATCGTTGCCTTTGCATCGGCATCGAAATCATCGGGGTGTGCCTCGACATATTCGTTCACGCCCTGCATCTGCGGTGTGAAGCCAAAGGTCGCGAGCGTGCGCGCGCCGAACCACGGCGAGAGGTAGAGGTTCATCAGCTTGTAGAAGTTCTCGGCCTGACCGCGTTCCTCGCCACCCTTGGTCAGCATGAACATGTTGTTCCAGGTCTGGTGACCTTCTTTCATCGTTCCATACCGGATGTCCTGGGCCGACTTCTTGGCCGAGACGACCTGGATCGGCTCCCAGCAGCTCGAGACCAGAACCTCTTCCGACGCCAGCAGGTCGACCCCGTTCTGGAACCCGTCCCAGAATGTGCGGAACTGGCCTTTCTTCTTCATCTCGATCAGGAACTGGCAAACGCCCTTGACCTCGGCCGCACTCATGTCCGAGGGGTTTTCGATATCCTGCTTGCCGCTTTCTTTCAGGTAGATCGCCGTGTTGGTCAGCGTCGGTCCAAAGTCGTTCTGCATGGCGGCCCGGCCCTTGAACTGTTCGTCGAACAGGGCTTCCCACGATGTCAGGTCCGCACCGATGACCGTGTTGTTATAAGCCAGGCTGTCGGCGTTCGAGATGTAGGGGACCGAGACAATCTTGCCTTCGTACCGAATCGTGTCCGCTGCCGCACCGCCATCCTGATAGGTCGGCAGAATGTTCGCCCAGTTCGGGATTTGGCTGACGTCCAACTCAGCAATGACGCCCTGGCTGGCCAGCGCATCCTCCATGCCGCCGCCGTTGTCGGACATCGCATCGTAAAGCGCGTTGCCATCGCCGACGACCATCTTCTGAATGGCCTCGTCCGCGCGTGCTGATTTTGCGTTGTAGGCGATCGAGACGCCTGACTGAGCCTCCATCGCTGACCAATCCTTGCCGCCAACCTTGGCGACCCCGATCGTCCAGAGCCTCAACGGCTCACTCGCAGCAACGGCGGGTCCGGTTGCTGCAACGGCCGCGGCAGATCCCATCAGCGCCATCATCTGGCGTCGGCTGAATTCCATCTGGTTCATTGTCTTTCCCTGTCTGTCAGGCTCATCGAGCGCGTGCTGGCTGTGGTATACCAGTCTATATGGTCGACACGGTAGGGTGAAGTGACATCGCTGCAAGTTACATGCGGTGCATATCAGTATACGGGAGGACGCTTTCCGGGGCAGGTTCGACCGGCAATCGGGTAGAGGGAGCGCGCCATGGATCTGGGACTTGAAGGCAAGAAGGTGGTCGTCACGGGTGGCTCGAAAGGGATCGGGCGCGCTACGGCCGAGGCGTTCTCGCAGGAGGGTGCGGACCTGGTAATCACGGCGCGTACCGAGGGTACGCTGGTCGAGGCCGTGGATGCGGTGGCGGGACAGACAGGTGGGTCGGTCAAGCCCTTCGTGGCGGAGCTTTCCCGCGACGATGAGCGCGAGCGCCTGTTCGACGCGCACGGTGATGCGGACATCCTGATCAACAATGCGGGTGCGATCCCCGCAGGTGATCTGGAAAACGTGACCATGCAGGCATGGCGGGACGGCTGGGAGCTCAAGGTCTGGGGCTACATCCACCTCTGCAAGCTCTTCGTGCCCGGGATGTGCACACGCAGGTCGGGAACTATCGTCAACATTATCGGGATGGGCGGAAGGGCCGTGAACCCGGGCTATATCGCCGGCGCGTCCGGGAACGCCGCGCTGATCGGGTTCACCAACGCGCTTGGCGCGCAAACGCCGGCCAGCAACGTGCGCGTCTTCGGGATCAATCCATCGCCCACGCTCACGGACCGGATCATCACCATGTCCCGGCGCCGGGCCGAGATCGAGTTCGGAGACCCGGAGCGCTGGCAGGAAGCGCTGGACGAATCCGGTCTGCCCTTCGGACGCCTGAAACGCGCTTCAGAGGTGGGTGCGCTCGCCGCCATGCTGTGCGCCCCTCAGGTCCATTACCTCTCGGGCACGGTCATCGATATGGATGGCGGCGGACAATGGTCGTGACAGACCTGTCGAGTGATAAGATCCTGCTCCTCCGCGACGGTCACGTCGCCGAGATCGTGTTCAACAATCCTGCACGCCACAACGCGATGTCGCTGAGCATGTGGCAGGGGCTGTCAGACCACTTGGCTGCGTTATCTGTGGACGACTCGGTGCGCGTGGTCGTTTTGAGCGGCGCAGGCGGTAAGGCATTCGTCTCCGGCGCCGACATTTCGGAGTTCGAGGAGCAGCGATCAAACGCTGATGCCGTGGCGCACTACAATCGCGTGTCGGAAGATGCCGAAACAGCTGTTGCGGACTTCCCCAAGCCGGTGATCGCCAAGATCGACGGGTACTGCCTTGGCGGCGGGGTCGGCCTCGCGATCGGATGCGATATCCGTTTGTGTTCGGATGGGTCTCGCTTCGCGATCCCGGCGGGCAAACTCGGACTTGGGTATTCCTATGATGGCGTCGCCAAGCTGATTGATACAATCGGTGCGCCGTCTGCAGCCGAGCTGTTCCTGACCGGCAGGATGTTCCAGGCGGAGGAAGCTCTGCAGATGGGATTGGTCAACCGTATCGTGCCGAAAGAGGATCTCACCCAAGCGGTGTCCGATCTGGCCGGGACGATCGCCGACAACGCGCCGCTGACCATGCGGGCCTTCAAGGCGGCAAAGATCGAACACGGCAAGGATCCACGCCAAAGAAACCGTGACCGGGTCGACGCTTTGGTCGATGCCTGCTTCGCATCCGAGGATTATGCCGAGGGTCGCGTTGCCTTCGCCGAGCGCCGAAAACCGGTGTTTCGCGGCGGCTAGGCCGAGGCGTGGTTCGCCAGTTGAAGGCCCTATCGTTCAGCCCAGTTCGAACGTCGTCTCACTGAAGATCCGGGTCAGATCGCGCGTCGGCGGGGCGCCCCTGTACATCCGCGCGCATGAGAAGACGGCCTCAAGGCCGAGCGAGGTAACCAGATCGACACCCGAAACGTTGGGGTCCGGCACATCGATCATGATCTCGTGCGCATCGACGGCGGCGCACAGCGCCTCGATCATCTGTAAGGCCACTGCTTGATCCGGCGCGAACAGGGGCCCGATCTTGTGCCCCTCGCGACAAGCGCGGATGGTCCCAATCGCCTCGATCACGCCATTGCTGTCTCGCAACAAGGTTTGCCGTGTAGATGCGGATTTCATCCAGGCCGCAAAGTAGGCGGAACGGTCCGCGCCGCTGATGGTCCGGTCGAATGCCAGCAGATCAGAGTGATCGGACGCTTTCACCGCGCGGATGCGCGCATGTGCCTGACCGATGATGCGACCCGCATAGCGTTGCGTGTTGTGGGCAAGGGCAAACCCCGACGCAGCATAATTGTCCTGTTGCGCTGGCACGCCGTCCAGCCCGATAACCCGATCTTCCAGATAGGACATGCCTGCCTGCCACGTGGTCAGACCGTAGCCATGACCGCGATACTCTGGTCTGCAGAGGTAGAAGCCGAGGAACCCGAAATCCTCGGAGTGCCGCACCACAGAGATGGCCGATACGGGCTCATCGCCGAGCCATCCCATCAGGAAGCCGTTCGGATCGGCCGCATGGAAGGCTGAGGCATCGTCGAGCCCGGGGTTCCAGCCCTCGACCGCTGCCCACTCGATTGCGACATTCAGGTCTTCAAGGCTCATCGGCGCGATGCGCAATGCATGGCTCATCGTTTGTTTCCAGTCCCTCAGAACGCTCCGGATGCGTTTTGAACGAACACCAAGTCACCGTCTCGTGCGGCGTTTTTGATTCGCTGATTTAGATCGTTTGCCATCCTTCGGATGCTCAAATTTTCACAGAATTCTGGTAATCTGCAACATCAGTAATCATTCATTGGCATCATGGCCGCCGATCTGCTGTCAAAATGATCTTTCATTTGCCAGATTGTTCCCTTGTCAACAAGTTATCGCGCGAATGACCCGGCGTGAGGCGCAATGCGATCGCATCTCGATCTAGAACTTATCTCATTGACCAAGAGATATGCCGACACTATTGCGGTCGACGATATCAGCCATGTCTTCCCGGCGGGAAGTTATGTCTGCCTGCTCGGGCCCTCGGGCTGCGGAAAGTCCTCGACCCTGCGCATGATCGCTGGCCACGAGGTCGTCAGCGACGGCGCCATTGTGCTGGGCGGCAGTGACATCTCGTCCCTGCCGCCCGCGAAGCGCGGCACGGCGATGATGTTTCAGTCCTACGCGCTCTTTCCCCATCTCAGCGTCGCGGAGAATGTCGCCTTTGGGCTGAAGATGAAGGGCGTCGACAAGCTCGTGCGATCAGCGCGCGCCAAGGAGCTTCTCACCCTCGTGGACATGGCCCCGCTGGCGGATCGTCTACCCGAACAGCTTTCCGGTGGCCAGCAGCAGCGTGTCGCTCTCGCCCGGGCGATGGCGTCCGAGCCGCAGGTTCTGTTGCTGGACGAGCCGCTCAGCGCGCTCGACCCGTTCCTGAGGCTGAAAATGCGGACCGAGTTGAAACGTCTGCAGCGCGAGCTTGGCATCACCTTCATCCACGTCACGCACAGTCAGGACGAGGCGATGGCGCTGAGCGACCAGATCGTCGTGATGAACGCCGGCAAGATCGAACAGGCCGGTCCCCCGCGCGACGTCTTCAACACGCCACGAACCGAGTTTGTCGCGCGCTTCATCGGCAACCACAACGTGCTGAGCCTGGACGACAAGCGCTTCTCGATCCGGGCCGACCGGATGCGCCTGGCCGAGAACAGCGAAGCGACCGTGACCGCGCATGTCTCGGCCATCGAATATCAGGGAACCGCGGTCGTCGTCTCACTCACAGGCGCTGCTGCGCAGGACATGACCGTTCTCGTGCCGGAGGAGACATTCTTCGCGGCTCCGCTGACTGGTGGAGAGGAGGTCGGCCTCGCCTGGGACGCCGCCGATCTTCACGCACTTGGAGAATAACCAAAGCCCTGAGAAATCAGGCGAAACTCATCGACAAGGAGAGAGAAGATGACAACGAAGACCACACTTGGCATCTCGCGCCGGTCCATGCTGAAGGGCACCGCCGCAGGTGTTGCCGCCTCGACCCTGGGCGCACCGACAATCTGGGCACAGAATATCAAGGACGTGACGTTGCGCCAGTTCGGCACGGGCGTCTCGAACCTCAACGAGGTGGCGGCGAAGGTGAAGGAAGACCTCGGCTTCACGCTCGAGATGACAGCGCTCGACTCCGACAGCGTGACCCAGCGGGCGGCAACCCAACCGAAGTCGTTCGACATCGCCGACCTCGAATACTGGATCTGCAAAAAGGTCTGGGCGGCAGGCAACCTGCAGGCCATGGATACCTCGAAGATCGCGAACTACGACAAGATCGTCGGCATCTTCCGCAATGGCAAACTGACTCCGGACTCCTCCATCGCTCAGGGCACCGCGCCGCACTCCGTGGGCTTCACCACAGGCGTCGACGGCAAGGAGTTTGTCAACGAAGAGTCGGGCTGGATGACGCTGATCCCGACGATCTACAACGCCGACACGCTTGGCATTCGTCCGGACCTGATCGGCCGCCCGATCAGCACCTGGAAGGAACTCTTGAACCCCGAGTTCAAGGGTAAGGCCTCGATCCTCGACATCTCCTCGATCGGCATCATGGACATGGCGATGGTCGTCGAGTCGATGGGTGAGTACAAGTACCCCGACAAGGGCAACATGACGAAAGAAGAGATCGACATGACGCTCGGCATCTTCACCGAGGCGAAGAAGAACGGCCAGTTCCGCGCATTCTGGAAGACCTTCGACGAGTCGGTGAACCTGATGGCCTCGGGCGAGGTCGTGATTCAGTCGATGTGGTCGCCCGCGATCACCGCAGTCCGCTCGAAGGGCATCCCGTGCGTCTACCAGCCGCTGGAAGAGGGCTACCGCTCGTGGGGTGGTGGTCTTGGTCTGTCGGCGAACCTGTCCGGGATCGAACTGGAAGCAGCATACGAGTACATCAACTGGTACCTTTCGGGCTGGGTCGGCGGCTTCCTGATGCGCCAGGGATATTACTCGGCCGTGCCGGAGACGTCGAAGAACTTCATGTCCGAAGACGAGTGGGGCTTCTGGTTCGAAGGCAAGGAAGCCAAGGGCGACATCACCAACCCGTTCGGTGACGTCATGGAGAAAGCAGGCGCCGTGCGCGACGGTGGCAGCTTCTACGATCGGATGGGAGCCGTTGCCTGCTGGAACGCGGTGATGGACGAAAACCAGTACATGGTCCGCAAGTGGAACGAGTTCATCGCGGCCTGATGCATCTGGCGTGAGGGAGCGGTCCCGGCTCAAGGCCGGGACGGCACAGCGCGGGTGATGACCTGCCGCGCGCTGTCCCGGGCGAAGACCCGGGACCGCTGACATAAGCCTGAGGATCTCGTGAGTTCGAACGCAAATCCTTCTGCCGCAAATCCTTCTGCCGCAAGCCCTTCGGCCAGTGAACGCCGGGCACGCCTGGTCGCCGGTGTCTCCGGGCTGATGCTGTCGGCGCCCATCTGGGCGGTGCTGTTGTTCTTTCTGGTGTTGCCGATCGGTATGATCGTCGTGGTCAGCTTCTGGTCGGCGACCGAGTTCTCGTTCTACCCCGACTTCAATCTCGAGAATTACGAGTTTCTGTTCGGATCATCAGTGACTTACACGGTGTTCCTGAACACGTTTATCTATGCGGGGCTGACCTGGATCTTCACGCTGACGATCGGGTTCACGGTGGCCTATTTCCTGGCTTTCCATGTGCGCTCTCAGACCTGGCAGATCGCGCTGTTCCTGTTGTGCACCATCCCGTTCTGGACCTCGAACATCATCCGCATGATTTCCTGGATTCCGTTTCTGGGCCGCAATGGGATCGCGAACTCGACGCTGATTTCGTGGGGCGTGATTGACGAGCCGGTGGAATGGCTGTTGTTCAGCGATTTCGCCGTCGTGCTGGCGTTCGTCCATCTCTACACGCTGTTCATGGTGGTGCCGATCTTCAACACGATGATGCGGATCGACAAAAGCCTGATCGAGGCCGCGCGCGATGCCGGTGCCTCGGGCTTCCAGATCCTGGTGAATGTCATCATTCCGCTGACCAAGCCGGGGATCATGATCGGCTCGATCTTCGTGGTCACGCTGGTGATGGGTGACTTCATCACGGTGCGGTTCATGTCCGGCTCGCAATCGGCGAATGTCGGGCGGCTGATTTCGAACGATGTCGGGTTGCTGGCCTATCCGTCGGCGTCCGCGACGGCTGTGGTGCTGCTGGCGACAGTGCTGATCACGATCGGGATCATGCTGCGCTTCGTCGACATCCGGAAGGAGCTATGAGGGTGAGGATGCTGTCACCAGAGCGTATTGCTCGGCGCAGCCAAGGACGCCCGATCCTCCGCACCGGCCGCGCATCTTTGACGGCCAAGCGCATCACCGTGGAACGGCGCATGGCGGTTCGGCGTACCGGATGGCCAGTCTCGATGCTTCGAAGCGCCAGCATAGACCTCTGGATACGACGGTCCGTCCAGACGCAGGCGTGCCTTGTTTGCTCGGGAGTGCGTTAGTGGAACCCCGGTCAACGAGCTTCTATGTGCTTGCGGTCTTCTTCGGGCTGTTCCTGCTGTTCCTCTATGGCCCGACAATCACGATCGCGATCCTTTCCTTTCAGGGGCCTCAGGGCGGGCTGACCTTTCCGATGAATGGCGTTTCAACCCACTGGTTCGTGGATCTGTTCGAACAACAGGCCGTTGGCGACATCTGGGGATCGTTCGGCCGGTCCTTTGCGCTGGGCGTGATGGTGATGGTGACCACGGTGGTCGTCTCGGTCATGGGCGGGCTGGCCTTTCGCAAGCGGTTCCCCGGCTCGACCCTGCTGTTCTACCTGGTGATCACCTCGTTGATCATCCCGTCGATCCTGATCTCACTGGGCGTTGGATTGATCTTCAACCGATTGGGCCTGGATGTGCACTGGACAACCTCGGGGTTCGGGTCGCAGCTGACCTGGACCCTTCCATTCGGCCTGCTGATCATGTTCGCCGTGTTCAATCGGTTCGACAAATCCTATGAGGAAGCCGCACGTGATCAGGGCGCGAGCGCGTGGCAGACGGTGCGCTATGTGGTGCTGCCGATCATTGCCCCGTCGCTGATCGGGGTGGCCTTGTTCGGCTTCACGCTCAGCTATGACGAGTTTGCACGGACACTGCTGACGGCGGGCTCCTACAACACACTGCCGCTGGAGATCTTCGGGATGACGACCAATGTCACCACGCCGGTGATCTATGCGCTCGGGACGCTGACCACGGCGTTCTCGTTCCTGATTGTCGGTGTTTTCATCGGCACAGCGATCCTGGCCAATCGACGCCGCGCCAAACAGGCCTCGGATGCCGGAAAGGGCATGGTCTGATGCGCGTGCTGGTGATCAACCCGAATTCCACGACCAGCATGACCGACGGAATTGTCGAGGCCGCCTGCGCCGCTGCTGCACCGGATGTCACCATCGAGGGGCTTACCAACGCCTCGGGCCCGCCGGCCATTCAGGGCGAAGCAGATGGCCATGCCGCGACGCCGGGGGTCATCTGGGCCGTGCGCGAGGCTGCGGAGAACGGGTTCGATGCGGCAATCATCGCCTGCTTTGACGATACCGGGTTGGCCGAGGCGCGGGCGGCGGTGCAGATCCCCGTGATCGGGATCGGTCAGGCGGCCTTTCTCGCGGCGATGATCTACGGGCGCTTCTCGGTGATCACGACATTGCCGGTCTCTGTCCCGGTGCTTGATGGCAACATCGCAGGGTACGGCCTTGGGTCGGCTTGTGCACGGGTCCGCGCGAGCGGATTGCCCGTTTTGTCACTCGAGGTAGACCCCGTTCACGCCCGCGAGGTTCTCTCCGCCTGTGCAGCAGAGGCGGCGGAACAGGACGGCTGCGATGCGCTGGTGCTCGGCTGTGCTGGAATGGCGGCGTTCGGTCCCGCGATGCAAGCGGCCTCGGGTCTGCCCGCAGTGGACAGTGTTGCGGCCGCGGTGGGCTTGGCCCGCACGGTTGCCAAGGCGTCCTGACCCGATCTTACGATTGCGACAGCGAGCGGCCTAAGCAAGATCTCCGGTCTCGGTCTTCGACTTCAGGAAATCCCGCAGATCCAGAAGGGATTTACGCGCCATCGAGACATAGACGAAATGCATGTTCGTCCGCTCGGTGATCATCTCGCCGGGAAACGGCAGGTAGCTGAGTTCGCGCGACCCAAAGGATGGCGCAGCGGTCCCGACCTGCCATTCCGTGGCGAGTTGAACATCGACCAGTTTCAAGGACGGGCCATCGCCGTCCGAGCGTTCGAGCGGCACCCCGGCCAGGCGCAGATAGCTCATCTTGTCCTTGGCCTCGCGGAAGCCGTCGATGAACTGGGTCGCAAGGACCTGCATCTCTGCCGCGTCGTCCGCCGTGTGCATGTGTGAATGCAGGTGGTCGCCATGCGCGTGATTGTGATCATGCGGATGGTTATGATCATTCGAAGGGTGATGATCGTGCGGGTGATGATGATCGTGTGGCATCAGTGCACCCGTCCAGACCCGCCACAGGTCCGCATCTCGCTCTCGACGTCCTCACGTGCCGCCAGCAAAAGGCCGCCCTCGATCTCTGTCCAGACCAGAAGAGCGCTTTGATGGTATTCGCAGCCGAGCGCGAGCGTCAGCGCCGTCTCGAAGTCAAAGGTCGCTTGCATCACGAGCCTCCTTTCGCAGGGGTCGACCAGCGTTTGCCATGGGTCGCCTCGTCGTAATCGCCCATCGGCAGGCTGACGGGTTTGTCGATCAAACCCTTGTGCTTGCCGAGTGTGCCGTTCGAGACCATCGCGCCCAACACATCCACGATCACACGGGTGCCCATGAGTGCGGTGATGTCCGACGTGTCGTAGGGGGGCGAGACTTCGACCAGTTCCATACCGCAGACACCTTCGGCCGCGACCTTGGACGCCAGCGCCAAAGCTTCGCGCGGCAGGAAACCGCCCGGTTCAGGCCATCCGGTGCCTGGGACGAAGCCGCAGTCGATGCTGTCGATGTCGAAACTCATATAGACCATGTCCGCGCCGTCCCACGCCATTTCCAACGCCATCTCGGCGGTTTTGTCGACGCCCATCTTCTCCATATCGCCCATGGTGATGATGTTGGTGTCCCGCTCGCGCGCGACCTTAACCGCCTCGCGCGGGACCTGCCAGCCGCCAATGCCGACCTGCACCAGATTCTTCGCAGGCGCGTTCGGAAGATTTGTCGAGTGAAACCATGGCGTTGTGTGCATGCGTTCATCCAGGTCTTTCTCCTGGATGTCCGCGTGACGGTCGAAATGGACGATCCCGATGGTCTTGGACGTGCACTCGGCAATTCCGCGCACGCACGGAAAGCCGATCGAGTGGTCGCCGCCGATGATGATCGGCGTCGAACCGCTTGAAAACACGTGAGAAACAGCGCGAGAGATCTGGTCGAATGTCTTCTCGATATTGCCCGGGATGGTGAAGATATCACCCGCGTCGCACAGGCTCATCTGCTCACGCAGATCGACACCGATCTCGTAGTTGTAGGGCGTATAAAGCGCCGAGATCTTGCGCACGCCCTGCGGACCGAACCGCGTGCCGGGCCGGTAGGTCGTGCCACCATCGAACGGCGCACCCAGCACACAGGCATCGTAATGGCCGACCTCGGTCACGTCCTCGGTATAAGGCGCCTTCAGGAAGGTGTTGATCCCGGCATAATGCGGCAGCTCACCGCGCGCGAATGTGGGGATCGACCGGTCCTCGATCGAATCCGCCGCCGTCAGGCCCATGCGCAGCGCCCAGGCCTTCTCCTTCTCCCATTCGTCGTCGGGAATGTCCGCCTCGGCCCGTGCGGACTTCCAACCCTGCAGCTTGGTCAGGTCCGGATGGTGGCAACGCCGGTCCGGGACGCGCCGGTCGGCCGGATGGTGTGACCTGGTGCGGTCAGGGGTTAGATACGACATGGTTTCCTCCGAGGTTCCGGAACATCGTTTTTGTGTTTTTCGCCCGACGTGTAGCATCTGATACCGACCGTGCAGAGCGAATCCTCCAAACTGGCCTCAACATGGCGGGGAAGCCGCCGAAGAGGTCCGATGGAGGCTCAGGATGAAACCGGTTCTGTTTGATTTCGACGGCGACGGCGCTGCGGACCTCTCTTTCTTCGGCAATCCGCAGGACGGAACCTTCGGGCTGAACGCGGCGTTGCAGGACGCGGCCTGCGCGGGCGCGCTGGTGCTTGCGGCAAGTGCTGATGCGGCTGGCGAGACAGGGCTGATCGGCGCGCTAGACATGACAATTGCCGGGCCGAATGGTCCAATGCACGCCAACACGGTCGGGATCAAGTTTACTATCTTCCTCGAGGACGGAACGCCTGTGCGCGCCGCGGTGCAGACGCAAGTCTCCAAAGATGCCTTCTATGTAGACTTCGCCTGGGACGGCATTCCCAATGGTGCGCAGATTGCCGCGCCCTTGGACATCGAGCATGGAAACACCTGGGCCAACCCGCTTGCGAACCGAGAAGTTGATGGCGTCGATCACCTGTCTGCGAGCTTCGTGCAGGGAGTCGATCCGAACGATTGCGAGGATTATCGCTCGCCCGGAAATTCCGACGTTCTGATCTTCACGACGGACGTTCGCGTCGAAGATGCCAGTGTCTGGATCAAGGTGGCGCAACCCGGTGCGGGCCATGATGCGGTCGATCAAACTCGCGCGCTCCATGAATACGGCACGCTCTTGGACGTCCGCCTTGCCAATGCGCAGTTCGACCCGGGCGGCGCCCAAGCGACGGATGCCTCGGCCAGCGGTTATACGGCCTTCCCCGATCTTGATGCCTCGGCGACCGTCTCGGTGGTCTCGGGCGATAGTGCGTCCGAAGTCGAAGAAGCCATCGACGTGATAGTCTTCGATCTCGGCTAAGCCAGGCACTCCGCTTCTTTCGCGCGCCACAAAACATTCATTTTCGTCATGCCTGCACCTTCGTGCTAACTGGCGCGGACAGACTCGCCAAGCGCCATGTCGCTGCGGGTCGAACGACAGGAGGTCTTTGACATGAGCGATGACAGGTTCGAGGCACGGGACTGGCTCGAAGCCGAGCTGATGGACGAGCTTGACGAGGATTACGAGCTCGAGCTGGAAGATGCCGAGCTTTCGATGAAGATCCGCGAAATCTACGATGCCAGGCTGCGCCAGAAGATCGACCCGATGCCGCGCCGGGAATACTTCACCAACCTGCTGCGCCTCCAGGCCGAGCTGATCAAGATGCACCACTGGGTCGAGCAGACCGGCGCCAAGGTGCTCGTGATCTTCGAGGGCCGCGACAGTGCGGGGAAAGGGGGGGCGATCAAGCGGATCACCCAGCGGCTCAACCCGCGTTCGTGCCGCGTCGTCGCCCTGCCGAAGCCATCTGAGCGCGAGATGTCGCAATGGTATTTCCAGCGGTTCGTGCCGCACCTGCCCGCAGGTGGCGAAATCGTGCTGTTCGACCGCTCGTGGTACAATCGATCCGGTGTCGAGCGCGTCATGGGCTTTGCCTCGGACCGGCAGGTCGAGGAGTTCTTTCGCGACGTTCCCGAATTCGAACGCATGCTGGTGCGCTCGGGCATCACGCTGATCAAGTACTGGCTGTCGATCACCGACGACGAGCAGCAGCTTCGCTTCCTCATGCGCATCCACGATCCGATGAAGCAATGGAAGCTGAGCCCGATGGACCTGCAAAGCCGCGTGCGCTGGGAGCGCTACACCAAGGCCAAGGAAGACATGTTCGACCGCACCTCGATCCCCGAGGCGCCCTGGCACATCGTCGAGGGCAACGACAAGAAGCGCGCCCGGCTGAACCTGATCGACCATTTCCTGAAGCAGATCCCCTACAACGATGTTCCGAACGAGGAGATCACGCTGCCCGACCGCGAGTTCAATCCCGAATACGACCGTCGGACATTGCCCGACGAGCTCTACGTGCCCAGCATCTACTGAGGTCGATCGCCGGTCAGGACGCCGCATTGGTCCCCTCGGGCGATGTCAGGTTCTGAAACGGGATGCCGCCGTCGCGTGCATCGAAATCATAGGTGATGGTCGCGCCATAGGCTTCGGGCTCGATGGGGTCCCAGCGCGGCTTGTCGAAGACCAGCACGCGGTCGCCCAGTTTGAAGCCTTCCTCCAGATCGTGCGTGACCATGAAGACGGTCATGTCGCTCTCGGCCCGCATCTCGGTCAGGAAATCATGCATCGACAGGCGCGTGCCTGGGTCCAGCGCGCCGAAGGGTTCGTCAAGCAGCAGAATGCGCGGCTTGGCGGACAGTGCCTGACCAATGGCGAGCCGCTGCTGCATCCCGCCGGACAGGGCCGAGGGGTACTGGTCGGCAACATGGGCCAGACCGATGCGTTCCAGCACGGTATCGGCCTCTTCGCGGGCCTTGCGCTTTGCCGCGCCGAACAGCCAGCCAGTCCGGTTGGCCGAGAACGCCGTGGCTGCCACGACGTTGTCGCGAACGGTCATGTGCGGGAAGACCGAGTACCTCTGGAAAACAACGCCACGGGCCTGTCCAGGCTCTTTCGCGGGAGGCTCGCCGGCCACGCGGATCTCGCCGCGCGTCGGCACCTCCTGCGCCAGCAACAGCCGCAGGAACGTGGACTTGCCGCAGCCCGACGCGCCGACGATCGAGACGAACTCGCCCTCTTCGGCGGTGATGCTGACGCGTTCCAGTATCGGGCGCGGACCATAGGATTGGTGAATATCCTCGGCAACGACAAAGCTCACAAGCCGTCCCTCCCGAACCAGGGGAAGGCGCGTTCACCCAGCCTCTTGAGCGCGTAGTCCATCAGGAACGCCAGCAACGTGATCCAGACGACGTAGGTCAGGATCACGTCCATCGCCAGGTAGCGCCGTACCAGGAAGATCCGGTAGCCCATGCCCGCATCCGATGCGATCGCCTCGGCAGCGATCAGGAACAGCCAGGCGGGACCGAGCGAGAGGCGTACCGCCTGAAGCAGCCGCGGCATCACCTGGGGCAGGGCGACACGCAGCCCGATCACCAGAGAGGACGCCCCCAGGGTTTGCGCCTTGACCATCATCTCCTGCGGGATCTCGACGACCCGCTGGCTGAGATCCCGGATCAGGAACGGCGTGATGCCAATTACGATCAACGCAATCTTCGAAACCTCGCCAAGCCCGAAGACGATGAACAGGATCGGCAGGATCGCCAGCGGCGGCACCATCGAGAGAACCGAAACGAACCCTGCAAACGTCGCCCGCATGTAGGGCAGCAGGCCAATCAGCAGCCCGAACACCAGCCCGATCAACGCAGCGATCCCGACGCCGATGATCAGCCGTTGCAAGCTGACGAGCGTGTCTGACCAGAACAGAACCTTGCCGGAGCGCCGATCCGGCTGCGTCACCAGCCGCTGTGCCGTCTCGACAATTGCGGCGGGCGCTGGCAGCAGCTTGTCCTTGGGGTTCTCGGCGCGCCGGATGTCCGAGGCGATGGTATACGCCGCCAGCACCGCCAGAAAAGGGATCAGCAGCAGGAACAATGCCAGCGGCCGTCCGGGTTTGAGATTGATCAGGCGCATCTTGGGACCGTTCAAAGGTAGGGTGCGCAATGCGCACCCTACGGATTCACAAGGCGCCGTCGGCGGCCATCTTCATGAAGCTGGCATCGTAGCGCAGCTTCACATTGCCCGTGTCGCCTGTCGTCGATCCGTCCGGATAGGCCACGCCAACATAGTCCGCACTCGGCGCGCCTTCGCCCAGGATGCCCTTGTCGAACAGGAACTCTGCGACATTGACCATCGTCTTCGGAAGATCCGCGCTTTCCACGAACGCAACCGCGTCGGCGGGCTTCCAGAACATCTGCGTTGAGTCCAACTGCGCCTTGTAGCCCGCCAGATCGGTGCCGGACGCCTCGGCCATCGCGGTCAGAGCAGCTTCGTCACCGGCCTCCATGATCGCCATCAACTCGTACCACGCGCCGACCAGTGCCTTGCCGAAGTCCGGGTTCGATGCCAGCGTCTCGGTGTTCACCACCATCATGTCGATGATCTCGCCGGGAATGTCGGAACTGTCGAACAGCTTGGTTGCACCCGGCTGTTCCAGGATGGTCGAGACCAGCGGGTTCCAGGTCACCACCGCCTCGACGTCATTGGTGCCGTAGGCCGCAATCATGTCAGCGTCCGAGGTGTTGATCACCCGCGCCAGATCGCTCTCCTTCAGACCAACGCTGTCCAGCCCGCGCGCCAGCAGGTAGTGGCTGACCGAAAGCTCGACCAGGTTCACCGGTTTGCCCTTCAGATCGGCCAGGCCGCCATCGCCCTTCAGGATGACCGCATCATTGCCGTTCGAAAAGTCGCCGACGATCAAAGCCGTTGTGTCGACGCCGCCGCCTGCCGGGATCGACAGCGTGTCCATGTTCGTCGCACTCACGCCGTCGAACTGGCCTGCCGTGTAGAGGTTGATCGATTCGACATAATCGTTGATCTGCACGATCTCGACATCGATGCCGTACTTGTCGGCCCACTTGTCCATGATGCCCGAGCTTTCCAGGTAGCCCCACGGCATCCAGCCGACATAGATCGACCATGCGACTTTGAACTCGGATTTCGTTTCGGCCAGCGCTGAGCCAGCGCCCAATGTCATCGCCGCGGCGACAGTGCCTGCGATCAGGGTGTTGAGCTTCATTCTATCATCTCCCGTCCTGTTCCGCGAAGCGCCGGATGGCCGTGCCGCGCGCGGAACAGAGGAAGACGCGGCGAACGCGGCGCAGGGGTCCTCCCGGGATTTTGTCCCGCCGTGTACCGCACCGGAGTTTGCCGCCGCGGCGCCATCTCTCGGACCAGTCCCCGTTCGGGCGGAACCCTAGACAGCCTGCAAATCGAAGAATGAGAGATTCGCGGCTCTGGTCAAGAAATCTGCCCCCCAATCCTGCATTGCTCGCGTGGTTGCCTGAAAATGCGGCAAGACCTCGCTGTTGCGCTGAAGTCTTGCGCAGAGCTATGCAATCAAACCCGATAGCGTCGGCAGTGTTTGGCGGAGAGCGGGACACCCGGCGCCGAGAATGCGCCGAGAGCCGAACGGCTCCCGGCATCCAAGTTCAGGCCGACGCGGCGGCGGGGGCCTGCGCTGCGGCCTCGGCGGCGGCGTCTTTCATCACCGTTGCTACAGTCACGTAGGTTTCGGTCCACGCATCCTTCAACTCATCGCTCCAGGCTTCGTCCAGACCCTTCTCCAGCGTGTAGAGCAAGGCCGCGCCGACGGTATCGTAGTGCGCGTCCTTCACGCCGTAATCCACGTGCCGCACGCCCAGATCCTTGACCACCGGCAGGATCTCGCCGACCTGATGCAGGTTCTGCACGGCAACGGCCAGAGTGCCCATCAGCGCCTTCTTCTGTTTCGACAAATCCGCCGGAAACAGGGGCCGGACCTCTGGCGCGATCTCGAACAACCGCGTGTAGAAGATATCCGCTGCCGTGTCGGCAATCGGCAGGACCATCTTGAAGCTGTCCTGCACCATCTTGACCTTTTCAGGTGTCATCTCTCAGTCCTTTCGTCTCAATCGAGGCCGTCGAGCGCGATGTCCGCGCCGCCGCTGTGAAAAACCATGAAGCGGACGGCAGCCTCGACCTCGTCGTCCGTCAGTTCGTCATTGCCCCCGCGCGCCGGCATCAGGCCGCCGAGCGAGGTTTCAAACCCGTTCTGGGCATGGGAGATCAGGGTCGCGATGCCCTTGGGCAGGCGTTTTCCCCAGAACCGTGACCCGGTGATCTTCGGTGCGCCGAAGTTCCCAGGCCCGTGGCAGATCCGGCAATTTGCGTCCCAGATCTCACCGCCCTCGACCAGCACGGGATGGGGCGGCACGGGCAGGCGCTTCGCCGAGACCGTGCCTTTCAATCCCCGGTCGGGATAGGGCGGAGCCTCGCGCTCGGCGCCCGAGGCAATGGTGCCCCAGGCGGCGAGCACCGCCACCGCGACCCAGATCCGCATCAGCCGTCGAGCGGGATGCGGATCACGACCCCGCCCATCACGTCACCGACCTTGAAGTCGGTCCGAGGCGTGTCCTTGTGGTCATTGTGGCAGGTCGCGCAGACCTCGGCGACCGCGACGTCCGGGTAGACCGCGGTGAAGTAGGTCTCGCCGCCCAGTTCTTCCTCGCCATAGTAGTTCTCGCCCGGATTGTCGGCGATGAACTGCAGACCTTCCTTTTCCATGTCGGTGCGTGGCGCGTTCTGCTTGTTGATCGGCCAGAGCGACTGCAGCGAGTAGCTGAAGAGATCAGTCTTGTCGGCGACCATTTCCGAGCCGAAGCGGAACATCTGCGCGGGCAGGGGGGCGGCCTTGTCGTCATCGAAGAACTCGCTGGCCTTGATCAGCTTTTCCTTCGCAACCAGACGCTGCACGATCATCTTGGTGTAGATCGTGCGGTCCGAGTCCATCACCGCGTGCAGCATGTCGGCGACGTCCTTGGGATCGAGCCCCTCATCCGCTGTCGCGGCCAGCGGTGCGGTGGCGAGCATTCCGCCCAGCACGATGGCCTTGATGGCTTTCACTGTCATCTTTAAGTCCCTTTGTGTTGCGGTTGACGTAACGGCGCGTGGAGGAGGCTCTGGTGATTGGCGTCATGGGGCCTACTCCGCGCGTCTCAAGGCCCATTCGATGCTTTCGATCTGCACCGAGGGGCGCCCGTTGAAATTGCTCTCAACGAGGTTCGGGTCCGCCAGCGCATCAATCGCGAAATCGAGGCTGTGGCAGGATAGACAGACTGTCCGGATCATCTTCTCGTTCGGTCTGAGGTATGAATTCTGGTTGTGCGTGGTGAACAGATCGCCGCGCCGGTCTTCGATCTTTGGCATGTGGCAGTCGGCGCAGGAGACGCCCGTGCCCGGCGCGGCGCCTGCCAGTTCGGCTTTCCACAGGTTGTCGTGCGGGCTGCCGATGTAATTCCGCGTGTGGGTGTCGTCATGGCACCCCATGCAGGACCCGACGGCCGCGACGGCGATGTCGACCTCGTGCGGTTTGTGGCAGGTGTTGCAGCTTCCGATCTCGATCCCGGCAGCCTCCGGTTTCAACGTCGTCAGCGCGCTATCGGCGACCGTGATCGGGCCAAGCGGTTTGTCCCGGAACAGCGTTGCCGCCAGCTTTTCGACACCGTCCTTCGGTTCTTTGCGCGGCTTCGGCAGCTTGGGGTGAAAGCGCATCCCGTGACGGCCTTCCTTGAAGGTTTTCGCCTGATTCTTGTGGCAGGACTGGCAGGTCCTCAGGCCGGGGCTTTCGATCCAGTCCGCCGCGATGGTCTCGGCACCTTCGGCATCGGGCGCATGGCATCCGGCACAGTTGACCCCGTTCAACGCGTGCGCCGAGCCTGCCCACTTGGATACCGCGTCATCGGTCATGTGAGCATCGGGCGCGACCGCATCCGCTGCACCCAGGACACGGTCAAGCTGCTTTTGCGCTTCCTCGCCCGGGTTATCAGGGGCGTCCTCGAGAGCCGCGAGATACGCTTCCAGATCGGCCTTTGGATCGGCCGAGGCCAACGCGACGCTGACCGGGTCGGGGGCGCGGCTGATCGCAGCCCCTTTCAGGATGGCCACGTCCTTGATGTCGGGCCCGCCTGCATGTTTCACGAGGAAATCCTCGTACAGCGCTGTATTGTCGTGGAAATTATGACATCCAGCCGAGGCGCAGGTCTCGAATCCATGGCCTTCGTGGCTGGGCCGGTTCTTGTAGACGTCCTGGTGGCAGGCCGAGCAGTAATCCATCGGCAGGGTCACGGCGCTGACCCGCGTGATCTCGGGCTTATGCTCTGCGTGACAGGTATGGCAGTAGAGCGCGTCCAGCTTGGCGCGCACATCGGCGTTGCGCGGATCGCGGAACTTCTTGACCGGGTGGCTGTCATTGGACAGCTGAAGCTCGGTCTTGTGGCATTCCAGACAGGCCTTGTTCATCTTCTTCGCGACCTTCTTGGGGCTCGCGTAAAAATCGGCCGTGTGGCAGGCGTCGCAGGCCAGTTCGATCTGGTGGTGCGCACCGGTGGTCTGCCCGATCAACAATGCGTCGCGCGGCCCGCCGACATACATCACCGCCGCGACGGCGGCGCCTGCGATCAGCGAACCCAGAAGCCAGACCAGCCAGAGGATCGAGTTTCGTGTCATCGCCCGCCCCTCAGTACGAATAAACGGACAGGATGTGCGCAAGAAGCAGCACGGGCAGCGGCCAGAGCGCGAGCACATGCACCCAGTGGGGCACCGACCGCGGCGGCTTGCGGGCCGAGCCGATGTCGTTCTCGACCAGCTTGTGCTCTCCGCCAGTGGCCAGACCGGCGAGGGCCCCGAAGATCAGCGTCGCGCAGAAGCTGAACATCAGCCAGAAGTTCAGCCCGGACCCCAGCCGGAAGCCTGTGTGCGCGAACAGCCCGATTGCCGCGATGATGCCGATGCCAAGATGGACGACCCGCCAGCTGTCATAGCCACCCAGGCGCCGCAGGATGCCGATACGTCTGCGCAGGCCCAGCATCGCGCCCGCGACCGTGAGGCCAAGCAGGATGTAGCCCGACCATTGCTTCCAGACGCCGTCGAACCAAAGGTTGAACCAGACATCGCCAATCACGAACGTGTCGCGCATGGGCACGCGCGGCAGCAGTGCGGTCGCCAGGGCCAGCACTGCCGCGATGCCAGAGGCCCATAGAAGCGTGCGCCACCACCGGACCGGCTCGGGTGCGGCACCGCCCTGACCCAGCAGATCCAGCACCAGCGGGGTGCAGGTGCCGCAAACCGAATTGGCACTCGTTGTGCTGCGGATATGGTCCAGCGTCTCGGCACCCTGGGCGACCGCGCCGCAGATGGCGCCCTTGGTCACGCCCGTGCAGTTGCAGACGATGGCGGTCTCGGGCCACGTGTTGACGTCGTCGTCCTGCTCGGCCCAGAGCCGTCCGGTGCGCTGGAACGACCAGCGATGCCAGATGTGCAGAGCAACCGTGTCCCCCACGGCCTGCTGAATGCGCGTTGCTTCGGGCCAATCGCCGACACCGAGTGCTGCGAGGAGCCGCCCGCGCCGGATGATGAGACGGCGGTACTGACCGGCGCTGGCGTCTTGCCAGACCAGTGAGGTCACGCCGATCTGCTGCTCGATTGATTCGAAATCGCCGATCGAGAAGACCTTGGCGCCCAGCACCTTCAGCTTCGTCGCGGGGACCGATCCAGCGTAGCGCGCGGCGCCTGATCCCGCGATCACATCCGCCGCGATCCGCGCGTGCTCGTAGCCCGGGCCGACCAGACCGTGCACGACCCCGTCATGCTCGGCACACTCGCCCACCGCGAAAATGTGGGGATCAGAGGTTCGCATCTCTGCATCGACCGAGATGCCGCGCCCATGGTGCAGACCGATGGCGGCCGCGAGTTGCGTGTTCGCCCGCACGCCCGTGCATATGATCACCGTGTCGGACGCAAGCTTTGCGCCATCGGCCAGGCAAACGGCCTCGACCCGGTCGCCGTCGCCGTCGATCGACTGGACCCGCGACCCGGTGAGGACCCGCACGCCCAGCGCCTCGATCCGGGATTTCAGAACGGCGGCGGCACCGTCGTCGAGCTGGCGCGGCATCAGCCTCGCCTCGTGCTCGATCACCGTGACCTCGGCACCCTGGTTTGACATGCCGCGCGCGGCTTCTAGGCCCAGCAGGCCGCCGCCGATCACCGTCACGCGCCGTGCGGTCATCGCCCGTGCGACCAGAGCCTCGGCGTCATTCAGATCCCGGAAGACGAACACGCCGGACAGATCCTTGCCCGGGATATCGGGCACGAAGGCACGCGACCCGATGGCCAGCACCAGCTTGTCATAGTGCACCGTGCGGCCTGTTGATGTTCTGATGCGCCGTGCGTACCGGTCGATTTCTACCACCGACACACCGTCATAGCGGTCGATCTGGCCCGAACCCGGGGCCGACTCGCTCAGATAGATCGCGCCGATCTGCGCCTCGCCCGCCAGAAGCGGTGTCAACTGCACCCTGTTATAAGGGCGCCAGCGCTCGGCATTGAACAGAACGACATGCGCGCCATTCCGCGCGAGGTCCTGAGCGGTGCGCACACCCACCGGACCGCCCCCTGCGACAACGATCTTGTCGGTGCTCGCACGGGTCGCGGCAGCCTGCGGGGTCGCCCCTGTCAGATCGATCTGGATGTTCACAGCCAGCACCCGTGACGGCGCGCTCGCGCCAGTCTTTGAAACCCATGTTCAGAGGATCGCCACCGTATCAACGGCGGGCTCCTCGGCTCTCCACGGCTTTGCGGGGTGCCCGGCATCGGGCTGATGAGCGCTTCATCGCGCAGGTCAACGTTGCTGGCGAGTGTCGCCGAATGTCAAGTGGTCTTTTGCGGTGCAGCGCGTATCAACGCCAATTTGCGTGAAATCTGTGCACAGGCCCGGGCCGCCGCAGAACCCAGTGCTGGTTGGACATTTCAGAATGTGTTTCTACTCTCCGGTAAAGCGATTGTTGACCTGTCAAACCCCTTGCGAACGAAATTGCTGCAACGCAACATGTCCGGATGAACGAAGCCAACCTCAGAATAGCGGTGGTCGAAGCCGATCGCGATCGCGCATTGATGATCGTCGACAGTCTTCGTGACGCGGGCGCGCACGATGTGACGGTGATCGGCGACGCGACCGGGCTGGCGCGGCGGCTGGAAGACATCAGCCCCGATGTGGTTCTGATCGAGATTTCGAATCCGAACAGGGATGTCCTGGAGGAAGTCGCGCTGGCCTCGGCCCCGACCGAGCGCCCGGTGGCGATGTTCGTGGACAAAAGCGACAGTCAGATGACCCGCGCGGCGATCGAGGCTGGCGTCAGCGCCTATGTCGTCGACGGGCTGCGCAAGGAGCGGATCAAGCCGGTGCTGGATGCAGCGATCGTGCGCTTTCAACTGTTTGCACGAATGCGGGTCGAGTTGGAGACGACGAAGGCCGCACTGGCGGAGCGCAAGGTGATCGACCGCGCCAAGGGCCTGCTGATGAAAGCGCGCGGGTTGAGCGAGGAAGAAGCCTATGCACTGCTGCGCAAGACCGCGATGGATCAGAGCCGCAAGGTCTCGGACGTTGCGCACGCCCTCGTGACGGCCGCGGATCTTCTGGGATGAACCTTGACCGGATCGATTGCGGGTTCGTGCCACTTGTGGACTGTGCGCCGTTGGTTGTGGCGCGAGAACTGGGTTTCGCTGCCGAAGAAGGGATCGATCTGCATTTGCACCCGCAGCCGTCCTGGTCGGCGATCCGGGACAAGCTGCTGTTCGGGGAATTGCAGGCTGCGCACATGCTCTCGGTCCTGCCGGTCGTCATGTCGATGGGCCTGGGTGCTGCGACAGACCGGATCGACGCGCTGTCGGTTCTGTCGGCGAACGGCGATGTGATCGGCGTGGCGCCGGAGCTTGCCGACCGGATGCATCAGGTTGGTGTCGACCGCAACACCGATCCCGCGACCGGTGTCGGACGCGCGCTGATTGCGGCGGCGTCCGGTCCATTGCGCGTCGGCGTGCCCTTCCCGTTTTCGATGCATGCGGAGCTTTTGTATTACTGGTTATCGTCGTTGGGGTTGGAAGCGCCGCGCGATCTGAATGTCCGCACGGTGCCGCCGTCGAACATGGCCGAAGCCATCGCTGCCGGCGAGGTCGACGCGTTCTGTGTCGGCGAGCCCTGGGGCAGTGTCGCCGTCGACAAGGGCGATGCCGAGATCGTTCTGCCGGGGTCTGCCATCTGGCAATTCGCGCCCGAGAAAGTCCTGGCGGTGCGCCATGACTGGGCCGAGGCCGAACGCCCCATGGCCCTGCGTCTGATCCGGGCAATGTGGCGGGCGGCGCGCTGGCTAGGCGAGGCAGAGAACCGGCTGACGGTATCGGATCTGCTGGCACAGCCCGAATACTTGGGCCGCCCGTCCGAGTTGATCGACCGCGCGCTGAGCGGGCGGTTGGTGCTTGCAAAGAACGGCCGGCCGACACGGCTGGGGAACTTCGTCGAATTCTACGATTGTGCCGCCACCTTCCCATGGCGCAGCCAGGCTCATTGGATCGCCAGCCGTTGGGCGGCGCGTGCAGGGGCCGACCGGGAGGAAGCCGTGGCCGTCGGGCGTGCGGCGTTCCGCACGGATCTGTACCGGGCAGCGCTTCAGGACATTGGCGTCGATGTACCGGGCGCATCCGAGAAGGTTGAAGGAGCGCTGTCGGTGCGGACCGAAGTCGCCTCGGCCAAGGGTGAGATGTTCCTGGGCCCCGATCGGTTTTTCGACGGCAAGGTTTTCGATCCGGCCGAGACCGGAACGCGCCACTGAAGCGCAAACTCGGTTCTAAAAAGATTGAACCAATCCTGAACTCCGACCGTCTCATTGGCAAAGAAGCGCCAAATGGCCGTCGTTCAGGAAAGACACCAAGATGCCCGTCACGATCCAGCCCAAGGAGTTCGAGCAGAAAACCTGGAAAACCGTGTACAAACACGCGCGCAGCGGCCGACCTCGCTGCTGACGGTTTACTGGGCGCTGAACAACTATCACCATGCCCGGCGCGCCGACCCGCAAAGCGCTCAGGTCTGGCAGTGTCTCACCTTTATCCAAGAGCATCTGGCCGAGTACACCGAAGGGAAGGCGAAGGTCGTGGTCGAGGGTCGTGAACGGTATCGCGATTACCACGACCGGCACGGCATGATTTCGGAGCTCGAGCGACAGGTGACCGCCGCCCTTGAGGAATTCGGCAGGGTCAGCCGGACGCTGTCGGCCCGTTCGACCCCGACGATGCCGCCACCGACAACCCCGCCGCGTTCCTCGACCCAACGGCTGTGTGCATCAGGACCATCTGAAATATCGCCGCCGAGCGACAACGGCATGGCGATCGTGTGTCCGCGCGACAGCCATGGCTTTGGTCCTGCGCCGACGCTGCACGACCAGGTTGCCGTCAACAGTCCGGCGGGAGGTGACCGAGCCTCGACCGGCACGCACGTCTCCGGCATGACCGTCGATCCTACACAAGCAGTTCAGGGCCAGACTGCGGTCAGTGCCCGGGTGCATGACGATGCCTTTGAGACGGCGGCGCGCTTTGTGCAGATGGCCACCGGGCAGCGGGTCACGGCCCAGAAGGTTCGCGGCGCCGTGCCTGCAGAACGTGGACCAAGGCTTGCCGCTGGCACCGTGCTCCACGATCTCTGCCGGGCGTTGCAGGCGCTGAATCACAACGTCTACCACCAGCAGAACGTACGCGAGGACGCGTTGCGCAATGTCCTGAAGAGCGCGACCGACGGGCGCCCGGTGCTGGTCTGCGTCGGTCCGGGCGGGGCAGGCATGAACCGGGTGATCCTGTGCCATGGCGAGCACTTCGCCGGGAACGGCATGAGCATTGAAACGGCGTTCAAGACGGTGGACATCCGCACGACGCGGAACGGCGCAGTGCTTTACGGCAACGGCGATTTCGAGTCAGAGGTCGGCGCGTTGACAGAGCACCTAACGTGGCAGCCTTCGCTCGGCTATATCAAGCTCTAAGTGGGGGCGAGTCGAAAGGTCCGAGCGATGCCAATCATGCTGCCGAGCGACTTCGACTTGCTGCAAGGCATCGCGATCCTGTGCCTGTTTGGCGCGTGGTCCGCCTATTCCGTGGTACTCAAGAAAGTCGCGCGCGGGTCGCTGAATGCGCAGCTCTCGACCGTGCGCACGCAATGGCTGCGGCTGTCGATCACCCGTGGGCAGAAGCCGTTCGACGCGATCCTGCTCGGTCACATCGTCAATTCGATCGCGTTCTTCGGATCGGCGACAATGATCGTTCTGGCTGGCTGCATCACCCTGTTCGCCAATGTTAAATCGGTCCACGGCACGGCGTCCGAATTGACGCTGACCGACGGATCCAGCTTCGAGCTCTTCGTGATTCACTTCACGGTGCTGACGGCGATCCTGGCGCTGGCGTTCTTTTCCTTCACCTATGCGTTGCGCAAGCTGATCTATGTACTGGCCCTGGTGGGTGCCTTGCCGGAGGGCAAGCTGGAGCCGCACGCCGATGGCTGCCGGAACGAGATGGTCAGGTGCGCGGCCATGGTGCTGTCCGAGGCGCTGATGACCTTCAACTTCGGCATTCGCGGGTACTATTACGCCGTGGCTGGGCTGGGTCTGTTTGTGTCGCCTTGGCTTTGCCTTGCACTGACCTTTGGGGCGACCGCTATTCTGATGTACCGCCAGATCGCGACGCCCACCGCATCGGCGGTCCAGGGATACGTTGCCGTATCGGAACGCGCGAGCGCGCCGCCGGAATCGTGAACGGGCGCACGCGGTGTCTTTGTCCGAGGGCGGGGCGTCGATGCTCGTGAGAGGGGACAGTTGCGATGCTGTCCGTGTGATCCGTACCAGTCGGATCTGAAAAAGGGCGGCGGGCCCGCCTTGAGTCTTGATCCACAGGACCACGGCGCGCGGGATTTCCGTGCTGCCGTGACCCCATGCTCGTTCGATCGAACTTCGGGACGCATGATCCCGGCTAGCGCGGCACGTTCTAAGGCGGAATGCTTAAAGACTGGTGAAAATGCATCGCGAATTGGAGTCAAATTCACCGATTCTTCCCGGCGAGCGCGCGTCGACGGCGAGTCGCGGCACTGCGTAGGCCTCTGGAACTATTGAGAGAATAAGATTTCATCCACTCTGCGGAATATTCCGCTTGATGTTGCGATGCACGAAGTTATCCTATTCGGCGAGCCGGGCAACGATGTCTGGATCCCCCGAAAAACGCCCCTCGATGATGAGGGATCATGAGCGAAGCCGCTCGATCACACGCAATCGCGTGCCTGATCGTGCGGCTTTTTTTGTTTTCCGCGCCCATGCGCCGGACCGAGGAGATCTGAGGGATGAAACGACTTTCGTGGATTGCAGGCATCGTGGCGGCAACGCTGGCACTGCCCGCGTCGGCCGAGTTTCTGGATGTCGAAAAGGACGAGTTGAAGTTCGGCTTCATCAAGCTGACCGACATGGCGCCTTTGGCCGTTGCGTATGAAAAGGGCTATTTCGAGGACGAAGGCCTGTTCGTGACGCTGGAGCCGCAGGCGAACTGGAAGGTGCTGCTGGACGGCGTGATCGACGGACAGCTTGATGGCGCGCACATGCTGGCGGGTCAGCCGCTGGCCGCGACGATCGGTTTCGGTACCGAAGCGCACATCATCACGCCGTTTTCGATGGATCTGAACGGCAACGGTATCACGGTCTCGAACGAGATCTGGGCCAAGATGAAAGAGCACATCCCGCACAAGGCGGGTCTGCCGGTGCACCCGATCAGCGCCTCGGCCCTGAAGCCGGTGGTCGAAGAATACAAGGACGACGGCAAGCCGTTCAACATGGGCATGGTCTTTCCGGTCTCGACCCACAATTACGAGCTGCGTTACTGGCTGGCGGCCGGTGGCCTGAAGCCGGGTTACTACAGCCCCGAGAACATCACCGGGCAGATCGACGCCGACGTGCTGCTGAGTGTGACGCCGCCGCCGCAGATGCCGGCGACCATGGAAGCGGGCACGATCTATGGCTACTGCGTTGGCGAGCCGTGGAACCAGCAGGCGGTCTTCAAGGGCATCGGCGTGCCGGTGATCACCGACTACCAGATCTGGAAGAACAACCCGGAAAAGGTCTTCGGCCTGACCAACGAGTTCACCGAGAAGTACCCGAACACCACGCTGGCGATCACCAAGGCGCTGATCCGCGCGGCGATCTGGCTGGACGAGAACGACAACGCCAACCGTCCGGAAGCGGTCGAGATCCTGTCCAGGTCGGAATATGTCGGCGCTGATTACGACGTGATCGCGGCGTCGATGACCGGAACGTTCGAGTTCGAGAAGGGCGACAAGCGCGCGATCCCCGATTTCAACGTGTTCTTCCGCTACAACGCGACCTACCCGTTCTATTCGGATGCGATCTGGTATCTGACCCAGATGCGCCGCTGGGGCCAGATCTCGGACCAGAAACCGGACAGCTGGTATGACGAGATCGCCAAGAAGGTCTACAAGCCCGAGATCTATCTGAAGGCCGCCCGGATGCTGGTGGACGATGGGTTGGCCCCCGAAGGTGGCTTCCCCTGGGACACCGACGGCTACAAGCCCGCGACCGATGAGTTCATCGATGGCGTGAAGTACGACGGCCGCCAGCCCAACGCCTATCTGGACGCCTTCCCGATCGGTCTGAAGGGCGCTCAGAAAGTCGTCGGCAACGACGTCGAGGGCTAGGCCCCGCTGCGTATCCCCAGTGGACCGGGCAACCGGTTCCAACCTCCCTCCCCGCCGGATGCTCTGGCAGGGGAGGGTCTTTTCCAAAAAGATGACCGAGGCAGCGACATGACCGCCCTTACCGAGCAAGAGATCCCGGACGAGGCTGCCCGCGCCGAGCGCCGCGCCCGTCTGTTCACCCGCATCAACAAACTGGACGGCTATTTCCAGATCATCGGCATGAGCTGGATCACGCCTGCGCTGCGTGCGGCGGCCGGTGACAATCCGCAAGCGCAATTGAGAGAGATCTGGCGCCTGTTGCTGGTGCCGATGCTGGCGATCATCGCTTTCCTGCTGGCCTGGGGCTGGCTGGCGCCGCAGGTGCAGACCTCGCTGGGTGCCGTTCCCGGGCCTTCTCAGGTTTGGGAACAGGTGGGCAATCTGCATGAAGACCATGTCCGCGAGCGCGGAAAGGCCGATGCCTTCTACGAACGCCAGGAAGTCCGCAACGCGAAGCTGGTCGAGGCCGGCAAGGAGGATCGCGTGAAGTGGCGCGATTACACCGGCAAGCCGACCTATTACGACCAGATCTGGACGTCGCTGCAGACGGTGTTCTTCGGGTTTCTGATCGCGACGATCATCGCGGTGCCGATCGGTATCTTGTGCGGTCTGTCACCGATCGCCAATTCGGCCTTCAACCCGCTGATCCAGATCTTCAAACCGGTCTCACCGCTGGCGTGGCTGCCGATCGTGACCATGGTCGTCTCGGCGGTTTACGTGACGAATGACGGGATGTTCTCGAAATCGTTCCTGAACTCGGCGATCACGGTGACGCTGTGCTCGTTGTGGCCGACGCTGATCAACACCGCACTGGGCGTGTCCAGCATCGACAAGGATCTGGTCAACGTCTCGCGCGTGCTGAAGATGTCGACCTACACCAAGATCACCAAGCTGGTGCTGCCCTCGGCCCTGCCGCTGATCTTCACAGGTCTGCGTCTGTCGCTGGGTGTCGGCTGGATGGTGCTGATCGCGGCCGAGATGCTGGCGCAGAACCCGGGTCTGGGCAAATTCGTCTGGGACGAGTTCCAGAACGGCTCCAGCCAGTCGCTCGCCAAGATCATGGTCGCCGTGTTCACCATCGGGATCATCGGCTTCATGCTGGATCGGATGATGTACGCCGTCCAGTCGATGTTCACCTTCACGAACAACAGGTGATCCGATGGCTGTCCTGGATTTGAAGAACGCCTCGAAGGGCTTCGGTGTCGGCACGGCGCGCGAGGACGTCCTGAAGGGCATCGACCTGAGCATCGGGGAGGGCGAGTTCGTCGCCATCCTTGGCTTCTCCGGCACCGGAAAGACCACGCTGATCAACCTGATGGCGGGGCTCGAGAAACCCGACAGTGGCGAGGCGCTGTTCAAGGGGAAACAGATCGACGGGCCGGGGCCCGAGCGGGGGCTGATCTTTCAGTCCTATTCGCTGATGCCGTGGCTGTCGGTCAACGGCAATGTCGCGCTCGCGGTTGATGCCGTACATGGCGGCAAGCCCAAGGCCGAACGCGCCAAGATGGTCGACCACTATGTCAAGATGGTTGGCCTGGGCCATGCGACGACCCGCAAACCCGCTGAGTTGTCGGGCGGGATGCGCCAGCGCGTCGCGGTTGCGCGCGCCTTGGCGATGGATCCTGAAATCCTGCTGATGGACGAGCCATTGTCCGCGCTGGATGCGTTGACGCGGGCCAATCTGCAAGACGAGATTGTCCGGATCTGGGAGGCCGACCGCAAGACGGTCGTGCTGATCACCAACGATGTCGACGAAGCGCTGTTGGTGGCCGACCGGATCATCGCTTTGAACCCGGATGGTACCCTGGGCGATCAGTTCGAGGTGAACCTGCCCCGTCCGCGCGACCGGACGGCGATGAACCACGATCCGATCTTCAAGCACCTGCGGGCGAGGGTGACGCAGTATTTGATGGATGTCGGCATCGCGGCGAAGATCGAAGGCACGCGCATCTTGCCGGATGTGACGCCGATCCATGGCGCACCGAAGGCTTATGCCGAAGCCGCGCACAGCCTGACCGACGCGCGCTATCTGCAATTCAGCCAACTCGACAAGGTCTATCCGACGCCGAAGGGCCCGCTGACGGTGGTCGAGGATTTCAACCTGACGCTCAACAAGGGTGAGTTCGTCTCGCTGATCGGGCACTCGGGCTGCGGCAAGTCCACGGTGCTGACCATGACGGCGGGCCTGAACGAGATCTCGAAGGGCGCGATCGTCCTGGATGGCAAGCACGTGGTCGATGCCGACCCGGAGCGGGCGGTGGTGTTCCAGGCGCCCTCGTTGTTCCCGTGGCTGACGGCCAAAGAAAACGTCGCGATTGGGGCCGACCGGGTTTATCCGACAGCGTCTCAGGCCGAACGGCAGGATTTGGTTGAATATTACCTCGAACGGGTTGGTCTGGCCGATGCGATGGACAAACCCGCGTCCGAGTTGTCGAACGGCATGAAGCAGCGGGTCGGCATTGCCCGGGCCTTTGCATTGTCGCCGAAGCTTCTGCTGCTGGATGAGCCGTTCGGGATGCTCGACAGCCTCACCCGGTGGGAGCTTCAGGAAGTTCTGATGGAGGTCTGGTCGCGCACCAAGGTGACCGCGATCTGCGTGACACACGATGTCGACGAGGCGATCCTGCTGGCCGACCGCGTCGTGATGATGACCAACGGGCCAAACGCGACCATCGGCAAGATCATGGACGTCGACCTGCCGCGTCCGCGCTCGCGCCGGGCTCTGCTGGATCACCCGGATTACTATAACTACCGCCAGGAGCTTCTGGACTTCCTCGAAGAGTACGAGCACGGCGCCCACAAGAAGGAGGCCGCGTGATGACCGAAAAACTTGTGGTCATCGGCGCGGGCATGGCCTCGGGGCGGGTGTTGGACCACCTGTTCGAGAGCGCGCCAGACGCCTATGACGTGACGCTGTTCGGGGCCGAACCGCGCGGCAACTATAACCGGATCATGCTGTCGCCCGTGTTGTCGGGCGAAAAGACCTACGACGAAATCGTCACGCACGACGCAGACTGGTACGCCGCGCACGGCGTGACCTGCCGGTTTGGCGAGGCGGTAACGGGGATCGACCGGGACCGCAAGGTTGTGCTGAGCGAGGCCGGTGAGACGCCCTATGACAAGCTGCTGATTGCAACCGGATCGGCGCCGTTCATCATCCCGGTGCCGGGCAAGGATCTGCCGGGTGTGATCACCTACCGGGATCTGGACGATACCAACGCGATGATCGAGGCGGCCGAGAAACCCGGGGGCAGGGCGGTCGTCATCGGCGGCGGCCTGCTGGGTCTGGAGGCAGCCGCCGGGCTGAAACTGCGCGGCATGGACGTGACCGTGCTGCACCTGATGGGTCATGTGATGGAGCGCCAGCTCGATCCGACGGCAGGCCACCTGCTGAAGGCCGATCTGGAAAGCCGGGGCATCCGGGTGCACACCACGGCGAACACGCACGAGATCGTCGGAACCGACCGTGTCGAGGCCGTTCGCCTGGATGACGGCACTGAATATCCGGCCGATATCGTCTGCATGGCCGTCGGGATCCGTCCGGAAACATCGCTGGCCAAGGCGGCGGGGCTCGCCTGCGGGCGTGGATTGCACGTCGACGACCAGATGGTGACATCTGACGAGAGCATCCTGGCCGTTGGAGAATGTGTCGAACACCGGGGCCTGTGCTACGGCCTTGTCGCGCCGCTCTATGACATGGCCAAGGTCGCCGCCAAGACGCTGGCAGGGACAGAGGGCGCGTATGAAGGCTCGCTGACGTCGACCAAGTTGAAGGTCACAGGCGTCGATCTGTTCAGCGCGGGCGACTTCGCCGATGCCGACGACCGCGAAGAGATCGTCCTGCGCGATGCGGCGCGGGGCGTCTACAAGCGGCTGGTCCTTCAGGCCAACAGGATCATTGGCGCGGTCATGTATGGCGATACCGCCGACGGTGCCTGGTTCTTCGGGCTCTTGAAGGACGGCACCGACATCTCCGAGATGCGTGAGACGCTCATCTTCGGGCCCGCTTATGCCGGGGGCACCCCCCTGGACCCTATGGCGGCCGTTGCAGCCTTGCCGGATGAGGCAGAGATCTGCGGTTGTAACGGCATTTGCAAGGGACAGATCACCTCCGCAATTGCGGGCGGAGCCACCACGCTGGACGGAGTGCGTCAGACCACCAAGGCGTCGTCATCGTGCGGGACCTGCACCGGGCTTGTGGAGCAGTTGCTCTCGGTCACGCTTGGGGACGCGTACGCAGCGCCAGCGGCACAGCCGATGTGCAAGTGCACCGACCTGACGCATGAGGACGTGCGGCGCCTGATCAAGTCGCAGGAGCTGAAAGCGATGCCTGCGGTTTGGCAGGCCGGGCACTGGAAAACCTCGTGCGGATGTCATGTGTGCCGCCCGGCGTTGAACTATTACCTGCTGTCGGATTGGCCCGACGACTATGTCGATGACGGTCAGAGCCGCTTCGTGAACGAGCGCAACCACGCCAATATCCAGAAGGATGGCACGTTCAGCGTGGTGCCGCGCATGTGGGGCGGGATCACCACGCCCGACGAGTTGCGCGCGATTGCCGATGCGGCGGACAAGTTCAGCGTTCCAACAGTCAAGGTCACTGGCGGACAACGCATCGATTTGCTCGGCGTGCAGAAACAGGACCTGCCGTCGATCTGGGCCGATCTGAACGCGGCGGGGCTGGTCTCGGGCCACGCTTACGCCAAGGGCCTCCGCACCGTGAAGACCTGTGTTGGGACGGATCATTGCCGGTTCGGGACGCAGGATTCGACCGGGCTTGGCATCAAGATCGAGAAGGCGATGTGGGGGTCATGGACACCGCACAAAGTCAAGATGGCGGTCTCGGGGTGTCCCCGGAATTGCGCCGAGGCGACCTGCAAGGATGTCGGCGTCGTCTGCGTCGACTCCGGCTATGAAGTCAGCGTCGCCGGTGCGGCGGGCATGGACGTCAAAGCAACCGAATTCCTCGCCAAGGCCGAGACCGAGGACGAGACGCTCGATCTGATCATGGCCTTCACGCAGATCTACCGCGAGAACGCGAAGTATCTTGACCGGCCGTACAAGTGGGTCGCCAAGGTCGGGCTGGACTGGGTCAAGGAACGGGTTGTCGAGGACCTGGAAAACCGGGCGGCTCTGGTGGCGCGCTTCAAGCACTCGCAGTCGATCTACCAGGTCGATCCCTGGGCCGAGCGCGCCAACGACACGGTTGCCGAGAAGTGGAGCCCGATGGCCGACCTGACGCTGGAGGCCGCCGAATGAACGCCCAGACGGAAACCTGGATCGACATCGGTGCGCTCGACGATATTCCGGTGCGCGGCGCGCGTGTCATCCGTACGCGTGTCGGGTGTGTCGCGTTGTTCCGCACGGCCAAGGACGAAGTCTTCGCGATTGATGATGACTGCCCGCACAAGAAGGGGCCGCTGTCGGAGGGTATCGTTCATGGCAAAGCCGTGACATGTCCTCTGCACAACTGGGTGATCTCGCTTGAGACGGGTCTGGTGAACGCGCCGGACGAAGGATCGGTCCAGACGTATCCGGTGCGCGTCTCAGAGGGTCGTGTTCACCTGAACCCGGCACAGCTTGCCCAAGGCGCTGGCGCATGAGCCCGCGCGACGCCGGATCGATCGCAGTGTCCTCCACCGGTGATGGACAGACTGGCACTGCGGCGGCGTCGACCACTTGCACCACCTGTCCCTATTGCGGCGTTGGGTGCGGTGTCCTGGCGACACCGGGGCTCGACGGTGTCGCGATCGCGGGCGATCCCAAGCACCCGGCCAACCTGGGGCGTCTTTGCTCGAAGGGTTCCGCGCTGGGCGAGACGCTGTCACTGGATGGGCGCATTCTGACGCCGCGTTTGAACGGCAGGGACACCGGCTGGGACACGGCCATCGGTTTGGTCGCCGACCGCTTTCGCGCAGCGATCGAAACCCACGGGCCGGATAGCGTCGCATTCTACGTCTCGGGTCAGTTGCTGACCGAGGATTACTATGTTGCCAACAAGCTGATGAAAGGCTTCATCGGCTCGGCTAATATCGACACGAACTCGCGGCTCTGCATGGCCTCGTCGGTGGCCGGTCACAAGCGCGCCTTCGGATCGGACACGGTCCCCGGCATCTATGAAGACCTCGAGCAAGCGGACCTGATCGTGCTGGTCGGCTCGAACCTCGCCTGGTGCCATCCGGTGCTGTACCAACGCATCGCAGCCGCCAAGGCCGAGCGACCGGAGATGAAGGTCGTCAACATCGATCCGCGCCGGACTGCGACGTCGGAACTGTCCGACATGCATCTGGCGTTGCGTCCCGGCACTGACGTCGCGCTGTTCAACGGGCTGTTGGATCAGATCAACGCACAAGGGGCTGTCGATTCCGAATTTGTCACAGCCCATGTGTCTGAGTTCCCCGAGGCGCTTGAGACCGCGCGCGTCGGTGATCTCGCTGTCACCGGGCTGACGCACGAGGAACTGAAGGCGTTTTATGATCTCTGGATCCGGACCGAGAAGGTCGTGACGATCTACAGCCAGGGCGTGAACCAGTCGACCTCGGGCACGGACAAGGTCAACGCGATCCTGAACTGTCATCTGGCCACCGGTCGGATCGGCGAACCCGGCATGGGCCCGTTTTCGGTCACAGGTCAACCAAACGCCATGGGCGGGCGGGAGACGGGCGGGCTGGCAAATATGCTGGCAGCACATCTGGAGCTGTCCGATCCGACACATCGCGACGTGGTTCAGGCGTTCTGGAAATCCGGGCCGGTGGCGTGCAAGCCAGGGCTGAAAGCGGTCGATCTGTTCGACGCGTGCGCGCGTGGACGGATCAAGGCGCTTTGGGTGATGTCGACGAACCCGGCCGTCTCGATGCCAGATGCGAACCGGGTGCGCGATGCGATCGCTGCCTGCGACTTCGTCGTCGTCTCGGACATCTTTCCCGATACCGATACCGCGAAACTGGCTGATGTTATCCTGCCGGCAACAGCCTGGGGCGAGAAGTCGGGAACCGTTACGAATTCGGACCGCACGATCAGCCGCCAGCGTCCTTTCCTGCCTGCACCCGGTCAAGCGCGTCCGGACTGGCAAATCATCTGCGATGTCGCCTCGGCCATGGGCTGGCGCGAGGCATTCAACTTCTGCACGCCGTCCGAGATCTTCCGGGAGCACGCGGCTTTGTCCGGGGTTGCTGGCGCACTCGGCCGGGATTTCGACATCAGCGGTCTGGCTGACATCTCGGAGAACGAATACGAAGCACTCGAGCCGATCAGATGGCCGGTGACAGCCACTCGCAGTGGTGGGCGGTTCTTCGGTGACGGCCGGTTTTTCACACCCAATGGCCGCGCCCGTATGCTCGCGGTACAGCACCGGCCGCTGGCCCAGCCGACGACCGTGGCGCTCCCGTTCCGTTTGAACACCGGGCGGATTCGGGACCATTGGCACACCATGACCCGGACCGCGCGGACGCCGCGCCTGAGCCAGCACATGGCCGAACCCTATGTCGAGATCCACCCCGGTGACGCCGAGCGGCTGGGGATCGCGGCGGCAGACCTGGTCCGTGTCGCCTCGGACCACGGCGCTATGATCGCGCGTGCGCTGATCACGGATCGCACCGCACAGGGTGAGATCTTCGCGCCGATGCATTGGACATCGTCCTGGGCGTCCGATGGGCGGGTCGACGTGGCGGTGCCAGCCAACACCGACCCGGTGTCTGGACAACCTGAACTCAAAGGTGCGGCCGTAGCGCTCGAGCCGTTGCGCCCGGTCTGGTACGCCTTCGTCGCCTCCCGGAACGAGCCTGCGATCGGTGCTTTGCCAGGGCTTGCGTATTGGGCGCGCGCGGTGACCGAAACCGGATGGCGCGCTGAACTGGCGGGTGATATCGCGCCGGTGTGCTGGGAGAGCCACGCGCGCCTGCTTTTGGGCGCGACGCCCGCGGACGAAACGGTGTCGCTGATCGACAAGGCAAGCGGCCGGGCACGGATTGTTGTATCGTCGGGCGGCACGCCCCTGGGCGCGGTTTTTATCGACCGGTCACCGGTCCAGGTGGCGCGTTCGCATGTGATCGCAGGGCTGTTGGAGCTTTCCGCCGAGGCGCTACTGGCCGGACGGGCTTCCGCCGATCAACCGGATCCAGGCGCGATCGTGTGCTCCTGCATGTCGGTCGGAGCCAACACCATTGCCAGAGCCGTCGGCGAGCATGGGCTGGGCAGCGTCGAGGCGATTGGCGAGGCGACCGGGGCAGGGACCAGTTGCGGGTCCTGCCGCCCTGAATTGCGGGCTTTCCTGTTACCCGAAACGGTCAAGCTGGCCGCTGAATGACCCTGGCGCCCTACATTCGGGCCATGGGGCGCGGGCCATCGCGTGGCAGGTCTCTGACGCTGGACGAAGCACAGCATGCGATGGCGCAGATGCTGGCCGGAACGGCCGAGGCGTCCGCTATTGGCGCGCTGTTGATGCTGATGCGTTATCGCGGCGAAACGGCCGACGAAGTGGCGGGTTTCACGCAAGCAGCGCGCGCGCATCTGGCTGGATGGAACGGGATCGGTGCGGCGCTCGACTGGCCATCCTATGCGGCGGGCAGGTCGCGTGGCCTGCCCTGGTTCCTGCTGTCGGCATTGCTGGTCGCGCGGGCGGGGCACCCGGTTCTGCTGCACGGTTGGAACTCTCATCAGAACCCGATCGCAGATGTGAAGGGCGGGATCGAGCGGCTTGGCATCCGCATCTGCGGCACACCGGACACGGCGCGGGAAGCACTGCGCTCGTCCGGGATCGCCTATGTTCCACTGGATGCGCTTTGCCCGCCTATGCTCTCGCTTTTGAAGCTTCGGGAAGTTCTTGGCCTGCGGTCTGCCGTGAACACCGTTTGCCGGATGCTCAATCCAGCGGGTGCCGGGACAATGGTGCAGGGGGTGTTCCATCCCTCGTACCGCGAGCTCCAGCAGGATGCGGGCGCCCTGCTGGGCCAAGACAACCTTGCGGTGCTGAAGGGGGGCGGAGGAGAGTTCGAGCGTCATCCAGGCAAGGCGGTCACGCTTTACGGCCTGGCGGACGCAGAGCCATTCACCGAGACGGCACCACAGCTGATCGATGCACATCGCCGCCTTGGTGACCCCGGCGACGACCCAGAGCACCTGCTTGATGTGTGGCATGGATCGGTCCGCGACGATTGGGCCGAGGCCATCATCATCGGGACGGCGGGACTGGCAATCAAAGCGCTGCGCCCCGCGCTTGGCCTGACCGAGGCCGAGGCACTCGCCCACGCGCAATGGCAATCGCGCCATCAGAGCACGGCAGCATGAGGCGGCTATGAAAACCTTTCCGATGTTCCTCAAGGTCGCTGGACGGCGCGTTGTCATCGTGGGTGGTGGCGAGCAGGCCGCGCAGAAGGCCCGGCTTGTGCTGAAGACAGAGGCCGATCTGGTGCTCGTCGCACCCGAGCTTGATCCTGAGCTGCGCGACCTGATCGAGACCGGCAGGGCCTGCCTGGCCGATGGCGCGTCGGCGGACATCTTCCAGAGCTGTGGGCTGGTGTTCGTGGCAACCGGCTGCAAGGGCGCCGACGCCGCCTGGCACGCACGGGCAAAGGCCGCAGGCGCGCTCGTGAACGTGGTCGACTATCCAGAGCTTTGTGATGCGATGACACCATCGATCGTCGACCGGGATCCGGTGGTCGTGGCGATCGGTACCGAAGGGACAGCACCGCTGTTGGGGCGGACGATCAAGACACGGATCGAGGAGATGCTTCATACGCGGCTGGGCGCCTATGCGGCCATGGCGGGGCGTCTGCGCGCCGAGGTCGCGCACCGCATCGCTGCAACGGACAGGCGCGCATTCTGGCGATGGATGTTCACGGGCGCACCTTGGCAGGCCTTTTCGTCTGGGCAGGAACGCGGTTCGGTTCAGGCAATCAAACAGGCGATCCAGGGCGGGTACCGCGCGGAGACGGGGCATCTTTGTGTTGTACACGGCGCCAGCGCTGCCGGACTGATCCCAATGGTTGCGGTTCAGCGGTTGCAGGAGGCCGATGTCATCTACATGGACCGGGATGTCCCCGCATGTGTTCTGGAACTCGCGCGGCGAGATGCAGAACGGGTCACTGTGAATGTCGATGGCGGGCCGGCACCCTTGGGCGCGGGAATTGCTCAGATTTGCTATCGCGCGGCGAGCGAACGCAATGTCGTCTATTTGAGCCGATCATCGGAGCCGTGGTGCAGTGCGTCGGTCGACGGTCTCCCGGTCGAGCAGTATCTCTGCGCACAGGCTTTGCGACCGGATCGCGCTCAGAAGGCCGAACAGAGCGCCGTATCCTAGGGACATCGACACTCGTTTAGCCCGAAGTCTGCAGAGTGTGCGAGCGAACACCGGGCGACTCTACACCGCCCGGTTTCATTTCAGGTCAGGCCAGCAGGTCGAACCGATCTGCGTTCATCACCTTCGTCCAGGCTGCAACGAAGTCGCGTACGAACTTCAAGGCGTTGTCGTCCTGAGCGTACACTTCGGCATAGGCCCGCAGGATCGAGTTCGAGCCGAACACAAGATCGGCACTGGTCGCGGTCCACTTCGTCTCGCCCGTGGCACGGTCCTTGATCTCGTAGGTGCCGCCATCCACTGGATGCCAACTATACGCCATGTCGGTCAGGTTGGAGAAAAAGTCGTTCGTCAGCTGACCTTCACGATCGGTGAACACACCGTGCTTCGAGCCACCGTAGTTGGTGCCCAGAACCCGCATACCGCCCAACAGAACGGTCATCTCAGCCGCCGTCAAACCCAGAAGCTGCGCCTTGTCGAGCATCAACTCCTCGGGGCTGACAGCATAGGCTTCCTTCTGCCAGTTCCGGAAGCCATCGGCGATTGGCTCAAGCACGCTGAACGAGTCCGCGTCCGTCTGCTCGTCCGTTGCATCGCCACGGCCCGGTGTGAACGGAACGTCGACGGCGTGACCGGCTGCCTTGATCGACTGCTCGATCCCGACATTCCCTGCCAGCACGATGACATCCGCAACCGATGCACCGGCTTCCGCCGCAATCGGCTCGAGTATGCCCAGAACCTTCGCCAGCCGCTCGGGCTCGTTACCGTCCCAGTCCTTCTGGGGCGCCAGACGGATGCGGGCACCGTTGGCACCGCCCCGCTTGTCAGAGCCGCGGAAGGTCCGCGCACTGTCCCAGGCGGTTGCAATCATCTCGGCGGCGGACAGGCCGCTGTCGGCGATCTTTGCCTTGACCGCCGCGACGTCGTAACCGGTGCTGCCTGCTGGGATCGGGTCTTGCCAGATCAGGTCTTCCGATGGGACGTCCGGACCATAGTAGTTGGCGCGCGGACCCATGTCGCGGTGAGTCAGTTTGAACCAGGCACGCCCGAAGGTATCGGCGAAGTAGTCGGGATCGGCACGGAACTTCTGGCAGATCTCGTTATAGATCGGATCGACCTTCATCGCCATGTCGGCATCGGTCATCATAGGGATCGCGCGTCCTGACGGGTCCGTGGGATCGAGAGGTTTCTGGTCCTCTGGCATGTTGACGGCGGTCCACTGATTGGCACCGGCGGGCGACTTCATCAGTTCCCACTCGTAGTCAAACAGATAGTCGAAGTACCCCATGTCCCACTTGGTGGGCTCCTTGGTCCAGGCGCCTTCAATGCCAGATGTGAAAGCGTTGGCGGCCTTGGCACCGTGCCCCGGATTCGACCAGCCAAACCCTTGAGCGTGCACCGGACAGCTTTCCGGCTCGCCACCGATCTGGTCGTGTGCACCACCACCACCATGGGCTTTGCCGACCGTGTGGCCGCCACAGGTGAGCGCTGCGGTTTCCTCGTCGTTCATGGCCATGCGCGCGAAGGTCTCACGCACGTGCAGCGCTGTCCGCGCTGGATCCGGATTGCCGTTCACGCCTTCTGGGTTCACATAGATCAGGCCCATGTGCACAGCGGCGAGGGGATTGTACATGGTCGATGGGTTGTCGAGGTCGTCGTACCGGTTCTCGGACGGCGCGAGCCATTCGTCTTCCGCACCCCAGTTGATGTCGGTCTCTGGGCCCCAGATGTCCTCGCGCCCGAAACCAAAGCCGAAGGTTTTAAAGCCCATCGACTCGTAGGCCATGTTGCCGGACAGGATAATCAGGTCGGCCCAGCTCAGCGCATTGCCATACTTCTTCTTTACCGGCCACAGCAGGCGCCGCGCCTTGTCCAGGCTGGCATTGTCCGGCCACGAGTTCAGCGGTGCGAAGCGGATGTTGCCGGTGCCAGCACCACCACGCCCGTCGCCCATGCGGTACGAACCTGCCGCGTGCCAGGCCAGGCGGATCATCAGACCGCCATAGTGACCCCAGTCGGCGGGCCACCAGTCCTGGCTCTCGGTCATTAGCGCTCTGACATCGGCCTTGACGCCTCCGAAGTTCAGCGCCTTGACCGCATCGCGGTGATTGTAGTCCGGATCCATCGGATTGGTCCGCGCACCGTGCTGGTGCAGGATGTCCAGGTTCAGCGTGTTCGGCCACCATTTGGTGACTGGCTTTTCCGTCGCCGTGTTGCCGCCGTGCATTACGGGGCAACCCGTGATCTGCGTGTTTCCGTCCATGAGGGCTCTCCATATTCTGGAACGGACCGAGGAGCGATCTCAGTCTGGAATCGTTCTAACACTGGCCAATGATTACTTCTAATTGAATTTGTTAACCACTGCGATAAGCTGAGCAAATGATTGGTCTCACGCTGAAGCATCTCAGGTATTTCGACGCGCTCGCGCGACACGGCCACTTTGGTCGCGCGGCCCAAGCCTGTGCGATCTCGCAACCGGCGTTGTCTCTGCAAATCAAGGAGTTGGAGGGTATGCTTGGATCGCCGCTCGTCGAGCGCGCGTCGCGTCAGATCCGACTGACCGCGCTCGGAGAAGACTTCGTCGGTCGCGCGCGGAAGATATTGTTGGAGGTCGATGAACTCGACGATCTCGTCCGTGCGGCTGGTGGGCCCTTGGCGGGCGCTCTGCGCTTCGGCGTCATTCCGACCGTGGCGCCATACCTGCTGCCGGATGTTATCAAGGCATTCTCTGAACGATTCCCGGAACTTGAACTGCAACCGCGCGAGTCTGTTACGGGCTCGCTGATCGAAAGCCTGCTCGAATCGCAGTTGGACATGGCGGTTGTGGCCTTGCCGATCTCGGAACCCGCGCTGCAGGAGTTCGCTTTGTTCGAGGAAGACTTTGTTCTCGTTCGATCTTCCGACGATGCACAGAAGGCTGTGCCGAGCCCCGAGAAGCTGCGCGAGATGCGCTTGTTGCTGCTGGAAGAGGGGCATTGTTTCCGCGATCAGGCGCTCTCGTTCTGCGAGATGAAGCGCGCTGATCCGAGGTTGCTGATGGAGGGCAGCTCGCTTTCCACGTTGGTGCAGATGGTCAGTGCTGGCATCGGGGTCACGCTGATCCCCGAGATGGCGTTGCCGCTCGAGACGCGTTCGGCCCGGGTGTCGGTCGCGCGCTTTTCACCGCCGGGGCCATCCCGAACGATCGGCATTGTCTGGCGCAAGACCAATCCTTTGGCGCAACAGTTCATGCAGATCGGTGCTGTGGTGCGAAAAGTCGGCCAAATGAAGCGCGGCGACACCAATATCGATCGTTGAGACGATTACGAGTGGCAACGTTCTCCGTGTGCACGGCTTCGGAAAGCGTTTGCTTTACTGATTTATGGAGGGCTCTCGACTGCTTACGAGCTACAGTCGTCGGAGTGCGCGCAGCGAACCGCTCCGCTAGCGAGCTTCAAATCACCTGGCTTTGGACCGTCCAGAGAATAGCAGAGTTGCGTCCGAAGCTCGCGGAGATCGTCCCCCAATCATCAAACAATCCTTGCACCAAGGGCCAAGTCTGGACGTCATGTTTACTTCAGCATCGAGAAATTGCACAGTCGTAATGCCACCAATGTAGTGATACTGTACTTGAAGCGCCAATAAGACTGAAGTGGTGCCCGGGAGAGGCGTCCAGACCCTATATCTTGGGGTTTCGTGGAACACCGCATCGCTCTAAAGAATTGGATAAACCCCTGAAAAATGGGTGTTAAGGTGTTTCAATATACCCCACTGTACACCATATATTGAAGGTGGATCAGAAAGGGGATTGAGTTGAAACATAGCTTGCATCGCTTATCGAAGGATGAAGCCAAGAAAGCCAGTCCTGGAAAATACTCCGATGGAGCCCTCTGAACATCTCCGGCGATTTCGGCGCACGGCCTTCCGGGCCGGTTTGGAGGGGTCGAATTGGCGGGTTCGCCGCCAGTTTGGCGCCTTTCGCGCTGCCTGATGGCCGTTCGGGCCGTTTTTGGACAGACTCCTCCCGTTGAAATCAGACCAGACTGAGTGCCCGGCGCAGGTTGTAGGCGATGGCGAAGGTGTGGCAGTCGCCCGCGACCCGGGCTTCGCCGAAATAGCGCGTCCTGCCGAGGCCGTAGCAGGTCTTGCCGGTTCCGAAGATCCGCTCGACGCCGGAGCGGACTGCCGATACCGCCTTGTTGAACCACTCCTGCCAGGATTTCAGCGGCGTGTTGCGCGCGGCCTTGAACATCAGCCGGTCGCCGATCCCCAACCTGTCCAGGAAGTTCCGGTTCTTGGC
>JBCAXJ010000007.1:0-108371 GCA_038534135.1 Pseudomonadota bacterium | reverse complement strand
CCATCGGATGCGTGGTTTGGTCCTTGCAAATCGCGCCTCCCAGGGTCGGTCCGTCAGGACACACGTTGCTTGCGCGCTCGGAAGCCCGTCTGCGACATACCCACCAAGCGCAAAGAAATTGAGTCCGCGCAACAGAGTTTCGCCAGCGAGCCGGACCTGAGCAGCGGCCAACGCTTGCGTGTTGAAATCGTCTGTGAAGACGCTGTTTACAGTGTGCTGACTGTATGCACCGCAGAATGCGACCCGGCCCTGACGCTCGAAGATTTTGTACCCCAAGTTCATCACGTCACCGCTGCGCCATGTTAGAGTGCGCAGTGTGTAACTGCTATCCACCGATTGGGAGGGTAACGACTCAGTTGTCAGTTGCACACAACCGCTCACAAAAAGCAGCGTTACTATCGAAAAGAAACGCACCCCATAACTCCCTCATCCGGCCCTGAAGGATACGTTATTGATTGTTGTACGCTGGGCAAGTGGGATTCCCCACAAAACTCTATTCAGACGTCCAAATCCTCAGCAAACCGGGCGTTTTCCTGAATGTACTGGAACCGCATTTCGGGCTTCTTGCCCATCAGACGTTCGACGAGGTTACCGGTCTCGCCCTCGTCATCAGCCACCGAAACCCGGATCAAGCTCCGCGTGGCAGGATCCATCGTCGTCTCCTTCAACTGCTTCGGCATCATCTCGCCCAGGCCCTTGAAGCGCCCAACCTCGATCTTGCCCTTGCCGCCCAAGCCGGCCGTCAGCAGCCGGTCTTTTTCGGCATCATCCTGCGCATAGGCGGTCTTCGTCCCCTGCACCAACCGGTAGAGGGGTGGTGAAGCTAGATACAAATGCCCAGCATCGATCATTGGGCGCATCTGCGTGAAGAAGAACGTCATCAACAGCGCTGCGATGTGCGCGCCATCGACATCCGCGTCGGTCATGATGATGACCTTCTCGTAGCGCAGGTCATCGTTGCGATAGGACTTGCCCGGCGCAACTCCCAGCGCCTGCATCAGATCGTTTAGCTCCTGATTCTGGCTCAGCTTGGACGAGGCCGCACCCAGCACGTTCAGGATCTTTCCACGCAACGGAAGAACGGCTTGCAGTTTCCGGTCGCGCGCCTGCTTCGCCGACCCCCCGGCAGAGTCGCCTTCTACCAGAAAGATCTCGGACCCTTCCCGGGTTCCGGAAGAACAGTCTGCCAGTTTGCCCGGAAGCCGCAGTTTCTTGGTCGCCGACTTTCGTTGGGTTTCCTTTTCCTGGCGTCGCCGCATCCGCTCATCGGCGCGTTCGATCAGATAATCCAGGATCGCGCCGGACGTCTTTGGATCGCCCGCCAGCCAGGTGTCGATCCTGTCACGAACGCTGGCCTCGACCAGTTTCTGTGCCTCGACAGTTGCAAGGCGATCCTTTGTCTGGCCGACGAACTCCGGTTCACGGATGAAGGCCGAGATCATCGCGGCGCCAGTGCCCTGCACGTCGTCGCGGGTGATGTTGGCGGCCTTCTTGGTGCCAACCAGTTCTCCGTGTGCACGCACGCCCTTGACCACCGCCGCCCAGAAACCCGCTTCGTGCGTGCCGCCCTCGGGTGTCGGGATGGTGTTACAATAACTCGACGTCGCACCGTCCCGGGCAGGTGTCCACGCCAGCGCCCATTCGACCGATCCGACCGTATCGCCGCCAAACCGCTCCTTGAAATCGACCTTACCAGAGAACGGAGCATCGCCGTAGAACTCCGTCCCTTCAAGCGTGTGCGTGAGGTAATCGGCCAACCCACCGGGAAAACGGAACGTGTCCTCGGGCGGCGTCTCGTCCTTATCGCCAAGCAGGTCCGGCGCGCACTTCCAGCGGATCTCGACACCCCGGAACAGGTACGCCTTCGACCGCGCCATCCGGTAGAGCCGCGCTGGTTTCAACGCGGCACGTGTGCCAAAAATCTCGGCATCCGGGTGGAAGGTGACCGTCGTTCCGCGCCGGTTCTGGGTCGGGCCAAGTTTCTGAAGCCCCCCTTGCGGGATGCCGCGCGAGAACTCCTGCGCATAAAGCTGCTTACCGCGCGCGACCTCGACTCTGACGCGATCAGAAAGCGCGTTAACAACGGAAACACCAACGCCGTGCAAGCCACCGCTGGTTTCGTAGGCGTCACCTTTGAACTTTCCGCCGGAATGCAGTTCAGTCAGGATGACTTCGAGAGCTGATTTCTTCGGAAACTTCGGATGCGGATCAACCGGGATCCCGCGACCATTGTCCGAGATCGAACAGGAACCATCTGTCAGCAGCTCAACTTCAATCCGACTTGCATGGCCGGCCACCGCCTCGTCCATTGAGTTGTCCAGAACTTCCGCCGCGAGATGATGTAACGCGCGCTCGTCAGTGCCGCCGACATACATGCCAGGTCGCATTCGAACGGCTTCCAGGCCCTCCAGCACCTCAATGGAACTAGCGTTATAGTCCTGTTCCGGCTTGTCGTCCTCGAAGAGGTTGCCGTCCATGCGGTCGTTCTCCCGACTCGTCGCTGCTCGAACGTGCACTATCGCAGAGATGTAAGGGTTAACGCAATATGTGGTAGCAAGGTGCGGAAATGCCGCGAGGGGTGGGGATTGCCCTCGCGGGACTGGGCGAAGGCGATCGGGGTTCCGAGCGATGCGACCTCTTGGTCGTCATGTCCTTCAATCTTCAAGCTCAGCACATGCGGCAGTCAGGTCGCGGTCCTGCGATCGGGCGCGGCGCGGGACGCTTCGCGCTGTCACCCGGGACCGGGCATGGGGTTGCTGGAGTACCTGAAAGGGGATAGCGGACAGGCTGCAATTCTAGTTCGGGAGCTAAGCCAACACCTCCCCAAGTGACCGCATCACCAGCGATTGAAAATGATGCACCGCATGTTCGGACAACTCCGTTCGACCGCGATCCACGATGAACCGGCCCTGATTGTAGGCCATCGAGTGCAAGCCGCGCTGGACGCTTTCGCACAGGCCGATGTCCTCGGGTTGCAGAACGTCCTTCTGGTAGGCCATCGCATCGGCCAACTGCTTCGTCGGCTTGCCTCCGGGCACGAACCAGTCCTGGTACTCGATGCAGCGTTCCGGTCCTGCTGGGGTCATCTGCAACACGCTCAGATTCGGCTCGCCCGGATAGGCCCAGATCGACAGGTTCGGCCAGACGAACCAGCCCGCGTATCCAAAATCAACCTCACCGGGTTCGAACTCATAAGCGTTGGCCGAGGTCGTCCTTGGCGCACCGGCAAGTTGGCTGGAATAGATCCCGTGCGTCACCGTCCGGTAGGTGTCCATGTCCACGAGATCGACAAAGTCCTTGTGCGCCGTGTGGCAGTGGTAGCACTCGAGGAAATTGTCGATCATCGTCTTCCAGTTTGCTGGCACGTCGTAGGTGTCGCGTTGAGCAAACTCCAGCCGGTCGACCGAGGGCACGAAAGCTCGGATCTCGTCCTCCAACCCTTCGGTCTGTTCGACGAACGGGACTGCTTCAGGGTCGAGGTTGATGAAGACCAGGCCGCAAAAGACTTCGACCCGCACGGCACGCAGGGTGAACTCGGACTTGTCGAACCCGTCGACATTCTCGGAGTTGCGCGCCGCTTTGAGTGTGCCGTCCAGGTCGTAGGCCCATGCGTGGTAGGGACAGCGGATCAGGTTGGTCTTTCCGCAGCCGTCCAGCAGTTCGTGGCCACGATGTGCGCACACGTTGAAGAACGCGTTCAGCGCGCCATCCCGGGCCCGGATGACAATGACGTTCTGTTGGTGGATCCGACAGGTGAGAAACTGTCCCGCCTGGGCCACCTGCGACACATGACCCGCGTAGTACCATGAATTGTAGAAGATCGATGCCTTCTCAGCCTCATAGATGCCGGGGTCTGTATAGTACCGCGCGGGCAGGGTGTAGCTCTGTCCAGGATCCTCTGTGAAAGGGCGGTCTGTCGGTTCGATCGGTCGGTTCATGGCAGTCCCTAACTCTTTGTCCCAATGAAGACAGAGCCGAGAGACTGCCGCAAGACCCTCAGGGAGCGCGCGGCGTCGGGATGTGGATGTCAGCGTCCAAAGCTTCCAGTGCAGCGTGAACGCGACGGCGTTCGGCAAGCAGGTGGTTGTATTGCGCATCGCAACCCGAGATCGGCGTTGGATAACTTCGGATTTCGTCGTCGAGTTCTCCGCGTGCCAGCAACAAGGCGGTCCGTGCACGATCCGTCGGCCAGGCGATGTCCAGCATTGGTTCCTCCTTTGAAATATCTGTATACAAATGTATACATATCATAGAATCAGCCGCGGAGCCAGCCTTTTGCAAGATCTCGGACCTTACGATGTGCTGGTCGCCGGCGGCGGCAACGCGGCCATGTGCGCAGCGATCGAGGCCGCAGAACGCGGCCTGTCGGTGCTGGTCTGCGAGGCAGCACCAAAGGGTTTCCGCGGCGGCAACTCACGGCATGTCCGCAATCATCGGGCCGCGCACGACGCGCCGACGGATGTGCTGACCGGCGAATACTCAGTCGACGAGTACATGGATGACCTGATGCGGGTCACAGCTGGCAAGACGAACGAAAAGCTCGCCCGCATGACCATCGCCGAAAGCGCCCATGTCGCCCGCTGGATGGGCGATCGCGGTGTGCGGTTTCAGAAGGCACTTGGCGGCACACTGTCATTGGACCGAACCAACCCCTTCTTCCTCGGCGGCGGAAAGGCGTTGTTGAATGCACTGTACCGCCATGCAGACGCCAAGGGCGTGACTGTCCTTTACGATACCGAGATCACCGAGCTCGAGATTGAAGACGGCTTCTTCAACGCCGCCCGCGTGCGCAGTCGCGGCTTCGATCAGATCGTGCATGCACGCACGCTGGTGACGGCATCCGGCGGCTTTCAAGCCAATCTCGACTGGCTAGAAGAGGCCTGGGGCTCCGCCGCGCGGAACTTCATCGTGCGCGGGACGCAATTCGCCAAGGGCACACTCCTGCGATCTCTGCTGGATCACGGTATGGAGCGTGTGGCCGAGGCCGATCAGTGTCACGCAATCGCGCTGGATGCCCGGGCACCGAAATACGATGCGGGCATTGTCAGCCGGATCGACTCGGTTCCGTTCTCGATCATGGTCAACAACCGGGCTGAGCGGTTCTACGATGAGGGCGAGGATTTCTGGCCCAAGCGCTATGCCATCTGGGGGCGGCTGATCGCGCAGCAACCGGATCAGATCGCGTATTCGGTTTTGGACTCCAAAGCGCTTGAGCTGTTTATGCCGTCGCTTTGGCCACCTTTGCAATCCGAGACGATCGAGGGCTTGGCCGAGGCCGTCGGGCTAGATCCGGCAGCGCTGAGCAAGACCGTCACAGACTACAACACCGCCTGCACGCCGGGTGACTTCGACACCACGGTGCACGATGGCTGCCGAACGCGAGGTCTGACACCGGACAAGACCAACTGGGCGCGCCCGATAGACCAGCCGCCTTATTTCGCTTTCCCGATGCGGACCGGCATCACCTTTACCTATATGGGCGTCACGGTCGATGAGGGCGCCAAAGTCCAGATGGCGGATGGGCGTCCTACGGCGAACATCTGGGCTGCCGGAGAGATCATGGCCGGGAACGTGCTGGGCCAAGGTTATCTGGCGGGGATCGGGATCACCATCGGGTCGGTATTTGGGCGCAAGGCAGGCCAGGGCGCCGCCAGCTACGCACGCAACTGAGGAGCGGGAAATGCTCGATCTCTCAAAGTCTTCCGGTGTGATGGACGAAGCACGCCGCGCCTCGGAAATCTGCAACGCCTGCCGCTATTGCGAGAGCTACTGCCCGGTTTTCCCGGACATGTTCACGCGGCGGGCGTTCTCGGACGGAGACCTCGGCCACCTCGCCAATCTCTGTCACAACTGCAAGGGCTGCTGGCACGCCTGCCAATACGCGCCGCCACATGAGTTCGGGCTGAACCTGCCCGCGACACTGGCGCGGGTCCGGGTGGAGACCTATGCCGAACATGCCTGGCCGAAACCGCTGGGACGACTGTTCGAGCGGAACGGAGCGGTGGTATCGATGATCACGGCCCTGGCGCTCGCGGCCGTGATGATCGCTTCGATCCTGTTGATCGAGAATGACGTTCTCACCGGCGTGCATCGCGGCGAGGGAGCGTTCTATGCCGTGATCCCGCACAACACCATGGTCTGGCTCGGCGGGTTGACTTTCGGTTGGGCGATCCTGGCGATGATCCTAGGCGTCGTGTCCTATTGGCGGGTGCATGGCGGTGGGCGGGTGAGCTTAAGCGCCATCACGGCAGCATTGAAGGACGCGGCCACAACGCGGCACCTGGGCAGTGGTGGCGAGGGCTGCAACGATCTGAACGATGGTCACATCCAGGCCCGGCGGTATGCACATCTGCTGACGATGTGGGGTTTTTTGCTCTGTTTCGCAGCGACTTCAGCGGGCACCGTCATGGACTACGGGCTTGGCTGGCAGGCGCCGTATAGCTGGTATTCGATGCCCGTGGTGCTCGGCACAGTCGGCGGCGTGATGCTGATGATCGGCACCGGTTGGCTGTTTGCGGTCAAGCTGCAGACCGAGCCCGGGCCGGACGCACGAGAGCTTTGGGGCATGGACACCGGCCTGCTCGCGCTGCTGTTCTCCACAGCAGGAACAGGGCTCGCGCTGCTGTTCTGGCGTCACACCTCGGCAATGGGCTGGTTGCTGTCGATCCATCTGGGCTTCGTGCTCGCGCTGTTCGTGACCCTGCCATACGGCAAGATGGTCCACGGCGTGTATCGGCTGGCAGCCCTTATAAGATGTCATGGCCAACGAACGGGGTAGCTGCACCACTCGCTACTCGGAAGTGCTACGCTTCTGTGCACCAAAGCAGTTCGCTTGCATTCCCCCGAAATAGCCGGCGCGTCATCCCAGATGATATCTATCGCGTATACCCTCACTCAAGCGAGTCCGATCATTTAAGCGACGCTGCTGGCTACGCCCTTTCGAATGCGCTGAGCAAAACACAAAAAAATCTCCCGAGATTTGAACCTTGCGCATGGCCCTGCCGACCAACGGTCATCGGTTTAGTCCGGCTCTCGCGAGATGACCGGATGGGCGCGGCGCCGATTCTAGAGACGGATGGCGGAGACGAGGCGGCCGTAGTCGGGCTCGGACCGATGGCACGACCGGCGGTAGGAATAGAACCGTTTTTCGTCGGAATAGGTGCAGTGGCCAATCCATTCGGCACGGTCGATTCCGGCAGCGCGCAAGCGCTCGCGGCAATACCCGGGCAGGTCGAACATGGCGCGGTCGCCCTGTCCTCCGGCGAAGAAGCGCGCGTTGTCCGGGTCCTCATCCAGGAAGCGTTCTACGAACTCCGGTCCAACCTCGTAGGCGCGCTGCGAGATGACGGGACCGATGGCAGCCTCGATCCGCGCGCGGTCGGCGCCGAGTGTGATCATCGTATCGAGCGTGGTTTCCAGCACGCCGCCGATTGCGCCCTTCCATCCGGCATGCGCCGCACCGATCACGCCCGCCTCGCGGTCGGCAAACAGGACCGGCGTGCAGTCGGCGGTGAGGACAGCAATTGCGATGCCGGGCGTGTTCGAGACCATCGCATCGGCGCGCGGGCGCTCTTCCAGAGGGCCATCGACCACGATGCAATCGGGCGAGTGGACCTGGTTGACCGAAGCCAAGTGCGCAGCGCCAAGATGATCGGTGATACGGCGCCGGTTCTCGGCGACGGCCTCCGGCGCGTCCTTCGAGCCCTGACCACCATTGAGCCCTGAATAAATACCTTCGGAGACCCCGCCCTCGCGCGTGAAGAAGCCATGCGCAATGCCGTCAAGCACGTCGGAGCGGATGGGATTGGGCATCGGTCGTCCTCCTCAGAAGCCGGGGGGCAGTGGAGCGGTCTCCGGCACGGCGGCGAGCACCTTGAACAGAGTTCCCATCTGGTCCGGTGCCGTCAAGCGGTGGAGATCTGCGGCGATCGAGTCAGTTTGCCCAGGGTCGCGAGCCGCCAGCGCCTCAGCACGCTGACCAATTCCGATGGCGGCGAGGAACGCCCCTTGCGTGGTAACATGGGGCGCCGGCAACTGAGTAGCGAGCCGGTCGAAGTCCACCAGCCACGTCAGGTCGCAATCACCGGGAGCGGTCAGCGGTGGCACTTTCTCATGCTGTCGAACCGCTTGAAGGGTTGGGCCATTCGGTCGGTCATCGGCGCGGTAGCCATAGTCGATCACCAATGCGGAGCCCCCGTACTGGGTGATCCGGCGCGAGATTTCTCGGGTGATGGGCTCTTGTGCCGGGGACACTTCCGTCCAGCCAATCGGGCCGTCTTCAGCGCGTGGGGGCTCGAAACGACCCATGGTCAAAGCGCCGGTCGGATCGCATCCGACAAGGATCTCGGTCGTCTCATTCGGACCCGTGATGAACTGCCGGATCGGCAATGCATCGAAGAACTCATTGGCAACCAGCAGCGTCGGTCCGTCCGGTACCTCTTCCAGCCGGTCCGCCCATTGAGCCTCGGGAAGCTTGGCAAATTGCAACGCCCGCAACCGGGGAGACACCTCGATAAGCCACAGATCCGCCGCTTCGCCAAAGGCCGGAACCATGCTGGCCGCACGCAGCGCGTCTGCCATCAGCGTGCCTCGGCCGGGACCAAGTTCGACCAGCCGAATAGGCGCAGGGCAACCCTGGTCCTGCCAGACCTGCAGCAGCCAAAGACCGATCAGCTCGCCAAACATCTGGGATATCTCGGGTGCGGTGGTGAAGTCTCCGTCCACGCCAAACGGACCACGCTTGACGTAGTATCCGTGCTCGGGATGCGTCAGACAAAGCTCCATGTACCGCGATACCGGCATTGGCCCGGTTTGTGCGATCTCCGCCCGGATCTGCCTTTCAAGATCGGTCACGCGACGGCGGGCCGCCGGAGCGCGTTGGCAATCATGACGAGGCCGATCAGGATCATCGGAAGCGACAGGATCTGGCCCATGGTGATGCCGTAGGCTGCGACCATCTCCGAGAGTTGTGCATCCCACTGGCGGAAGAATTCCACCACAAAGCGCGACAGCCCATAGCCGAAGAAGAAGATCCCAACCATCAGGCCCGGGCGTTTCAGCCCGCCCCGCACCGCGATCCCCCACATAACGACGAAAAGGACCAAGCCTTCGAGAAAGGCTTCGTAGAGCTGGCTGGGGTGGCGCGGCTCGGTCAGGTTGGTCCAGTCGCGCAAACCGTTCGGTGCAATCGTCGGGAACTGCATCGCCCACCAGACATCGGTCGCTCGGCCGTAGAGTTCGCCATTGATGAAGTTGGCCAAACGGCCGAACAGCAGTCCCGTCGGGGTGGCCAGCGCCACGGCGTCCGAGGCTTGCCAGAGCGGGATGCCCTTGGCGCGCGTGAACAGCAGCGTGGCAACGATCACGCCCAGAAATCCGCCATGAAAGGACATGCCACCCTGCCAGACCTGAATGATCTCGAGCGGGTTTTGCGCGTAGTAGGAGGGATTGTAGAACAGCACGAACCCCAGACGCCCGCCGAGCACCACGCCGAGAACCATCCAGGTCAGCATCTCCTCGGGTTCCTCGATCCGCATCGGCGACCGATTGTGCGGCCACAACGCCGGACGGCGCATCAACCAGACCATCAGGCGCCAGCCGAGGACCAACCCACCGATATAGGCCAACGCATACCAGCGAAGTGAGAATTGGAAGCCGCCCAGATCCAGCGTGAAGATCGCCGGATCGATATTCGGGAACGGGATTACAAGGGGAAGCATGGGGGCTCCTGCGAACGCTCGATGGCGATGTGCGTGGGTGATCGTGCCATGTCAACCCCGCATCCCGGCGAGCGCGAGGCGCCACTCCTCGGCAACGTCTGGGTCGGGATCACAATGATATGCGGCGGTCAGGGATTCCGGGTCCGAGAGGCGTGCGAATGCCCAGACCGCCGCTCCTCGGACAAGAGGATCTGGGTCTTCGAGAAGACGGGCAACCGGCTCCTGCAACGTCGGGTCTTTCGAGTTTCCAACCGCTATCAGGACATTGCGCAGAAAACGGCCGCGCCCGATCCGCTTGATAGGGGAGCCGCGATAGAGTTCGCGGAATGCTGCATCGTCCAGCGCGAGCAGATCCGCCAGCGCTGGGTCGTCGGTGCCGGGGCGTGCCGCGTAGACCTCCGCCGCGGTCTTCGCGAACTTGTTCCAGGGACAGACCGCGAGGCAATCGTCACAGCCGTAGATCCGATTGCCGATCGCTGGCCGCAGATCACGCGGGATCGGGCCCTTAAGCTCGATCGTCAGGTACGAGATGCAGCGGCGCGCATCAAGCTGATAAGGTGCGGGAAAGGCCGCCGTCGGACAGATGTCGAGGCACTTACGGCACGATCCGCAATGGTCGATCTCGGTCATATCGGCTTCAAGCTCGAGCGTCGTGAAGATCGCGCCGAGGAAGAACCACGACCCGAGCTGGCGCGACACCACGTTCGTGTGTTTTCCCTGCCAGCCGAGACCAGCGGCCTCTGCCAACGGTTTCTCCATCAAGGGCGCCGTGTCGACGAACACCTTGATCTCGCCGCCCGCCTGGTCGATCAGCCAACGGCCGAGACGCTTGAGCCGTTTCTTGACCGTGTCGTGGTAATCCTTACCCTTGGCATACACACTGATCGCCGCCTGATCGGGACGCGCCAGTACGTCCAGAGGATCGCGATCCGGCCCATAGCTTTCCGCCAGCATGATGATCGATCGCGCCTCGGGCCAGAGCGCCGTCGGGTCGCCGCGCCAATGCGCCCGATCGGCCATCCAGGACATATCGCCATGGTTCCCAGCCGCGAGCCATGCGCGCAACCGCCCACCAGCAGCGGAAATCGAACCAGGCGTGGCGATGCCGACATCATGAAAGCCAATGAGGCGGGCCTGATCATCGATCTCTTGCCGGAGGGGCGACATGGCGCGATCTTACAGTGCCGAGAGCCGGACGGACAATGGCTGGTTCAAACCGCCATACGTGGGGCGACGAGATAGTCGACCCCGAAATCCATCAGCAGGCGAACAAGCTGGGTGCGGTTGGTGCACTGGGTCTTGGACAAGAGCGACTTGATCTGCGCGTTCACGGTCGCGACCGACCGGGCTCGGCGCTCGGCAATCTCGGCATTTGTCAGGCCTTCGCTGAGCATCTCGATGAGTTGGCTTTCAGCGCCGGTCAGGCCATAGATGTGCCGCAAGAGCGTTGAGTCGCACTGAACCGGTTGGCTGGTGTCCAGCGAATACAGGATCACGCCGTCGAGACGCGTAGTGCCCATCTCCGCGATGTTCTCGATCGGCACAAGCTCGACGCTCAACGCGCCACGTTCGCCGTCGCGGGAGATCGGCACGGCTTCCTTGCGCGGCCTGGCGCCGTGTTTTCCGTGATTGAACGCATCCTGCATCAACGCCTGAAACTGGCCATGATCGGCTTCATCGTGCAGCCGCAGGCGACCATCGTGATCGACGCGAAAAGCGCCGTAGGCGTCGCGTTGACGATCGAATTCCTGATTGGTTGTGATTGCCCGGCCTGTCGCATCGAGGATACAGACGCCGATGCGCAGGCGATCCATCGCCTCGATCATTCCGCGATGCTCGGCAACCAACCGTGCCGCGGGCCGCCCCAGATCCAGGGCCTTTGCAATGTGCGGCAGGACGACGCGCATCCGGTCCTGCTCCTCGGGCGTCAGACGTCCCCGGTCCGCAGCAAGCTGCACCGAGAAGCGGGATCGCGTGGTATTGTCCTTGTTCAGCAACCCCGCATGGCGGTGCCGAATGCCATAGTCCAGCAATTGCGCTGCGTTCGGGGTTCTGAAAAGCTCTTCATCCGACGTCGCCAGCACGCTGTCGTCAATCAGATCGATGCCGTCAGCCGCCAGGGAGTGGGCCTCGAACGTGTCCTGATCTTTCAGCTCCCATTCCCGATACACATCGATATAGGCCTGCAAGAGATCGGGCTGATGGTAGGCACTATAATGCGAAGCGCTCAGCACGCGGTCGTCGCCATAGCCGTTGAGTTCGAAGATCACGAAACCCTTGGCATCCAGTGCCTTGGCGAACCTGTCGAGCACACCTTGCCAGAGCGACGGATCCGCGACGGTGTCGTAGACGTCGAGGATCAGACTGCGCGTATCGTCGGACATGGCCCCTCTTCCATGAAGACGTAATCCCGTTACAGGTAGCGTGATCCTGCTGAGATGCGCAAGACAAGGGCGGGGCGGTTGCGCGGTTTGCGTTGGGGTGCGGGTCAGGCCTGCGCTGGCATATCCGCGGCTTGAGTGACGGGCGGAACAGCTTCAGAAGTCCAGGTCGGCATAGTGCGGCGGTGGCGACGGAAAGCCGGGCAGGTGATCTGCCAGAAGCCCTCGAAACCCCGGGCGGGATTTCATAACCGCATACCAGTCGCGCACGGCCGGGTACGCCTCCCACGGAACGTCGCCCAAATAGTCGAGGCACGAGATGTGGGCCGCCGCCGCGATGTCCGCCATGGTCATCCGGTTCCCGGCGAGCCAGTTATGTCCTTCGAGCAGGAAGGTCATATAATCGAGATGAACCTTGATGTTGCGCGAACCCGCCTTCAGGCACTGGCCATCGGGATACCCGGTTCGCGCGAGCCGCTTGTTCACCCGTTCGTAAAGCAGGTTCTCCGTCACTTCGCGATGGAACTTATCGTCGAACCAGGCGACCAGGCGCCGGACCTCGGCCCGCGCGAAGGTGTCCGCGGGCATCAGCGGCGGCTCGGGGAACAGCTCCTCTAGATACGCAGTAATCGCCCGGCTCTCAGACAGCACATTGCCGTCCTCGGTCACCAGCACGGGCACTTTGCCCGCAGGGTTCATACGCAGGAAGTCCAGCCGTCCCTCCCAAGGGCGTTCCTCGACAAGATCGACCTGCTGGCGTTTTTCGGAAAGAACCAGCCGGACCTTGCGGCAGAACGGCGACAGCGGCAGGTGGAACAGTCGGAGCATGGGGCCGGATTATGACTTTTGGAGGTTGCATCTCTCTGCCCGCAGAACCTTCCGCTTGCAAGCCCCGATGCGGGCGTTATGCCAGAGATCCGGGGAGGACGGATCATGGCGAAGACCTTCGTGCTGCTGCACGGTGCCTGGCATGGCGGCTGGTGCTGGGAGCGTGTGGCGGAGCCGCTCCGGGCACGCGGACACCGGGTGACCTGCCCGACGCAAACCGGTGTCGGGGAGCGTGCGCACCTGATCTCTGCCGATCTGACGCTCGAAACATACGGCCAGGATCTGCTCAATCATCTGCGTTACGAGGACCTTACGGATGTGGTTCTGGTTGGCCATTCCTTCGGCGGCAACGCGCTTTCGATCGCTGCGGAAAGGATTCCGGAACGAATCGCGTCGCTGATCTATCTGGATTCGACGCTTCTCGCGCCAGGCGAGCGGTTGGTAGACACGATGTCGCCAGGCGCCCTGCGTGACCGGGTCAAGGCATTCGAAGCGTCGCCGGACGGAATCGCGATCGCACCGCCGCCCGCGAGCGTGTTTGGTGTCCTCGATCCGGCGGATCAGACCTGGGTCGAAGACCGGCTGACGCCGCACCCGATCTCGACCATGTTGAGCCCTTTGCCAATCTCGGGCACCCCGGGCGCCGGACTGCCCGCGCGGTACATTGCCTGCACCGAGCCGCTCTACCACCCAACCGAGCGGGTGCGCGGCTGGGCTGCCACACTGGGCTGCACGCCGGAGGACATTGCCACAGGGCATGACGCGATGGTGACGGAACCGGCAGCACTGGTGGAGTTGCTGGACCGATGAGCACCGCCTCGCGAGAGGGATTCGACACCGCCGCCCGCCTGCTCGCAGCCTTGAGGACGCGCGAGGCTGGAACGCAGCCAATCGTCGACCTACCTCGGTCCTGCCGCCCCGTCGACCTTGTCGATGCCTACGAGATTCAGCGCCGGATACGTCTGCCCCTGATGCGCCGCGGCATGGGCGTTCAGGTCGGATGGAAGATCGGTTGTACGACCAAGGTCATGCAGGATTACCTGAAGATCCCGCATCCCTGCGCGGGGACGCTCTACAAAACCACGCTGTTCCGGGACGAGGTTCGCCTCGCTGCACGGGACTTCTACGAACTGGGTCTGGAATGCGAGATTGCAGTGGAACTGGGCGCGAGCTTGCCCGAGCGCCACGCGCTTTACGATGCCGCCGATGTTGTCCATGCAGTGTCAGGGGTCATGGCCTCGATCGAGATTGTCGAACATCGCTTTCGGGACTTCAGAAAGGCCTCGGTCGCCAGCCTGATCGCCGACGATTTCTTTTCATGGGGCTGCGTGCTGGGAGCGCCGGTGCGCCTGGAGGACCTTCCAGAGCTGGGCGGGGTGACCGGTGGCTTCTCGATCAACGGGCGCTCTCCTAGGATCACGGGGGAAGGGCGTGCGATCCTCGGCCACCCGCTGACGGCACTGGCGTGGCTGGCCGATCATGCCTCGCGCCTCGGCACACCGTTGGAGGCCGGCCAGATCGTGACGCTCGGCAGCGTGGTGAAAACCGTCTATCCGAAACCGGGGCAGCGGATCTCGGCCCGTTTCGACGGGCTTGCGCCTGCGACGGTGACGATCACCTGAGTGCTGGACGCTTACGGGCCGCATCGCTATAGAGCGGCGCATGACGATACGGGCGCGGATCATTTCGATTACCGGCCCGGCCCGCACCTGACGCGGAGCCGGGACGAAGGCGGCTGCTCTGTGCCCGCCGATCCGTGCACTCCGATCCCACGTGACAAGACGAGGTAAGCGCGATGAGCGCCGAGACCGAGACGACAGACGCCCCCGACTACAAAGCGACCCTGTTCCTGCCGCAGACCGATTTTCCGATGCGCGCTGGGCTGCCCAAGCGCGAGCCCGAATGGCTGGCGCATTGGGAAAAATTGAATGTCTACGAGCGTTTGCGGGCAAAGGGCGAGGCGGATCCCGCCCGCGAGAAGTACGAGCTGCATGACGGCCCGCCATACGCCAACGGGCACCTGCACATCGGGCACGCGCTCAACAAGATTCTGAAGGATTTCGTGGTCCGCTCGCAACAGATGCTGGGCAAGGACTCGCGGTACATCCCAGGCTGGGACTGCCACGGTCTGCCGATCGAGTGGAAGATCGAGGAGCAGTACCGCGCCAAGGGCAAGAACAAGGACGACGTGCACATCAACGAGCTGCGCGGCGAGTGCCGCCGGTTTGCCGAGGGCTGGATCGATGTGCAGCGCGAGGAATTCAAACGCCTGGGCGTGACGGGTGAGTGGGACGATCCCTATCTGACAATGAGCTATGACGCCGAGGCGGTGATCGCCGAGGAGTTCATGAAGTTCGTGATGAACGGGTCGCTCTATCAGGGCTCGAAGCCGGTCATGTGGTCGGTCGTCGAGAAGACCGCATTGGCCGAGGCCGAGGTCGAGTACCACGAGCACCAGAGCCACACGATCTGGGTGCCGTTCAAGGTGACCACCGGGCCAGATGATCTGGTCGACAAGCGCGTGGTGATCTGGACCACGACACCCTGGACGATTCCGCAGAACCGCGCGGTCAGTTACAATCCTGATATTGCCTATGGCGCGTATGAGGTGACCGGCCGTCCGGAGGAGTGCTGGGCCGAGATCGGCATGGTGTACATGGTCGCCGACAAGCTCGCCGATGATGTGTTCGGTAAGGCCCGGCTAGAACCCGGCATGTATCGCCGATTGCGGGGTGTCTCCGCCGACGAGCTTAGCTCGATGACCTGCGCGCACCCGTTGGCCGGTGCCGAAGGCGCAGGCGGAGAGTGGGATTACACAGTTCCCATGCTCCCCGGCGATCACGTCACCGACGAGGCGGGGACCGGGTTTGTGCATACAGCGCCCTCGCACGGCGCGGATGATTACAATGTGGGTTTGCAATACGGCCTTCCGATGACCCATAACGTGTTGGAAGATGGGAGTTTTCGCGCTGACCTGCCGTTCTTCGGCGGGGCGATCATCTTCGACCACAAGGGCAAGGAGAAGGACGCCAACAAACGCGTCATCGACAAGCTGGTAGACGTCGGCGGACTGCTGGCGCGCGGGCGGCTGAAGCACTCCTACCCGCATTCCTGGCGATCGAAGGCCCCGCTGATCTTCCGCAACACGCCGCAATGGTTCGTCGCGATCGACAAGCCGCTGGATGACGGCATGGGCGAGTACGGATCGACCATCCGGGAACGGGCGCTGACCTCGATCGACAAGCTGGTTCAATGGGTGCCGACGAGCGGACGTAACCGGATCCATGCGATGATCGAGAGCCGCCCGGACTGGGTGTTGAGCCGCCAGCGCGCCTGGGGCGTGCCGCTGACCTGCTTCAAGCGCGGCTCTGGCGAGAACGTCGAGATCCTGCGCAACGATGAGGTGAACGCGCGGATCAGTGCGGCCTTCCGCGAAGAAGGCGCCGATGCCTGGTTCGCCGATGGCGCGAAGGCGCGGTTTCTGCACGGCATTGACGGCGTGAATCCAGACGACTGGGAGAAGGTCGACGATATCCTGGACGTGTGGTTCGACTCCGGTTCAACCCATGCGTTTACACTGCGCGACCGGCCGACCTCGATACGGCCTGCGAGCCTGTATCTTGAGGGCACCGACCAGCATCGCGGCTGGTTCCACTCGTCGATGCTGCAAGGCTGCGGCACCATCGGGCGAGCGCCTTATCATGCTGTTTTAACTCATGGATTCACGCTGGACGAAAAGGGCATGAAGATGTCCAAGTCCCTGATGAATGCCATGTCGCCGAACAAGGTCGTCGAGCAATACGGCGGCGATATCATGCGGCTGTGGGTGGCCCAGACCGATTATACGATCGATCAGCGGATCGGGCCCGAGATCCTGAAGAACGTGGCGGACAGCTATCGCCGCCTGCGTAACACGTTCCGCTATATGTTGGGTGCCCTGGGCAACGAGGTGCCGGAGGCAGTCAGTCACAACGCGCTGCCCGAGCTGGAGCGCTGGATCCTGCATCGGCTGGCCGAGTTGGATGGCGAGGTGCGCGAGCGTTATGCCGCCTATGACTACCAGGGCGTCTATCAGCGCCTTTTTGCGTTCTGCACCAGTGACTTGAGCGCCTTCTGGTTCGATATCCGCAAGGATGCCCTCTACTGCGATCCGGTCTCTTCTACGCGGCGCAAGGCCTGTTTGTGGGCCATGCATCAGGTGTTCCAGCGGCTGACCACATGGCTCGCGCCGATCCTGGTGTTCACCATGGAGGAGGTCTGGCTAAACCGTTGGCCGGGCGAAGAAAACTCGGTACATCTGGAGGATTTCCCGGCCACGCCCGCCGATTGGCGCGACGATGCGCTGGCCGCGCGATGGGCGACGATCCGCAAGGTTCGCCGTGTGGTGACGGGCGCGCTGGAGATCGAGCGGGCCGAGAAGCGGATCGGTGCCTCGCTGGAGGCTGCGCCCATTGTCCACATTGCCGACGCCGAGGAACGGGCGCTGGTCGAAGCCTCGGGGTTCGAGGACCTGTGCATCACCTCGGCCGTGGCGATCACTGACGCCGAGGCACCGGAGGGCGCGTTTCAGCTCGCCGATGTCCGGGGCGTCGCCGTGATGCCGGTGACGGCAGAGGGTGCGAAGTGCCAGCGGTGCTGGAAGATCCTGCCGGAAGTCGGCACGCTGGATGACGCAAACATTTGCGGGCGTTGCTTCGATGCGGTGGCCGGTTAGGCCATCGCGATCAAGGTGGGTAAAAGCTGTGTCTGGCGGATGACTCAGCTCGTGACTTTCTTCACGTAATTTTCCGTTAACCGGATATCCGCGCCTTTTCGGATGTTGTGATCGCCAGGGCGGCTAGTCGTCTGCTTCTGCCATCAGACGGTCCGACGCGTCTTCGATCCGGGTCTCGATCTGCCCCATGACGTCTGCGCGCGACAGGCCTGGAGGCAGAGCGCCGAGGAACTCGACCACCGCCGTTCCGGGCAACCGCCAAAGCCCGGTGCGCGGCCAGAAACGACCTGTGTTGACCGCCACAAGTTCCAGCGGCAGGCCGAGGCTCTGGTAGAGACGAAACACCCCCGGCCGGTAAGGTGCGCGCATTCCCGGTGCGATGCGCGTGCCTTGCGGGTAGATCACGGTCTGGCCTGCATCGCTACGCCTTTGGGTGAGATCCCGCTCCATGCTCCGGATCGCCTGGCCCTTGGCCTCGCGATCGATGGTGACGTTGCCCATGCGCAGCGCATAGATGCCCAGAACCGGCACCCATACGAGCGACCGCTTCATCACGAAGCGCGGGTCGGGCAGCGTCGCCGTCAGGATCATCACGTCAAGAAAGGACTGGTGCTTCGACGCGATCAGGCAGGGACCGGTCGGCACGGATCCGCGGATCTCGACCCGGGTGCCGCAAATGATGCGCAAGAGCCAGATTGCGAAACGGTTCCAAGCTTGCACGGACCGGGTCGCCGCTGTGCGCGAAAACATCGCCGGCAACGCCAGGATCACGCCCATAAACAGCATCACCGGGTAGGCGATCAGCATGAAGAGCGCTCCACGCAGGTGACTGAGTGGACCAGGCTTCAGCGCATGACGCTTGGTCATGGCATGCGGCTGAGGGTCAGTTGCACGGTGAAGCGCGCAGCCAGCCACACGATCAGCGCGATGATCAGCGGGATGCCGATCGCCAGGATGGCCCAACCGACAAGACCGGGTTCGAGAGAGACACCGAGGCGCTGCCCAGCTTCGACTTTCGGCAGGATCAATCCTTCGTCGATACCCGGAAGCAGCTTGAGAATGGCGCAGCCGAAGAGTGCTCCGATCAGGCCGCCGATCGCTGCACGCTGCGCCAGTCGGCGCACGAACGAGCGCGCAATAAAACGGTCCTCGGCCCCGACAAGGCGCAGAGTCTCGATCACCCGGCGGTTGGCCGACAGGGTTGCACGAGCCGCGAAGGCGACGACCCCGGCCGCCGTCAGCAAGATGACGAACGTCGCGCCGAGCGCCAGACGCTCCAACGCTCCGGCTGCGCTGGCCAAGGGACCGCGCCAGGCGGCGTGATCGTCATACAGGGCGCCCTGAACGGTCAGGTCGAGCCGGTCCTGCAGAGCACCAGCGTCCGGACCTGCTCCGTCCAGAACGATGTCGATCAGACGGGGAACCGGCAGATCCGCCAGTATGTCGCCCTCGCCCAGCCACGGAGAGATCAGGGCCGTCTGCTCTTCGTCGGTCAGCACCCGGACGCGGGAGATGCCCGGCGTGGTGCGCAGAACCTCGAGCACGGAGCGGATGCGATCGGTCATGCCGTCGCGCGTGCCGGATATCCGGACCGTTGCGACGCCTGCGAGATCGGATCGCCATTCCGCCGCCAAACGGTTCGCCGCCATGCTGGCCGAGAGTGTCAGCACGGCAAGGAGGCACATCACGCCGGCAAGCAGCATGGTCAGCCAGGCGGTCCATCCGGTGGTCGGCAGGATCGGCGGCGCACGCTTTGCCGTCACGGCATTTGCGGGACGCGGGGGGTCCGGCACTTTCCGCGGGGTCGCCTCTTCCAGCGGTTCCGTGGCTGGATCGCTATCGGTCGGATCGGTCAAAGAATGCTCGCCCCCTGTGCCAGGTGGCCGTCCGCCAGCCTCAGGATCCGGGCCTCGACCGACCCCTTGGTCGAGCGGATCAGTCCCAGGTCGTGAGTTGCAAGAACGACGGTCTTGCCCAGCCGGTTCAACTCGATCAGCAGCCGCAGGATACGTGCCCCCATCTCAGGGTCGATATTGCCGGTCGGCTCATCGGCCAGGATCAGGTCCGGCGCGTTGATCACGGCCCGTGCGATTGCGGCGCGCTGTTTCTCTCCGGCAGAAAGCTGCGGCGGCAGGGCATGTGCACGATGTTCGAGCCCGACCCATCTGACGAGGTCCATGATATCCTCGGCGTGCCCGGTCACGTCCTGGCCCGAGGCACGAAGCGGCAGCGCGATGTTCTGCAGGACGTCGAGATGTTCGAGGAGCCGGAAGTCCTGGAAGACAATACCGATGCGTCTGCGCAGTTGTGCGATCTTGGGCGGCGGCAGACGCGAGGGATCGTTTTCGAACAATGTGAACCTGCCGCGAGACGGCACGAGTTCGAGATAGAGCAGCTTCATCAGGGTCGTCTTGCCCGCACCGGAGGGTCCGGTGAGGAAGTGGAAGGACCCAGGTTCGATATCGGCGGTCAGCTCGGTCAGCGTCTCGCGCCCGTCGTACCCGAACGAGACCTTGTCGAGTTGGATCACCGCTTTGCCCGTTTGCTTCTGCTCGTTGGATGGGACAATCGCAGAGCCAGCGCTGCGCATCAAGAGAGCGACGCCTTGGCGGCGCCGAAATCGCGGTATAGAGTGGCCCGAACTTCAGATTGCCGAAGACCCGGGGGCCTATATGGAACTGATCTGCCCGTCCTGCGAGGCGCGCTACGCAATACCTGACGGCTCGATCGGAGAAAAGGGCCGCCAGGTGTCGTGTATGAACTGCGGGCACGGCTGGCACGCCTATCCGCCGCTGGTCCTGGGCGCCGAGGACGCTGCGGTGTCGCCCGCGGCAGGGATGCAGTGGCGCGATCCTGAGGCGATGCCAAGCCCACCGACGGCCCCACCGGCGCGACCGTCGATTCCCGGAATGACGGACGCCGTGCCTGCGGCACCTGCCAAGTCACGCAGTGCTGTGAACCGGAGCGAACAGCTCGCCGAGATCCGAGAGATGCTGGCAGAGGTGCAGTCGGAAGACCGCGCCGCGGCAGCGCGTTCGGATCAGCGCGTGCCGATGCAATCCGAGCCGACGCTCGTGGCGCCAGCCGCAGGGTTCGCGGCGACACTGGACGATCGCGCAGCGACCTCGTCGACGCAGAACACGTTTCGCGACGCCACGCGTGTTGCTCCGGAACAACCCGAGGCACCCCGCGGCGACTACGATGCCAGCTTGCCGGAGGACGATGATGATGACGACGTCGATCCGCTGCGCCGCCGGATGGAGATGCACGACACGTCGAACAAGGCGTCAGCCAGACCAACGGATGTCAAACGCCTGCGGCGTACCCACGAACGCCGTGCGAAGCGCCGGATGCGGCAAGGTACCGCCGGATCGGGGGCGTTCTTGACCGGCTTCCTGCTGGTCGCGATCATCGCGTCGGTCATGATCTCGCTATATCTGTTGCATCCGCAGATCATCGCGCGAGTCCCGGCAACCGAGAAGCCGCTGACCGAGTATGTCGCAGCGATCGACGGCCTGCGTGTTACCGTGGCCGAGACCTTCGAGGGGGTTCATGGCTGGGTAAGTCAGCAGCTTGAGGGCAAGGTCTGAGGCTTCAGCCCAGCCCGACCAGATGCACACGGCCATCGTTCTCCCCGCCGGCTTCCGGTTCGACTTGCAGCAGCCGAACTCGATCGAGACGGTCGTGCGGACGCTGGCGCCGCACAGCCGGCACAAGATCACGATCCTGGCCGATGAGGGCGCCAAGGATCACGGGCCCTTCGACGTGATTGAGGTGGCGACGAAAGGCGGGCGTTGGCCGCGCACGGATCGCGCTGTTGCCATACTGCATGATCTGCGACCGGACTTCCTGGAGCTGCACCAGCACGCGCCTACGGCCCGCAGGATCGCCCGCGCGTTGAAGGATATCCCAAACGCATGGTACCGGCACAATTTCCTGAAGGCACCCAAGGGCAGGTTCCAGCGTTGGCGGCAAACACGCCGCAACCGCGACTTTGACGGGCATATCTTCGTGAGCGAAGCGACCCGGGCTGCGTTCGTGGCGGCGTTCCCGATCTTCGAGGGCCGGGCACACGCGGTTCCGAACGGGATCGATCCCGCGCCATGGCTGGCTGAGGTCGAGGGCAAGGAGAGGTTGATCGCCTATGCCGGGCGCGCTGCGCCGGAGAAGGGTTTTGCAGAACTGTGCGCCGCGTTGGAGGTCGTACTAGAGCGACACCCGGACTGGTCAGCCGGGATCTGTGCCAATCACTGGACGACACATGGAAATTGGGCCGCGGATCAGGTTGCGCCGTTGCGCCGGTTCGAGGACCGGCTGCAGCTGCAGATCGATCAGCCGATCGGCTCGGTCCAGGCACTGCTGAAGCGTTCTGCGATCGCCGCCGTCCCGTCGCAGTACTTCGAGGCGTTCGGGCTTGCTGCCATCGAGGCGCACGTCTCGGGTTGCGCGGTCCTGTCCTCGGGGATCGGTGGCCTGCGTGAGGCGAGCGGCGAGTATGCGCTCTACGCTGATCCGATCACTCCACAGACGATCGCCGATGGTTTGTCAAAGCTGATCGACGACACGGAGCTGCGGCTCTCTCTCGCCCAGCTCGGTCAGGCGTTCTGCATCGCAGAACACGACGCACTGAAGCGCGCAAGAGAACTCGACGCGTTACGCGAGCGGATTGTGGCGGCGAAGTGCGGCTGATTGAGTGTTGCGAGTTTGCGCCTAGCCACTGTGTGCTGGAGTTCCGCTCACGGGACATTGCCGTCGTCTGAGAAAAGCGCTCGGGCTCACACTCGAACCCGGATAGCTGCCGTTCCCCCGACTGGTAGATTGCGCCAGACGCGACAACGCAGTTTTGCGAAATCAGTCGATGCCCATCAAATGCATTCTGCCCGAAAGCCCGCACGTTCAGCCTCACATCGTTGCATTGGTGATGGAAGTCAGTGCGTTTGCTAGGGTTCACACCTTTCTAGCAGGGACTTCTGGCAATTCTGCGTGGATTCAAACTCCCGTTCACATAGCTGTTGGTGAAAAACTCCATGGCAGTTGTGATAGCAAGCCCAAGATCGATCGATCAGCACTCGAACAGCTTTGATCTCGCCCGATCTCAGAGCCTGAAGTATATCGAAAGATAAATTATGGTTTTCCCGAGATACAAACTCTGCATTAGAATTATCCTCCAAAAAATAATCGCGGCCTAATCGATATCCATCCCAAATTTCTACAAGTGTAACGATGGTTCTTGTGATCGGTCGTTGTGTCAAATCAGGTCCGTGGTAGAAATCAAGAGGAACCGCGATTTCTACAATCTCGAGGATCTTTAATAGAGCACCGTCTGGCACATAGTCTGAATCATACTCTTTCCGGATAAACTGGTCCAAGATAGATAGTTGTTCATCGGTTAACTTCATCATTTACTCCCTTCAGAGAACTGCTTGAGGCAAGCTGCAATCGTTCGAAGATTCTCAGTGGTCACGTCGAAGAGCGGTTGTGACCCGTCAGACACTGGCCCGTTCTGGACGAGTTTGGAGAAAAGCACTTCGCCTGCAATATCTGCTGGTAGCTTTGGCTGAAGATCTAAAGCCTTATCGATTGCACGAATCACCTCAACCATCTGAAAGCCTGCGGACTTTTCTTGTGGCAGATCGAATGCATCAGCGATCGCGTTAAGGGAGCCTGCAAGCGTTGCGGCCTCCGACTTTAGCTTCTCAACCTGACTACTTTGATCAGCCCTGAAGAGTAAAAACAGTGCGACCAACGAAACCGCTATCAAAGCAAGTCCTGTGAAGCTTGCATAGTCGGCCGCAGACTGCCCTTCCGGTTCTTCAAGTGGTGTTTTATTTGCAAGATTATGAAGAACAAATGGCAGCAATTCGTTTTGTGAAAGCAGACCGACACCAGCTCCGAAAATCATAATGCAGACTGATCTCCACGGATTACCAAATATGTAACGTATAAATAGCGACCAGACCGCTTGTTTGTGTTTTTCTAAAAACCGAATTGTAGATTTTAAAATTCTCATAGCGATTTTTCTGAATTATTATCACAAAATGCGGGGTCTGCGAGGCTTGACTTGTAGTAATGCCAAAGATGCGGCCATGTTTGATACCCTGATAGCAAGGTTTACGATCTAGGCGACAGCAAGGCTTCTATCCTAAAGCAGGTAGACAGAAAGTTCCACACCTAGCGAGGACTCTAGACCGCCAACGACGCGAGTACATACTGCAGAAGTGTTTCGTATCCGCTTGGTCACCTTGAAATACGGGAGTCCCTTAAGCTTACGGCGTGCAAAGACTTCTTCGATCTGAACGTACGAATGTCTGATGTTGAAGAGTCGCCAAGGCTGTGATCGCGCAGAGATGCCAATGGCCGACCGTTCGTGAATGTCCGGCCTGCGTCTGAGACTGAGTTCTGCTGCCGAGTAGGCTTGTGTAAGTTTGGGCTCTGAGCAGACACTGTGCTTCATCACGATGGGAAGCCCCTGCGGCACGAAAGACAAAGGGCTACCCGGTTGGCAGCCCTTTCCAAGTTTAGCACTTTGGCCAGACTTACATCTTGCAGTCGCCGACATACGCATTCACGTGGTCTTCCTTGGCGATCGCGACGACTTTGTTCGTATAGACATCGCCATCCTTGACAACCTCGCGCACGTAGATGTCCTGCTTGGGGTGTTGGTTCGCGGTGAACTCGAAGTCACCCCGAACAGCCTCGAAGTCAGCCGCCCGGATCGCTTCGCGGAACGCGTCCTTGTCCGATGGCTTGGCGATCTTCAGCGCCGAGATCAGCAGGTTCGCCGTGTCGAAGCCCTGTGATGCATAGAGCGACGGGATCCGGCCATAGGCTTCCTTGAACGTGGCGACGAAGCCCTGGTTGGCGGCGTTATCCAGATCCGGCGACCATTGCGAAGTATTGCGGATGCCGACGGCGGCCTCTCCCACCGCCTGCAGGATGCCCTGGTCGAAATTGAACGCGGTCCCGGTCAGCGTCACGTCGACGCCCGAGTTTGCGTACTGCTTCAGGAACGCGATGCCCATGCCACCCGGCAGGAAGTAGAACACGTGATCGGCACCGGATGCCCGGATCTGCGCGATCTCGGCCGCATAGTCCTTCTGGCCGAGTTTGGTGTAGACCTCGCCCACGACCTCGCCCTTGTAAGTGCGCTGGTATCCCTTGGCCATGTCCTTGCCCGCCGGGTAGTTCGGCGCCATCAGGAAGGCCTTCTTGCGGCCATCGGCATTCGCCAGCTCACCCGAGGCTTCCGGCAGGTCGTCGTTCTGCCACGAGACGTTGAAGTAGTTCTCGTGACACCCCTTGCCCGCCAGGGCCGAAGCTCCCGCATTCGGCGAGAGGTAGAACACCCCTTGACGCGTCGACGACGACGCCACAGGGATAAGCAGGTTCGACCAGATGATGCCGGTCAGCACGTCGACCTTGTCGGACTGGATCATCTTGTCGGCCAATTGCACGGCGACGTCCGGCTTGCGCTGGTCGTCCTCGATTGTGACGTCGATATCCATGCCCGATTGCTGGACCGCAAGCATGAAGCCGTCGCGCACATCGATACCGAGGGCTGCGCCCCCGCCCGAAAGCGTGGTGATCATGCCGACCTTGAGATCCGCAGCCATGGCCTGTGTCGCGGCGAGCGCCATCGCGGCGGCTGCGAGCGAAATCTTTTTCATCCGTTCCTCCCTGGAAAAGTCTCCGGGGATATTGCTGTCATGGCAGAGCGCGCATCAGCAAGGAAAAACGCGCTGAGCTTAGCCCGCGTGCTCCACGATCACGCATAGTCGCAGGTGAACAGTTCCCACGCGAAGCGTTGATACGAAATTCGCGCCATTGTGATACACTTCAACCCACGTGCATGAGAGCCGGATATTGGAAAATCGGCATATGAAACACGAGACATTGAAAACAAACCTGTTTGTTCGGAATGAGGGCATCTGCGCGACGGTTTGCTACATCACGCTAAGGGCAGCGACGATCGTCGGATACCTGCAGCGATTGGTTGCGTTACTGGTTCTGTGTCTCTTCGTACCGTTCGGGGGGACAGTCGTAGAGGCGGGTCTGGTTATCAACGCACATAACCAGATCTCTTACGCATCGAAGGGTCGGCACGCGCTGGTGATTGGCAATAGCAACTATGACAGTGTTGAACCATTGCGCAACCCAGAGACGGACGCGCAGGACATGGCAGCCGCACTGCGGCGTCTTGGGTTTGATGTAACTCTGCTGATCGACGCGAACCGTAACGTCTGGACCGAGGGGATGAAGGCTTTCGGTGAAAAGGCGCAGGGTGCGGAAACGGCACTTGTCTACTATGCGGGGCATGGCATCCAGGTTGGCGGGAAGAACTTCCTATTGCCCGCAGATGCGAAGATCGACTCCCCAGAAGATCTACCATTTGAGTCGTTCGATCTGGAGTTTATTCTTCGGGCGATGCCTGCCGACATTGGAACTGGCATCCTGTTCCTGGACGCATGCCGGAACAATCCGCTGACCGGTGCATTTGAAGGCCGAACACGTGGCATTGCGCTTGCCTCGGAAGATGAGGCGACGGAGCAAAGACCCGATGGGCCAAGTCGTACGCGTGGATTGGGCAGGGTGGAGCCGAAGCCTGGTCTGTTGATCTCGTTCGCGACGGCTCCTGGAACGGTTGCTTACGATGGTTCCGGACGAAACAGCCCGTTCACCGCAGCCTTGCTCAATCACATCGAGACCCCGGGCCTGGAAGTATCTGCAATGTTGCGGCGTGTTCGAAAGGAGGTTGCAGATCTCACGAAGGGCTCACAGATCCCTTGGGTGACTTCATCGCTTTCAGACCCGTTCTATTTCAATCAGCAGTCTGAAGTGCCGACGGCCAACGCTGAACCGCTCGCATCCATTGCCTGGAGTGCAATGGCGAAGGACCCGTCCCCCGTTGTTCTTGCAAACTTCATCGCAACATATCCAGACAGTCCATTTGCAACCATTGCAAGGAAGCGTCTGGAAGAAATCAGCGCGAACCAAAAACAACCCGTAGACGCCTCCGATCTGATCCCTCTCGATATTGAACCGCTCGACACAATAATGTCGACGGATCAGGCTGGTGGCACAGTGGTGTATGATGTACCGGACGGGTCGGGGAAAGTTCTGGCTGAACTCGCGCCAGCAACGGAAGTCGAAGTCACAGGTCAGGTTCGCCAACAAGGTTGGTACCGAGTGCGGCTCTCGACTGGTAAGGCCGGTTATGTCGAAAAGCGGCTCATGCGGCAGGTCGAAAGTCAGGCCGTGGCTGTAGAAACTGAAAGCATTGCCGTTGCAGAATCCGACAGCTTCATTCGGGTCGATACATTGCTGCGGGCACGGCGCACCGCAATTGTGCGAAGTGTCCCGTCGCAGGATAGCAACCGGATCTTCTTTGTGCCGACGCGTCGGGAGGTTGAAGTGATCGGTATCAGCAAGAACAAAACCTGGTGTATGGTTCGAGATGATAGTCGACGCACCGGATATGTCCTCACCTCGATGCTAGAAGATCTGGACGGTTCTGCACCGGTGTTCCGGAACCTGACCGCGATGCCAGAGCAGTCGGCCGGTGCGCGAAAAGAAAAGTCAAACTACGAACTGATCGAAGGACTTATGATCGCAAACGCCGATGTCGCAATCCGGCAGAAACCCGATCCGTCATCCGAACAGATTCGCGAACTCCGTCAAGGCGATCAGATTTACGCGAGGGCCCGCACGGCGAACTCGGATTGGGCGATTGTACAACTGGAAGAAAACACATCAGGCTATGTGTACCTGAAACGACTGGACAGCGTTTCTGACGACACTTTCTTCAGGGGTTTGGCCGGTGCGATCTTTGCAAACGTCTGGTACGCGATCGGAGCTTTGCTATTGGCTATGCTCGGCTTTGGTTTAGACCGGCTGCGCCGTCGCTTCAGGATCAGCGCGCAAGACTAGTTTGCCAAAGACCTACCTGCGGTATTCATGCCAATGATCGCACGCGATAAAGAATGTTCGGTCCCTTGCGACTGCTCGGATTCGACATCGCAGTCGTAAACGAGCGAGACAGCGGGCCTTCGCCACAATAGCTGATAGCGACTATGGCATTTCAGACAGCAGCCCCTCCGGCCGTTCGATCCCGCGATATTGCAGGCGTGGTGAGTGTGATCGTCGGCATGATCTTCTTCGTCGGTCAGGATCTGCTGATGAAGGACTTGCTCGTCACGTTCTCGATCTGGCTTCTCATGGCGGTGCGCGGCGCGGTCGCGCTTCTGGTGCTGGTTCCGCTGATCCTGACACTCGGCGGACAGCACCGGATGTTCACACCCCTCTGGCCACTTCATCTGCTTCGGGGTCTGTTGTTTGCCGTCGGCTTCTCGCTGTTCTACGCGGCGTTCCCGTTCATGGGGCTTGCCGAGGTCTCGACCATCTTCTTCGCCGCGCCTTTGATCACGGCGCTTCTGGCGGTCCTGTTCCTGGGCGAACGCATCGGCTGGCGCCGAATCGGCGCGCTGGGTTTCGGCTTCACCGGCGTCGTCATAGCGATGGCGCCGGATCGGGGTGCGATTGACTGGATCACGATCCTGCCGCTGGCCTGTGCGGTCTTCTACGCCACGGGGCAAGTGTTGGCCCGGGTGATCGGTGATCGCGAAACCATGTTGACGACCGGCCTCTACACGATCGTGTTCTCGAGCCTTGCCGTGCTGCCGATGGGCTGGTTGCTGAATCAGCTTGTCCCACTTGGTGCGGACATGCCGCATCTGGGCTGGCACTTTCCGGAGATCGGCGCGGATCACATGATGTCGCTGACCCTTCTCGGACTCGTCGGCATGGTCGGCTACCTGCTGTTGACGAGGGCGTACCAGATCGCACCGGCCTCGTTGGTCGCACCTTTCGACTACTGCTATCTACCGCTCGCGACCTTGGCGGCGCTGGTGCTCTGGGGAGAGGTGCCGGCTACGAACACGCTGGCCGGCATGGCATTGATCGTCGCGAGCGGGTTGTACCTGGGCTATCGCGAACTGGTTCAGGCCCGTACACCGGACAAGGTTCCGCCAACCGCCGAAGCTGTCTTCATGCCGGGCAATCCGGCGGCCCCGATCTCGGACGCCCCGGACGCTCTGGATCGCTAGGCTCAAGGCCTCACGAACAGCTCTCGCGGCACGTCGGCGAGGCATTCGGCGGCCTGTCCTTCGCGGACCAGAAGCGGTTCGGTGATCTCGAGCCCCCATTCGTCCATCCAGAGGCCGGGCATCAGGTGGAAGGTCATATCCGGTTTGAGTTCTGTGTTGTCCCCCAAACGGATCGAGAACGTGCGCTCACCCCAGTCCGGTGGATACGAGAGCCCGATCGGATAGCCGAGGCGGCCTTCACGCTGAATGCCGTGCTTCTCCAGCACCGCGTAGAACGCGCGGGCGACGTCGCCAGCGGTGTTGCCGGGGCGGGCGGTCTCGACACAGGCTGCAACGGCTTCCAGCAACGCATCCTCAGCCCGGCGCATTTCTGCCGGTGGCGCGCCCAGGAACACCGTCCGGCAACATGGCGCATGATAGCGCCGATAGCACCCGGCGATTTCAAAGAACGTGCCGAACCCTGCCTCGAAGGGTTTGTCGTTCCAGGTCAGGTGTGCGGCGGTTGCGTCCCTGCCCGTCGGCACCAGAGGTACGATTGCAGCATAGTCGCCGCCAAAGGTGCCGTCCTCGTCCTCGGCCCCGCGAATGGCGGTGCGTTGTATCTCGGCAACCACATCGCATTTGCGTACGCCCGGCGCGATCATGTCGCGCGCGACGGCGTGCATCTGCTCGACGATCTTTGCCGCGCGGCGCATGAAGGTGATCTCGGTCGGGGACTTGATGCAGCGCTGCCAGTTCACGAGCGCAGTCGCATCGACGAGTTGACCGTCAAGTGCGGCGTCAAGAACCTGATGCGCCTTGGCAGAGTAATAATAGTTCTCGAGCTCGACGCCGATGCGTCCTGAAGCCCAGCCACGCGCTGACAGCAGGGCGCCGAGGTGATCCATCGGATGGCGCTCGGTCGACATCACATAGTGGTCCGGATAGGGGATGATGTCCGCCTCGGCCATGTAGCAGGTGCGCAAGGCGCCCATCGCGTCCATCTTGCGGCCCCAGAAGACCGGATCGCCAGACGGCCCTACAATGACCGCCTGATGCACGTAAAAGCTCCAGCCGTCGTAGCCGGTGAGCCAGGCCATGTTCGAGGGATCCACGGTCACAAGCGTATCGATGCCCTGATCCGCCATGCTGGCGCGGACCAGGGTCAATCGGTCTGCATATTCCGTTCTGCTGAACGGGAGGTCGGTGTCTTTGGGCATTCCGTCTCTCTGATTGTGGCGCTAGAACCGGGTCGAGATCGACATCGATCCGAATTGAGCAAAGCCGCGTTGACCGCGGAATTCCGGTGTCCGCAGCACGTGCGTGTAGGACAGCTCGACATCCTGATACTGCAGGGCAAAACCAAGCGAGAGATCTCCGACCAGGCGGTGCGGTTCGACATTCGGGCTATCGCGGAACGTGTTGCCGTCGAGGAATATGTTGCGGGCAACAGCGCGCGCTTCGATGCCGGAGAAGACATACCAGCCGATGCCGTCGACCGGTTCGTAAAACCCCGGCGAGGCGACGGCAGGCCGGATGCGCGGCGGACCAAACGTGTCGTCCAGCCGGTCGCCAAAGCGGAACGTGAACCCTGCCGCGCCAGAGGTGTCGACGTTTCCGAGCGCCAGACCGAAATGCGGCGCCGCATCGGCCTGCAGGTCCAGAAAGTCCAGGTCGAAGTCATAGCCGAAGCGGTACTTGCGCTCAAAGACAAGCCGGATCGCGGGTTCGTTGCGCAACTGGCTGTCCCAGCCCAGCGGATCGTCGGCGTCGATCAGATCGTGCACGGCGCGCTGCACGTCGTCGGCTTGCGCCATGCGCCCAACCACACCGAAATCCAGCGCAAGCGTGTCCAGACGGTATCCGCTGTCGGCCGCCAGCCCGATGGACGCGTAGGTGAAGCCCCCATAGGGCCGGTCAGAGGGATCTGGCGTCCGTCGCAACAGGTCCTGTGGCGTGTAGATATTCTGGCCGAGCGAGAAGGTTGCGTACCAGTCGGCACCATCCTCGGCCATCCAAAGCAAGCTCTCACGCGCCTTGCGGGCAAGCCAGGGCAGTTCGTTGGTCGGCGTCACATAGTCGAAGCGCACACCGTTGGTATAGCCCTCGTCCGTGCCACCGAAGATGTCGTTCTCGAAGGTGAAGCGGAGCGTCCCGTTGTTGGCGTCGGGCCTGCTGGCGGTCTGGGCGGTTGACTGAGCGTTGCCCGGCGGTGCCTGACCGAGGCCCGCGACCACGGCGACCGCGACGCCGATCGAGCGGCTGAACCAGGTGTTGCGCATTCTGCATCACTCCCCGCAGATCCCGCAGCCTTACACAGGCGTGCTGCGGACCGCCATAGCGATGTGTTGGATTGCAGCCCGGATCGTCGGCGCTACTTTAGAATGATTCTTGATATTCCATGGCACAGGGTCCATGTTGCGGCTCAATCAAGGAGACAGACATGTTCATCCAGACCGAAGCGACTCCGAACCCGGCGACGTTGAAGTTTCTGCCTGGCCAGACCGTGATGCAATCGGGGTCGGCGGACTTCCCATCGGCCGAGGGCGCGAGCGCTTCACCGTTGGCAAGCCGGGTCTTTGCGGTCGACGGCGTGGTCGGGGTGTTTCTGGGCCCGGACTTCATATCGGTCTCGAAGAACGACACCGTCGATTGGGCGCACATCAAGCCCGCGATCCTGGGTGCTGTGATGGAGCACTATCAGTCAGGCGACTCAGTCATGGCGGGCGACAGCGCGGCGGGAGCTTCCGGCCACGCGGATCACGACGGCCCGGACACCGAGGTTGTCGGCCAGATCAAGGAACTGCTGGATACGCGCGTGCGCCCGGCGGTGGCTCAGGATGGTGGCGACATCACCTTCCACGGGTTTGATGGCGGCGTGGTCTATCTGGCGATGAAAGGTGCGTGCGCGGGCTGCCCGTCGTCGACCCTGACGCTGAAGCACGGGATCGAGAACCTGTTGCGCCACTACATCCCGGAAGTCACGGAAGTCCGTCCGGTCGGCGTCGAGTTCTGATCTCGCCCACTTCGCGATCCTTCAACGATGATCCTGGCGATAGATACATCCGCCGGGCAATGTGCGGTTGCGCTGGTCGGTGACGACCGGACCATCCATACCACCGAAGCGATGCAGCGCGGGCATGCCGAAGCGCTTTTTCGGATGATCGATCAGGTCCTGAGCGACGCCGGGGCGGACTGGTCCCAGGTGGACCGGATCGCTGTGTGCACGGGTCCGGGCTCGTTCACCGGACTGCGTGTCGGCATTGCCGCCGCTCGCGGCCTGTCCCTGGGTCTGGATGTGCCTGCCATCGGAATCTCCCGCTTCGAGGCGCTCGCCGCTGAAACCGCACTGCCTGCGACGATCACCCTGCCGGGGCGGCGGGGGCAGATCTACCGGCAGAGGTTTGGACCTGGGCCCGTCGCGGACGGCGACCCGTGGATCGATCAAGGCGAGGCCGAGGACAGGCTGGCCGATCCGGTCGTCATCGCACGGCTCGCCGCGACCCGAGACAACGCAGAGCGCCCGGCGCCGCTGTATCTGCGCGGAGCGGATGCGGATCTGCCGCGCGACCCGCCGCCGGTCATCCTGGACGCATGACCCGGGTCGTGATCCCGGATCCCGTGACCGCCGAGAAGCTGTGCCGGATCGAGCAGGCCGCCTTTGGCGGGCGCGAAACGCCGTGGTCCGTCGATGACTATATCAATATCGGCGGGCCACCCGAGGCGGCGATCCTGACGGATGACGAAATCGCTTCGGGATTGCTGGTGATGCAGTTTGCTGCCGATGAAGGCGAAATTCTGAACCTCGGCGTCGTGCCTGAATCGCGCCGGACGGGGGTGGGCAGCGACTTGCTGCAAGACGGGATCAATCTAGCGCAGGCTCTGAGTGTTTCGCGCCTGTTCCTTGAGGTCGCCTCGGACAACGCGCCAGCGCGGGCGCTTTATCGAAGCTTCTGTTTTGCCGAGGTCGGTCTGCGGCCGCGATACTACCTGCGTCCGGATGGTAGCCGTGTCGATGCCGTGGTGATGTCGCTGGCCCTTTGAACCGGCCTCAGAACCACTGGCCGGGTTCGATCATGCCAAGTTCGAGAAGCTGCCGCGAGCTCCATTCGAACGGTTCGGACCCTTTCCAGAGCAGTTTTCCGCGTACCTCGTGAAACTCGGGATGTGCCATGATGCGCCGAGCCCGGCGCAGGGACATCATTGCGGCGGTCGGATTGTGATGCCACTTGCACTGCACAGAGGCATAGTCCGGGTCTTGAAACAGGTACTTCCGGTCGATCCAGACGCCTTTTTCCGCGCGCAGAAGACTTGTCCGGCCGATCTGCCCCATCTCGCGCGGTGCGTATTCTGCAAACCGCCACCCGAGACCGCCAAAAAGGCGGAGCACCTTCTCTTCGCGCGGGAACGCATGGTAGCCGATCCGGTCGAAGTGGAGGGTCACGTCCTCGGGCCGTCCGTCGCCCGTCGGGAGGTCATCGGCGTAGAGATCGAAGGCATAGGTGAAGATCATCTTGCGGCGCTCGTCGCTCAGAAACGCGACGAGGTCGCTCAAGGTTCGGGTCTCGCCGAACGGAAACACGAAGTATTCGCCGTTCCACTGCCACAGAAGCCAACGCCCCGAGAAGGCATCGATCAGAAGATTGAGCAGAGACCAGGCGCGCCTCTGGGTCGGCACCTCGGCAATGCGCACCACCGGGATGCCCAGATCGCGAAGATCCGGCGCATCGCCGATCGCGATGATCACTCCTGCCCCCTGTGCGGCCAGCCGTTCGGCAGAGCATTGAACCTGCATCCGGGTTTCGCACAGAAGCACGGCGATGACGCCACCCGGCAGCGCCGGGCGGGCCGCGATCATGGCCTCTATGGTGTCGAACTGCATCACAGTGCTCGCGCGCTCCGCGGATCTTCCCTTTTAGCGCGGGAAATGTGGACTGTTCGTGAACGCGCCGCAACGCTACCGCTTGCCGCGCGCGCGGGCCGGAGATAGGGTCCGCGCCGATGAACGCCGGGATGCCGATATGCCTTGACCTGACCGACCGATGCCGCCTGCCCTGGCGGTTCCACGGTCGGCTGGAGCGTATTCGCGCAGGGGAACAGCAGAGCGCCTGAACGAGAGCCTGCCGACACCCCAAGGGAGAGACACATGACCGCCAAGACACTCTACGACAAGATCTGGGACGCCCATGTCGCCGACGAAAGCGATGACGGCACCTGTCTGCTGTATATCGACCGCCATCTGGTGCACGAGGTGACCTCGCCGCAAGCCTTCGAGGGCCTGCGCATGGCGGGCCGCAAGGTGCGCGCACCAGAGGCGACCGTGGCTGTGCCCGATCACAACATCGCCACGACGCTGGACCGGCTTGACGGCATCAAGGATGAACAGTCCCGCATTCAGGTCGAAGCGCTGCGCACCAACTGCGCCGAGTTCGGGATCGAGTTGTTCGACGTCGACGACGTACGCCAGGGCATCGTGCATATCATCGGGCCCGAGCAGGGGCTGACGCAGCCGGGGATGACGATCGTCTGTGGCGACTCGCATACCGCGACCCACGGAGCGTTTGGCGCCCTGGCACACGGAATTGGCACGTCCGAGGTCGAGCACGTGCTGGCGACCCAGACGCTGATCCAGAAGAAATCGAAGAACATGAAGGTCGAGATCACCGGCACGCTGCCGCCGGGTGTGACCGCCAAGGACATCACCCTGACCGTGATCGGCAAGACCGGGACCGCAGGCGGGACGGGCCACGTCATCGAATATTGTGGCGAGGCGATCCGGGGTCTGTCGATGGAAGGTCGCATGACCGTCTGCAACATGGCGATCGAGGGCGGGGCGCGCGCCGGGCTGGTCGCGCCGGACGAGAAGACCTTTGAATACCTCAAGGGGCGTCCCTACGCGCCTCAGGGCGCGATGTGGGACAAGGCCGTGGCCTACTGGAAGACGCTGTTCACCGACGAGGGCGCACATTTCGACAAGGTGATCACCATCGATGGCTCGGAGATCGTACCGGTGGTCACCTGGGGCACCTCGCCAGAGGATGTCTTGCCGATCACGTCGGCTGTTCCGGCGCCCGAGGATTTCGAGGGCGCCAAGCAGGCCGCCGCGGCGCGGGCGCTGGAATACATGGGGCTGACGCCGGGCACGCCTTTGAATGCGGTGGAGATCGACACGGTGTTCATCGGCTCGTGCACCAATGGGCGGATCGAGGATCTGCGCGCCGTGGCCGAAGTGATGAAAGGGCGCCGCGTCAAGGACGGCATCCGGGCGATGATCGTACCGGGTTCGGGCCTGGTGCGGGCGCAGGCGGAACAGGAAGGGCTTCTGGCGGAACTGACCGATGCCGGGTTCGACTTCCGGCTGGCGGGCTGCTCGATGTGTCTCGGCATGAACCCGGATCAGCTGGTGGCGGGCGAGCGTTGTGCCTCGACCTCGAACCGCAACTTCATGGGCCGGCAGGGACCGGGCGGCCGGACGCACCTGGTGTCGCCTGCCATGGCGGCAGCGGCGGCCGTGACGGGCAAGCTGACCGATGTGCGCGAGCTGAGCTAAGCGCCTGTCATCATGCGGAATGCCGGGCTGACGCCCGGCATGCTGAACACCTGGCGTGCTCGCCCATCCGGGCTGCGCGCGCCGCGGGCGCGAGGAGGGACCGGTGCGCTTTCTACCGAAGATCTTCCGTGCGGCGGTCAAGACAGGCAATCTGGAGTTGCTCGGCCCCGATGGGTTTTCCGAGACCTACGGCGATGGCGGGTTCCCGGACGTCGCCGTGCGCATCACCGACCCGTCCCTGGACTGGAAGATTTTCCTGAACCCGGAACTGAGGGCTGCCGAGGCCTATATGGACGGTGGTCTGGTGATCGAGCGCGGCGAGATCCACGACTTCATCTCGTTGTTCTTCGTAAACAAAAAACACTTCGATTTGACGCCGAGCCAGATCTTCTGGCGCGGGCTGGCGCGGAAGTTCCGCCGGTTGATGCAGCACAATTCGATCGCGCGGGCGCGCACAAACGCGGCGCATCACTATGATGTGGGGAATGCATTCTACCGGCTGTGGCTCGACGAGGACATGCAGTATTCCTGTGGCTACTGGGCGGACGGTGTCGAGACGCTGGAGGATGCACAGACCGCCAAAAAGCGCCATATCGCGGCAAAGCTGGCGCTGGAGCCGGGGCAGCGTGTGCTCGACATTGGGTGCGGTTGGGGCGGCATGGCATTGTACCTTGCGTCGGTTGCCGACGTTCACGTCACGGGCGTCACCCTGGCCGAGGAGCAGTTGGCGGTCGCGCAGCGCCGGGCCGAAATCCTGGGCCTGTCCGATCGCGTGGATTTCCGGCTGCAGGATTACCGTGAAGTGACCGAGACCTTCGACCGGGTGGTGTCGGTGGGAATGCTGGAACATGTCGGTGCGCACTATCTGACCGAGTATTTTCTGAATGTCCGCAACAGGTTGGCGCCGAACGGCGTGGCGTTGATCCACTCGATTTCGACCAAGGCTCCACCCGGGGTGACGGGGCCGTTCATCCGGAAATACATCTTTCCGGGCGGGTATGCGCCGTCGCTGTCCGAGACGTTCGATGCAATAGAGAAATCGGGCCTATGGCCGCTCGACAACGAGATCTGGCGCGTTCACTACGCGACGACGCTGGCGGAATGGCGCCGCCGCTTTGCGGAGATCCGGCCACAAGCCGTTGGAATGTATGATGAAAAGTTCGCCCGCATGTGGGAGCTGTATCTGAGCGCGTGCGAATGTGCCTTCAGCTATGGCGCGTCGCTGGTGTTTCAGATCCAGCTTGGTCGCGAACGTGATGGCGTACCGTTGGCGCGGGAGTATCTGGCCGCTGCCGCGCAGGATCTCAAGGCCCGGGAGGCTGCGGTTTTGCCGGATCTTGCGCGATCGGCGGTTGAAGCGCTCGACGGTTGAAGGGAAAAAGCGCTGTCCCCTGACGCATACCGCTTTCGTCCCGGAAAAGTAGTGCAAACGTATTCCTTTGATACCGCAATCGTAACAACGCGGAGTCGCCCTGTTGCCGGACCGTGACAGGGTGCGGAGGAACCGGCTGGCTCACCCAGCGCGCGCTGCTCAATTTCGCGCATACCCCGGATAGGGCGGCGGAAAGCCCGAATCATCGGCTCCCGCACAGGCCGTTGTGCCGCCAAAGCAGCCATACTTTTCACCCTGCAACGAGGGTCTGTAGTTGACCCCGGCACCGGGAGACACGCGCGGCATCTCATCGACCGTCAGTGTAAACTCGGCCTCGGGCTGGAACAGGATCACGAAATCCGATCCGCCGAAGGCGAAGTTGGCAAACTCCCATCCCTTCCGGGCGATGTCGCCGCTGCGGAAATACTCCTCGACCCAGGCGCGCGGCTGAATGCCCGAGACCTGGGCCATCCCCATTGGCGAGGCGATGACAGTTCCGCGGTCCGGCGTCTCGATCCCGAGCACGAGGCGGGTCTGACCGAACTGCCAATCCGGCCCGTCCACCGGATCGTAGTAGCCCGGATCGCCCTGCCCGAGCGACGGTTTCCAATCGGACTTCATTCGCGTGCCCGACTGGATGTGGCGCATATAGACAATCCTGCCGCCAACCGGCAGGTGCAGGCGGTGATAGTTGTTCACATTGAGAAACTGGTGAGTGAAGACGCCGCCGTTGAAGAGGGTTGGATCGATCTCGCCGAACTGTTGGAGGATCACCTCGTCCGGCGCGCCTGTGATGAAGGTGTGGATGTTCGAGTAGAGCTTGCCTTTGATGATCCGCCCGCCCTGCGCAACGCCGTCATAGCCCGTCACCAGTTTGCCGTCCCGACTGATCGGCCACCAGCCCATCGAGTTGGAGTCGCCGATTGCCACGACAGTGTCCGGGTCATTGATCCCCGCAACCTTGCGTGAGCCGGTGGGGAACTTGTCTTCGTGTGGGCAAAGCTCGCGAATGAAGAAGTCCTGAAACGTCTCGTAAGCTGCGTCCGGGCAATACCAATCGCCAAAATTCGGGTCACTGGTGAAGTCCGGCACATGCACGGCAGAAGGTTGGGTTTCGAGATAGTCACCCCAGGATTGGGCGAGCTCGCTCATCCAGTCGGAAAAGTCCGGATCCATGAACTGGATCTGGCCGCGCGGGTCGGTGGTGATCTGCCGATCAACCAGGAAGAAGCTATAGGCCAGCAGGTCCAGGATGTTCCAGTTGCAGTAGTTCGCGCCGTCCATGCCGATACGGATCCGGCCATTGTAGACACCGGTGTCGATGTTCTGCGGATTGTACGTGACCAGCGCGTCAACGAAGTCGAGATAGGCAGGGATGTCGCCGACGGGGTTGGTCTGTGGGTCCGGATTGGCCCGGCGGCCCGCGACGATCGAACTGGTCAGATCATCCCGCAGGTCGGGTTTGTCGGCCAGCAAGGTCATCAGAACCTGCGTGGCAGGCTGGCGATCTACCGATGGACAGGTCTTGGCGCTTGCGGGTGCTGTGATCAGGACGGAAGCTGCGGCAAGCACACGGCAAACAGAAGGGCAGAATGAAGGGATCGTCATCAAAAACCTCGGATCGAAATGTGGCGTTAACAATGCCTCCACGCTACGCGAATCCGTGCTCAGCGCAAGAGCGTCGTCCGAGGGAGGGTCAGGCGGCGACGCCCGTATCGGGGCGCGGCGGCAGACTCCACAGGATCCAGACGTGCAGCGCCGAGATGACGATGGTCGAGAGCGCCATTGCCAGCGTCTGCCCAGCGAAGTCGACGCCGAGATCGATCACGAGCCCGGTGATCCCTGGCCCAATGGCGGAGCCGACGACCATGAAAGCCGAGGCCACGGCCTTGATCGCGCCGAGATTGCGGGTGCCGTAAAGCTCTGGCAGCAGCGCGCCCCACAACGCATGGGCAATCCCTGTCGTCACACCGGTCAGGCCGAGCGCGACCCACCAGGACCAGATCCCCTCGAACGGGCCGACGAACAGGATACCGGCCCCCATGGGCAACAGAAACACGACCAGCAGCCGGTCCGGTCCAACGCGGTCCGACAGCGTGCCCGCGATCAGCGACACAACGATGGTCGTCGCGGCATAGACCGGGTAGGCGACCGTCATGTCGATCTTCGACCAGCCCTGGGTCTGGGCAATGTGGGTGACCTGGAAAAAGATCACCGTGCCAATGAAGCTGGCAGCGATAATGCCAGGCACCAGGGTCCAGAACAGCCAGTTGCGCAGAACCTCGGCCCGGGTCCAGTGATGTCCATCCCGCGCCGGGCTATTGCCCGCGACGACCGAGGGGCTGCGCGGGTTGCGTTCGTCTTTCGCCAACCACGCGATGATTGGCGCAAAACCCGCGATCAGGATCACCGCGACGACCAGCCAGACCGACCGCCAGCCGATGACCGGCTCGGCGAGCGAGGCCAGACGCGGCAGGGTCGCCTCGCCAATCGAATAGCCCAGGCCCGCGATGGCGACGGCGCGGCCGCGGTGCGCGCGGAACCAGCGCCCCATTGCGGTGATGCCAAGATGGCTGATCATGCCCTGGCCGCAGAACCGCAGTCCGAAGATCAGCAGCACCAGGATCCAAGGGTCGTCGTTCAGTGCCATCCCGACGGACACGCAGGCAAAGGCCGCGAGGATCATCACGGCGAGGCGCGAGACCGGGATCTGGTCGGCGAACTTGCCTGCCCAGAGCAGACAGCCGGCTGAGGCGAGCGTCGCAATGGTGTAGATGCCGCCCCATTCGCCGTCGGTCAGGCCGTAATCCTCCATGATCCGGTCGGCGAAGATCGAAATGAAGTAGGTCTGGCCGAAAGATGACACCAGGGTCAGCATCAAACCGGTGCCCAGCCAGCGGGCGTTCTCTCGGGCAAAGCGGATGAACATGCTCCGCGCCATAGGGAAAACCGGCCTGCCCCGCCAGAGAATTCCAGCGGGCATTCCGGTTTCGGCAGCGTTGCGTCAATTCAGGAACAGACCCTTCTTGACCTTGAGGAACACTTTGTCAGCGACGCTGGGGTGATGCTCCTTGTGGTGTCCATGCACCACGGGCTTGCCGTGATGGCCGTGGACGACGGGTCGGCCATAGCGATCCGTCAGGACCTTGCCGTGACCGTGCTTGATGGCTTTGCCGTGATCATGTTTCAGGACCTTGCCGTGACCGCGATGGATCCGGCGATTCTTGAAGCGCCCGAACTTGCCGACGCGGCCAAAGCGATGTCCCCGGCGAAATCCGCGATGCTTGAAGTGCTTGAACCCGGCCAGATGGACGTCAGCGGTCTGAGCCTCGGCCGCGAAGCCTGTCGTTGATGGTGCAGCGGACGCCGGTTGCGCCACCAGGGCACCGAGGGCAGCCACCGTCAGGGCGGCGGCGATCATGGGTCTGAGCCTCATCGTCTGTCTCCATGCTTGGTCTGTCATGGTGAACAGGTGGGGCTGGCGACGCAGAATCTCGATCAAGCGACATTGACGTTTGCGTCAGCTGTGCGTGTCCCGCGCGCCCTGCGCCGGGTGGGTGGGGCTTGTAACCGGTGACGCCGCGCATTGATCACCGGGGGAGGCGCGGGGCGCGTGCTCCAGGGTGGGTGGGCATGCACCACGGCTGCCAAATGCGGGATCTCGAATGGGAGGAGCACGCGCCCCTTGCGCCGCCAGCGCCCCCCGTGCTTTACCTCGGACCAGGATTCAGGAGGCCTGAGAGATGGACAAGTTCACCACGCTGACCGGTGTCGCGGCACCGATGGACATCATCAATGTCGACACGGACATGATCATCCCCAAGCAGTTCCTGAAGACCATCCAGCGTTCGGGCCTTGGCGTGCATGCGTTCTCCGAAATGCGTTACAACGCGGATGGTTCGGAGAACCCCGAGTTTGTTCTGAACAAGCCCGCCTATCGCGACGCGAAGATCCTGGTCGCGGGCGACAATTTCGGATGCGGATCCTCGCGCGAGCACGCGCCGTGGGCGATCATGGATTTCGGCATCAAGTGCGTGATCTCGACCAGCTTCGCCGACATCTTCTTCAACAACTGCTTCAAGAACGGGATCCTGCCGATCGTTCTGCCGCAGGAAGACGTCGACAAGCTGATGGACGACGCCGGGCGCGGAGCCAACGCCATCGTCACGGTCGATCTGGAGAACCAGACAATCACCGGGCCCGACGGTGGCGAGGTGTCCTTCGAGATCGATCCGTTCAAGAAGCACTGTCTGCTGAACGGCCTGGACGAAATCGGCCTGTCGATGGAGAAGGAAACCGCGATCTCGGCCCACGAAGCCAAGCGCAATGCCGAGACACCCTGGTTGAACGCAGCCGCCGGCTGAGAGACCGGTGGCGGTCCTCCGGCTGATCGCGCTGGTGACTGCCCTTCTTGCCAACTCGGTCGCGGCGCAGAGCCTTGAGCGCGCGGCCGGCACCGTGCGCATCGCCACGTTCAACGCCGACATGAACCGCCCGGGTGCGGGTGTGCTCGTCAAGGACATCGGGAAACGCACCGAGCAGATCCTGAACGTTGCCGAGATCATCCTGCGCGTCAGGCCCGATGTCATCCTGCTGAACGAGATCGACCACGATCCAGAGGGCCTGGCACTTGGGGCTTTTCACGCGTTGCTGGCTGAAGGCGTGCGCGACGTGCCGGGCCTGGACTATGCACACCGTTTTCTTGCCCCGTCGAACACGGGCGAACCGATGGGTCTCGATCTGGATGGCGACGGCAAGATCATGGGCGCGCGGGACGCAAAGGGCTTCGGCCGGTTTCCCGGTCAGTACGGCATGGCGATCCTCAGCCGGTTTCCGGTCGCGACGGCACGCACCTTTCGGGATCTGCCATGGTCCGCGATCCCGTGGGCCGAGGCACCGCGCAATCCGGATGGCTCAAACTACTACAGCGATGCGGCGTGGGCACGGTTGCCCATGAGCTCGAAGAGCCATTGGGATGTTCAAGTGACCCTGCCCGGTGGCACCGCTCTGCATCTGCTCGCAAGCCATCCGACGCCGCCAGTCTTCGACGGCCCGGAGAACCGCAACGGTTTGCGCAACGCGGCCGAAATCCGGTTCTGGGCCGATTACATCGACAGTGCGGACTGGATCACCGACGACGCCGGTGGCGCTGGCGGATTGCCCGCCGGAGCGCAGTTCGTGATCCTCGGCGACCTGAACAACGATCCGGTCGATGGCGACGGCGACAACGCCGCGATCCGGGCTGTGGTCAACCACGCCCGCGTTCAGGACACCAAACCCGCCAGCGCCGGGGCAGCCGTCGCTGAGGGGCGGATCAGCGAGGGCCATGCCAGCGATCCTTCGCACGATACCGCCGATTGGCACGAGACCAAGGACGGGCCGGGGAATCTGCGGGTCGACTACGCCCTGCCCTCGTCAGATCTGACTGTGACCGCAAGCGGCGTGTTCTGGCCAGCACCGGACGATCCGCTGGCCCGTCTGGTTGCCATGAAGGGCCGCACGCGCGCCAGCTCGGATCACCGGCTCGTGTGGATCGATATCGCTTTGGAACGCTGATGACCGAACTGTTGAAGACCGACCTCTATCATCTGGTTGACGCGCGGCACGGGCGGTTCCTGGCGAATCCGAAGGACATCTATCTGGGCCGGTCGCTGATCAAGTACGGCGAGTTTTCGGAAGTCGAGTGGCAACTCTTCGATCAGATGCTGCAACCCGGCGCTGTCGTCATCGAGGTCGGCGCAAACATGGGTGCTTTCACGGTTCCGATCGCCAAGAAGGTTGGGCGCGGCGGCATGGTCTATGCGTTCGAGCCGCAGATGTCCGTGTTTCAACAACTCTGCGCCAACCTCGCATTGAACGATTTGGTGAATGTGCAGGCGTTCAACGCGGGGTGCGGTGAAACCTCTGATTGGTTGACCCTCAAACGCCCCGACCCCGCCCGCGAACTCAATTTCGGCGGCCTGTCGCTGGACGCCCTGACCGGCACAGGAGGCGTGCGGGTTCGGGTCGAGGCACTCGACGAGATTCTGGATCCGAAGGCGATCCATCTGCTCAAGGCGGATGTCGAAGGGATGGAGGCACAGGTCGTGCGCGGTGCGCGCGGGCTAATCGAGAAGATGCGACCGATCCTGTATCTTGAAGCGCATGATCCCGAGCACGCTCCGGATCTGATCCGGCTGGTCGGCGATCTGTCATACGACATGTATTGGCACCTGCCGCCGATGTTCAATCCGGAGAACCACAAAGGTGACATCGAGAACATCTTCGGGGCCATCAGTTCGAAGAACATGCTGTGCATCCCGTCCGAACGGAAGATACCGGTGAGCGGCGCGCAGAAGATCGAGGATGAGAACGACCACCCGCGCAAGTGGGGCAAGTGACCGGCCTCTGGTCGGAACGGGGGAAAGATGCTGCATTTTTCTGATAAAGAGTACGCAGAACGCTTGGCACGCACGCGCGCTTCGATGGCGCTGCGAGGATTGGATGCGCTGTTGCTGTTCGCGCCGGAAAGCCAGTTCTGGCTGACGGGGTATGACACGTTCGGTTACTGCTTCTTCCAGTGTCTGATCGTGCCGCTGGAGCGTGAGCCGGTCTTGTTGACCCGGTCCGCCGACCTGCGCCAGGCTCATCGGACGTCGAACATCCAGGATGTGCGGGTTTGGAAGGACGCGGCAGGTGCAAATCCGGCGCTGGATCTTTCGGCCCTCTTGTCCGAGTTGGGCCTCGCGGAGACGCGCCTGGGTTGGGAGACCGCCACACACGGACTGACCCACAGGAACGGTCAGCAGGTCGCGGCGGCGATCGACGGATTGATCGACGCTTCGGACCTGATGGGTGAACTGCGGCTGGTGAAGTCACCCGCCGAGATTGCCTATGTGCGCCGGGCGGCGGAACTGGGCGATGCAGCGTTCGATGCCGCGATGGACGAGACGCGCGCGGGTGCGGACGAAGGCGCGATCCTGGCCGCGATGCACAATGTCATCTTCTCGGGCGGCGGCGACTACCCGGCCAACGAATTCATCATCGGCTCGGGTGCTGACGCGCTTTTGTGCCGCTACCGGTCGGGCCGCAGGCATCTCGATGCGCAGGACCAGCTGACCCTGGAATGGGCGGGGACCTACCGGCACTACCACTCGGCCAACATGAAAACCGTTGTCATCGGCAACCCACGCGCCGAGCATCGATCGATGCAGCAGGCCGCAGCCGATGCGCTTCAGGCCTGCGAAGCGGCGATGCGGCCCGGCGATCCCATGGGGGCCGTGTTCGAAGCTCATGCCCGAACGTTGGATGCCGCGGGCATGTCCGCACATCGGTTGAATGCCTGCGGATATGCGCTCGGCCCCCGGTTCTCACCGTCATGGATGGAGGATCAGATGTTCTATGACGGGGCGCCGACGATCATGGAGCCCGGCATGGTCTTCTTCCTGCACATGATCCTGATGGACAGTGCGACAGGGACTGCGCTGACACTGGGCCGGACCTCGCTGGTGACCGAGGCGGGGTCTGAACCGCTCAGCCGGATGCCACTCGATCTGGTATGCCGCTGACCGGCGCAAAGCGCGGAAAGTCCCAAATGGCGAAATCCTCGGCATAAAGCGCCTCGATCCGGGCGACATTGGCGGGCGACATGTGTTGTTCCCATTCGCCCACAGCCGCCGAGACGTTGTCTTGGCGTTCCTCGTCCCACCCGGTGCGGGTGCGATGGATGACGGAGAGAACGAAGGAGAAATCTTCGGCAAAGCTCTCGACCCGTCCAACGAAATCGATTCCGGGCAGAACTGCGCCGTCCTTGCACAGCCAGTGCGCTTGCGGGCGAGCGATCTCGATCTCATTGCAGTCCAGCTTTGGCGACTGCAGAAACGCGGTGAAGTCGAGGTCAATTACCTCCGCATGGTGTGGGCCTTCCTTCCAGCGTTGCAAGAAGCGATACACCGAATAGGCCCGCGCATAGGGTGACCGCACGAAGGCGAAGACGAAGAACCGGCGCCAGATATGCGGCGGGCACTTGCCGCGAATGACGGCGCCTGTCGAGTGCTTGCGCAGGCCGAATCGCGACGCGAACAACTCCTGAATTGCCTCGCCGTACTTTGTGCCGCCAAGCTCGAGATCACGAAAGGTTGTCAACGGCGAGAGTGCGCGGGTGATCGTCGTGCCAGCCGCCTTTGGCACATGGACAAAGATAAATCCGTGCTGGTGGTTCAGGATCATGGGCGTCCGATCATCTTTCGCGGTCTTTTGGCGCCAATGGGTTAATCCGGCACTAAGCCGCCGGGTTTCGCATCAATGCGGCGGCGCGGAAAACCTATGGTTAAGGCGTCGCTGGTACACCTGCAGGTGTCCGTCCTTGGGCGGGTCGGTGGTGTCCTGAGAACCGGAGTTTGCGCGTGCTCTCGCTGAAGAAGATGTTTCCGTCCTTGGCCGCAAAGTTGCGGCGCCAGATAAGGCGTGAGATCCAGAAAGAGATCCAGCAAACGCTCGTCACCCATGCCGCTGCACGTCAGGCACTGGATATTTATGAAATGCGGATGGAGACCCTGGATACGCGATTGGCCAAGCGGATCATGGCGTTGGAGGATCGCATCACCGCGCTGGAAGCGCGGGAGCATCTGCAAGTGACGCGGCGCGCCGGATAGGCCCATGGGGTATGTCTGGTCCCCGCTGGCGCCTTCGCCCTCGGGAATTGCAAACTATACCGAAACGCTGATTGCGTCGGATCCCGAATTCGAGGGGCTCGTGTTCGTGACCGAGGAAGCGGCCCAACGCGAAGGGCGGCGTGCCATCGCGCCGAGCGAAGCCATTGCAGGCGAACGCCAAACGCTGCTGCAGCTCGGAAACAATGTGCATCACGGCTACATTCTTGAACAGGCGCGCCGTGGCGGGGCCATCGTCGAGTTGCATGATCTGTCGCTGCACCACATCCACACCGAACGCACGTTGGCCCAGGGCGACTTCGCGGGATACCTGCGGGGCCTGGAAGACTCCGAGGGGGCGTTCGGCAGGCGGGCGGCCCTGCAACGCGCGAAAGGCTTCTACACCCCGCGACTCGATTTTTATCTGAGGGTCAACCGGACAATCTGTGACCGCGCCGAAGCCGTGATCGTACACTCGCGCTGGGCGCGCTTTCAGATCGAATTGCAGGAGGTGTCGACGCCGATCCATGTGATTCCGCACTACGCGATCGGTGTCGAGCAAAGCAACGCGATCACGCGCTCGAAGGACGAGGCGCGCGACCGGCTTGGGTTGGACCCCGAGCAGTTCATCATTCTTGCAGGCGGCTATGTGACACCAGCCAAGCGGCTCGATTGGGTGATCGCTGCCTTCGAGGAAGTGCGCGATCAAAGCGCGGACGCTCGGTTGATCGTGGCGGGCGCTTGCGAATGGGATCCGGCGATGGAACTGATCGGTCAGTCCCGCCACGCCTCGAGCATTCAAGTGACCGGCTACCTGTCCGACGCCGACTTCGACGACTACACGCTTGCCGCCGACGTCCTGCCGCTGATGCGCTTTCCATCCGCCGGTGAAACCTCGGGCGTCGCTGCACGCGCGCTTGGCTTCGGCAAAGTCATCATCGTGCCGGAATACGCGGCCTTTTCAGACATTCCTGATGATGTCTGCGAGAAGATCCATCTGGACCTGCCCGTCGTGCCGCAGCTCACAACCGCGATCAGCCGCTACCTGAACGATCCGGTGGCCATGAGACGGATGGAGCAGCGGGTTGTCGACTATGCGCAAACGCATCTGTCGCTCGAGTCCGCGCGCGCGGACCTAAAGGAGGTTCTGAACACCTATTGGGGCTGGCCGAATGACTGAGTGGCTTTGGTTGACCTTGCTTGAGTCCTCCGAGCCTGTCGGCATCCCGATCGCCCGGATTTCAATGATCGAGCAAAAGGGCCCGGCGACCGGAAGCGTCGTCACGATCTTTTTGGACTCCGGGAAGGAGGTCCAGGTGATGGAGTCTCTAGCCGAGGTGCGCCGCAGGCTTGATCGCTGAATTGTCCGGACAGGAAATCGCTTTACGTAGCGACACGCCTTGGCCAGCATGGCCTCCTGCCCAGGAGGACGCCGATGCCAAAGTTTGCCGCCAATCTGTCGATGATGTTCAATGAGCATGATTTTCTGGACCGTTTCGCTGCAGCATCGAAGTGCGGATTTCGGGGTGTCGAGTTTCTGTTTCCATACGATTTCGACCCCTCAGAGATTCGCGCGGCTTTGGATGCGCACGGCTTGCAGCAGGCCTTGTTCAATGCGCCTCCCGGGGATTGGCAGGCCGGTGAGCGCGGAATGTCGGCGATACCGGGGCGTGAGCAGGAGTTTCGCGACACGTTCCAGCAGGCTCTGGAGTATGCGGCGGTTATCGGTCCCGGTGCGATCCACGTGATGGCGGGCAACGCCGCCGGAAAGAGCGCGCAGGCGACATTTGTGGACAATCTGTCCTGGGCGGCGGAGGAGGCAGGTGACCGGGTGCTGGTGATCGAACCCATCAACTCTCGTGACATGCCCAGCTACTTTCTGAATCGGTCAGATCAGGCGATGGCGATCATCAACACGGTCGGAGCGCCGAACCTGAAGCTCCAGTTCGATCTTTATCACGCTCAGATCATGGAGGGTGATCTGACCCGCCGCATGGAGAGGCTCGCGCAAGAAATCGGGCACATCCAGATCGCCGGCGTGCCCGAGCGGCACGAGCCCGACGATGGCGAACTCAACTTCAGCTTTCTGTTCGAACAGATGGATGCGCTGGGGTATTCAGGCTGGGTTGGCTGCGAGTACAGACCGCGCGGCCGAACCGAAGATGGGCTGGGTTGGCTTCAGACCGTGGCTGAGATTTGATCCGCAGGGACGGCCGCTGCGTGCGACTTCAGAGTCGGCGGGCTATGGACGAGGCATGTCCAGCAGCGGTTTGACGAACTCTTCGTCGGGATCATCCATCAGGCGCAGGGCCTTTGTTCGACCTTTAACGCCGAGTCGAGCCTTCGTGACTGGCTCCATGCCCTCGATCGTCTGGACCTGAAGCTGAACCTCGTCGATCGCGTTCGGCGGAAGCTCCAGGCACATACCCTGTTCAAGCCGACTCAGTTCACCAACGGTATAGGTCCCAAGCGGGATCACGCCGTCCACCGGTATGGGCAGATCCATGACCTTGTCATACATGTGCCGGGCCCATTGCATGACCGTAGGGTCCCCGGTCTGGACGTTCGAGGCCAGGTCCCGTTTCAGGGGTTCCAGCCCTGCGACCGGAATGACAAAGTCGAGCCCGGCCCCGCGCCTGTCCTCAGCGATGTGAAAGTTCAGTTTGATAACAAACACTTCCGCCCGGTCCGGCGCGATTCGCACCATGCCGGGCTGTTCTTCGAAGCGAACCTTGCGGGAGGCGCCGAGCGCCGAGCGACCACAAAGTTCCAGAATGCCTTCGTCGAACGACTTTGAGACGAGATCCACGAAACGGCCATAGATCGCGTGATCAATCGAGGTCAGTTCGCGGCCCTCGCCGGCATGTTCGAAACTGCCATCGCCCCCGAGCGACAGGTCCAGCACCTTGCCTAGCAATCGCGGGTGCGCCTTGATGAGGCTCGCCCCACCGGTCCCGGGGAACTGAAGGATATAGATCGCCGAGGGCGCATAGAGCTGCCGCAGATAGTCGCCGTGACGAACGACTTCGTACCCATAGACGGTTACGTCGATCCCATTGCGGAGCTGTTTGCGCGCCATCGTCGCGGCGTGGGATGCGAATGCGGCGCAGAGCGGTTCCATCGCCGGGAAACCCGAGATCCGCATCTTCGGGCCGCGGACCTTTCGCTGAAGAATCGTATCGCCACTCTGATCCATACCCGTACCCTTCTGAACGACGCACGCATCCTTCTAACGCGCTTCCGAGGCACCATGAACGCAGAGGCTTACTGATGGATTAACCAAAAAATCTCCCGCGCGTAACGGTGCGATAAGTGTTCCACGCTAAGGCTTTGCCACAGAAGTCCCGCGGGGAAGGTCGTGAGCGAAGTTGCACCCATCATAATCAAGAAGAAGAAGGTCTCGGGCGGTGACGGGCACCATGGCGGTGCCTGGAAAGTTGCCTATGCGGATTTCGTCACGGCGATGATGGCCTTCTTTCTGCTCATGTGGCTCCTGAACGCGACGAGCGAGGAACAACGCAAGGGGCTGGCGGACTTTTTCGATCCGTCTATACCGATTAGCGCCGTGTCCGCCGGTGGTGCGGGTATGCTGAACGGCGACACGATGTTCTCCGAAGATACTGCAGCCGGGTCGCGCAACGACGGTGTAAGGGCGCGCCCGACGAATGAAACACTTGGCGAGAACTTGGGGGAACTGGACGCCTCACCCGATCTGGAAGAGGGCTTTCCGGCACCGCGCGCGGGGCTTCCCATTGACGAAGACGCCTGGCCGACATCGCCTTTCACGGACGAGCGCGACGGCACCTTCGGCGCGGTTGGGGAACAGGGCGGCGAGGAACTCGAGCCAGGCGCAAACGAGAACGGAGCCACTGAAGCCTCCAGCACGGGTCAGGCGCAAAACGGCGCACAAAACGGCGCGTTGTCAGGCGTCGCAGACAACCTTGTCGACCAGATGAGTTCAGTCGGTGGCGATGGATTGCTGGAACACTTCACGATGCGTATGACCCCCGAGGGTATCGTGATCGAGATTGTCGACATCCAGGATGAGCCGCTCTTTGAAACTGGCGGTGCGGAGCCGGCGCCGGTTCTTGGAGATTTGATAGACATTCTTGTGCCGATCCTTGGTCAGACCACAAATGACATCGCGATCTCCGGGCACACCGACGCAGCGCCGTTCACCCGGCAGGATGGATACTCGAACTGGGAGTTGAGCGCCGACCGGGCGAATGCGGCGCGCAGGTTGATGAACGCGCGTGGCCTTCCGTCTGAACGCATCGTCCGTGTCAGCGGACAGGCGGCGACGAACCCGATCGATCCCGACCCATTTGCCTCAAAGAACCGGCGAATCGCAATCATACTGCTGCGCAATGGCGTGGGGAATTAGGACGGCCTTAAGTCTGATCGGTAAGACTTCGGGTCAATCGCGTAATCACAACACCAGAAAGAGGTTGTAAAATGAGTCTGTCGTCTGGTTTGAATGCAGGTGTTGCAGGTCTGGGGGTGAATTCGACCCGTCTCGCCGTAATCTCGGACAACATTGCGAACTCGAACACCAACGGATATCGCCGGGCCGACGTGGACTTTTCGTCCCTTGTGACGGCCGGCAGCGGGGGAACTTTTTCTGCGGGCGGCGTCCGGGTCTCGACATTTCGGGACGTTGCATCCTCGGGTACACTGATTACGTCTAACGAAGCAACTGACATCGCCGTCTCGGGCGCCGGTCTCCTGCCTGTCACACCAATTACGGCCGTTGAAGACCCGGCTGCTCAGCGCCCATTTCAGATGGTCGCAACCGGGTCTTTCCGCCAGAATGAAGATGGATACCTTGTGACACCGGGCGGGCTGGTTCTCCAAGGTTGGCCAACCGATGCCACAGGCAGCGTCGCTGGGAACATTGTCCGTGATAGTCCCACCTCGCTCGAACCCGTGCGGCTCTCAGCCTTTCTGACCGCCGCAGATTCGACAACGCGCATTGAATTGGGTGTGAACCTCCCGGCCGATGAGACTGCAGCTGGCGCAACCGGCGCAACGATCTCGTCACCGATCGAGTACTTCGATGCCCTGGGTGTGAAGCATCAGCTTGTGATCGACTACACACCGGTGTTGCCCGCAGCTGGGCTCTCGAACCAATGGAACATCTCGATAACCGACAGTGCGTCGGCGTTGGTCGCCGATTTCGATCTCACCTTCGACGGCACACGGAACAGCCCGGGAACGCTCTTGACGGCAACCCCGTCAGCGGCAAACCCGGCCAATCCACAGGGTGCCGGTACGACTGCAGCTTTTGATGCCACCACGGGCGCGCTCACCCTGCATGTCGTCGACGGACCGATCGAAGTACAGCTTCAATCCACGGCCACAGGAACCGGTCTCAGTCAACTTGCGGCGCCGTTCACGCCAAATGGTCTTTCCAAGAACGGTGCTCCGGCCGGAAACCTGCAGGGTTTGGAATTCGACCCGGACGGTACTTTGTCCGGCGTTTATGACACGGGACAGCGAAGAGCGCTTTACAAGATCCCTCTCGCGACCGTGCCAAATCCGAACGGGTTGACCGCACTCGACAATCAGGCGTTTGAGATTTCACAAGATAGTGGCGACGTTTTCTTCTTCGATGCAGGTGCAGGACCGGCTGGTGACATCTCTGGCTTCGCCTTGCAGCAAAGTACGGTCGATGTAGCCGAAGAACTGACGAACATGATCGTGACGCAGCGGGCATTCTCTTCGAATGCGACGGTCATCCGAACCGTCGATGAGATGCTCCAGGAAACAACAAGCCTGAAACGGTAACTTCGGATGTGCGATCCGGTTAACAGGAACTGATCATGTCGATTTCCGGCTCTTTTTCGAATGCCCTGAGCGGCTTAAACGTCACCGGCAGGCTTGCCGAAGTGGCGTCAAACAATCTCGCGAACGCTCTGACAAAGGGATATGCGCGCCAGAGCGTCGATATATCTGCTCAAGCGCTCGAGGGTCGTGGAGCTGGTGTGCGCGTAGATCAAGTCGTCCGGAACTCAGCACCGGAGTTAACCGCCACCCGTCGGCTCGCAGACGGTGATGCCGCCGCCGTGGATATTCAGGCCGAATCCTTGGCTCGTCTGGGTGCTTCATTCGGTGAAGCCACCGGAGACGACGGACTTTTCAGGCGCGTCGAACAGTTCGAGGCGAGCCTGCGCCAACTCGCAGAGACGCCGGAAGAAGAGTCGCGCCAAATCGCGGCGGTCGAGGCGGCCAAGGACGTGACGTCCTTCCTGAACGGGCTTTCGGATCAAATCGCCATTGAGCGGCAGGATGCGGACTTCCGGATCGCGCAAGAGGTCGAGACAGTGAATCGCAACATCGATCAGATCGACAAGTTGAACGAAAAGATCACGCGGTTGAGCGTGGGCGGTCGGGACGTCGCGGGACTGGTGAACCAGCGGGAACTGTTGATAGACGAGGTTGCGGCGATCGTGCCGGTTAGGGTGCTGCCACAGGAAAACAACAAGACCTTCCTGACGACCGTACAGGGCCAGTTCTTGCTCGCCGAAGAACCGGTCGAACTAGAGTTCACACGTTCGCCGATCATTACCTCCGGTATGATCTATGATCCTGCTGGAGGCGGCGCGTTGTCCGGCGTGACGCTTTCTGGCCTGGATCTGACACCCGGTGCCACTGGCGCCCAAACACTCACAGCAGGTTCGCTGTTTGGAAACTTCAAGGTACGCGACGAACTTGGTCTTGATCTAACGACGCAGATCGATGAGTTCGCTGCAGACTTGATTCAGCGGTTCGAAGACAGTGGTGTAGATCCAACGCTGTTGCCAGGTGACGCAGGCCTGTTCACCGACGGTGGTGCATCGTTCGACCCGACAATTGTTGACGGACTGGCAAAACGCATATCCGTCAACGTGCTGGCTGATCCAAGTCAGGGTGGTGATGCGACGAGACTGCGAGACGGCTTAAACGCTGTTGGCAGCGGACCGACTTTCTCAGACGTCCTACCCCGAGCAATGCTCGACGCAATGACGACAACAGCAACAGTCTCGGTTACCGGTCTTTCGGGCACGAAGAGTACATTTCAAATCGTATCTGGCATCGCTTCCTTCACAGGTGAGAGACGCACACGGTTGGATGCAGAAGCCAGCGCTCTCATCTCGACGCGTGAGACGCTCGCGGCATCAGAGGCCCGAGAGATTGGAGTCGATCAGGATGCAGAGTTGCAGAGCCTGATCCAGATCGAGCAGGCATACGCGGCAAATATTCAGGTCATCCAGACCGCTTCCAGGATGCTGGAAGAGCTGACGGAGATACGCTGATGCCAGAGTTTGGGTTTCCCCCCCAGCACCGCAGCGCGAGCATGTCGCTTCTGATAACGTCGCTGCGTGAACGGGCCGACGCCGTCCGCGCTCAGGCCGTGACCGGTCGTTTCGACGATGTCACTCGCGAACTGAACGGCAATGTCAGTGGACTGATGCAAGTTGAAAAGTCCCTCGTAGATCTTCAGGACTATACGGAAGCAGTCGCACTTTCCGAGGCACGCGCAAGTGTGACGCAATCTGCACTCGAACAAGCGCGTAACATTGGACAATCGCTCGCGGATACCACCGATCTGTTGACGACGAATGGTACGACGAGGGACTTCGAAGCGGTTTCTGCAACTGCCCGCGAAGAGCTAGGGTCAGTGGTCAGCAGTTTGAATGCACAGTTTGCCGGACGCCCACTTTTCTCGGGTGACGACGGCTCGGCTGGCAGAGCTGTCGCGGACGTCGCAACCATTCAGACACTGGGTGTTCCGTTTCTCGAAGCCCAACCTGATGCTACAACTGCTTACGCCAACCTAGTATCCGAGTTTGTCAACCCTGGCGGTACCTTCGATACTTCAATCTATCTGGGTGGTGCCGGAGATGCGCCGCAAACTGAAGTTGGCCCTGGCGAGCGGGTGGACTACGCGGTGAAGGCAACGGAAGATCCGTTGAGATCGATCATGGCGAATGTTGTGGCGCTTGGCGCAGCTTTTGATATGACGAATGGTATACCGGATAATCAGAGACGCCTTATCGCCGAGCTTGCATCGGAGGGATTGCGCTCTGATGTTTCAAACATCATCGGTCTGCAAAGTCGTGTGGGATCCGCCGAAGAGCGCATTGCCAACGTAAAGGCGAGAAACGCAGCATCCGAGGCTTCTCTGACAATTGCATTCAACAATCTGGCTGGCGTAGATCAAGTCGAGTCAACGCTTGAGCTGACAGAGCTCGAACGACAACTTGAAACTGCCTTCGCGACAACTGCAAGAATGTCCAACCTGTCATTGGTGAACTTCCTGTGAGAGGAATGTTCAGGGCATTGAAAACACTCCTTCGGGTTCTGCCGTCGTGTATCTTCGTGATGTGCATCACATTCGTCGGAGCGACACAAGCGGGACCGCGGATCAAAGACCTCGTGGAATTCGAAGGTGTACGTGGCAACGATCTCGTCGGTTACGGCCTCGTTGTAGGCCTCAACGGATCAGGAGATGGAATTCGGAATTCACCGTTCACCGAAGAGGCGCTCAGCAACCTGCTCGAACGACTCGGCGTGAATGTTCAAGGAGAACAGTTCCGTCCCAAGAATGTCGCAGCCGTGATCGTGACAGCAACTCTTGGCTCATTTGCCCGTTTGGGAAGCCGGATCGATGTCACCGTTTCAGCGATCGGAGACGCGAAGAATCTGATCGGCGGTACGTTGATAATGACTCCCCTAAATGCCGCTGATGGAGAAATCTACGCAGTGGCACAGGGACCGATCCTCGCCGGCGGCATTGCCGCAGAAGGTGACGGCGCAGCGACACAGATCGGTGTCCCAACCTCGGGAACAATCCCGGGGGGCGCTCGGATCGAACGCGAAGTCCCTTTCGTTCTGGATGATCTTTCCCGGATCCGCCTCGCCCTGCGAGATCCTGACTTTACCACTGCCGTGCGGATCGAAGAGGCCATCAATTCGGCGTTGGGCAGCGACGTCGCATCGATGTCTGACAGCGGAACTGTCACGTTAGATCCGAACGCTGCTCGCGTCAGACCTGCTCGACTCATCGCGAGGGTGGAGAATCTGGAGGTGACGCCGTCACAAAAGGCGCGCGTCGTCGTTGATCAGCGCTCTGGCACAATTGTTCTCGGGTCTGACGTCAAGATCAGCCGGGTTGCCGTCAGCCAGGGAAACCTGACAATCCGCGTGAACGAAGCGCCAATCGCGTCGCAGCCAAACCCGTTCGCCGATGGCGAAACCCTCGCATTGCCGCGAACCGGGATCGAGATCGACGAGGAAGCCGAGAATCGTCTGGCACTGGTTGATGAAAACGTCACGTTGGCGGATCTGGTCGACGGGTTGAACGCGCTGGGAATTGGTCCGCGCGACATGATCGATATCCTGAAAGCAATAAAGACCGCAGGCGCGTTACACGCCGAACTGATTGTTCAGTAGCCAACGGACGTTAATTGATCGAAGGTTTTCGAAACTTTCCTGCGCTCCCGAACCGCTCACTCGATCCAAGCGGTTCGATCCTGCCAATCGGTCATCTCCCACCCCATGACATCCCATGTTCGCTGCATGTGAGCAGGCAGACCGGCAGAGATCGTGATCGTTTCCTTCTTGGCAGGGTGGTCGAAGCGGAGCCGCGCAGCGTGCAAATGCAATTTGCGGCTTAGCGCGCCGCCGAGTCCCCCACCCCATCCGTCACCAAGATTCTCCTGTCCCCGGCCACCGTATTTACCGTCACCAGCGATCGGGCATCCAATCTCTGCCATGTGGACCCGAAGCTGATGCGTCCGGCCGGTGACTGGGCGAAGGGCGATCCAAGATAGCCGCAAGCCGGCGCGTTCGACCACTGCATACTCGGTGATGGCGGACTTTGCTTCTTCCGTCGTTTGGAGGTCGTCAGGATGCACCGCTTCCATGCGTTCGTTATTCCGCCCGCCCGTTTTTCTAAGGCCATACCGGATTGTACCGGCTGCAAGCCTTGGAACGCCGGCCACTGCCGCGAAGTAGATCTTCTCAACGCTTCGTCTCTGAAAAGTCTGCCCCAATGCAGTCGCCGCCCGCCCAGTCCGGGCCAGCAGAAGAACACCAGATGTGTCGCGATCGAGACGATGGATCAGCCTTGGCGGGTCGGCCTTCCCGAAACACAGCGCGGGCAGGGCGCCAACGACATGTTGCTTCTGCCCGGTCCCGCCCTGCACTGACAATCCCGGCGGTTTGTTCAACGCAATGAGATCGTCATCCATGAAAATCACTGCCTCGCGCAGTGTTTGAACAAGACTCTCGGGCATTGGGTCATGCGCAGCCGGGGCACTTGCAGGACGCCGTACCGGATCCATCCGGATTGGCGGAATGCGGACGACCTGCCCTGGACCGACCCTGGTCGAGGCCTTTACCCGTCCACCGTCCACGCGGACTTCTCCGCGTCGGCAAAGCTTTTCAACCTGCCCCTGAGTCAAGCCGGAGATTCGCTTGCGCAGCCACCGGTCGACGCGTTGCTCTGCTTCGTCGTCGCCAATAGTGACAAACTCAACGGCACTCATGCGGTTTGCGCCCGCATGACGGCCACGCCAACAATCACAGCCAACAATGAAAGGCTGACGGAGCCCAGGACATAGAAGCCAGCCACCCAAGGTTTTCCACTTTCGAAAAGCCGCAGAGCATCGAGCGAGAATGCCGAGAATGTGGTGAAACCACCAAGAAGCCCAACAGACAGGAAGGGCATGAAACGGCTTAGCACACCGTCCGCGTGTTCGATCAGCAGGACGAACAAGCAGCCCATCAGGAAGGACCCGGCAACATTCACCAGGAGTGTTCCGGTTGCCGGATCACCCGTCAGACGACCGAGCAAAGATACGCTCAGAAACCGTAAAACAGATCCGAGCGCACCGCCCGCAGCAACGAGTAGTACCTTCTCCATCACGATCGAGAACGCTCTTTTCGAAGCCCGGAGAGGTGAGCCATGCGTTCACCGATGTCTTTCTCGACACCACGATCGGTCGGGACATAAAACGACGGTCGGTCCATTCCGTCCGGAAAATAGTGCTGGCCGGAGAATGCGTCCTCGGCGTCGTGGTCATAACTGTACCCGCGTCCGTAACCGAGATCCTTCATCATGCGCGTCGGAGAGTTCAGGATGTGCTTTGGCGGTGGCTTCGACCCAGTTTGCGCGGCAGCAGCACGCGCGGCCCCGTAAGCGCGGTAGGAGGCATTGGACTTCGGTGCAAGCGCCAGGAAAATCACAGCTTGTGCGAGGGCAAGTTCGCCCTCCGGTGACCCAAGGCGCTCATAGGTCTGCCAGGCCGCAATGCACTGCTCCATCGCGTGCGGATCGGCAAGGCCGATATCCTCGATCGCCATACGCGTGATTCGTCGTGCCAAAAAGCGCGGATCCTCGCCGCCTTCCAGCATTCGAGAGAGCCAGTAAAGCGCCGCGTCAGGATCGGAACCGCGCACGGATTTGTGCAGCGCCGAGATCAGATTGTAGTGGCCGTCGCCCGACTTATCGTAGACAGGTGCCCGCCGCGTCAGAAGTTTCGCGAGATCTTCGGTTCCAAGGGGCTCCCGTCCGGGCAGGTGCAGGATTTGCTCGACCAAGTTTAGCAGCGTCCGCCCATCGCCGTCAGCCATTGTGATCAGCGCATGCCGTGCTTGATCATCCAGCGGCAAAGGTTCGGTCAGATCCTCGGCACGTTCGAGAATGCGCTTCAAGCTGACTTCATCGAGACGGCGAAGTTCCAGGACCTGGGCGCGGCTGAGAACGGCTGCATTGAGCTCGAACGAGGGGTTTTCTGTCGTCGCACCGACCAGCACTATTGTTCCGTTCTCCATGTGAGGCAGGAAGCTGTCTTGCTGGGCTTTATTGAAGCGATGGATCTCGTCCACGAAGAGCAAGGTCTTGCGCCCAGACGCGCGGCGCATTCGCGCAGCATCGAAGATTTTTTTCAGATCCCCGACACCCGAGAAGATCGCGCTGATCTGTTCGAAGACGAGGTCCGTCGCCTCGGCGAGCAACCGCGCAATCGTCGTTTTGCCAACGCCGGGTGGGCCCCACAGCACCAAGGACCCGAGATCACGCGCGGCGAGCATGGCGCCAAGCGGTCCGTCCGCCGAGAGAATATGATCCTGGCCGACGACGTCCGACAGCGACTGCGGCCGAAGCCGATCGGCGAGAGGCGCATCTGTGGTGTCGGCCGCCACCGCGTGATCAAAGAGATCGTTCACGAGGCACGCCGGTATCTTATTTCTCCCAGCCGACCATTTCGTTCGATCTGAAGCTTTGTGTCCCCAGCCGTCCCCTGCAATTCCTGCACGAGCTCTGAAACGTTGGCCACGGGCGTACCATTGACGCCACGCACAAAATCGCCATCACGCAGCCCGACGCGGCGCGCCGGTCCACGGGAGGACAGCACGAGCACGCCCTTGCTTCTGACCGAAAGATCCAGTTCATCAATCATTGCCGGGTTCGTATTGGCCACGACTAACCCCGGCAACCCGTCATCCGCACCAAGTTCCCGCCGGTCGGGGGCGGGCGTAGCGGGTGCCGCCGCGAGTGTGATCTGAGCGATTCGTTCCCTCCCGGCACGAAGAAAGCCGAGCGTTGCGGAGGCTCCGAGCGACATCGTGGTGGCGCGAAACTCGAGCTCCTGCACGGTATTCACGTCCTCTCCGCCGAGCGTCGTGATCACATCGCCCCGTTTCAAACCGGCGGCAACCAACGGGCTTTCGGGATGCAACGCCTCGATCAGAATACCGCGCGGCGTGACAAGGTCGATCGCCGAAGCCAGCTCGCCTGTGACCGACTGCCCGTCGAACCCGAACCACGCGCGCACCAACTCGGTCTGCCCGGCTTGCGCGGAGTTCACCACACGGGCGACGAGATTTGCCGGAATTGCGAAACCAATGCCGTTCGACCCGCCAGACCGGCTGAGGATCGCCGTGTTCACGCCGATCAGGCGTCCCTGCATGTCGACCAGCGCGCCACCGGAGTTCCCGGGATTGATGGCTGCATCCGTTTGGATGAAGACACCGGCTCCTCCGCGGCGCGCGCCGCCACTGCGGGTCAGCCCCGAGACGATGCCGCTGGTCACCGTCTGCCCCACGCCGAACGGATTTCCGATGGCGAGAACCAGATCACCGACTTCGAGTGAATCGCTGTCACGCAAACCGAGCGTTGGCAGATTGCTGGCATCTTCGAGCTGAAGAACCGCCAGATCCAGTTCCTTGTCGGCGAAGACAACGCGCCCCTGAAATTCTCGACGGTCCTGCAGGATGACCGTGATTTCATCGGCGCCACCGACAACATGGTGGTTCGAGACAACGACACCGGAGGCATCGAGGATCACACCACTACCGAGAGAGTTCTCGATCCGGCGACGGGTCCGTGGCTGCGGAAACATGTCCCGGAAGAAGCGTTCGAAGAACGGGTCACCAGCGAACGGGCTGCGGCGGCGTTCGACGACTTTCTTCGTGTAGATGTTCACAACGGCAGGTGCGGCCTGTTTCACGACCGGCGAGAAGCTCAGGGCAATTTCCGCCTTGGACTTCGGAACGGTGCGAGCCTGCGGCGTGTCGTCTGTTGTGATGGTTCGGTCGACACCCTGTGCGTTCGGTGACGACATCCCACACGCTGCCAGAAGCATGACACTGAAGAAGAGAATTGATCCTGAGCGCATCTGCCGTCTCCCAAAGTGACGTCAGAGTAGGCGTTGTTGGCCGGGCCGCCAAGCCCGACCGAGTGTACAAGTCTGACCGATGCAGGTTCCGGTGGTCAGTCTTCGGCCGCAACCGCGTCCTCGGCCTCGACACGCGCACGGTCGCCGGCACCTTTGGCATCCGGATCACGGTCGACCAACTCAATGATCGCCATCGGAGCCATGTCGCCATAGCGGAAGCCTGCTTTGAGGACGCGGGTGTAACCACCGGCGCGCTCGGCATAGCGGGGCCCAAGCGTCTCAAAAAGCTTCGCGACAGCCGGTTCCTGCTTGATCTTGGAAAGAGCAAGACGGCGACCGTGCAGATCGCCGCGCTTGGCCAGGGTGATCAGCTTGTCGACGATCGAGCGCAGTTCTTTCGCCTTCGGCAGCGTCGTTTTGATCTGCTCGTGTTCGATCAGCGAGCAGGCCATGTTTGCGAACATCGCCTTGCGGTGCTCATGGGTCCGGTTGAGCTTCCGGTAGCCGTTTCCGTGTCTCATTCTCAGTCTCCGTTTTCATTTATACTTTGTCCGGCCGCATCTAACGGCGGCCTCCTTGGGGCGGATGCCCGGTCGTCGCGCCGGGTGGGACTGCGCCCACCCGCCGTAATTCAGAACTGATCCTCAAACTTCTTTGCCAGATCCTCGATATTGTCCGGTGGCCAGTCTGCCACGTCCATGCCGAGGTGGAGCCCCATCGTCGTCAGGACTTCCTTGATCTCGTTCAGCGACTTGCGCCCGAAGTTCGGTGTCCGCAGCATTTCCGCTTCGGTCTTCTGGATCAGATCACCGATGTAGACGATGTTGTCGTTCTTCAGACAGTTGGCGGAGCGAACGCTGAGTTCGAGTTCGTCGACCTTCTTGAGCAGAAGCGGATTGAATTCAAGGCCTTCGTCGTCCTCGGCCCGTCCGGCTTCCTTTGGCTCTTCGAAGTTGATGAAGGTCTGGAGCTGATCCTGAAGAATGCGCGCAGCATAAGCCAGCGCATCGTCCGGGCTGAGCGTCCCATCCGTTTCGATCGACAGAGAAAGCTTGTCGTAGTCGAGGACCTGACCCTCACGGGTAGGGTCGACCTTGTAGCTGACGCGCTTGACGGGCGAATAGATCGCATCGACCGGAATGAACCCGATTGGTGCATCTTCCGGCCGGTTCTTTTCGGCGGCGACATAGCCCTTGCCGGTCGAGACGGTCAGTTCCATGTGCAACGTAGCGCCATCATCCAGGTGGCAGATGACGTGATCCTTGTTCACGATCTCGACGCCTGCGATCTCGGTGATATCGGCGGCTGTCACGACACCCGGCCCGGTCGCCGTCAGCGCCAGACGCTTGCTGCCCTCGGCATCCATTGCCACGGCCAGGCCCTTGAGGTTGAGGACGATGTCAGTGACGTCCTCGCGCACCCCGGTCACGGATGAAAACTCGTGCAGCACGCCATCGATTTGCACCGCGGTGACCGCAGCACCCTGCAGCGACGAAAGCAGCACGCGCCGCAACGCGTTGCCAAGCGTCAGTCCAAAGCCACGCTCGAGCGGCTCTGCGACAGCCGTCGCCTTGCGAACGGGGTCGTCGCCTGAGACGACCTCGAGCGCGTCCGGCTTGATGAGTTCCTGCCAATTCTTGTGGATCATGCTCTGCCCTCCATGCTAGCGCCCCGGCAGATCCAAGCCGGCGCGCACCCGAGGAAACACTTTAGGAGCCCGTCCCGTAGCGGGAGGGGCTCCGGAATAGATCGTCGCGTTCTCAAACTCTGCGGCGCTTCGGCGGCCGGCAGCCGTTGTGGGCAATCGGCGTGACGTCCTTGATCGCGCTGATCTGGAAGCCAACCGCCTGAAGTGCCCGAAGTGCAGACTCGCGCCCCGAGCCAGGTCCCTGGACCATAACTTCGAGCGTGCGCACACCATGTTCCTGCGCCTTCTTGCCAGCGTCCTCTGCCGCAACCTGTGCGGCGTAAGGCGTCGACTTGCGCGATCCACGGAAGCCCATGTGTCCGGCCGAAGACCATGAGATTGCATTGCCCTGCGCATCGGCGATGGTGATGATCGTGTTGTTGAACGACGAGTTCACATGCGCCACGCCGGCGGTGATGTTCTTGCGCTCTTTGCGCTTCGTGCGTTGTCTTTCGCGCGCCATAACTGCCCCTATTTCTTCTTGCCGGCGATCGGCTTGGCGGGGCCTTTGCGGGTCCGCGCGTTGGTGTGCGTCCGCTGGCCGCGAACCGGCAAGCCACGGCGATGACGCAGGCCGCGATAGCAGCCAAGATCCATCAGGCGCTTGATGTTGACGGCACGGTCGCGGCGAAGATCGCCTTCGACCATCACGTTGCCATCGATGAATTCGCGCACGGCGACCACCTCGGCATCTGACAGCTCGTTGACACGGCGATCGCGTGTCACGCCAACGGAGTCGCAAATCCGCTCGGCCGTTTTGTGACCGATCCCATGGATATAGGTGAGCGCGATGTGCACCCGCTTGTTCGTCGGAATGTTAACGCCTGCAATGCGCGCCACAGATCTCTCCGTCAATTACACAGGCCACGGGCCTGATTCCCTATGTTCAGGAAGCGCGCAACTATAGTCGGGGTTAGCATTCGGTCAACCCTGCAAGTTGCATCACTTCGTCGTTGTCAACTCTTCGCCGGCGTCGTCCTCAATCGGCGCCCAGAGCCGTTTTGATTGACGCCGTCACGTCGTCGATATGCGCCATGCCGTCGACCGATCTCAGCTTGCCAGTTCCCTGGTAGTAAGAGATCAGCGGAGCCGTCTCGGCATGGTATTCCTTCAGGCGCGAGGCGACCGTTTCGGCATTGTCGTCCTTGCGTCGTTTGAACTCGGTCGACCCGCATTTGTCGCAGACACCGTCAACCGCCGGTCTCTTGTCGCGATCGTGGTAACCTTCGCCGCAATTGCCGCAGGTGTAGCGGCCAGAGATGCGGTCGACCATCGCGGCATCATCAACCTCGATGTTGACCACGGCGTCCAGGGTCATCGACTTCTTTGCGAGAAGCGTGTCCAGGGCCTCGGCCTGAGGTGTCGTCCGCGGGAACCCGTCAAAGATCACCCCCTGCGCGACGTCAGGCTGGTCGAGGCGCTCGTCAACGACACCGATCACGATATCGTCCGAGACAAGCCCGCCAGACTTCATCACGGCATCTGCTTTCTGACCCACTTCGGTCCCGGCAGCCACGGCGGCGCGCAGCATATCGCCAGTCGACAATTGTACCATTGCGTCGCGGTCCATCAGAATTCGGGCCTGTGTGCCCTTTCCCGCGCCTGGTGGCCCAAGCAGGATGATGTTCATGTGCGTTTCTTCCCAGAGCGGCGTTTGCCGCTTATTTTTTGCTTCGCAATCAGCCCTTCATACTGATGGGCCAGCAGGTGACTTTGCACCTGTGTGATCGTGTCCATTGTGACTGAGACGACGATCAGAAGTGATGTTCCACCAAAGTAGAACGGCACACTGAGTTCGGAAATCAGGATCTCTGGAAGCAGACAGACCAGAACCAGGTAGATCGCGCCGACCACCGAGAGGCGTGTGAGGACATAGTCGAGGTACTCGGCCGTGCGTTTGCCGGGGCGAATGCCGGGCACGAAGCCGCCTTGTTTCTTGAGGTTGTCGGCAACGTCATCGGGATTGAAGACGACCGCCGTGTAGAAGAACACGAAGAACGCGATCAGACCCGCGAAAAGTAGCAAGTACGCCGGCTGCCCACGGCCGAGGAACGCCGCAAGCGATCCCATGAAGCCGACATCGCCACCCGCTGCAGAGAAGCTGGCGGCCGTCGTCGGCAGCAGCAGCAAGGATGTCGCGAAGATCGGTGGAATGACACCGGCCGTGTTGATCTTGAGCGGCAGGTGTGAATTTTCACCACCGTACATCCGGTTGCCGACCTGTCGCTTGGGATATTGGATCAGTATTCGTCGCTGCGCGCGCTCGATGAAAACGACCGCATAGATCACGCCGATCGCCATGAGAATGATGCCGACGATCCAGATCGTCTGGAGCTGTCCGGTCCGGCCAAGCTCGAAGAATTGAGCAAGCGCCGATGGCAATTCGGCGACGATGCCGACGAAGATGATCAGGGAGATACCGTTGCCCACGCCGCGCGCGGTGATCTGCTCACCCAGCCACATCAGGAACATCGTCCCGCCGACCAGGGTGATCATCGTCGTCGCGACAAAGAACGGGCCCGGATTCAGCACAAGGCCCGGTTGCGATTGCAGGCCCACGGCCATCCCGTAGGACTGTACTGTCGCCAAAAGGACCGTGCCGTATCGCGTGTATTGGTTGATCTTCTTGCGCCCGCTCTCGCCTTCCTTCTTGAGTTGCTCAAGGGACGGAACCATCGACGTCGCGAGCTGCATGATGATCGAGGCCGAAATGTACGGCATGATCCCAAGCGCGAAAATCGCCATGCGGGCGAGCGCGTTGCCCGTGAACATGCTGGCAATGCCGATCACACCGCCCTGAAGCTGCTCGACCAGATCGGCAAGCCGATCAGCGCTGATGCCTGGCAGCGGAATGTACGTGCCAAGCCGATAGACAATCAGCAGGCCGAGCGTGAACAGGATGCGGTTCTGAAGGTCCTTGGCTTTGCCAAAGGCCGACCAACTCATGTTCGCAGCCATTTGTTCAGCGGCAGATGCCATCGATCTCTCCTCTGGCCAGGGTGTCGACCCTATCTATGCGCGGCGTTGCGCGCACGCCAGTCCCTCAGCTTTCTGCAGCTGCTTCGGCCGGAGCCGCGACCGTCAGCGCGCCGCCTTTGGCCGCGACCGCTTCGATTGCCGATTTCGACGCACCGGTCACCGAGATTTGAAGACCTTCGGTGGTGATTTCGCCACGTCCCAGGATGCGAACGCCATCGCGCACCCGGCGGATCAGCCCGCACGCAACCAGAGCGGCCTCGTCGATCGGCTGTCCCGCATCCAGCTTCCCGGCGTCAATGAACGCCTGGATGTTGGCCAGATTGGTGACGGCGTGACGCTTGGTGTTGATGTTGTTGAAGCCACGCTTCGGCAGGCGCATGTGGATCGGCATCTGGCCGCCCTCGAAGCCCTTGATGGCAACGCCGGACCGCGATTTCTGACCCTTCATGCCGCGCCCACCGGTCTTGCCGGTGCCCGAGCCCGGACCGCGACCGACCCGCTTGGGCTTCTTGGTGGCGCCAGGGTTGTCGCTCAGCTCATTCAGTTTCATGACGCATCTCCTCTGCCGGATGTGCGGGACGTGCGTCGGTCCCCGCAACCACGGCGTTTTCAGTTATGAGACGGGCCGAGGCCCGTCTCTGGACGTCAGCCCCGTTCCTCGACGATCTCGACGAGATGGGGAATCTTGGCGACCATCCCGCGGACCGAGGGCGTGTCCTCAAGCTCGCGGGTCTTGTGCATCTTGTTCAGGCCCAGGCCAACCAGAGTCGCGCGCTGTTCCTTCGGGCGGCGGATCGGGCTGCCGACCTGCTTTACGACGATTGTCTTTGCCATCAGATCGCTCCGTTACTCGGCCACGGCCGCTTCAGGCTCTTCGGCCTGAGGCGCTGCAGCAGTCTCGCGCGGTGGCAGAATGTCAGAGACCTTCTTGCCCCGGCGCGCGGCGACCATGCGCGGCGAGTTTTCCTTGGTCAGACCGTCGAAGGTTGCGCGAACCATGTTGTAGGGGTTCTGCGACCCGATCGACTTGGCGACAACGTCCTGCACGCCGAGCATCTCGAAGACGGCACGCATTGGACCGCCCGCGATGATACCGGTACCCGCAGGCGCCGCCCGCATCACGACGCGACCGGCACCCCAGCGGCCCGGCATGTCATGGTGCAGCGTGCGGCCTTCACGCAGCGGCACGCGGATCATCTGGCGCTTGGCTTCCTCGGTCGCCTTGCGAATAGCCTCGGGAACCTCCTTGGCCTTGCCCGAGCCGAAGCCCACGCGACCCTTCTGATCACCGACAACCACGAGTGCCGCAAACCCGAAGCGCTTGCCGCCCTTCACCGTCTTCGACACGCGGTTGATCGCAACGAGGCGATCGGCGAATTCCGGAGTCTCCTCCTCACGGCGATCCCGGCGACCTCGGCCACCACCACCGCCGCGATTATCACGTTCAGCCATCTATCGCCTCCTCAGAACTTGAGACCGCCCTCACGGGCGGCATCGGCCAGAGCCTTGATCTTGCCGTGGAACAGGAAGCCACCGCGGTCGAAGTAGACCTCGTTGATCTCCTTGGCCTTGGCCCGCTCCGCGATCGCGGTGCCGACCTTTGCGGCCGCCTCGGCGTTGTTCTTGCCGATGACGCCCAGCGATGCCTCGAGCGTCGATGCCGCGGCCAGGGTCACACCCTGCACGTCATCGATGATCTGCACCGAGAGGTTCTTCGACGACCGGTGCACACTCATGCGCAACCGGCCACGGCTTGTTTTCCTAAGTTTGTTCCGGACGCGCATGCGGCGCTTCAGGAACAGATCGCGTTTGCTGTTCGCCATTGTCCGGTCCTTACTTCTTCTTGCCTTCCTTGCGGAAGATGTACTCGCCCTTGTACCTGATACCCTTGCCCTTGAAGGGCTCGGGGCGGCGCCACTCGCGGATCTTGGCCGCAGTCTCGCCCACCAGTTGCTGGTCGATGCCCGTAACCTCGATCTCGGTCGGCTTCGCGCATTTGACGTCAATGCCATCGGGGATGGCGAAGTCGACGTCATGGCTGTAACCGAGCGCCAGTTTCAGGGTCTTGCCCTGGACCTGTGCACGATAGCCGACCCCGGTGATCTCAAGCTCTTTCTTGAAACCGTCGGTGACGCCTGTCGCCAGGTTCTGGATCATCGTGCGGGTCATGCCCCATTGCTGGCGCGCCCGCTTGGACATGCCGCGTGGCTTGACCGTGACCGCGCCACCATCCACCACGATGTCGACATCGTCGGTTGCCGTGAACGAACGCGTGCCCTTTGGCCCCTTGCATTCGATCGTCTGGCCGGAGACCTTGAACTCGACACCCTGCGGCGCCTCGATCGGTCGTTTTCCAATTCGTGACATCTGCGGTCTCCTCAGAATACCGTGCAGAGCACTTCGCCGCCGACATTGGCGGCCCGCGCCTTCGAGTCGGACATCACGCCCTTCGAGGTCGAGACAATTGCCACGCCCAGGCCGTTGCGAACCTGTGGCATTGCGCCAACGTTCGAGTACGCCCGGCGTCCCGGCTTGGACACGCGCTTGAGTTCGCGGATCACCGGTGTGCCTTCGAAGTACTTCAGGCTGATCTCGATCTCCGGCTTGTGGTCACCGCTGTCGATGACCTCGTAGCCTCGGATGAAACCCTCGTCCTGCAGGACGTCTAGAACGCGCTGGCGCAATTTCGACGACGGCGAGCGTACAGTCGACTTGTTGCGCATGGCCGCGTTGCGGATGCGGGTCAGCATATCGCCGAGAGGATCGTTCATGCTCTGCCCTCCCTTACCAGCTTGATTTGACCATGCCCGGCACCTGGCCGAACGAGGCGAGATCGCGAAGCGCAATACGGCTCATCTTGAGCTTGCGATAGTACGCCTTCGGTCGGCCCGAGACCTGACAACGGTTGTGCATCCGCGTCGGCGCTGAGTTTCGCGGCAATTTGGCCAGCTTCAGGCGGGCGCGAAAACGCTCCTCCATCGTCAGATCCTGGTTGTCCGCGATCTCTTTCAAAGCAGCCCGCTTCTTGGCGTACTTCGCCACAAGCCGTGCCCGCTTCTTCTCACGCTCGATCATCCCTGCTTTCGCCATGATGCTCTCCCGTCCGATCAATCAGAGAAGGGCATGTTGAAATGCTTCAACAGTGCCTTCGCCTCGGCGTCCGTGCGCGCCGTGGTACAGATGATGATGTCCATGCCCCGAACCTGATCGACCTTGTCATAGTCAATCTCGGGGAACACGATATGCTCGCGGATGCCCATCGCGTAATTGCCGTTGCCGTCGAAGCTCCTGCCGCTGACGCCCCGGAAATCCCGGATCCGCGGCATTGCAATGGTCGTCAACCGATCCATGAAGTCGTACATGCGGTCGCCGCGCATCGTGACCTTCACGCCCAGCGGCATCTCTTCACGTACCTTGAAGCCAGCGATCGACTTGCGCGCTTTGGTGATGACCGGCTTCTGAGCGGCGATCAGCATCAGCTCGTCATGCGCCGACTTGATCTTCTTCGAGTCTCCAACCGCTTCGCCGACACCCATGTTCAGAACGACCTTCTCCAGCTTGGGGATCATCATGTCGTTCTTGTAGGAAAACTCTTCCTTCATCGCGTCGCGGACCGTCTCGCGGTAGTGCGTCTTCAGGCGCGGGATGTACGGAGCACCATCAGCCATCGATCGTCTCCCCGGATTTCTTTGCGAAACGAACCTTCTTGCCATCTTCCATCCGGAAACCGACGCGTGTCGCCTCGCCGTCTTTCGGATCCTGGATTGCAAGGTTCGAAATGTCGATTGCCGCTTCTTGCGGCAGCCGGCCACCGGGCGCGTTCTGGGTCTGACGCTGGTGACGGGTCACCATGTTGATGCCCGAGACGTATGCGCGCCCTTCGGTCGGCAGAACGCGGATGATCTCACCTTTCTTGCCTCGGTCGCGGCCCGCGAGCACGACGACCTGATCGCCTTTCTTGAGCTTCGCAGCCATCACAGCACCTCCGGCGCCAGCGAGATGATCTTCATGAAGTTCTTCGCGCGCAGCTCACGCACGACCGGCCCGAAGATACGGGTGCCGACCGGCTCGCCTGCGTTGTTGAGGATCACCGCCGCATTGCGGTCAAAGCGGATCGATGTGCCGTCTGCGCGCTTCACCTCTTTCGCGGTGCGCACGATGACGGCCTTGCGGATGTCGCCCTTCTTGACGCGGCCGCGGGGGATCGCCTCTTTGACCGAGACGACAATAATGTCACCAACACCGGCGTACTTGCGTTTCGAGCCGCCAAGCACCTTGATGCATTGGACCCGTCGCGCACCGGAATTGTCGGCAACATCCAGATTGGACTGCATCTGGATCATGTCCGTTCTCCCGACCTGTGGACCCTGTTCTGTTGTCTGGGCCCGGGTTTCGTTCGAACCGGAAGGTTATATCCTGGGGCTTACGCCTCGGAATAAACCTCCCAGCGTTTGGATTTGGATCGTGGTGCGCATTCGATAATGCGTACGATCTCGCCTGCCTTGCAGGCATTGCTCTCGTCGTGGGCGCGGTACTTCTTCGACGACCGCACGGTCTTTTTCATCACCGGGTGCGTGAAGCGGCGCTCGACCAGGACAGTAACCGTCTTGTCGTTCCTGTCGCTGACGACGGTGCCTTGCAGGATTCTCTTCGGCATCTCTTACGCCTCACTCGCGGCAGCACTTGCCTTCTCATTCAGGATGGTCTTGACGCGCGCGGCATTGCGGCGAACGCTCCGCATCTGGGCGGTGTTTTCAAGCTGACCGGTCGCTGCCTGGAACCGCAGATTGAACGCTTCCTTCTTCAGGCCTTCAAGCTCCTCGCGAAGCTGGTCCGGTGTCTTGTCACGCAATTCACTGGCGTTCATGCGCCGTCATCCTTTCAACATCACCGGGCGGCCCCGAAGGTCACCGAACGTCCGGTGGAGTCTGTGAAGAGCGCGCTCTCTACGCCCGTCGATCTTAGGTTGCAACCCCGAATCGGGCCCGCGATCGCATTTCTTTCACGTGAGCGGCCACTAGCTGTTCAGATAACCGCCAACCAGAGAAATGAAGGCGCCAACATGGACCACCATGATAGCGCGGTCTTTCCACATCACGCCCACCGAAAACCAGAGCACGATCCCCACAACAAAAGCATAAACGTTCCAGGGGACGACATTCAGGCCCGTCAGGCCGTAACCGACCAGCTGGATGGCCGTCGCGACCCACTTGACAATGTCAACCATCGCAAAGCGGGGCGCCGCGGCTGTCATACCAGTCTTACCAGTCTTCGCGCGCGACGATGCGGGTTTTCACCGGCAGTTTCATCGCAGCGAGGCGCAGAGCCTCGCGAGCAATCGACTCGGACACACCGTCCAGTTCGAACATCACACGGCCCGGCTTCACTTTGGCTGCCCAGTACTCGACCGAACCCTTACCTTTACCCATACGAACCTCGGTCGGCTTCTGGGTGACCGGGGTGTCCGGGAAGATGCGGATCCAGTACCGGCCCTGGCGTTTCATGTGACGCACCATGGCACGGCGGGCGCTTTCGATCTGGCGCGCGGTGATCCGCTCGGGCTCGATAGACTTCAGTCCAAACGAGCCGAAGTTCAGAGCGGTCCCGCCCTTGGCTTCACCCTTGATCCGGCCCTTGTGGAGCTTGCGGAATTTCGTACGCTTCGGAGACAGCATGTCTCAGTCCTCCTAGAACACACCCCGGTGCAGCCGTGTCAGGCGTGGCGTCGAGATGCGCGACGGTTAAAGGGCGTCGCCTCAGCGTGCGCCAGGACGGTCGCGGTCCCCGCGGCCACCCGGACGGCCGCCACCCGAGGCGCCTTCCTGCATTTCCGACTGACGGCGATCCCGTGCCGCCGGGTCGTGTTCCATGATCTCGCCTTTGAAGATCCAGACCTTGACGCCGATGATCCCATAGGCGGTCAGACCTTCCGAGTGCGCGTAGTCGATGTCCGCGCGCAGCGTGTGCAGCGGCACCCGGCCCTCGCGATACCATTCGGTACGCGCGATCTCGGCGCCGCCGAGGCGACCGGCACAGTTGACCCGGATCCCCTGGGCGCCCATGCGCATCGCGTTCTGAACGGCGCGCTTCATGGCGCGACGGAACGAGACACGACGTTCTAGCTGCTGGCAAATGTTCTCGGCAACCAACTGAGCGTCGATCTCGGGGCGGCGCACCTCGACGATGTTCAGGTGCAGTTCCGAGTCCGTCAGGTTGGCGACCTTCTTGCGCAGGTTCTCGATATCGGCGCCCTTCTTGCCGATGATCACGCCCGGACGCGCCGTGTAGATCGTCACGCGGCACTTGCGGTGCGGACGCTCGATGATCACGCGGCTGATGCCTGCCTGCTTGCACTCGTCCTTGATGAAGGCGCGGATCTTCAGATCCTCGTGCAACAGATCGCCGTATTCGCGGGTGTTGGCGTACCAGCGGCTGTCCCAGGTACGGTTGATCTGAACGCGCAGACCGACTGGATTGACTTTATGACCCATCAGGCCTGCTCCTCTACCTGACGCACCTTGATCGTGATCTGGCTGAATGGCTTCATGATCCGCCCAAACCGGCCACGGGCCCGCGGACGACCGCGCTTCATGACCAGGTTCTTGCCGACGTAAGCCTCGGCCACGACCAGTTCGTCAACGTCCAGGCCATGGTTGTTCTCGGCATTCGCGATCGCCGATTCCAGCGTCTTCTTCACGTCGATTGCGATGCGCTTCTTCGAGAAGGTCAGCGCGGTCAGCGCCTTATCGACCGGCTTTCCACGGATCATGCCAGCGACCAGGTTCAGCTTCTGCGGGCTGGTCTTCAGCATCCGCAGCGTCGCAATCGCTTCGTTCTCTGCGGCGCGGCGCGGGTTCTTTTCCTTGCCCATGGCTTACTTCCGCTTCGCTTTTTTGTCGGCCGCGTGCCCGTAATAAGTACGGGTCGGCGAAAACTCACCGAACTTGTGGCCGATCATGTCTTCAGACACGTTGACCGGAATATGCTTACGGCCGTTATAGACCCCAAAGGTCAGGCCAACGAACTGAGGCAGGATCGTGGAGCGGCGCGACCAGATCTTGATGACCTCGTTGCGGCCCGACTCGCGAACCTTCTCGGCTTTCTTCAACAGGTAGGAGTCGACAAACGGACCCTTCCAGACGGAACGTGGCATTTACGTCGTCCCCTTATTTCTTCCGCGCGTGGCGCGAGCGCAGGATGTACTTGTCGGTCGTCTTGTTCGACCGGGTGCGATGGCCTTTCGTCGGCTTGCCCCATGGCGTGACCGGGTGACGGCCGCCCGAAGTCCGGCCTTCACCACCGCCGTGCGGGTGATCGATCGGGTTCATGACGACGCCGCGGACCGAAGGCCGCTTGCCCTTGTGACGGATACGGCCCGCTTTCCCGAAATTCTGGTTCGAGTGATCCGGGTTCGACACCGCACCGACCGTCGCCATGCACTCTTGCCGCACCAGGCGAAGCTCGCCCGAGCTGAGGCGGATCTGCGCGTAACCACCATCGCGCCCAACGAACTGAGCATAGGTGCCGGCAGACCGTGCGATCTGCCCGCCTTTGCCCGGCTTCAGCTCGATGTTGTGAACGATCGTCCCGATCGGCATTCCGGTGAACGGCATCGCGTTGCCCGGCTTGATGTCGACGCGACCGCCGGAGACGACCGTGTCACCGATGCCGAGACGCTGCGGCGCCAGGATATAGGCCTGCTCGCCATCGCGATACTGGATCAACGCGATGAAAGCGGTCCGGTTGGGATCGTATTCAATGCGCTGGACCGTCGCCGGAATGTCCTGTTTCCGCCGCTTGAAGTCCACGATGCGATAAAGCCGCTTCGCTCCGCCGCCTCGCCTGCGCGAGGTGATCCGTCCGGTGTTGTTCCGGCCGCCCGATTTCGTCAAACCCTGCGTGAGGCGTTTGACTGGGCGACCCTTCCAAAGCTCCGAACGGTCGATCAGAACCAGCCCACGCTGGCCCGGCGTCGTTGGGTTGTATGTTTTCAACGCCATCTTGCTGTCTTCCGTCTGCTTTCAGTTACCGACCCGCGCCTCAGAGGCCCGTGGTCACGTCGATCATGTGGCCCTCTTCCAGGGTCACATAGGCTTTCTTCACGTCCTTGCGGACGCCGGGGCGTCCACGGAACCGCTTGCTCTTGCCCTTGGTGACGGTCGTGTTCACGGCCTTCACCTTGACATTGAACAGCGTCTCGACCGCTTCCTTGATCAGCGGTTTGTTCGCGTCGATGTGCACTTCAAAGACCAGACCATTGGCCTCGGATGTCATCGTCGCCTTTTCCGTGATCACCGGCTTGCGGATCACGTCGTAGAGATCAGCCTTGGCGGTCATGACAGCCGTGCCTCCAGAGCCTCGACACCCGCCTTTGTCAGGACCAGTGTCTTGTGGTTCAGAATGTCGTAGACGTTCGCACCCTGCGACGGCAGGACGTCCAGGCCGTCGATGTTCTGCGCCGCACGCGCAAAGTTCGCATCGAGCTCGGCCCCATCGATCACCAGTGCCTTCGACCAGCCCAGCTTCGAGGTCTTCTCGGCAAGGGCCTTGGTCTTCGGCGCATCCATCGACGCCTGATCGATCACGACCAGTTCGCCTGCCTTTGCCTTCGCGCTCAGCGCCATCTTAAGACCCAGTGCGCGCACCTTCTTCGGCAGATCATGCGCATGGCTGCGAACGACCGGGCCCTTCGCTGTGCCGCCCTTGCGGAACTGAGCAACGCCGCGATCCCCGTGACGGGCGCCGCCAGTACCCTTCTGACGATAGATCTTCTTGGTCGAATATGCAGTCTCGCCCCGGCTCTTGGTCTTGTGCGTGCCAGCCTGCTTCTTGGCGCGCTGCCAGCGCACGACCCGGTGCAGGATGTCCGCCCGCGGCTCGACCCCGAAGATCGCCTCGGCGAGTTCGATGTCACCGGCTGCCGCAGCGTCCAGCGTCGTTACGTCGGTCTTCATTCCTCACCTCCCTCGGCGGGAACGTCTTCCACCGGAGCTGCAGCAACAGCCTCTGCCGCCGCGCGGATTGCAGCCGGGGTCGGAAGACCATCGGGTGCGGCGACCTTGACGGCATCGCACACCGTAACCCAACCACCCTTCGATCCAGGAACAGCGCCCTTGATCATGAGCAAGCCGCGATCGGCGTCGGTTTTGACGATCTCGAGGTTCTGCACAGTGACCCGCGCGGCACCCATGTGACCGGCCATCTTCTTGCCCTTAAACACGCGGCCAGGGTCCTGACACTGACCTGTCGAACCGTGCGAACGGTGGCTGATCGAGACACCGTGCGAGGCGCGTAGACCGCCAAAGTTGTGGCGCTTCATGGCGCCCGCAAAGCCCTTACCGACCGACGTTCCTGCCACATCGACTTTCTGGCCGGCAATGAAGTGGTCCGCCGAAAGCTCGGCGCCGACCTCGATCAGATTGTCCTCGGACACCCGGAACTCGGTCAGCTTGCGCTTCGGTGCGACGTTCGCCTTGGCGAAATGACCACGCATCGGACCGTTCACGTTCTTTGCCTTGGCATCGCCAACGCCGAGCTGGACGGCGGTATACCCGTCCTTGTCGGATGTCCGCTGAGCGACGACCTGGCAACCTGCCATCTGGAGCACGGTGACAGGGATCTGCCGACCATTCTCCATGAAGAGCCGGGTCATCCCGATCTTCTTTGCAATGACTCCTGAGCGCATGACGCCCTCCTCAGAGCTTAATCTCGACATCGACGCCCGCAGCCAGGTCGAGCTTCATCAAAGCGTCAACCGTCTGCGGAGTCGGGTCGACGATGTCCAGAAGACGCTTGTGCGTCCGGATCTCGAACTGTTCCCGGCTCTTTTTGTCGATGTGCGGGCCCCGAAGGACCGTGAATTTTTCAATCTTGTTCGGCAGCGGGATCGGCCCGCGTACCTCGGCGCCCGTGCGTTTGGCCGTGTTCACGATCTCCTGCGTGCTGGCATCCAGTACGCGGTGATCGAAGGCCTTGAGCCGAATGCGTATGTTTTGACCTTGCATGTCCTGCCTCTCCGGCTCTGCAAAAAACGATACGGCCGGGAAATCACCTTCCCGGCCGAACCATGAGCGTTATTCGATGATCGACGAAACGACGCCGGCACCAACTGTGCGACCACCTTCGCGGATCGCAAAGCGCAGCTTTTCTTCCATCGCGATCGGCTGGATCAGCTCGACGTCGAAAGAAATGTTATCGCCCGGCATGACCATTTCCGTGCCGTCGGGCAGCGTCACCGTGCCCGTCACGTCGGTCGTGCGGAAGTAGAACTGCGGACGGTAGTTCGAGAAGAACGGCGTGTGACGGCCACCCTCTTCCTTGGTGAGAATGTAGGCCTCGGCCTTGAACTTGGTGTGCGGCGTCACCGAGCCCGGCTTGCAGAGGACCTGACCGCGCTCGATGCCTTCACGGTCAACGCCGCGCAGCAGTGCACCGATGTTGTCACCAGCCTCACCGCGATCGAGCAGCTTGCGGAACATCTCGACGCCCGTGCAGGTCGTCTTCGACGTATCGCGGATGCCGACGATCTCGATTTCTTCACCGACATTGATCACGCCGCGCTCGACACGGCCAGTGGCCACGGTACCACGACCCGAGATCGAGAACACGTCCTCGACCGGCATCAGGAACGGCTGGTCGATGTCGCGCTCTGGCTGCGGGATGTAGGCGTCAACCTGTTCCATCAGCTCAGCGATTTTCGTTTTGCCGATGTCGTCGTCACGATCTTCCAGTGCTGCGAGCGCCGAACCAGCAACGATCGGAATGTCGTCGCCCGGGAATTCGTACTCGCTGAGCAGTTCGCGGACTTCCATCTCGACCAGCTCGAGCAGTTCCTCGTCATCGACCTGATCGACCTTGTTCAGGAAAACGACCAGCGCCGGCACACCAACCTGACGCGCGAGCAGGATGTGCTCCCGCGTTTGCGGCATCGGGCCATCGGCTGCGTTCACCACCAAGATAGCGCCGTCCATCTGAGCGGCACCGGTGATCATGTTTTTCACGTAGTCGGCGTGGCCCGGGCAGTCGACGTGCGCATAGTGACGGTTGTCCGTCTCGTACTCGACGTGCGCGGTCGAAATGGTAATGCCGCGTGCTTTCTCTTCCGGAGCACCGTCGATCTCGTCATAGGCCTTGAATTCACCGAACTGCTTGGTGATCGCAGCGGTCAGCGTCGTCTTGCCGTGGTCAACGTGGCCGATCGTGCCGATGTTGCAGTGCGGCTTGTTACGCTCAAACTTTTCCTTCGCCATGGTGGCCTCCTTCTTCGTCTTGTCCGGGGCGCGTCAAATCTGCCCGGTATTCCATTGGTCCCGATCAGGCGTACTTCGCCTGGATTTCCTCGCTGATGTTCGACGGCACTGGATCGTAGTGATCGAACTGCATGGTGAACTGTGCACGGCCCTGGCTCATCGAGCGCAGCGTGTCGACGTATTTGAACATGTTCGCGAGCGGCACGAAGGCATTCACGACGTTCGCATTGCCGCGCACTTCCTGGCCTTGCACCTGACCGCGACGGGACGTCAGATCGCCAATGACGCCGCCGGTGAACTCTTCAGGCGTCACGACCTCGACCTTCATGATCGGCTCGAGCAGCTTGGCGCCTGCCTTCTTCAAGCCGTCACGCATCGCAGCGCGAGCCGCGATTTCGAATGCGAGAACAGACGAGTCAACGTCGTGGAACGCCCCGTCGATCAGAGCGACCTTGAAGTCGATGACCGGGAACCCTGCCAACGGACCGGAGTCCATGACCGAGTTGATGCCCTTCTCGACGCCCGGAATGTATTCTTTCGGGATCGAACCACCGACGATGCGGCTTTCGAAGCTGTAGCCTTCGCCCGCTTCAGTTGGCGTGATGACCATTTTCACGCGAGCGAACTGACCCGAACCACCCGACTGCTTCTTGTGGGTGTAATCGATCTCGGCCTCGTGTCCGATCGTCTCGCGATAGGCCACCTGCGGCGCACCGATGTTCGCCTCGACCTTGAACTCGCGCTTCAGACGATCGACAAGGATGTCGAGGTGAAGCTCACCCATACCTTTCATGATCGTCTGACCGGACTCGATGTCCGACTCGACGCGGAAAGATGGGTCTTCAGCTGCCAGACGCTGCAGACCTGCCGACATCTTTTCCTGGTCCGCCTTCGTCTTCGGCTCGACCGCGATCTCGATCACCGGATCCGGGAACGTCATCGTTTCCAGAACCACCGCCTGCGCCTGATCACACAGTGTGTCACCGGTGGTCGTGTCCTTCAGACCGGCCAACGCAATGATATCACCCGCAAACGCTTCCTCGATCTCCTCGCGGTCGTTCGAGTGCATCATCATCATCCGGCCGACACGCTCGCGCTTGCCTTTGGTCGAATTCAGGATCTGCGTGCCTTTGGACATCTTGCCGGAGTAGATCCGCGTAAACGTCAGCGAACCCACGAACGGGTCGTTCATGATCTTGAATGCCAGACCGGCGAACGGTTGAGCATCATCGGCCGAACGGGCGATGTCGCGGGTTTCCGTCTCGTCACCCGGTTTGAAGCCCATATACGCTTCGATGTCGAGCGGCGTCGGCAAGTAATCAATCACTGCGTTCAGCAGCGGCTGCACGCCCTTATTCTTGAACGCCGAGCCACAGAGGACCGGCACGAAAGACATGCTGAGCGTACCCTTGCGGATCAGTCGGCGCAGAGTCTCGAGATCAGGTTCGGTACCATCGAGATACGCCTCCATGACATCGTCGTCCTGCTCGACGGCGAGTTCGATGAGCTCGGCACGCATCTCTTCTGCTTTGTCGGCAAGATCGGCGCGGATATCACGCAGCTCCCAGGAGGCTCCCAGGTCTTCGCCCTGCCAGACCCATTCTTTCATGGTCAGCAGATCGACGATGCCTTCAAGCTCGGTTTCCGATCCGATCGGCATTTGGATCGGCATCGGCACCGCGCCGGTGCGGTCCTGAACCATGTGAACGCAATTGAAGAAGTCCGCGCCGATCTTATCCATCTTGTTGACGAACACGATCCGCGGGACCTTGTAGCGGTCAGCCTGGCGCCAGACAGTCTCGGTCTGCGGCTCGACGCCTGCGTTCGCATCAAGAACACACACAGCGCCGTCGAGAACGGCAAGCGAACGCTCGACTTCGATCGTGAAGTCGACGTGGCCTGGCGTGTCGATAATGTTGAAACGGTGCTTCTCGGTCTGAGGGGAGTCGCCGTCCTCGGTCCGCTCCCAGAACGTCGTGGTGGCGGCGGACGTGATGGTAATCCCGCGCTCCTGCTCCTGCTCCATCCAGTCCATGGTGGCCGCGCCATCATGGACTTCACCGATCTTGTGGCTCTTCCCGGTGTAGTACAGGATACGCTCTGTGCAGGTCGTCTTACCGGCATCAATGTGAGCCATGATGCCGAAGTTACGGTAGCGATCGAGTGGATATTCGCGGGCCATCTGTTCGTCCTCAGACTTGGGCTTGTCTTACCATCGGTAGTGGCTGAAGGCCTTGTTGGCCTCTGCCATCTTGTGCGTGTCTTCCCGCTTCTTGACGGCGGTGCCTCGGTTGTTGGCGGCGTCGAGAACCTCTCCCGCCAAACGCTCCTCCATCGTATTCTCATTCCGCGCACGCGATGCGTTGATCAGCCAACGGATGGCAAGTGCCTCGCGGCGCTCTGGGCGCACTTCGACAGGCACCTGATACGTAGCACCACCAACGCGGCGGGAGCGCACTTCGACCGACGGCTTGATGTTGTCCAGCGCTTCATGGAACACTTCGACCGGCTCGCGCTTCATGCGCTCCTCGACGCGGCCCATGGCACCATAGACGATGCGTTCGGCAACGGATTTCTTGCCGTTGTACATGAGGTTGTTCATGAACTTCGACAGAACGCGGTCGCCAAACTTCGGATCTGGCAGGACTTCGCGCTTTTCGGCCTGATGGCGGCGTGACATCTCCGCTTCTCCTTATTTGGGGCGCTTGGCACCGTACTTCGAACGGCGCTGCTTGCGGTCCTTGACACCCTGGGTATCGAGCACACCGCGCAGGATGTGGTAGCGAACACCCGGAAGATCCTTCACACGGCCGCCGCGAATCAGAACCACCGAGTGTTCCTGGAGGTTGTGACCCTCACCGGGGATGTAGCTGATGACCTCGAAACCGTTCGTCAGGCGCACCTTCGCAACCTTGCGCAGCGCCGAGTTCGGCTTCTTCGGGGTCGTCGTGTAGACACGCGTGCACACGCCGCGCTTCTGCGGACAGGCCTGCAGGTGCATGGCTTTCTGTCGCTTCACTTTGGGCTGCCGGGGTTTCCGGATCAGCTGCTGGATCGTCGGCATACGCGCCTATCCTTCGTTCATCTCGTCGAGCTACACTCTCCGAAATGGAAAGTGCCTTTCGCCGCCGATCCACAGGGGAAGAGCGGTGCGTGGAAGAGGACCAGGCCAAGACCGGGTCATTCAGCGATGTTCTGTCAGGCTAACCTGTCAGCGCGATGATAAGACGAGTCGCTTCGTCGTCATCGGCGCGCGGAACATACTCACGCGCCCATAGGCGGTCAAGGACGAAATTCTGCGATGGCGGGTGTCTAGCCAGTCACCGCGATTGTCGTTCAAAATCAATATGATCCGAGAAGTCTTCGAGCGCGTCGCGCCAGGCTTCAAATGTCGCTGATAGAGTTTCTTTCGGAATCCCGCCATGCATGGCAACCGGATGCTCGAGCACCGCATGGCCAGAGTCGGTCAAGACCGCGCGTCCATAGACTTTCGTCGCGTTCCAGGCATCCATGTCGGTCGGTTTCGGTGGATCGCGCTCCCAGCGTGGATCGCGCAGTCGTGCCTGAAACAACAGCGTTTCGCAGTCCCGACCCAGATGGCACCCGTAGAACGCAATATGGTAGGGCAGGCTCCCCGATCTGGCGACGATCAAGGGATCGCGCAGGGTATCGCGCCGAACCTCGGCGTCACCCAGTTCCCTGGCCACATGAATAACCTCCCATGGATCTGCAGGAACAGGATCTTTGGCCTGCACCGGCAAGACACCTGTGAACGCGATCACGCCGAGCATCACCAGAAGAGATCGTGTTATTGGACGGGTCATGAGTTCAGCCGCTGTGTGAGCCAGTTTTCGACGCGCCATCGACAAAGCTCAGCGCGCGCAGTGCATCCTCGTGATCCATGGTTAAGGAGGGCTGAATCCTTAAACCCGCCACTCGGCGACTCGCTCAAACGCATGCGCCCGAGCACTCTGGCCCGGGCGCACATGTCTGTCTGCAGAAGCGGATCGTCAGAAGACGTCGTTGAATCCGCCGCCAGCGTTTTCCGGCACCATCGGGTCCCGCGCATCGCGACCATCCGAGGCATCCGCGAACGGATCGTCGCCGCCAATGACCTCGAGTGCACCGGCAGCCGCCTCAGCAGCCGCCTGACGCTCGGCCAACACCTTGCGGTCCCGGTTCTGCGCTTCCAGCTTGATGCGGGTTGTCGCACCGCCGGTGCCCGCCGGGATCAGCCGGCCGACGATCACGTTCTCCTTCAACCCGATCAGACGGTCGCGCTTGCCCTGAACCGAAGCTTCGGTCAGCACACGGGTGGTTTCCTGGAACGAAGCCGCCGAGATGAACGACCGCGTCTGCAACGACGCCTTGGTGATACCCAGCAGGATCGGCACGCCCTTAGCAAGCTCGAAACCCTCGGCCTCGGCCTTGGAATTGACCTCCTCAAGCTCCTTCACGTCGACCTGTTCACCCTTCAGCAAGGTCGTCTGACCGCCATTGGTGATCTCGACCTTCTGGAGCATCTGGCGAACGATCACCTCGATATGCTTGTCGTTGATCTTGACGCCCTGCAGTCGGTAGACGTCCTGGATCTCGTTGATGAGGTACTCGGCAAGCGCTTCGACACCCATGATGGCGAGGATATCATGCGGCGCAGGATTGCCCTCCATGATGAACTCGCCCTTCTGGATCATGTCCCCTTCCTGAACGGCGATGTGCTTGCCCTTCGGGATCAGGTATTCGCGTTTCTCCTGCGTATCATCGGCAGGATTGATCGCGATCCGGCGCTTGTTCTTGTAGTCCTTCTCGAACGACACGACGCCATCGATCTCGGCGATGATCGCGTGATCCTTCGGGCGCCGGGCTTCGAACAGCTCCGCCACACGCGGCAGACCACCGGTGATGTCCTTGGTCTTCGCACCTTCACGCGGAATACGTGCGACGACCATACCGGCATCAATGGTCTGTCCATCCTCGACCGAAAGAATCGCGTCAACAGACATGAAGTAGTGGGCCGGATTTCCGTTATCCAGCTTCACCATCTCGCCGTCCGCATCGACCATCGTGATGGCAGGACGCAGATCATTGCCCTTGGGAACCGCGCGCCAATCGGACACGATCTTCTGGGTGATCCCCGTCGCGTCATCCGTCTCTTCACGGACGGTCAGGCCCTGCACGAGGTCGACATACTTCGCGACACCGCCCTTTTCGGCGATGATCGGAAGCGTGTACGGATCCCACTCGGCCAGACGCTCGCCACGCTTGACCGCGTCACCGGCCTTGACCAGCAGCTTTGTGCCGTAGCTCATCTTGTGCGATGCGCGTTCGCGACCCTGTTCGTCGACGATTGCCACCTGCATGGCGCGCGACATCACAACGACATCGCCATCCGAATTGGTCAGCGTGTTCTTGTTGCGGAACTCGATCGTCCCTTCCTGTGTCGACTCGAGGTAGGAGTTGTCCGAAACGTTTGCCGCACCGCCAATGTGGAATGTCCTCATCGTCAGCTGCGTACCAGGCTCACCAATCGACTGGGCCGCGATGATCCCGACAGCCTCGCCGACATTCACCGGCGTACCGCGGGCAAGGTCACGCCCGTAGCACATGCCGCAGATGCCGTCGTCGGCCTCACAGGTCAAGGGCGAGCGCACCTTCATGCTCTGGACCTTGGCTTCGTCAAACCTGACCGCATCAGCCTCGTCGATCAGAACACCTTCCGGATGCAACATTTCACCGGTCGCCGGATCGAGCACGTCTTCAAGCGGCACGCGGCCAAGAACCTGCTCACCGATCGAGCTGATCACGTTGCCCGACTGGATCACTGGTTCTTGGGTGATGCCCTTGTCGGTTCCGCAATCCTCGATCTTGATGATGCAGTCCTGAGCGACGTCGACCAGGCGGCGGGTCAGATATCCCGAGTTCGCCGTCTTCAACGCGGTGTCGGCCAGACCCTTCCGGGCACCGTGGGTCGAGTTGAAGTACTCAAGAACGGTCAGGCCTTCCTTGAAGTTCGACACGATCGGCGTTTCGATGATCTCACCCGACGGTTTTGCCATCAGGCCGCGCATGGCAGCCAACTGACGCATCTGAGCGGGCGAGCCACGTGCACGGGACGCAGACATCATCCAGATCGAGTTCGGCTCTTTCTCACGGCCGCTCTCCTCATCGATCTGAACCGACTGAATCTCCTTCATCATCTCGTCAGCGACGTGATCGGTGCACTTCGCCCAGGTGTCGACAACTTTGTTGTACTTCTCACCCTGGGTGATCAGACCGTCCTGATACTGCTGCTCGTACTCAGCGACCTGCTCGCGCGTCTTGTTGACGATCTCCCACTTGGTGTCGGGGATGACCATGTCGTCCTTACCGAACGAAATGCCCGCCTTGAACGCCTCGGTGAAGCCGAGGGTCATGATCCGGTCGCAGAAGATCACCGAGTCCTTCTGTCCGCAGTGGCGGTAGACGGTATCGATCAGTTCGCCAACCTCGCCCTTTCTTAGGATTTTGTTGACCAACTCAAAAGGCACCATGTGGTGCTTCGGCAAAAGGCTTGCCAGCTTCATCCGGCCTGGCGTGGTCTCAACCCGCTGCACGATCGGGTCACCGTTTTCGTCCACCGTGTGGTGGCGCGTGATGATCTTGGTGTGCAGGTTGATCAACTCCGCCTGGATGGCGTGCTCGATCTCCTGCATATCAGCCAGCATCATGCCTTCGTTTGGCTCGCCGTTCTTCTCGAGCGAGAGGTAGTAGAGCCCCAGGATCATATCCTGCGACGGCACGATGATCGGCTTGCCGTTGGCTGGCGACAGAACGTTGTTCGTCGACATCATCAGCACGCGTGCTTCGAGCTGCGCTTCCAGTGACAACGGCACGTGAACGGCCATCTGATCACCATCGAAATCGGCGTTGAAGGCCGAGCAAACCAGCGGGTGAAGCTGGATCGCCTTGCCTTCGATCAGGACCGGCTCGAATGCCTGGATGCCGAGACGGTGCAGCGTCGGGGCGCGGTTCAGCAGAACCGGGTGCTCACGGATGACCTCGTCCAGGATATCCCAGACCTCTGGGCGTTCCTTCTCGACCAGCTTCTTCGCCTGCTTGACGGTCGAGGACAGGCCCTTCGCATCGAGCCGCGAGTAGATGAACGGCTTGAACAGCTCGAGCGCCATCTTCTTCGGCAGGCCGCACTGATGCAGCTTCAGCTCCGGCCCCGTCACGATGACCGAGCGGCCCGAGAAGTCGACGCGCTTGCCCAGAAGGTTCTGCCGGAAGCGACCCTGCTTGCCCTTGAGCATGTCGGACAGCGATTTCAGCGGACGCTTGTTGGCCCCCGTGATCACACGGCCGCGGCGGCCGTTGTCGAACAGAGCGTCGACCGACTCCTGGAGCATCCGCTTCTCGTTGCGGATGATGATGTCCGGTGCACGCAGCTCGATCAGCCGCTTGAGGCGGTTGTTCCGGTTGATCACACGACGATAGAGGTCATTCAGGTCCGAGGTCGCAAAGCGGCCACCGTCCAACGGCACCAGCGGACGCAGTTCCGGCGGGATGACCGGGACGACTGTCAGAACCATCCACTCCGGACGGTTGCCGGACTCAAGGAAGCTCTCGACCAGCTTGAGCCGCTTGATGATCTTCTTCGGCTTCAACTCGCCGGTTGCCTCGGCGAGATCCTCGCGCAGGGTTTCTGCTTCCTGATCCAGATCGATCTCGGCCAGCATCTCGCGGATCGCTTCAGCACCGATCCCGGCACGGAATGCGTCCTCGCCATACTCGTCCTGTGCGTCGAGGAACTCTTCCTCGGTCAACAGCTGGCGCGGAGCGAGATCGGTCAGGCCGGTCTCGATCACGACATACTGTTCGAAATACAGGATCCGTTCCAGATCGCGCAGCGTCATGTCCAGCATCAAGCCGATCCGGGACGGCAGCGATTTCAGGAACCAGATGTGCGCCACCGGGGCCGCAAGCTGGATGTGGCCCATACGCTCGCGCCGCACCTTCTGCAGTGTGACTTCAACGCCGCACTTCTCGCAGGTGACGCCGCGATATTTCATGCGCTTGTACTTGCCGCACAGGCATTCGTAGTCCTTGATCGGCCCGAAGATACGGGCACAGAACAGGCCGTCACGCTCGGGCTTGAAGGTCCGGTAGTTGATCGTCTCCGGCTTCTTGATCTCGCCGAACGACCACGACAGGATCCGCTCTGGCGAGGCCAGAGAAATCTTGATTTCTTCGAACGTCTTCGGCGGCTCCGCCGGATTGAAGATGTTGGTCAATTCCTGGTTCATAATCAGGTCTCCATCATCCCCCGGTTGATCTAGATCACCCCGGCAGACCGCGCGCAAGGGGGGCTGGCGCGGTCAGGGGCCGGGATGGGTCAGATTGCTTCGTCGTCGCCGTCCATCAGTTCGACGTTCAGGCCGAGAGAGCGGATCTCCTTGACCAGGACGTTGAACGATTCCGGAATACCAGCCTCGAAGTTGTCCTCGCCCTTGACGATCGACTCGTAGACCTTGGTCCGGCCCGCGACGTCGTCCGACTTGACGGTGAGCATCTCCTGCAGTGTGTAGGCGGCACCGTAAGCTTCCAGGGCCCAGACCTCCATCTCGCCGAAACGCTGACCGCCGAACTGCGCCTTTCCGCCCAGCGGCTGCTGGGTGACGAGGCTGTACGGGCCGGTCGACCGTGCGTGGATCTTGTCGTCCACCAGGTGGTGCAGCTTCAGCAGGTACTTGTAGCCAACCGTGACAGGGCGAGCGAACGTCTCGCCCGTGCGGCCGTCGAACAGTCTGACCTGACCAGACTGGCTCATCCCGGCTTTCTCGAGCGCCTCGTTGACATCCGCTTCCTTCGCACCGTCGAAGACCGGTGTCGCGATCGGCACACCACGGATGACATTGCCCGCAGCCTCGGTGACCTCGTCCTCGGTCCAGTCGCTGATCTCGTCCATGATGTGATCACCATAGGCGAGTTTCATTGCGTCCTTCACCGGGTTCATGTCGCCCGAACGCCGATAGGCCTGCAACGCCTCGTCGATACCCTTGCCGAGGTTCGCCGCTGCCCAGCCCATATGGGTTTCGAGGATCTGACCTACGTTCATCCGCGATGGCACACCCAGCGGGTTAAGCACGAAGTCCACGGGCGTCCCGTCTTCCAGGAACGGCATGTCTTCCTCGGGCACAACGCGGCTGATCACACCTTTGTTGCCGTGGCGTCCGGCCATCTTATCGCCCGGCTGCAGCTTGCGCTTCACCGCGACGAAGACCTTGACCATCTTCATGCCACCCGGCGGAAGATCGTCACCCCGGCGTACCTTCTCGACCTTGTCCTCGAAGCGATTCTCGAGAACCTTCTTGGCCTGCAGGTACTGACCGTTCAAAGCCTCGACCTCTTGAGCATCGGCCTCCTCGGGCAGAGCAAGCTGCCACCACTGACCGCGCGACAAGCTGGCCAGCAGATCTTCGTCGATCAAAGAGCCGGAGCTGACACCTTTGGGTCCCTTCACCGCCGTCTTGCCGAGAATCATCTCCTTCAGACGCGCGTAGATGTTGCGCTCGAGGATCTCGAGCTCGTCATCCCGGTCACGGGCCAGACGTTCGATTTCCTCGCGCTCGATCTGCAGGGCACGCTCGTCCTTATCGACACCGTGGCGATTGAAGACCCGCACCTCGACGACCGTTCCGAAGTCGCCCGGAGGCATCCGCAGCGAGGTGTCACGTACGTCCGAGGCCTTCTCACCGAATATGGCGCGGAGCAGTTTTTCTTCCGGCGTCATTGGGCTTTCGCCCTTCGGCGTGATCTTGCCAACGAGGATATCGGCCGGACCGACCTCGGCCCCGATATAGACAATCCCGGCTTCGTCGAGGTTGCGCAGCGCTTCCTCGCCGACATTCGGAATGTCGCGGGTGATCTCTTCCGGGCCCAGCTTGGTGTCACGGGCCATGACCTCGTATTCCTCGATGTGCACCGAGGTGAAGAGGTCGTCCTTAGCGACCCGCTCCGAGATCAGGATCGAGTCCTCATAGTTGTAGCCATTCCACGGCATGAACGCGACCAGGGTGTTCCGGCCAAGCGCCAGTTCACCCAGATCGGTGGATGGACCATCTGCGATCACGTCGCCAGCGGTCACCCGGTCCCCCACCTTCACCAGCGGGCGCTGGTTGATGCAGGTGTTCTGGTTCGACCGCTGGAACTTGCGCAAACGGTAGATGTCCACGCCGGGATCACCGAGCTTCATCTCGTCCGTCACACGGATAACGATCCGCATTGCGTCGACCTGATCGATGACGCCGCCCCGTCGTGCCGTAATGGCGGCACCCGAGTCGCGTGCGACCTTCGCCTCCATCCCCGTGCCGACGAACGGCGCGTCCGCTTTCAACAGCGGCACCGCCTGGCGCTGCATGTTCGACCCCATCAGTGCGCGGTTCGCGTCATCGTTCTCGAGGAACGGGATCAGCGAGGCCGCGACCGAGACCAACTGCTTTGGCGAGACGTCGATCAGCGTGATGTTCTCGCGCGGCGAAAGCTGGAAGTCACCGGCCTTGCGCGACGACACCAGGTCATTCTGGAACGTCCCGTCCGTGTTCATGCGCGCGTTTGCCTGAGCAACCGTGTGGCGCATCTCTTCGGTCGCGCTCAGGTACCGCACCTCGTCGGTGACCTTGCCATCAATGACCGTACGGTAGGGCGTTTCGATGAAGCCGTACTTGTTCACGCGGGCGAACGAGGCCAGCGAGTTGATCAGACCGATGTTCGGACCTTCCGGCGTCTCAATCGGGCACATGCGCCCGTAGTGCGTCGGGTGAACGTCACGAACTTCGAAGCCCGCCCGCTCGCGCGTCAGACCACCCGGGCCAAGCGCCGAGAGGCGGCGCTTGTGGGTCACTTCCGAAAGCGGGTTGGTCTGGTCCATGAACTGGCTCAGCTGCGACGATCCGAAGAACTCGCGCACCGCCGCTGCCGCCGGTTTCGCGTTAATCAGATCCTGCGGCATGACCGTATCGATCTCGACCGAAGACATGCGCTCGCGAATTGCACGTTCCATGCGCAACAGGCCGACGCGGTATTGGTTCTCCATCAACTCGCCGACCGAGCGGACACGCCGGTTGCCGAGGTGATCGATGTCATCGACATCGCCGCGACCGTCACGCAGATCGACGAGTGCCTTGATCACCGCCAGGATATCGTCCTTGCGGAGCGTTCGCTGCGTGTCCGGCACATCCAGTTCGAGACGCATGTTCATCTTCACGCGGCCAACGGCGCTCAGATCATAACGCTCGGCATCGAAGAACAACGACTGGAACATCGTCTCGGCGGCTTCGACCGTCGGCGGCTCACCCGGGCGCATGACCCGGTAGATATCCATCAGTGCCGACTCGCGGTCGAGGTTCTTGTCAACCGACATCGTGTTGCGGATGTAGCCACCGACCGTGATGTTATCGATATCAAGCGTCTCGATCGTGGTGAAGCCAGCGTCGATCAGCTTTTGGACGCGCTCTTCATCCAGTTCATCACCGGCTTCGACATGGATCCGACCGGTTTCCTCATCGATCATGTCGATGGCGGCGAAGCGGCCATAGATCCCTTCGAACGGGGCCAGAACCTTTTCGACACCACTTTCGACAATCTTCTTAAGCGCGCGCGGCGTCAGCTTCTTGCCGGCCGGAGCGATCACTTCGCCCGATTTCGCGTCGACAAGATCATAAGTCGGGCTCGAGCCGCGCAGACGGTCCGGGTTGAACGGAACCGACCAGCCCTCGCCGTTACGTTCGTACGGGAAGCGATTGTAGAAGTAATCGCAGATCCCTTCCTGATCGAGACCAAGCGCGTACAGCATCGTCGTGATCGGCAACTTGCGGCGCCGGTCGATGCGAACGTACGAGATGTCCTTGGCGTCGAACTCGAAATCGAGCCACGAGCCACGATAGGGGATCACGCGCGACGCAAACAGCAGCTTACCTGAAGAGTGCGTCTTGCCCTTGTCGTGGTCGAAGAACACACCGGGAGAGCGGTGCATCTGGCTGACGATCACCCGCTCGGTCCCGTTCACTATGAACGTCCCGTTCGGCGTCATCAGAGGCATGTCGCCCATGTAGACGTCCTGCTCCTTGATGTCCTTGACCGACTTGGCGCCGGTATCTTCGTCCACCTCGAAAACGATCAGACGCAGAGTCACCTTGAGCGGGCAGGCATACGTCATGTCCCGCTGCTGGCACTCCTCGACGTCGTACTTCGGCGGCTCGAGCTCGTAGCGCACGAATTCCAGCACCGCCGTTTCGTTAAAGTCCTTGATCGGGAACACCGACTGGAAGACGCCCTGAATCCCCTCGCCATCGATCGGGGTTCCGGTGTCTCCCGAGTCGAGAAAAAGATCATACGAGCTCTTCTGAACCTCGATCAGGTTCGGCATCTCCGCGACTTCGCGGATCTTGCCAAAGTACTTACGAATGCGCTTGCGGCCTGAAAACATCTCGCCCATGCGTGCGTGTCCTCGAATGTCAATGCAGAGCGGCCGACACCGGGTGCGCGGCGGCCTCTTGCCCTGCTTGCCTCAACTCGGTTGGCCCAATACGAACATCCCCGACCCCTCGTGGATGCTTCCCGGACCTGATCCGCGCCGTCTGAGAGATCCGCGATGCGGGTCCCTGAGACGAAGCGGGCCGGACCCGGATTTCTCCGGGTCCAGCCGTATCTTCAGCGCTGTCCGCCGCCAAACAAGATCCCGGATCGCTGCGTCCCCGGGATGATTGTCGGCCAGCGGCCGCCAATCACTTGAGCTCGACCTTGGCGCCTGCCTCTTCGAGCTTCTTCTTGATTTCTTCGGCTTCTTCCTTGGTCGCGGCTTCCTTGACGGCCTTGCCGCCAGCTTCGACCAGTTCCTTGGCTTCCTTCAGGCCCAGCGAGGTGATCGCGCGGACTTCCTTGATGACGTTGATCTTCTTCGCGCCTGCTTCCAGCAGGATCACGTCGAATTCCGTCTTCTCTTCGACCGGTGCGCCACCAGCGTCCGCACCCGGAGCCGCTGCCATCATGACAGCGCCGCCGCCGGCTGCCGGCTCGATGCCGTAATCGTCCTTCAGGATGTTCTTCAGTTCAGCTGCTTCGAGAAGGGTCAGGCCCACGATCTCTTCGGCAAGTTTCTTTACATCAGCCATTTCAGGTTCCGTTTCATTGTCCAGTGTGGGGGTCCGGCGCGCATCACACGCGTCCAGCCCGTCATTCGCTTCTCAGGTTCAGGCCGCCTCGCCCTTTTCCTCGATCGCAGCCAGACAGGCAGCGATGTTCGAGGCAGGTGCCGTGATCGCAGCAGCCAGGTTCGCAGCAGGCGCACCGATCATTCCGACAATCGTCGCGATCAGTTCTTCACGGGACGGCATTGCCGCGACCGCTTTGACCCCTGCCGGGTCCAGCACCGACTCGCCCATCGCGCCGCCAACGACTTCCAGCTTGGAATTGTCCTTGGCATAGGCTTCCACGACTTTCGCCGCGGTGACGGGGTCCTCGGAAAATGCGAGCACCATTTGCCCGTTGAGATACTGCGCCATGTCTGCACATGGCTTTCCCTCGAGGGCGATCTTGGCGAGCCTGTTCTTGGCGACACGGACCCCACCGCCTGCTTCACGCATGCGATTGCGCAGGTCCGTCATCTCAGCGACTGATAGGCCAGCGTATTGTGCAACCACAATCACGCCAGAGTCCGCAAAGATGTTGCCGAGTTCGCCGACAACAGCTTCCTTTTGGGCTCTATCCACAGTCATGCTCCAAGTTTGGAGGTGTGACACCTCCGGCTCATTCATGCTGCGGGCGCAGGCTGCGTCCGCAACGGTTGGTTCCGTCCCGGGAACCGGCCAAGACCGCACACCTCAGAGAGGCGCTAGATCGAAACCATCTTCCCCGTCTATGGCAGGACTTGCAGTGGGAATTCCCACACGCCCACCGTCTCGGACGGTGATGAGGCTGATTTGCCCCATCGGCTACCCCGCATCACACGGGGATCTTCTTGCAGGATGGGTGCTAACCCATCCCGCGAAATTCAGGCGTTCAGGCTCTCGACCGAAATCGAAATGCCCGGCCCCATTGTCGAGCTGATCGAGACCTTCTTCATGTAGGTCCCTTTCGCGCCCGACGGCTTGGCTTTCTGAACCGCATCGATCAACGCCTTGACGTTCTCCGCGATCTTGGACTCATCGAAGCTGGCCTTGCCAACACCCGCGTGGATCACGCCGGCCTTTTCGACCTTGAACTGCACTTCGCCGCCTTTGGCGTTCTGCACGGCGGTGGCAACATCCATTGTCACCGTGCCGACCTTGGGGTTCGGCATCAGATTGCGTGGGCCCAGCACCTTGCCCAGACGGCCAACGATCGGCATCATGTCAGGCGTGGCGATGCAACGGTCAAAATCGATCGTGCCGCCCTGGATTGTCTCCATCAGATCTTCAGCGCCGACGATGTCTGCACCAGCTTCCTTGGCTTCGTCCGCCTTCGGACCGCGCGCGAACACCGCAACGCGAACCGACTTGCCGGTTCCGTTCGGAAGGTTCACCACACCGCGCACCATCTGGTCCGCATGGCGGGGATCAACGCCAAGGTTCATGGCGATCTCGATGGTCTCGTCGAACTTCGCCGTCGCGTTCGACTTCACCAGGCTCACCGCCTCGTCGATCGAGACGTTCTGCTTGCCTTCGGTCGCGGCCTTGATGGCCTTTGTACGTTTCCCAGCCATCGACTTACCCCTTCACTTCCAGGCCCATCGACCGGGCCGAGCCCGCGATGATCTTCATGGCCTGCTCAACGGAGTTCGCGTTCAGGTCCTTCATCTTCGCCTCGGCGATCTCACGAACCTGCTTCGAGGTCACCGAACCGGCAACATCGCGGCCCGGCGCTTTCGAGCCCGAGCTCAGCTTCGCAGCCTTCTTCAGGAAGTGCGAAGCGGGCGGGGTCTTGATCTCCATCGTGAACGACTTGTCCACGTAGTAGGTGATGATCGTCGGACACGGGGCGCCTGGCTCCAGATCCTGGCTCCGCGCGTTGAACGCCTTGCAAAACTCCATGATGTTGATCCCGCGCTGACCCAGCGCAGGTCCAATCGGCGGCGACGGGTTCGCCTTGCCGGCTGGGACCTGAAGCTTCAGTGTCCCGGCAACTTTCTTGGCCATCTAGCAGCCCTTTCTCTCATCCGTGCCCATGGGACGCGTCCCCCGGGCGTTGCCTTGGAGGTGGTTCGGTCCGGACAGCGCGCTGCCCTCGCCTCCCACCACGAGTGACGCCTCAGGCCGCCTTTGCGACCTGCGCGTATTCCAACTCAACCGGGGTCGCCCGGCCAAAAATCGAGACGCTCACCTTCAGGCGGGCGTTGTCATCGTCGACTTCTTCGACCATGCCTTGGAAGCCTTCGAACGGCCCATCGGTCACGTTGACCTCCTCGCCGATCTCGAACGTGATCATCGGCCGTGGACGCTCGGCGCCTTCTTCAACCTGATTGATCATCCGGGCGACTTCGGTGTCGCGCAGCGGCGTCGGTTTGCCTTGAGGCCCGAGGAACCCTGTCACCCGGTTGGTGTCGTTGATCAGGTGATACGCGCGGTCGGTCATGTCCATCTTCACCAGCACATAGCCCGGCATGAAGCGGCGCTCGACCTGCACTTTTTTCCCGCGTCGGAGTTCGGTCACCTCTTCGGTCGGAACCAGCACTTCTTCGATCTCTTCTTCAAGACCGTGCTGTGCCACGGATTCCCGGATCGATTCGGCCACCTTCTTTTCGAAGTTCGAAAGGACACTGACGGAATACCAGCGTTTCGGCATGTACGTTGCGTCCTCTCGCAGCCTTAGCTCAACACGTTTGCCGCTCCAAAACATCCAGACACTCTAGAGTCTTAGAACGGCCCTCAACAGACAAGGCGCGCCAGACGAATCGAAGCGCGCCACGAATGGTTGTGAAGCTGTGTGAGCTAATGCCCGATTCACCAAAAATCAAGCGTAAAGTGCACCACGCGCAGCGCTCCAAAACTGCGCGTCGATACGTGGAGTAAACGCAATCTTGCCCGACAAATCAAGTTTGTGGATTGATTTCGTTCGATATCGAATGATATAGTTTGATATCGAACTTATTGGAGCGCAATCATGACCCTCTCACGACGCAAATCCCTCGCTTTGATCGGCGGCGGCATCATTGTCGCTGCGGGCGCCGCAGGCGGCGGCTTCGCGCTGACCAGAACGCCGCACAAGGCGCTCGCGCCATGGGATCGGGCCGGGCAGTATGCCGACCCCCGGATGCGTGCCTTATCCTACGCGATTCTTGCCCCCAACCCGCACAACCGTCAGCCTTGGGAAGTCGATCTGCGAACCCCCGGCGAAGCCGTCATCTGGCGCGACAAGACCCGCAACCTTCCGGAGACTGACCCGTTAGACCGTCAACTGACCATTGGCATGGGGTGCTTCGCGGAACTTCTCTCCATCGCTGCGGGCGAAACGGGACACACAGTCGCGTTCGAGTTCTTCCCAGATGGCGACGACGGTCCAGTGGCCATCGCCAGATTGTCCGAAGGAGGTGCGCCTGACCCGCTCTTCGCCCATGTCATGGATCGCCGTTCTTGCAAGGAGCCGTTTACGGACCAGCGTGTGGATCCCGATCAAGCGTCGACGCTGACGGATCTGGCCACGATCCACTTGGACACTGAGATGGTCGACAAAGTCCGGAAGATCGCCTGGGATGCCTTTATGATCGAGGTCACGACTGAGGCCAAGATGAAGGAAAGCGTGGATCTCTTCCGCATGGGAAAGTCCGAGATCAATGCCAACCCGGACGGCATAGATCTGGGCGGACCGTTCCTGGAGTCACTGATGTTGTTCGGTATGCTGACTCGCGAAGGCCAGCTTGATCCCTCGACGAAAGAATTCGAGATGGGACTGTATATGTATCGCGAGATGTTTGCCACGACACACGCATTCGTCTCGCTTGTGACGGACAGGAACACACGTCTGAATCAAATCGCGGCCGGGCGGCGCTGGATGCGTCTGAACCTGACGACAACCGCCCTCGGCCTCGCGCTGCACCCGGTGAGCCAGGCGCTTCAGGAGTACGAAGAGGTCGCCGCACAAAACACGGCGATCCATCAACTGCTTGCGAAACCGGGTCAGACTGTGCAGATGCTTGGGCGTCTCGGGTATGGCCCGCAGACACCCCGGACGCCCAGATGGGCTTTGGAGACACGCCTGAGGAATGCCTGACGAGGACGCGCCGCCAGCCGAACTCAATCCCGGCACTGTCTTCGAGTTCTTCAACGAGATCGGAATCATCCAGCAACTCAGCCGCGCCATGTTCGAGGCGCGGCTGCCAGACGGTATGATCGTCCAGCACTTCAGCGTGCTGAACCACCTGATCCGTGTCGCCGATGGCCGAACGCCGCTAGAGCTGTCGCGGGCGTTTCAGGTGCCGAAAGCCAGTCTGACGAACACCCTGTCGGGGTTGGAAAAGCGCGGATTTATCGAGATGCGGCGCCATCCGACGGATGGGCGGTCCAAGCAGGTCTGGCTGACCGAGGAAGGCAGAGCGTTCCGGGAAGAGGCAATCCGCCTGTTAGTGCCTGACATCATGGCGCTGTCCGACAAACTGAACATCGATCAGCTAACGCGCCTTACCCCGCAGCTTGCGGAAATCCGCAAGATTCTGGACGACAACCGGAGTGCTTGACTGGTCTGACGCTGCGCAGTTCAGCTTCCAAAGACAAGCCGCGCGGTTGGAGATCCAGTCAGAGGTGAAGCAGGACGTCGATGCCCCAGGCGAGAATCTGATCGATAAAGAAGAAGAAGATCGCAACCAGCGTCGCCATGACGAAGACCATCACGGTGGTCATACCGGCATCCTTGCGCGACGGCCACACGACCTTCGCGGTCTCGGACCGGACTTCGTTCACGAAATTCACTGGGTTCTTCATCGCGTTACTCCCGGAAGGACCTGGCAGGGGCGATAGGACTCGAACCTACGACCCTCGGTTTTGGAGACCGATGCTCTACCAACTGAGCTACACCCCTTCGGTCCGGAAACGCGGACATACGGTGAAAGCCTCGCGGATGCAAGGTCTCCATCACGGCATTCTGAACGCGACGAACGCAGCGTGTCACTGCGCCAAACCGGCCTCTTCCAGGTATGTCATGGACGCCGGAATCCCTGCGTGATCCCGCAACTCCAGCACAACATGGGGGTTCGACGGCACCTCGGCGATCGCCCGGAACACGGACGGCCACAGGATGTTTCCCTCGCCGATTGCCCAGTGCCGGTCGGCGTGACCATCGGCATCCTGAATATGGACGTGCGCGAGCATGTCGCCCGCGGCCCGGATAAAGTAGTCGACCGGATGCGCGCCTTGTGACCCATGCGCCAGATGTGCATGCCCGGTGTCGACAGAAACCTGCACAGCGTCGGAGTTGAAACTGCGCGCGAGGTCGACCCTGACATGGACATCCTTGTCCGCGATGTTCTCGATGACGAGAACAACGCCCTGATCCTCGGCACGCTTCACGACGCTGTCCAAGGTCGCGTGTGTTTCGTCATAAACCCATTGAGCCCCGCCCACGAACGCCAGCGCGTTATTATAGATCCAAGGATTGAAGGGTGAGTGGATCACCATCTGGCGCGCACCGACCGCCGCGCAGACATCCAGTCCCTGCATCATGCGCTTGGTCACGATGGCGCGAATTTCGGGATCCTTGGAACAAAGGTCGAAACCCCAGAAAGGCCCATGGATCCCAATCCTGCCTTTGTGACCGTCCAGAACCGCATTCGTCTGATCGGCGAGACTGCGCCAGTCCCCGTTCAAAATCTCGGCTGCATGAAAGGTCTGCAATTCCAGATCACGGTCCTTCTCGAACAACCAATCCCGGAACTCTTCCAGCCGATGTACGGGCAAGGCAGCACCGATGGTGAGAGGGAGCGTGTCAGCCATGTCTTTAAATCCTTCCGCGCGCGCGGCCCGAAATGGCGCCGTGCCAAGTCTCAAGTCTTAGTCCAAATCTTCGTCGGTTTCTTGTCGCCCGCGTGCGGGTCACGGCCAAGGCCGAATTCGTTTGAGACATGACTCGCATGGTTCTGCGCAAATGGCGGTGCGCCGTGCGGTCGCATCTCGAATTATGTCAACATTCTCATATACTTAATGCGCAACAGAGCCCCTGAGGCTTGCTTGACACCCCCATACCGCCGCCATAGGGTGCGCGCGACCTTGGCCGGGGTACCGGCCGCGCAATGAGGTGTCGCATGTCCGGACGGTCTGGTGATCGCACCGGGGATACCGCGAAACGACTGGAAGATCTTGACCGGCGCATCGCCGACGCAAGGGACGCCGGCAAGCCTAAACCGCGCGGTGACAAGGAAAAGTTTGGTGCCATGTCCTTTGCATGGCGCGTGACGATAGAGCTGATCGTGTCCATCATGATCGGTGCAGCCATGGGGTGGGGGCTCGACAGTCTCTTTGGGACGCTTCCCGTTTTCCTCGTGGTTTTTTGTTTGCTGGGGTTTGCGTCCGGCGTGCGCACGATGATGCGCTCGGTCGCAGAGAACCAGAGAAGAGACGCGGCCCGCGCCGCAGAAGACGAGATAGAGAGCTGAAGCCATGGCAGTGAGCGAATCCGGCGCCCCGGTGATCGACCCGATGCACCAGTTTGTCGTCGGACCGTTGTTTGGCGGTGGCCCGGTCGGCAGCTTTTTGACGATCACCAACTCGACGCTGTGGATGTTCGTCTCGATCCTTGCCATCTCGGCACTGTTGATCATGGGCATGCGCGGCCGGGCGCTTGTACCGACACGGACTCAGTCGGTCGCAGAGATCCTGTACACCTTTATACGCTCGATGGTGATGGACATCCTGGGAGAGGACGGAAAGACCTACTTCCCATACATTTTCACGATCTTCATCTTCATTTTGTTCTCGAACCTGCTGGGCATGGTGCCGGGCTCGTTCACGACCACGTCACACATTGCGGTCACCGCAATCCTGGCGCTCGCGGTCTTCATAAGCGTGATCGCGATCGGCTTCATGAAACACGGCGCGGGCTTTCTGAAGCTTTTCTGGGTCGAAAGCGCGCCGCTGGCATTGCGTCCCGTCCTGGCGCTTATCGAGGTCATCTCGTTCTTCGTGCGTCCGCTCAGCCACTCCATTCGTCTGGCCGGCAACATGATGGCCGGTCACGCGGTCTTGAAGGTGTTCGCGGGGCTTCTGGCGCTGCTGATCTATTCGGGTCTCGGGATCCTTGCGATCCTGCCGCTGGGCCTGATGGTCGCCATCACCGCGCTCGAGTTTCTGGTCGCCTGTGTTCAGGCGTACATCTTCGCGATCCTGACCTGCATCTATCTCAACGACGCTCTCCACCCGTCACACTAAGGCGGCTGGACCCGTAAATCCTGAAACAACCCATCATCCAAGGAGATTGAACGATGGAAGGTAATATCGCCGACATGGGTAAGTTCATCGGTGCTGGCCTGGCCACGATGGGCCTGGGCGGTGCTGGAATTGGTGTGGGCCTCGTGGTCGGCAACTTCCTCGCTGGCGCACTGCGCAACCCGGCAGCCGCTGCTGGCCAGACCGCGACCATGTTCCTCGGCATCGCATTCGCAGAAGCACTCGGGATCTTCTCGTTCCTGATCGCTCTGCTGCTGATGTTCGCTGTCTGAGGCAGCGCCAACAAGACAACGCGGCGGCCGGTCTAACCTCGGCCGCCTGAAAGTGGCGCGCAAGCGCCGCACCTAATTCAGGAGCAGTCCATGGCGACGACCTCCGTTCTGGCAGCAGCTGCGGATGCGGCTTCGGACGCCGCCGATCACGGATCGGGCGGGCTGCCACAACTTGATATCGGGACGTTCCCCAGTCAGATCTTCTGGTTGATCGTCACTCTGGGCGTTCTCTACTGGCTGATGTCGAAGATCGCCCTGCCCCGCATTGCGAGTGTTCTGGAAGAACGCGCCGATGCGATCGCGGACGACCTGGACAAGGCAGAAGAGCTCAAGCGCAGGGCACAGGAAGCCGAAGCGGCTTATGATCAGGCGCTGATTGATGCCCGCGGCAAGGCGCAAGCCATTGCAGCAGAAGCCCGTGCCGAGATCCAAAAAGATGTCGACGCGGCCGTTGCCAAGGCCGATGCGGAGATCGCGGCACGGGCAGCGGAAGGCGAAAAACGCATCGCCGAGATTCGCGAGAGCGCCATTGCAAGCGTGACCGAGGTTGCCAATGATACGGCGGTCGCTGTGATTGATGCCGTGATGCCGGGCCTTGCCGACGCCGACACCGTGAAAGCGGCCGTCAGCCAGAAGCTGGGTTGAGGGAGGACGGATAATGGAAGTTTTCTACAACTCCACACTGGTCGTTGGGATCAGCCTGTTCCTGTTCCTCGCACTGCTCGGGTATCTCGGTGTGCACAAGCTGCTCGGCAAGATGTTGGACGACCGCGCCGACGGCATTCGGACCGAATTGAGTGAGGCGAAACGCCTGCGGGAAGAAGCACAAGAGCTCTTCGCAGAGTTCGAGCGCAAACAAAAGGCCGTCGAAGGCCAGGCCCAGGAGATCGTCGCGCATGCCAAGGCCGAGGCCGAGGCAGCCGCTGAGAAGGCCAAGGCGGATCTCGCCGTCTCGATCGAGCGCCGATTGAAGGCTGCGGATGATCAGATTGCGCTGGCAGAGTCGGAGGCTGTGAAGGAAGTCCGCGACACGGCTGTCTCGGTTGCAATCGCAGCGGCCGCCCAGGTCCTGAGCGAACGCTTGGGTGACGACAAAGCCGAAGGCCTTGTCGACTCCGCAATCGGTGACATCGGATCGCGATTGCACTGATCCAGCGCACGCTCGACGCAACGCGCTAGAGGCTGGGATCGGAGCGATCCCGGCCTCATCCATTTTGGACGTACCGCGATTTCCATCACGCCGGTCAGTTGTCTCAAGATTTTGAGACTGCGTGGTATGGCGGATGGATGCGGGGAAACCCACCGCGTCCCGCACCTGTTGCAATTTCCTGGCATTGTTCGGAGCATTCACCATGCGCCGAGCGTGCTCGCGTCGCGAGCGTCACATGCAGGGGATCTCATTGACCGATGACGACGCCAGGCCGGTCTACATGGTGGCGAGCCACAAGGTTCTGGACCGGTCGACCCTGAACGACATTTACGTACCCCGCGCCGTCGAATGCCTGAACAAGTTCGATGTCGAGATTCTGGCCGTCAATGAGACGACCGAAGTGATCGAGGGGCAGACAGGTCACGACCGCCTGGTCATCTTGAAGTTCCCCTCCCGCGAGGAAGCGATGCGTTGGTACCGCTCCCCCGAGTATCAATCGATGATCGATCTCAGGCTGAGTTCGGTCGAGGGTACTCTGGTGATGGCCGAAGGATTGAACACCGCGGACCTGGCAGCCGCTGGCGCAAATCCAACGCACAACGCGACCGCTAGGTTCACCATGCGCCCAAGCGCGCGCACGGGTGCTGCGGTAACGCCTGATACCAATACAGTCGCGGACACCTTTCGCTCGGGGGAACTGACAACAATTGCCTTCGATGGCTGGTCAGAAGAGATCAAGCAGGAGTTCCGGACGAACGTCTATAATGGCCGGATCGGCACGGATCTGGTCTTTGAGAATGCATCGGTCCGTGTTTGGCACATGACCCTGAAACCGGGCCAAAAGATGCCGGTCCACCGCCATGTCCTTACGTATTTCTGGACTGCGATCACACCGGGGCGTTTCCTGCAACGCACCTATGACGGAACGACCTATGAAAGCGACTACCAGGCGGGTCTGACGCATTTCTACGATGTAGGCTACGGCGAGTTCGCCCTCCACAATCTCGAAAACTCCGGCGACACCGAGATGATCTTCTGTGCGGTCGAGTTGAAGAAGGAGAGCGCGAACATCCCGCTCTCTGTCCCAGACACCCCGATTGGCCACGCACCAGAACCTGCACACGCCATCGGCCAACCGGACAGCTTCCGGTCCGGTGAGCTCACGACCAGTGGCTTCCGGGGATGGTCGGACGCGATCAAACGAGAATTCCAGACCAACGAATACAACGGACGGATCGGCACGGATCTGGTGTTCGAAAATGACTCGGTTCGTGTCTGGCATATGACCTTGGCGCCGGGCGAGCGCATGCCGGTCCACCGCCATGTGCTCACGTATTTCTGGACAGCGATCACACCGGGGCGGTTCCTTCAGCGCACCTATGACGGCACGACCTACGAAAGCGATTATCAGGCCGGACTGACCCATTTCTATGATGTCGGTGCAGGCGAATTCGCGCTCCACGACCTCGAGAACGTCGGATCGACCACGATGATCTTCGTTGCAGTCGAACTGAAGCGCGAAAGTGCAAACGCTTCCCTGCCCGCCTGAACACCGCAAAAACCAGACTGGACGGTATATCCGGTAGATCAGCCGAAATCGTGTCTCTCCCCGGACCGACGCAGGATGTGAGCATTCGGCGCCGGTTCAATGGCGTCCACGCTCAATGAACTCACAGGGGAGGTCCGAATGAGCAAGAAACTTCTCGGCGCGGTCTCGGCAATCGCCATGTTCGCCAGCGGCGCACTGGCACAGGCCGACACGATCAAGATCGGTGTCATGGCGACACTGGAAGGCACTTACACCGTCCTCGGCGAAGACGGCGTGCGCGGTATCAAGACGGCATTGGCCGCGTTTGGCGGGAAAGCCGCCGGCAAGGACATCGAACTGGTCATCCAGTCGACAGATGCATCACCCGACAGCGCTGTCCGCGCCGCCCGCAAACTGGTCGAGCAGGACGGGCTGGACGTGATCGTTGGGCCGCTCTCTGGCTCGGAAGGCATCGCCATCCGTGACTACTCCAAGACCCAGCCTCAGGCGACCTTCATCAACGGCTCGTCCGGCGCGCAGGAAACCACCTTCGTCAGCCCGTCTGACAACTTCTTCCGCTTCAATTCGGACGGCGCGCAGTGGTCCTGGGGCCTTGGCAAGTACGTCTTCGAGGAGAAAGGCTACGAGACGGTTGCGACGATCGGCGAGGACTACTCGTTCATCTATACGCAGGTCTTCGGCTTCGCGCTGGACTTCTGCCAGGCCGGTGGCGAGATCACGGAACGTTTCTGGGTCCCGCTCGGCACCAAGGACTTCGGATCGATCATCGCGGCACTGCCGGATGATGTCGACGCGATCTATCTCGGCCTGGGCGGCGGCGACGCGGTCAACTTCCTGAACCAGTACCAACAGGCGGGCGGCGACGCGAACCTGATCGGCGGCACGATCATGGTCGACGGTACGGTCCTGAACTCGAAGGGCTCGGCCAAGGAAGCATTGATCGGTGTGCCCTCCTCGGGTCCGCAGGCTGATACCTGGGAAGATCCGGACTGGCAGAAATACGTGAAACTCTACCAAGACACGTTCCCACCAGAAGAGCGTTTCCCGGCACCGTCGCTGCTGGCGACGTTGTACTACAAGGCGACCGCGGCCACACTTACCTGCCTGAACGAAACGAACGGCGATCTGTCGGACGGGCATGCCGCGTTCCGCCAGTGTCTGACCAACCTCGAGCTTGACAGCCCGGTCGGCAAAGTCACGCTGGATGGAAACCGTCAGGCGGTTGCCCCTACGTTCATCTCGGAAGTGGTTGAGCTTCCGGACGGCAATCTGGCGAACAAGTTCATCTCCTATGATGCGACGGTTCCGCAAACGCTCGGCATGGACGCAGCCAAGTTCGCAGCACTCGGTGCACCGAGCCGCGAAAACCCGGCCTGCCAGAAATCTTACTGACTTCTCCTTGAGATGGGTCCGGGCGTCAGCGCCCGGTCCCTATCCGACGCGGGGCAATTCGGCATGACCCTGATCAACTACCTGACGCGCGTTCATTTCGCCGATGGCGTTCTGGAGGAGGCCTTGCGCTCGGAAATGGAGCGCCACGGCAAGCGGCGACCGCTTGTGATCGCCGAAGAGGGCCACCTTGTCGGAACGATGTCCGAACGGTTCTTCGCGAGCTTCCCGATCCGGTCGCGCATCGAGGTCTTCACGGCCATCCCCAACCGCATCACTGAGTCCGCCGCCCGGGATATCTCGAAAACCTATACCGATCTTGACTGCGATGTCCTGATCGCGTTCGGCTCGAACAGGGCGATGGATCTGGCCAAGACGGCGCGGATCGCGATTGCTCACAACGAGCCGATCTCGGCCCTCTCATCCGAAGAAGGCGGCGGGCAGCGGATCTCGAAGACGTTGCCCGATCTCTACACGATCCCCGGGATTTTGGGATTTGCCTCCGCCATCACCGACTACACGCGGGTAGCACCGGACGAAGGCGGTCAGGTGTTGCTGTCGTCACCGCGCCTGCTTCCACGCCTAACGATCTGCGACCCGACGCTGACACTGGGTGCCAGCCAGTCGGATACCGCCATTGCCGCCGCCGGGATCTTCGCCCGTGCGGTTGATGGCTACCTGGCGCCTGGGTTCAATCCGCCGGCCGAGGGTTTGGCGCTCGATGCGCTGTCCCGTGCGATCACCTATGCGACCGACGTCCTGAAACAGGATCGTCTGCCCGCCCGGCGGCAGATGATGGCAAGTGGGCTGAACAGCTCCCTCGCGCTGCAAAAGGGTCTCTGCCCGGTCCATGCGATTTCGAACGCGGTCTCTTCCATCGCGGACAAGCCGATCGATCCCAGCACGCTCGGCGGTATTCTCATCCCGGTCCTGATGCGCCACTACGAACCCTTTGTGGCAGCGCGGGCCCAACCGCTGAGGCGCAGTCTTTCGCTTGGCAAACACGAGAGCCTTGCGGATCGCATCGATCGCTTTCTGGCAACGCTGCCGCTGTGCAGATCGCTCGAAGACGTTGGGTTGACGCCCGAGGATCTACCCCAGGCCGCCCAGATCGCGTCCGCAGACCGCGCGATCGGGAACGGCCCCGTTCAAATGGATGCCGATGACGTCCTCGACATTCTGATGTCAGCGTACCGGCAGCCCGAACTGGCGAACGCATCGACCGCCTGACTTGGGAACAAACCAAGACTCCATGCCGGAGAGTCTTCGATCCGCATGTTCACGGTTGCCAAACGCAGCGATTCGTCCCGTAGTCGAACGCAAAGAGCCGCACGGCACGAACGATGCGGCCAGACAAGGGAGGACTGCGCGATGGCGAGAGCAATCTCGGTCCATCACGGCTCTTTTGGCCGTGCAACGCTGTATGAACTCGACAAGCCGCTGATAACCCATGCGCATCGCGAGGGGCATCTGATCTTCTATCTGGGTGGCGCCCCCGGACGCATACGGGTCGGGGATGTCGATTTCGCGATCGACAAGGATAACAGCATCGCGATCAGCCCATGGGAGCCGCACAGCTACGAGCCGCTTGCTGCCGATGAATGCAGCTATGTTCTGACCCTTTACATCAAGCCGATGTGGTTCCTCGAGAACAGTAGCCTCGCTGAATTCGCGCTCAGTTTCGGAACGCCCGCCGTAACCATGACCCCAGCCGTCGAGATGTGGGTCGGGCGTCTGACGAACCTTTTGCTCGACGACCAGCCATCCGACCGGTTCGACGGCTTTCTGTTCGAGACGACGCGGCTTTGCTTTGATCAGTCCTGGCAAGGTCACAAGGAACGGGCCTGCCTGCAGAACGTGCAGCGCCGGTTCAACGATTTCCGCGTGCGCCGCTCGCTCAGGCTGATGCAGCAAAGCTATGCCGAAGAGACAGGTATGGATGATCTGGCCCGCGAGGTCGGCTTGTCCCGCCCGCATTTCTTCAAGCTTTTCAAGATGCAGATGGGGATCACACCGAATCTGTATCTCAACACGTTGCGGGCCGAGCATGCGATCGAGGATCTCATAACCACCCGCAAATCCGTCACGGATATCGGGCTGGATCTGGGTTTCGCCAGCCAGGCCAGCTTCACACGGTTCTTCACGTCGAACGTCGGCATCCCGCCGACCGATTATCGCCGGGTCGCCAACATCGTCTGAATCCGGCTTTTGCCGATGCCGGGCCAACCGATCAGACTGCGCGGTATGACACTCACTGGCGGGACCGGCTAGCGTTGCACTGATGCGACGTACCAGAGGGCCGCAAACAGTGCCAAACCAGCGGGACCGGGCCGAGACAATCGGGAGACGGGCATGAGCGCCTTCGCCCGCCGTCATCCTGTTTGGACTGTGATCCTGCTGATCGCGGTGGCAGTCCTGCTCTGGATGATCTTCGCGCTCTGGCCGAAATGGTTGGTCGAACTGATCGGGCGAAAGAAGGTTTTCCTGAACGCGCTGTTCAACGGTGTCACCCTCGGCGGTTTGTATTTCCTCGTCGCCTCGGGTTTCACCCTGATCTTCGGCCTGATGCGCAATGTGAACCTGGCACACGGATCGCTTTACCTGCTGGGCGGCTATATCGGCTACGAAATTGCGGACCTGACGGGCTACTGGCTGATCGCCTTCCCAGTCACCTTCCTGGTCGTCGGAGCGTTCGGCGTGTTGATGCAGATCGTCGTGTTCCGACGAATGGAAGGGCAGGACCTGCGCCAGACGCTGGTCACCATCGGCATCTCGATCGTCATGGCCGATCTAATGCTCTGGATCTGGGGAGGCGATTTCTACCAGGTCCTGACACCGTCCTGGCTGTCCGGACCGATGGAGACGATCCTTGTCACCGCGCAGAAACGGTCTGGCGATCTGGTGTACATGAAGTATCCGATGGTCCGGATCGTGATCTTCCTGGCTGCCGTCGCCATTGGGATCGGCATGTGGCTGCTGCTGAACCGCACCCGGATCGGAATGCTGATCCGGGCCGGAGTCGATGACCGCGATATGCTCTCGGCCACGGGCGCCCGCATCCAGTTGGTCTTCGCCGGGGTGTTCGCCTTTGGTGCCGGGTTGGCAGGGCTCGCGGGCGTTGTTGGAGGGACATTCCAGGCGCTCGCGCCCGGTGAGGATGTGCGTTTTCTGTTGTACTCCCTGATTGTCGTGATCGTGGGGGGCATGGGTTCGATCCCAGGGGCCGCCATTGGTGCGCTTCTGATCGGCCTCGCGGACCAGTTCGGCTCGGTCTACATGCCGACCTATGCCGTGGTGTTGACCTTCCTGATTATGGTGGTCGTGCTGGCCTTCCGCCCTCAGGGCCTGATGGGGCGCGCCTGATATGGCCGTGGTCGACCCTCCCACCTTTTCCAGCGGTGAGGCGGCCGAACGCCTGACCTGGGCCGAGCGCGTGCCTGCCGCTTATTGGGTGCTGGCGATTGTCCTGCTGGTGATGCCAGCTTTCGCGGGAAACTTCGTGCTGAACGACATCTTCGGACGCACCTTTTACACCGGCATCATCGCCCTCAGCCTGATGTTCCTCGCCGGCTACGGCGGCATGGTCAGCCTGGTGCAAATGAGCATCGCCGGTGTCGGCGGCTACATGGTTGCGATCTTCGGTGTCTCGGCCATCGACACGATCTCGCTCGGCTGGCCATGGTATGTCGCGATCCCGATCGCTCTCGTCGTCGCGGTGCTGTTCGGTACCCTGGCAGGCTGGCTCGCCGTCCGGACCGAGGGCATCTACACCATCATGATCACGCTCGCCATCGCGGCGGCATTCTTCTACTTCACCCGCCAGAACTACGTGGTCTTCAACGGATTCTCCGGCTTCAACGGCGTCCTGCCGCCCAAGCTGTTCGGCGTCGACTGGCAACAGGCGGTGCCCTTCTACTACCTCACGCTGTTCTGGGCGGTCGTCTGTTTTCTGGTTGTCTTGTACCTTTCGCGAGCACCGTTCGGGCTCGCGCTTCAAGGCGTGCGGGACAATCCCCGGCGTATGGCGGCGCTGGGCTACAACGTGATCGGCCACCGGGTCGCGGCCTACTCTTTCGCTGCAATTCTGGCCGGGATAGGCGGCATCCTGCAGACGTGGAACCTGGCTCAGATCTCGCCCGGCACAGCCGGGATAGGCCCGGTCATCGACGTCCTGATCATCGCCGTCATCGGTGGACTGCGTCATCCAATCGGCCCGTTCATCGGTGCCTTTGTGTTCGTGATCCTCGAGACCTTCGCCATCGACGCGCTGATCGCGGTTGGCCTTGCCGGAGACCGCTTCCAACTGCTGATCGGGCTCGGCTTCCTGGTCATCGTTTTCTGGTCGCCCGACGGTATCCTAGGCCTGTGGGAAAAGCTACGCGCCGCGCGCAATCGCGATCCGCTGCTGGATCGGGGAGGCGACGCACCATGAACGCGCCCACCTCCATCTCTGAACGGCTGGGCGCCACGGGCACCGCAAATGCACTCGAACTGCGCGGTGTCTCGAAGTTCTTTGGAGCCCTTGCGGCCATGGAGGACATCAACCTGACCGTCCGCCCCGGCGAACGCCGGGCGGTGCTTGGCTCCAACGGTGCGGGCAAGACGACACTCTTCAACTGCGTGACCGGAGATTTCCCGTCGACCACCGGAAACATCCGCTTCTTCGGCGAGGACATCACGGCTTTCCCGGCACATGAGCGGATCCGGCGGGGTTTGCGCCGAACCTATCAGATCTCGCTTTTGTTCACCGGCCTGAGTGTTGTCGACAACATCTATCTGTCATCGGTCGGGGTTTCGCGCTCACGGTTCTCTTTCCTGCGGCCAAGGCGGGACGATGCGCTGATGTCAGCTGCCGAGAACCTCGTGCGCGTGGTCCATCTGGACGACGTCAAGGACACCGTTGTCGCCGAGCTTGCCTATGGCCAGCAGCGTCAGCTCGAAATCGCAATGGCACTGGCGGGCGCTCCGCGCTTCATTCTGTTCGACGAACCGGCGGCAGGCTTGTCACCAACAGAGCGCGCCGAGTTGATCGAGATCCTGATGGGCCTGCCCGGCCACATGGGCTTCATCATCATCGAGCACGACATGGACGTTGCCCTGCGCGTCGCCGAAAGCGTGACGATGATGCACAACGGTCGGATCTTCAAGGAAGGCAAACCGGCCGAGATCGAAGAGGACGAGGAGGTCCAGGCGCTCTACCTTGGGGACGGGAGCCATGGCCATGGCTAGCCCCGCGAACCTCCAGATCCGTGACCTCAACGTCTATTATGGACAAAGCCACGCGTTGCAGGGTGTGAACCTGTCGCTGGACCACGGCGTGCTGTCCGTCGTTGGCCGCAACGGCATGGGCAAGACGACCCTCTGCAAGACGATCATGGGGCTCGAGCCTGTCGCCTCTGGCACCATCACCATGGACGGTCAGATCCTGAACGGGCGCAACCCGGCCGAGATTGCGCGTATGGGTGTCGGCTATGTCCCACAGGGTCGGCGGCTCTGGCGATCACTGACCGTCGACGAGCACCTGAAGCTGGTCGAGAAGCGCGGCGGCGCCTGGACCATCGAGCGGATCTACGGAACGTTTCCCCGTTTGGCCGAACGCCGACAGAATGGCGGCGCGCAACTTTCCGGCGGCGAGCAGCAGATGCTGGCAATCTCCCGCGCGCTCTTGCTGAACCCACGCCTTCTGGTGATGGACGAACCGACCGAGGGCCTGGCCCCGGTTATCGTTCAACAGGTCGAGGACATGCTGATCCGCCTGGGTGAGGAAGGCGATGTCGACGTCCTGGTGATCGAGCAGAACATCGGCGTCGCCTGCGCCGTCGCCGAACAGGTCGCGATCATGGTGAACGGCCGGATCAACCGGGTCATGGACTCAGGTCTTCTGGCCGGGGACCGCGATCTTCAGCAGGCTCTGCTGGGCGTCGGACGTCACGCGCATGACGAGACGCCGGAACCCACGCATGCTCCCGCCGCACCGCAGAACACCCAGGCCGCCAAAAGTCCGGTCAAGGTCTACGTCTCGAACCCAACGCCACCGACCCGATGGTCAAGACCTGCCCCGGTCCGCGTGATCGAGGCGTCTGCCCGCACTGTGACCGAAGCGCCGACGTCGTCCAGTGCACCGATCAAACCGTTCAGCGCCCGCGCAACGAACGGTGCGGGCCGCGTTCTGGTTGCCGGCACGCTCGACACGAAGGGTGACGAACTGCGATTCATCCGGGACATCCTGAAGGGGCAGGGCGTCTCTGTGCAGATGGTCGACCTGTCGACCTCGGGCAAACCCTCTGGCGCCGAGATCCCGCCGAACGCCGTCGCCGCGTTCCATCCGCGCGGTGCCGCTGGCGTCTTCACCAGCGACCGGGGCTCGGCAGTTGCAGGCATGACGCTGGCATTGGAACGCTGGATGGCGATGCAAACGGACGTGTCCGGGATCATATCTGCGGGCGGCTCCGGCGGCACAGCGCTGGTCTCTCCGGCCATGCGTCTGCTGCCGGTCGGGGTGCCGAAAGTCATGATCTCGACCATCGCGTCGGGCAATGTCGGGCAGTATGTCGGCCCGTCCGACATGCTGATGCTGCATTCGGTTGCCGACGTGCAGGGCCTGAACTCAATCACCCGCGAGGTTCTGGCGAACGGCGCGAACGCCTTGGTCGGGATGGTCAAGGCGCGCCAAAGCGCCAAACCTGCCGCATCCGAAAAACCTGCGATTGGCATCACGATGTTCGGCGTCACCACACCCTGCGTGCAGCAGGTCTCGGCGATGCTCGAAGCCGATCACGACTGTCTGGTGTTCCACGCCACCGGCACAGGCGGGCGGGCGATGGAAAAGCTGCTGGACTCCGGCATGCTCACCGGTGTGATGGATCTCACGACGACCGAGATCTGCGACATGATCGCGGGCGGAGTGTTTGCGGCCGACGAGGACCGGTTCGGCGCGTCAATCCGGGCCGGGTTGCCCTATATTGGCGCCTGTGGCGCGCTCGACATGGTGAACTTCAACGCGCCCGAGACCGTGCCCGAACAGTACCGCAACCGGAATCTTTATCACCACAATCCGCAGATCACGCTGATGCGGACCACGCCTGAGGAAAACACACGGATGGGGATCTGGATCGGCGAAAAGCTGAACCAGATGACGGGACCCGTGCGCTTCTTCCTGCCGGAAGGCGGGGTCAGTGCGCTGGATGCACCCGGTCAGCCCTTCCATGACCCAGAGGCCAACGTAGCACTGTTCAAAGCCCTGACGCAAACGGTGCGCGAGACGTCGAACCGGCAGCTGATCCGGACGCCGCACAACATCAACGATCCGGAGTTCGCAAAGCTGGTCGTCCAGACGTTCCGCAGTCTGCACGGGTCTGCGCCGCGCCGCGCAGCAGGAGGTGGGGCGTGACATCCTTGGGTTCAAACCCGCAACTGGCTCCGTCCAGCACAACCCGGCCACGCCCAACCTCCCCCCGGAGGGCGCGATGGCGCCTCCGTGAAAAGCGTATCCGGCGCGGAGGCTTTGGCGAACGACGCCACTCAATCCACGCGAATGCGCCCTCCAGATCGGTCGCAGCCCACTTCGCTCATACTCCGCTGCCAACAACAGGATACGTCTATGTTCGACCGCGCTGACCTCATGACCAAGTTTCGCGCCATGCGCGACCGGGGCGAGCCGATCATCGGCGGCGGCGCAGGCACGGGCCTGTCTGCAAAGTGCGAGGAAGCAGGCGGCATCGACCTGATCGTCATCTACAACTCGGGCCGCTACCGCATGGCCGGGCGAGGATCGCTCGCCGGGTTGATGCCCTACGGTGACGCGAACGCCGTGGTGATGGAGATGGCGGGCGAGGTCCTTCCCGTCGTCAAGAACACGCCAGTCCTCGCCGGCGTTTGCGCCTCGGACCCGTTCCGGATGATGGATCGCTTCCTCGACGATATCAAAGCCACGGGCTTCTCCGGCATCCAGAACTTCCCGACCGTCGGACTGATCGACGGCAGCTTCCGGGCGAACCTGGAAGAAACCGGGATGGGCTACCAGCACGAAATCGACGTCGTCGCCATGGCCAACCAGAAGGACATGCTGACAACGCCCTATGTCTTCGACGAGGACAGCGCCACCGCAATGGCCAAAGCGGGTGCTGATATCATCGTCTGCCATCTGGGCCTGACCACCGGGGGCAGCATCGGCGCGGATACGGCGCTCAAGCTCGACCGATGCCCGGAATACGTCGATGCCTGGGCCGGTGCAGCACTCGCGGTGAATCCGGATGCCATCGTCCTGGTCCATGGCGGACCCGTCGCCATGCCGGATGACGCGGAGTTCGTTTTGAAGAACACCAGGAACTGCCACGGCTTCTATGGCGCCTCGTCCATGGAACGCCTGCCGACCGAGATCGCGCTGACCGAACAGACGCGAAAATTCAAACAGATCGGACGCTGAGGGAGAGGGATATGACCGGACAACTCATCGGACAACTGATCCTCTGGCTGATCGCAGCCGTCATTGTCATCTTCATCCTGTATTGGGTGATGCACTGGCTCTACCGACGCTCGACCAAGGAGGTCGCCTTCGTGCGCACCGGGTTCCTGGGCGAGAAGGTCGTGATCAACGGCGGCGCCTTCGTCTGGCCGATCATCCATGACATCACGCCGGTCAACATGAACTCGATGCAGCTTGCCGTGACGCGCGAGAAGGACGAAGCCCTGATCACCCGCGACCGGATGCGCATCGATGTCGATGCCGAGTTTTATGTCCGCGTGAACCAATCGCGCGATGCCGTATCTT
>JBCAXJ010000006.1:0-110012 GCA_038534135.1 Pseudomonadota bacterium | reverse complement strand
ATTCCGCTGCGTGATAAGTGATGCTTGGACGGGTGGTGTTCAGATGTCTCTGTGACCGCCAGCAAGAGGTCGAGTTTTGGAGATTGGTTGGACGGTAGCCGTGGGGCGTGCGTGGTGAGAATTCTGGCGTTGCGAACAACATACGCGACGAGCGCACCGACGCCGGTTTCCATAGCGACCGCAAACATCTGGGGCATGACTGTCAGGTTGCGCAGTCCCGCCAAATGCCTGGGTTTGTGGCTTTCCGGCAGACGTAGTTTCGAGAGCCAGAAGACCACGCGTTGGCACCGCAGGATGTGAGCTGAAAGTCACTTGGTGAGTCTATGTCTTGACGCCAGCAATCCACGCAGACGCTAGGCGGTGCGCCACCGCCACGCGCGCAAGGCCCGTCCGTCGATCACCAACAGTCCCAAGGCGATGAGAGCGAAGCCACCGAAGGCTGACGGTGAGAGGCGTTCGTCCAGCACGGCCCAGCCCAGCAGGATCGCTACCGGCGGAATGAGCAGCGTACACAGCATCAGGTTGCCCGCACCCGCCATGCCGAGCACGCGGTAGTAGAGCAGGTAGGCAACAGCCGTCGCAAAGATCGAGTAGTATCCGATGGCGATCCAGGTCGGCGCGCCGAGCGCGAGGCTTGGCCAGCCCTCCAGGGCGCTGGCTGTGGGAAACATCACCAGCGTCGATCCGGTGAGCATGCCAGCCGCTGCGACCATCGGATCGATCCCGCGCAGCGTGATTTTTGCCCAACTGCTGGCAAAGGCATAGGACAAGGCGCCTGCGATCACGGCCCATTGCCCGAGAGCGCGCAGATCCAGCGTGCCCAGATTGTCGATGCCGATGATGACGCATGCACCCGCGAAGGCGAGCAGTACGCCGCCCAGACGGCGTGGCGTCAGGCGCTCGTCTCGCAGCAGGAATGCCGCGACGAGCACCCCCAGCGGTGCGGTCATGGCGTTGAAGATGCTGACAAGGCCGCTTTCAACGTGCAGCTGCCCCCAGCTCATCAGCGAGAACGGGATGACATTGTTCAGGCAGCCCATAACCAGGAAAGCCCCCCAGATGCACCAGTCGCTCGGTGGACGCAGTCCGCGCGCAAGAACGACGATCCAGAGCAGAACACAAGCCCAACCGACGCGGTGCAGCACCGCGGTGAACGGTCCGATCTCGCGCAGTGCGATCGCGATCGAAAGGAAGGAGCCGCCCCACAGCAAAGAAAGCATCGCAAGCTCGATCCAGGCACGGCCCGACATCTGAGGCGGTTGCGAGCTTACGGGCATCGGTGACCTTTCCTTCGAACTGAGGTATGATCGGCGTGGTGGCGACGCGACGGGTCGCGCTGCGGCATCACCATGTCGCGCGCGACCGCACCCGGCCACCCGGAACGTGCGATTGCACCATCTCGGCGCGATTCACGACGACAATCGTAAGGATGATGTCTGTTTCATCGTCTCATGATGCGTCGGAGTGCCCGGTTCATCGTGGCGGCGGCGGCGCGTATCAACTCGCGCAATACGGGAGACAGGATATGTATGGAGAGGCAACGGTGCAAAGCGCCGACGTCGAAGAAGCCGCGGTCGAAGCCGAGGCCGAGTCGTTTGACTGGAGCGAGGATGTCTCGACCTTTGGCGACCGGCTCGCGCGGGCACGGGAATTCTCGGGCATGACCCAGGCACAGCTGGCGCGCCGCCTCGGTGTCAAGACGACGACCATCGCGAACTGGGAATACGATCGATCCGAGCCCCGGGCCAACCGTTTGCAGATGCTGTCGGGATTGTTGAATGTCTCGATCGTCTGGCTGATGAGTGGCGAGGGAGACGGTGCACCTGAGCCGGAAGACCCAGCCGAGGCCGATGCGGCTGATCGCGCCGGGTTGCGCAACCTGCTGAACGAACTGCGCGAGTTGCGCGTTGCTCAGGATCAGTTGGCGGATCGGACCGGGCGCATCGAGAAGCGCCTGCGGGCGATGCTTTCAGCAGGCTGAAAGCGCTAGGCCGGGCGGTTCGTTTATGACAAGGCTCGGGCTGGATATCGGCGGCACGAAGATCGAGGCTGCTCTTCTGACACCGGATGGAACCGTCGCTGCGCGCGAGCGCGTGGCGATGCCGCATATTTATGGCGATGTGCTGGCTGTGATTGCCGATCTGGTTGACCGGGTTGAACGTATGGCTGGTGTCACATCAGCCAGCGCCGGCGTTGGCACACCGGGCTCGCTTTCGCCCGTCACCGGCAAGATGCGCAACGCGTTTTCAACGCCGTTCAATGACAAACCACTGGACGTCGATCTCGCCCGGGTTCTGGATCGGCCAGTTCGGCTGGCCAATGACGCCAATTGCTTTGCCTTGGCCGAGGCACGTGCTGGCGCTGCCAAGGATGCGTCCGTTGTCTTCGGCGCGATCCTGGGGACCGGGATTGGTGGCGGTATCGTCGTCAACGGCGAGCCGCTCATCGGGCATAATGGGATCGGCAGTGAGTGGGGACACAATCTGTTACCGGGTGAGAAAGCCGCGGAGCATGACCCACCCGTCTGCACCTGCGGGCGGGCCGGAGATATTGAAGCCTGGTGTTCCGGCCCGGGCCTGAGCCGGGACCATTTCCGGCGCACGGGAAGCGATCTCGATCCAGCGATGATCGCAGCTTTTGCCGATGCGGGGGATCTCGAGGCTAAGGAAACGCTGGATCTCCACGCGCAACGCCTGGGCCGCGCTTTGGCGGGCGTGGTGAACCTGCTCGACCCGGATGCGATCGTTCTGGGCGGCGGGCTTTCGAACATGGCTCACCTTTACGATGAACTGCCCGAAGCGATCCGCGCTCACGTTTTCTCGGATACCTTTACGACTCCTATTCGAAAGAACGTCCTGGGTGACAGCGCAGGGGTCATCGGTGCCGCGTGGCTTTGTCCGCTGGAAGGATGATCGAGCGCCGCCTGGTGTTCCGATCAGACGCTCTGTGGCAGCGCCATCGTCAGAACGGTCTGATCTCGTGATCATCAGGATGCTCGTGAATTGAGAGGGGCGCCTCCGATCCTTGAAGACCGGTCCATTGCTGCGAGAGGTGCGTAGCGGGCCCGCCATGGTTAATGGGACGCGCACGCGCACGCCCACGATCTGTGGACCAATTGGACGCATGTCCTTGTTCGAGCGATCCTTTGGGTCGGTTCTTCTGTTCTACGCGCAATTGAGGCAATTGATTGAGTTGGATTGCACGCGGTTGCATTTGAACGATCTTCTTCTCGAATGCTGCGAACGTTACACCTTGCCGCAGAGGATTGAACGGCGTCTGCCAAAGACCAATTCTTTCGGTCAGGAATGGAGGCGGTGATGCGTGATACCCTCGATGAAACCGTGCTGGATCTGACAGTGCACAAGGCCCCGGCAGATGTGCATGACCGGTTCGCATTGCGGCTGGTGAAGTTCATGCGCGTGTTCGCAGATGCGTTCTTCGCAAAGCGGTATGGCCACAGGGCGGTTGTGCTTGAAACGGTCGCGGCCGTTCCCGGGATGGTTGGTGGGCTGTTGCAGCACCTGAAGGCGATCCGGCATATTCGCGACGATCAGGGGTGGATCCGCGAGTTGCTCGACGAGGCCGAGAACGAACGCATGCACCTGATGACCTTCATCAACATCGCGCAGCCCAGCCGGTTTGAACGCATTCTGATCATGATTGCGCAAGGGATCTTCTACAACTTCTTCTTTTTCCTCTATCTTTTCGCTCCGAAGACGGCGCATCGGGTGGTCGGATATCTCGAGGAAGAAGCCGTGATCAGCTACACCCAGTACCTGAGCGAGATCGATGCGGGACGGATCGAAAATGTTCCCGCGCCTCAACTGGCCATCGACTACTGGGGACTTGCACAGGACGCTCGCCTGCGCGATGTGGTCATCGCTGTTCGCGCCGACGAAGCGAACCACCGTGACACCAACCACGCTTTCGCTGACAAGATTGCGTCCAGCGACCATCTTTGAACATAGCGGTCACTGCGGGCAGATCTCGAGTGCTGCGACCCGGTAGTCAGGAAGCCCGACCCAGGCGAATGCAGCGGCGGGGGTGTCGAATATCTGAACCGATTCGACATCCCCGAGTTGCGCATAGCTTTGATAAACGCGCGCCATGCCGTGACTGAGACCGGGGGTCGTCAGGATTGCCGTTTTGAATGACATCTTCGCGTGCTGCCCCGTTACACGCTGAGCAAGCCGGGCCAGTTCGGTGTGATCGAACTCGAAGGACAGTGCGGATCGGAAATCAACGATCTCGGGAAACTCTGGCGAGAAGCCGGGAGACGACCTGAGCTCGACATAAACCTCGCGGAACTCCGCGATTGTGACGCGGCCCTGAATGCACGTCACCAAAAGTCCTGGATCGGTGTAGACTCGACAGTAAGCTGGCATAACGGAAGCGACGCCTCGCACGTTACCTCACTCGCGACGGCACCTTAGCATAATCGCAATTCTGATCAATTTCTGTGCAAAGCTTTATGCAGAGACGCCGGGGCTTGAGTGCGTCGATGCGTCGGGTCATGACGCACTATATGCTGAATAACAGTCGCCAGGGCGGACAGCACGTGCGCATCGACATCACCGATTTCGCCGTCAGAAACTGGCAGCCATCGGCGTCGGGCACTCTGGTAACAGGAGTGTCGCCGACCGATCTGGTGGCACGGTGCAACGCCGCCATCGCCGACGGCGTCGATCTGGTCGACGGGTACGCGCGGTTTTGCAAACACCTGTTTCTGGTCAACGATACGCCGACACGGTGCGGTTTCGCGCCGGTCACAGACGCGAACGCAGGTCAGTTGCGCTCGGGGTATCGCGCCCGACGGGACGGTGAACGCGCGGTTTTGGAACGCTGGTTTGAAGGGCTCGACGCACCGCGTGCCGAATGGTTCGACGTGATCCTCTACTCCCATGCCCAGTTGGTGGCCGAAGCGGCGGCTTTCCCGGAAGAACAAGCGGTACCTGACTGTGACTGGGGCATTGTCTCGGTCATTGGCACCTTGGTGCCGGAGGAGCCGCCGATGCCGCCCGCAACACAGATCCGCAATGCTCTGGGCCGATCCGAGGGAGGGTCCGGTCGTCCGCTTGACGCCGAGGCCTACGACCGCGCTGTGGCGTTCTGGGAGGCTCATGCAACGGTCAGGCGGGGGTAAGGTGAGGAGCGACTGGGACCGGCATATCGACGGCCAAGCTGTGTTCGCGATGGACAACTATCAGGACGCAAGGGCGATCCGTGGGCAATGGCGTGGCATCAATATTCTGAACCACTACAGGCCCATGCACGCCTCCATGAATGCTTTTCAGTCAAAGGGTCTGCACTTGACGTTCGTCGACGAGCCACGTCCGGACGGATATCCGCCTGAGGATGCAGAGAAGGCTGGGCGATACCGGCGCGTGCCGTATGTCCTGGTGATGGAATGGCAGAAGCCGAAGGAGGACGCCAATGTACAGAGCCCGCCGTGAGGCTTTCCGCGAACATATCGGCGGAGACCGCTGCCTTGTTCCTGCATCGGTGTTCGATGCGTTCTCGATCCGGCTGGCCGAGGACATCGGTTTCGAGATCGGCATGGTTGGCGGGTCTTCGGCCTCGCTGGCGGTGTTGGGCGCGCCGGATCTGATCGTTCTGACCCTGACCGAGTTCGCCGATCAGTGTCGCCGGATCTCGCGCGCGTCCGAGCTGCCGTTCGCCGTGGATGCCGATCATGGGTATGGCAATGCGCTGAATGTCCGCCGAACCGTCGAGGAACTCGAGGCTGCGGGCGTCTCGGCCCTTTCCATCGAGGATACGGTGCTGCCGTTGCACCATGGCCAGTCGGGCATGGAGTTGCTGTCTGTAGAGGAGGGTGTCGGCAAGATGAAAGCCGCGTTGGACGCGCGCGCGGATCCTGGCACGGTGATCATCGGGCGCACGTCGGCCGCAGGTGTGAATGGGTTGGATGATGCGATCGCACGGGGGCGGGCCTATGCCGAGGCCGGTGTCGATGCGCTGTTCTTTCTGGGCCTGAAGTCAGTTGCCGATTTCGAGGCGCTGGGGGCCGAGTTCGATCTACCCATCGTCACAGGCGGTGGGCTGAAGATCGCCGATACCGAAACGCTGGGCCGGTGCGGAGTGCGTCTGTGTCTGAACGGTCATCCGGTTTTGCCGGCAGCGGTTCGCGCCATGGAAGAAGCCTTGCTTGCCATGCGCGAGCAGCGTCCCCCCGATCGGCCTGCGTCACCGGACCTGATGCGCCGTGCAACGCGCGCAGATGACTATGATCAGTGGATTGCAGATTACCTTGGAGAAGCCCGTGGCTGAGCTTTCTGAACTGGGCGCCTCGGAGGCGGCAAAACGGATCGCGGACGGCGACATCACGTCTGAAGCGCTGGTGCAGTCCTGTCTCGATCGAATCTCTGCACAAGACGATGCCGTGCGGGCCTGGATCTATCTTCAACCGGAATACGCGCTCGACCAGGCGCGCGCGGCCGACGTGCAGCGTGCAAAGGGCTTCGGGACCGGTCCTCTGCACGGCGTCCCAATCGGCGTGAAGGACATCATCGAGACAGCGGATATGCCGACACAGAACGGCTACAAGGGCCATCTGGGGCGCCATACCCACAAGGACGCGCTTTGCGTAAGCCAGATGCGCGATGCTGGTGCGGTGGTCGTGGGGAAGACGGTCACGACCGAGCTGGCTGTGCGGATGCCGGGAAAGACCCGGAACCCGCACGATCCGGCGCGCACGCCCGGCGGATCATCCTCGGGCTCGGCCGCGGCGGTGGCTGACCGGCAGGTGCCGCTCGCTTTTGGTACTCAGACAGCGGGTTCGGTCATCCGTCCTGGCAGTTATTGCGGGATCGTCGCGCTGAAGCCAACCTTCGGTCTGATCGCGCGCCAGGGTGTCACCCAGATGGCTGCGTGGCTTGACACGGTCGGGTGCTATGGTCGGTCGGTCGAGGACGTGGCGCTGATGGCCGAACAGCTCATGCTGCGCGATCAGGCAGATCCGCAGTCGATCCCGCGAAGCAGGTCCGCGCTGCACCGAATGGCGCTCTCGGAACCGCCTGGCAGGCCGCGCCTCGCCTTCATGCGAGGCGCCAAGTGGGATCAGGCGGACGCTGCAGCACAAGGCGCGCTCGAAGCTTTCGCGCAGGACCTGGGCAGTGAGTGCGAAGCGATCGATATGCCAGCATGGATGGCTGACGCCTGGGACTGGCAGGCCGTCGTCATGCGGTATTCCATCGCGCAGAACTACGGCCCGCTGATGGACTTGCATGGCGATCTGATGAGCGAGTCGTTGCGCGGGATCGTGGCCGACGGCCGTGCGACCAGCGAGGCCGACTATCGCCAGGCGCTGGATCAACGCGATGCACTTTCCGCCGGACTGGACGAGATCTATGCGCGCTTCGATGCGATCCTGTGCCTGCCTGCGCCGGGTGCTGCACCGAAGGGCCTCGACTGGACCGGAGAACCGGTTTTCAACACCTTCTGGACCTATGCGGGCACGCCGTGCGTTTCGTTGCCTCTTTTGCAGGCTGACGGGATGCCGCTGGGCGTCCAGTTGACGGGCCCGCGCGGCGGGGACGGAGCGCTGTTGCGCACGGCGAACTGGTTGATGACGCGCGCGGCGACTTGACGGCGGCCGAGGGGAGAACGACAGGATGGATCTTTGGAAACTTGGTGCATGCGAGGCCGCCAGGCGGATCGCAGATGGGGACATCACGTCGGAGGTGCTGGTTCAGTCGTGCCTTGACCGGATCGCAGAACGCGACGCAGAGGTCGGCGCCTGGATTTATCTCGATCCGGACCGCGCTTTGGAACAGGCGCGTGCGGCGGATGTCGAGCGTTTAAAGGCAAGGGGGATCGGACCGTTGCACGGCGTGCCGGTCGGCATAAAGGACATTATCGAAACGGCCGGCATGCCCACCCAGAATGGCTATGCCGGGCATGAGGGACGCCACACCCACCACGATGCGCTGTGTGTAAGCCAGTTGCGCGATGCCGGTGCGGTGATCCTTGGCAAGACGGTCACGACGGAGTTGGCGACCCGGACACCGGGCAAGACCAGGAACCCGCTGAACCCGGCGCACACGCCCGGTGGTTCGTCCTCGGGCTCGGCAGCGGCGGTGCGGGATGGGCAGGTGCCCTTGGCCTTGGGAACGCAGACCGGGGGCTCGGTCATCCGGCCGGCGAGCTTTTGCGGCATTCATGCTTTGAAGCCAACCTTCGGCTGGGTGGCTCGGCAGGGTGTTACGCTGCAGGCGGACTGGCTCGACACCGTTGGTACCTATGGCCGGTCGCTCGAAGACGTTGCACTTGTCACGGATCAGATGCTGGCGCGCGATCTATCGGATCTCCACGCCGTTGCGCGGTCGCGTCCATCGCTGTCCGACTTCGCGACAGCCGAGCCGCCAAAGCCTCCGCGTTTGGCGTTCATGCGGGGCGCGATGTGGGACAAGGCTGATCCGGCGGCGCAGGAGGCATTGACGGACTTCGCTGATGCGTTGGGTCAGGACTGCGTCGAGATCAACATGCCGGACGAGATGGCTGTTGCGTGGCAGGCTCAGCGCATCCTCCAGCTTTACGGCAATGCGCTGCACTATGGGCCGCTGCTGGATGCCCATGGCGATGCGATGTCTCAGAGCCTGCAGGCCAGCATCGCTGAAGGGCGCGCGATGACCGAGGCCGAGTATCGCGGGGCAATCGCTAAAAGGGACGAGGTCTACGACTGGCTCGAAGGGGTCTATGCCGAGTACGACGCGGTCCTATGCCTTGCGTCAGCCGGTGCAGCACCCGAGGGCTTGGACTGGACCGGAGATCCGGTCTTCAATGCCTTCTGGACCTTCGCCGGGACGCCTTGCGTGACGCTGCCATTGCTCGAGGTTGGCGGATTGCCGATGGGTGTTCAATTGACCGGCCCCCGGGGCGGTGACGGACCTTTGTTGCGAACGGCGCGCTGGCTGGAACGACGCATAGGCTGAAACAGCCGAACAGTTGGCCGGACAGACTGGGTCATTCCACAGAACGGGAGGCGCCGTGCTTGCCGCGCGCAGTACTGGCACCATCCTTCTGTTTGGTGAAGGAGAGTCCCATGAAACTGCGATACGCAATTCTGATTTCGGTCTTTGCACTTGGATCTGCTCCGGTGCTGGCCTGTGACGAGACGTGCAAGGACGGCGAATACTATTCTGATGATGCCGAGATGTGCATGCCGAAGACGGTTGGAAGCTGATTTGCTTGTGTTTTGCGTCGCTCTCAGAAGCCTCACCGTATTGTGCATCGCGGCATGAACGCGTTGTAGAGAATCGCCTTTCGCGATACTGTTGCAATCGTTCAATAGTATTGAGCGAGAACTGGCCTGACGCCGATCCCTAACCTGCGCACGGACCAAGAAGGCGCGGACGGATATCAGTCCACGCAGCAAGATCTGAGCCCTATTGGGTCCCAAAGATCGGGCCAGGGAAGGCTCGCAGGAAAGGAAGACAGATGCCGACAGGCACCGTGAAGTGGTTCAACACCACCAAGGGTTATGGCTTTATTGCCCCTGATGAAGGCGGCAAAGACGTGTTCGTGCATATTTCAGCGGTACAGCGGGCCGGGCTTGAAAGCCTCGCCGACAATCAGAAGATCGGTTACGAACTGCGCGAGGGCCGCGACGGGCGGGCTTCAGCCGACCAACTCGAACTTCTTTGACAGCTTATCCTGTCCGCGATTGCGGGCGGTGACAACGGCGCGCATCCTTTCTGAAAACGGGAGGATGCGATGCTGGATGAGCTCCGCGGCGTGGTTGCGCCGTTCACGACCCCTTTTACCGAAGACGACGGGATTGATCTGAGCGCGATCTCGGCCCAGGTTGACTGGCTGATCTCCGAAGGCGTGCATGGCCTGGCAGCGGGCGGATCGACCGGCGAGGGACATGCCCTGACCCGCGCGGAGCACCGCGATATCCTGGCCGAGACGGTGCGTGCCACGGATGGCCGTGTGCCGGTGGTCGCGGGGATCATCTCGAACTCGACGGCCGAGACGGCGGCGCGCGGGCGGCAGGTTGCGGACCTGGGCGTCGTGGCGCTGCAGGTCACACCGCCGAGCTATCTGTTCCGGCCGGACGACGACGCGATGGTCGATCACTTCCGGCGCATCCACGGCGAATGCGGTTTGCCAATCCTGATTTATAACGTGGTTCCATGGTGTTACCTGTCTCCGGACCTGCTTCTGAGGATCATGGAGGAGGTGCCGGGCGTGGCCGGGGTCAAGCAATCGGCGGGCGATATGAAGCTGTTTGCCGACCTGCAGCGGCGGGCCGATGCGAAGAATCTGATCTTCTCGGCGGTCGATGCGTTGCTGTGGCTGAGTTACAAACTGGGCGCGCGCGGTTCGATCGCGGCGATCCTGACGGCCGCACCCGGTCCGTCGTGCAAGCTGTGGGATGCGGCGCAAGCAGGCGACGATGCGACCGGCGTCGCCCTGCACGAAAAGCTGATGCCGCTGTGGGATGCGATCGGGCAGGACAACATGCCGAGCCTGTGCAAATACGCGCAATCGCTCCAGGGCGTTCCGGCTGGCGTGGCGCGGCGGCCGACCTCTCCGGCGACCGAGGATCAGAAAGCTGCAGTCCGATCCGCGCTGCTGGGTTTGGAGCTGATCTGAGGCCGTTCCAACGTGGATATTCGCAGGCCGGTCGCCGTGATTTCGACCGTGAAGAAAGTCACGCAATTTTCCGTTAACCGGATTTGCGAGCCCGTTTGCAGCGTTCCGAACAGTAGCGGACCTCGTCCCAGATCTTGGCCCATTTCTTGCGCCAGGCGAACGGTTTCTCGCAAATCGGACAGATCTTGGTCGGCAGATCGCGCTTCTTGACCATCTTCATCCGCCGTCCTCCAGGGGCAAGGACATCTGGCCCGCGTCACGCGCGGCGCGTTGGCCCCGGTTCGGGATGCCCGACTTGCGCGAGCCGTGCTTTGACTGGATGGATTGTGCGGTTTGACGGAACGCCGCACCGCGCCGTACCGACCAAACCTTGTCGCGGGCATCGCGCGCGGCGGCGATGTGGTCGACGACCGGTTCGGGATAGCTCTTGCCGAGGATCGAGGCCGCCCCCTCCCATTTCCATGGGGTTTGGAGAAACTTGTCGGGCACAGTGGCGAGTTCCGGCACCCAGGCGCGCGTAAAGGTGCCGTCAGGGTCCTGGTCCTGACCCTGTTTGACCGGATTGTAGATGCGCACGGTATTGATGCCGGTGGTGCCGGATTGCATCTGGACCTGCGGCCAGTGGATGCCGGGCTCGTAGTCGGTGAATAGGCGTGCGAGATGCTCGCCGGGGCGGCGCCAATCGAGCCAGAGGTGATAGCTCGCGGTCGCCATCAGCATCGCCCGCATCCGGAAATTCATCCAGCCAGTGGCCCGAAGCGCCCGCATGCAGGCATCGACGAAGGGCAGGCCGGTCTCGCCCTGTGCCCAGGCATGCAGTCTTGCGGCGTCCGGCTCGCGCGGGCGCAAACCGTCATAGGCGCGGTGGAGGTTCTCGTGCTCCAGCCGGGGTTCGTCCTCGAGCTTTTGGGTGAAGTGATCGCGCCAGTGGAGACGCCCGGAAAACGACGACATCGATCCGCGCCAGCCGCCGGCGATGCCCTGCTGTTTCAGATCTCGTTGCCGTGCCCAGGTCGCATGGGCTGTTTCCCGCATCCCAAGCGCGCCCCAGGCGAGATAGGGCGAGACGCGCGAGCAGTGTTCGAAGCCAGTTACCGGGCTGGACATCGCCTTGCGATAGGGTGCGCCGCGCTGGTGAAGGAAGCTCTCCAGGATCGTGAGCCCGGCCATGCGCCCGCCCGCTTGCCGGTCGGGGCAGGGATCGGGCCGCAGGCCAAGGTCCTTCGCCGATGGCATCGCGCCCGGGTCGATGTCGATGGGTTGCAGAGCTGTCGGAGGCAGCGTCTCGGGCTCTGCCATGAACGCATCCCAGCGCTTGGCCCATCCATTCCGGGACTTGATGAGGCGGATGACGCCGGACTGGCGGTCTTGATGCCATGGGATGCTGTGGGTGCGGCACCAGTCGGTGACGCGCTGGTCGCGGGCGAAGGTCCAGGCATTGCCGGTTTCCTCGTGCGACCAGAGCTCGGCTATGCCGTGGGCCGCGTGGAGCTGGCCGAGTGTTTCGACCACATCGCCTATGCGGATCGTCAGCGGTTGGCCGAGGCTTGCGAGGTCTTCGCGCAGCTCTGCCAGGCATTCCGAGACGAAGGCCCAGTGCCGAGCGGACATGTCTGGCTGCGACCAAAGCGCGGGCTCGATCACGAACAGCGGCAGAACCGTCCCGGCCTGGGCCGCGCGGGTCAGCGCACGGTTGTCAGCCGTACGCAGATCACGCTTGAACCAGACGATCTGGAGCTTGGACGGGTTGTGCATGTCACTCCTCGCAGCGGTGTGCGCGGAGAGATGGGGGTGTTTGACACGGTGTCCAGAACGGGGCGCGGGGCAAGGCACTCCATGCCAAGCTGAGGGCGTCTGGAGGTGTCGGTGCGGTTCCGGGTCTTCGCCCGGGACAGGCCGGGGCCAGGCGTAAGGTCTGTTGCGGAATGTCAGGCCGCGTCGCGGTGCTCCATCGCCGGGTCGTCGTCCATGACGGTCGCGCGGCGCATGTCGCGCCGGTACGTCGCCTCGTCGAACGGGCGGCCGCGGTGCAGCGTGCAGCGGTTGTCCCAGATCAGCAGGTCGCCGACTTCCCATTTATGGGTGTAGACAAACTCGCGCTGGGTGCAGTGTTCGATCAGTTCGCGCAGCAGCATCTTGCCGTCCGGGATCTCCATCCCCAGGACATGGCTGGAATGGCTGGCAACATAGATCGCCTTGCGCTTCGAGGCGGGGTGCAGGCGCACCAGCGGGCGGTGGACCGGGGGTAGGGCGGCGCGCTCTTCCTCGGTGAAATCGGTGAAGCCGAGTTTCTGGCGCGAGCAGAAGATCGAGTGTTCGGACACCAGGTCCTCGATCTGGTCCTTGATCTTCTTGGGAAGCGCGTCGTAGGCGGCGCGGGTGTCGGCGATCTGGGTTTCGCCGCCTTCCGGCGTGACGGAATGGGCGTGCAATCCGGAATACTTCGCGGGAATGCGCTTGAAGCTGCTGTCCGTGTGCCAGAGCTGGTTGCCCAGGTTGAACATGCGGCGCCGGTCCTGATGTTCGTAGACCTTGTTTTCCTCGTTCAGGTTCGAGACGTCGGCGAGCTGCGGCTTGATGCGCAGCTTCCGGTCGGTCTTGAGGATCGCGTCGCCCTCCAGCGTGCCGAAGTTCTGGGCAAACGCGATCTGCTGTTCCTGCGTCAGGGTCGGCCCCTTGATCACGACGGCAGCGTGCTCGTCCATCGCGGCCTGGATGGGCGCGAATGTCTCGGGCGTGAAAGGTTGCGTCAGGTCGGCGCCGTCGATGCGGGCGACGAACAGAGGGTGAAGCTGGGTGACCGACAGGGTCATGGCGCGTGCTCCCGAAGGTTGTCTCCGGCAGGTTAGCGCAGGTTTGAGGATCGGAAAATACCGGTCGTGCACCTATCACAAGGGCGCGCGTCCCGGGATTGGCTCAGTTCGCGCCGCGATTGTGGGTGCGGGCATAGAGGCGTGCGATGATCCGGCTGGCGGTCTTCTCGAAGCAGAAGGGCAGGATTGCATGGATCAGGGCGGCTCCGGCGGCGAGGAACAGGGTGCCCGCGAAGCCGAGCGCGAAGCGGAAGTGCTCGCCATAGGTTTCGTCGACCGAGGCGGGATGTGCAGTGAAGGCGGACAGAAAGCGGGTCATGAGGTCTCTCCCTGTTTCGATCTTGAGAGAATGGATCGTTTTGGTGGGGATTTGCTCCCGTAGTTCAACTGAATTTGTTGAATGAAGAGATGTTTTCCCGTATTTTTACGGTTATGGTGGACATTGATGATCTGGATCGAAAGATCCTGAAACGACTGCAACAGGATTGCTCAGAATCGCTCGAAGATCTTGGGTCGCTGATCGGGCTGAGCCGAAATGCCTGCTGGCGCCGCATTCGGCGTTTGGAGGATGCGGGCATTGTCCGGGGGCGTGTCGTTCTGGTCGACCCGGAGGCGCTGGGTTTGGGGCTGCAGGTGTTCATCTCGGTCAGGACGAGCAGCCATGATCCTGACTGGGTCGAGGCGTTCGCGCGCGCGACGCGGGATATGCCCGAGATCCTGGGCGTGTATCGGATGACCGGGGATCTGGATTATCTGATCCGTGCGCGGGTGCGCGACATCGCGGATTATGACCGGCTGTATCAGCGGCTGATCCGCAAGGTCGCGCTGTCGGATGTCTCGGCCAGTTTCGTGATGGAAGAGATCCGGGAGACGACGGCGCTGCCGGTGGGTTAGGCGATCCCCGGGCTACGTGGCGGTCATCATGGTTTCGAGGTTCTGCAGGGCGTGGGTGTAGCCTTCCTGGTGGCCAAGCACGGCCTCGTCACCGACGAAGGACGTGATCTGGTCGGTCACGGTCAGCGTGCAGCCGTTCTGACTGTTGTCGCGGATATCGAAGGTGATCAGCGCGACTGTCAGGAGCATGTCGCCTTCCCAAAGGTCTTCGGTGAAGACGATCAGGCGATCCTGCTCGACCCGGTGATAAATCAGGTCCATGCGCCATTTCATATCGCCGTCGGGACCGCAATGGGCGGTTTCGCGGCCACCGGTTCGAACCTCGCTCTCGCGGATGTCGAAGACCATGCCTTCGCCCGGGACGCACCAGATCTCGCGCTGTTCGGGGTCGGCATAAGCCTGGAACAGGCGGCTTGGCGGCGTCGTGAAGGTACGCTCCAGCACAATCGTGTCATGGGTGATGTCCATCTAGTCTGTCCCCTTTTCCAGATGTGTAGCGAGACGGTCGAGCCGGTTAGCCCAAAGCGCCCGTCGGTCGGCGAACCAGCGGTCGATTTGCGAGAGGCCGTTCGGATCGATGGAGCAGGTGCGGATGCGGCCGCGTTTCTCGCTTGAGATCAGGCCGGCGCGTTCCAGGATGCCGAGATGCTTGGTGAAGGATGGCAGCGCCATCGCGTGCGGTCTGGCAAGATCACTGACTGTGGCCGGGCCTTGCAAGAGTTGCTCGATCACGGCCAGGCGGGTGGGGTCACCCAGAGCGTGGAAGCCTGTGTGTAGACGATTAGCCATATGGCTAAGTTATTACGCGCCAATCGTGGGCACAAGGAAAACTTTCACGATCAGCTAAGTTTTTACGATATGGCTAGGGGTCGACGGTCTACGCCGTCAGACCCTCCGGTTCCGGCAGGCCATTCGCGCGGCAGGCGGCGGTCAGCGTGTTTGCCAGCAGGCAGGCGATGGTCATCGGGCCAACGCCGCCTGGGACCGGCGTGATCGCGCCCGCGACCTCGGCGCAACTGTCATAGTGGCAGTCGCCGACAAGCTTGGTCTTGCCCTCTTTCTCGGGGTGCGGGATGCGGTTGATGCCGACATCGATGACCGTAGCACCCGGCTTGACGAAGTCGCCGGTGATCATCTCGGCTCGCCCGACGGCGGCGACCAGGATGTCGGCCGCGCGGCAGACGGCTTCGATATCCTTGGTGCGCGAATGGGCGACAGTGACCGTGCAGCTATCCTTGAGCAGCAGGTTGAACATCGGCTTGCCGACAATGTTCGAGCGGCCGACGACAACGGCGTTCAACCCGGACAGCGAGCCGTGGTGGTCGCGCAGCATCATCAGACAGCCGAGCGGGGTGCACGGCACCATCGACTTTTGACCGGTCCCGAGCAGGCCGACATTCGAGATGTGGAAACCGTCGACGTCCTTGGCCGGATCGATCGTGTTGATCACGATCTCGGAGTTCATGTGGTCGGGCAGGGGAAGCTGCACCAGGATGCCGTGGATCGCCGGGTCGGCGTTCAGCTTTTTCACCATCGCGATCACGTCGGCTTCCGCGACCGAGGCATCCATCCGATGTTCCTCGGAGTGCATTCCGCATTCGACCGTCTGCTTGCCCTTGTTGCGGACATAGACCTGGGAGGCCGGATCCTCGCCCACGAGTACAACAGCAAGGCCCGGCGTGATGCCGTGATCGGCCTTCAGCTTGGCCACATCTTCGGCAACCTGCCCGCGCACATCCGCCGCGAAGGCTTTTCCGTCAATTACCTTGGCGGCCATGTCGTCTCCCCTTCAGAGTATGATGCGCGTCAGCCGCGCCCGCGATAGGGCTGTACACCGGTGTCGGGCAGCCAAACCCCCTCTGGCACGTCACCTGTTTGCCAGAATACGTCAATCGGAATGCCGCCGCGCGGATACCAATAGCCTGCGATCCGCAGCCAGCGCGGTTTGATGGCGTCGGCGATGCGCTTGCCGATATCGACCGTACAGCCTTCGTGGAACGCGCCATGATTGCGAAAGCTGGTCAGGAACAGTTTGAGCGACTTGGACTCGACCAGCCATTGGTCAGGCACATAGTCGATCACCAGATGCGCGAAGTCCGGCTGTCCGGTGACCGGGCAGAGCGAGGTGAATTCGGGCGCCGTGAACCGCGCGACAAAGTTCGTGTCGGGATGGGGGTTCGGCACCGGGTCGAGGCGGGCTTCCTCGGGCGAATTCGGCTGCTCGACGTGCTTGCCAAGCCCGGTATGGGAGAGTTCCTGCGTCATGGCGGCGATCTAGCCGTGCTGCGGACGGATGGCAATCGCGGAGTACACGTGATCGTCAGATGCCGGGATGTGCAGGCGCGGGACCACTGGGGCAATCAGGGTATTGGCGAGATGGTCTTCTGACTGTCGTCTGCCGGGCCGTGCGGCATACATCTTGGATCCGAGGCCTGATCTAACGCCCCTTGCAGCCGCGCTCACGGCATCGTGGATTGAAGCGTCCAGGTGGATCGACAATGTCGGTTCGAGTTGTCGGAGGCGGACCATGCGAGCTTTCATCCTTGTCATACTTGCGATCCTGTTCGTGACACCGTCGCTGGCCTGCGGCGGGGCTGAGCGGTGCGAGGTCGACGACGGATACTATCTCGCGGCGCCGCCGCCCGATTGGGATGGCAGGTCGCCTTTGCCGCTTGTGGTGTACTTCCATGGTTGGAACGGATCGCCGGAGGGCGTGTTCCGCAACAAAGCGATGGTCAATGGCGTCAACCGGCGTGGCGCACTGTTCGTCGCGCCCTATGCGCGGACCGGCTACTGGCGCCAGATTGGGGAAGGCCGCGCCGAGCACGGCCGTGACGAGAAAGCCTTCATCCAGGGCGTGATGGCTGACATCGCGCAGCGCTGGCCGATCGATCCCGGCAAGACCTTGGCAAGCGGGTTTTCACGCGGTGGCTCGATGGTTTGGAATGTCGCCTGCTATGCCGGGGGCCTGTTCGCGGGCTACGCCCCGATCGCCGGCGGGTTCTGGAACTCGACGCCTGAAACCTGTCCGAGCGGCCCGGTCAACATGCGCCACATCCACGGATTGAACGACGGTGTGGTCGCCTATGACGCGGTCGGGATCTACAATTCGATGCCGATCCCCGAAGGTCTGACGATCTTGCGGGCGCTGAATGGTGCGGATGATGTCGAGGATGCGACGTATTCGATCGACCACCCGAAACGCCCCCGAACGTGCGAACGCTATGACGGGAGTTCGGGCAAGTCTGTGGAGATCTGCACGCACCCCGGAGGGCACTCGATCCCCGCTGAGTGGGTTGCCGAGGGGCTCGATTGGCTGATGGGCGCCGAGTGAGGCGGCGCAGCGTCGGTCCTTGGTGATTGGGATGGCGCACGCGTCCGACTATCTTGTTCACCGTTCGAGAGAGTCGCTGGTTTCGTGAGAAGCTGTGCAATTGCATGTGGCTGCGATCTTTAACCGCTCGATCGTGTCCGGTGGGATTCTGCGCGGTGCCAGCATTCGGCCCCGTCGCTACCGCTCCTCACGTCCGCTGTTCTGTTTGTACCATCTGTTACAGCCTTTTTGCGGCGGCGGCGGTTAAAATGGACGTACGGATCTGAACCTCGAACGGGAAGGAAACCAACATGATCGATCAGAATGCCACGGGACCCACGATGAGTACCGATGACGAGCTTGACGGAGCCGTCGGTGGTGCCGCGATGACAATGGCCAGGTTTGCCATTCAGACCGGCGCGCTCGAGGGGGATGACGATGATCCGGATGCCGACGCGCCGGTTGCAAAGGTCTCCGACATGGCGTGGGATATTTCGAAGAACGCACCTGCCTGAGCCAGCAAGCTTGGATATCAGACGTTTTGCAGTTATTTGCTGGTACGACCATAAAGCGATATCCGCTCAACGTTGCTCGGATCAGGTTGTCTGCATGGCCTGACGCCTTGTGGCACGAATGAGTTTCGCGATGCCATGTGTGCTTTCTGCGTCCGACGCCCGTAACGCGTCAGTGTCTTCGCCGAACGTGGGAACGACGCTTGGACACTGGGGGTCTTCTGGATACGAAAAGGGCGGCTCCCGGGCCGCCCAATTCGCTTCATCATCGGTTCGATCAGTTGATCGCGATCGGTGCGCCCATTGAGCCCGTCGCGCCGACGATCGGTGCAGGGGAATACATGTAGGTGAACACGTAAACCTGGTCCGCCGCCAGTTCAGACAGCTTCGCGTTTTCCTGGTTCACAATGCCATGGCGCGTTTGCAGGTATGTGTGAACGCAGAAGGCGCATTGCGGGTCCGGGTTCGGAACCGCGTCACCGGGCCATGTGTCGAACACCGTGACACCTGCATCGATGCCGGCGATCCAGCGCGCGACCTCCATGCCGATGCCTGGAGCGCCTGCGTTGTAGACGTCCGGATTGTCCCAGTGCTGTTCCCAGCCGGTGCGGATGACGATGGCGTCACCGGGCTCGAACTGGAAGCCCGCCATGCCCTGCGCGTCGAGGGCCTTGTTGATGTGCTCCATCAGGATCTCATCGCCTGCGACCATGTCCGCGCCCCAGATCGCACCGACATCGATCAGGATGCCGCGTGCAACGATCGGGTGCAGATGCTCTGGCCCGAGCCTCTTGAGGCCGTAGGCGCCGGACATCTCCGCCCCGGTAAAGCCATTGTACCAGCGCATCTGGGTCAGGTCGCCCGGTGCGCCCATGGTGATGCCGATATGCGCGAGCCCATCGAACTGGGTGCCGACCTGGCCAACCTCGGTCGCGAGGTATTCGTCGTTCCACGTGATCTTGTTGCCACCCAGTCCATCGGTGACACCGGTCGGCAGCGGTGTCCTGAGAGAGAACTGGCGGACCCCGAACAGCGGCATGGTCGACGTATAGGGATGCCCAAGCTTGTAGACCTTGCCGGTGCCGGAGCTGGCGCCAAGGGCGCGCTGAATGACCTCGGGCTTCGTGTACCAGTTTGTCGAGCCCGCCTGATCGCCCGCGCCCCACATCGGGTGCGGCCACCACTTCGAGCCCAGCGGTGTTTCCATCACGTCACCGTCGACCCATGATTTGCCCTTGCAGGCCTTCCAGTCCTCGGCAGAGCAGGCGGCAGCCGATCCGGCAGAGGCTGCCAGACCCAGCGCGCCAAGCGCGGCAGCAAGGGTTGCAGTTGCAAATTTCATTCTGAAGATCCTCCCATCAGATGCGGCGACAGGGCTCTTGATGGCCCCGGCGTCAGATGAACGTTCCACAACTCTTGCGGATGTGGAAGGTGCAATCGACTTGTTCCGGAGTAATCTTGGGGTGATCATCAGAAGAGTGTGGCTAGTTGAGGAATTGTATTGTTATATCATAACAGTAAAACCTGTAGAACTGGAGAGAATGATGACGAACAAACAGTCAATTCTGGAGACCGCGGTGGCGAATGGCGATGCGCCGTTCCTGGTGGCGATGCAGGCAAACTCAGCAGGCGTGACCTGGCAGGGAGCGGCGGGCGAGGCGGCTCCGGGGATGGCGGCTGCGCCCGATACCGTGCACCGGATATTCTCGATGACAAAGGCGGTTGGCTCTGTGGCGGCGATGATGCTGATCGACCGGGGCAAGCTTGGGATCGATGATCCGGTGGACAAGTATTTGCCCGAGGCGGCGGCAAAGCTGCGCGTGCTGGACGGATGGGATGGCGAGACTCCGATCTACCGTGCACCGGCGACCATGCCGACCATTCGTCAGCTTTCGACGCATACATCGGGACTTGTCTATGAGTTCTGGTGTCCGGAAATCGGCGCGTGGATGCAGAAGACCGGGCATCCAACGATCGTGTCCGGGACCAACGCGTCGCTGGACTATGCGATGGCCTTCGATCCGGGCGCCCGTTGGGACTATGGGATCGGCATCGACTGGCTGGGCAAGGTGGTCGAGGCCATCGACGGGCGTCGCATCGATGTGTTCCTGCAGGAGGAATTGCTCGGCCCGCTTGGCATGTCCGATACCGCGTGCGAGGTCGCCGATCACATGGCGCCGAGACTGGCCTCGGTGAAGGCGCGGGGCGACGACGGTGTGCTTGCCGACTTCGAGATGGCGCCGCCGTCCAATCCTGAGTTCTACGGCATGGGGCATGCGCTGTATTCGACGCCCGCCGATTACCTCACGTTCCTGCGGTTGTTCCTCAATCGCGGCACGCTGAACGGACAGAAGATCCTGTCCGAGGGTGCTGCGGACCGGATGTTGGAGAACTCGATTGGTGATCTGCGTGTCGGAAAGATGATCTCGCTCGCACCGCCGATGTCAGCCGATGTCGAATTGTTCCCCGGAACGCCGATGACGCACTCTTTCGGGTTCGTGCGCAACGAGGAGGATGTACCCGGCATGCGGACGGCTGGATCGCAAGGTTGGGCCGGGGTGCTGAATTCGCATTACTGGTTCGATCCCGCAAAGGACGTGGCCGCAGTCATCATGACCCAGTCGCTGCCCTTTGCCGAACCCCGTTTCATGGACGTGTATGAGGCATTTGAGACAGCGGTTTATTCGGAGATTGCGGCATGAGCGTCCAGTATCTGAACCCGGAGGGATACCCCAGACCCGCGGGGCGCTACAGTCACGTCGCGATTGCCGAGCCCGGCCGGTTGGCCTTCATCGCCGGGCAGGTTGCGGTTGATGCGGACGGTGTCTTGCAAGCGCCGGGAGATACCGCCGGTCAGATGCCGTTCGTATTCCGAAATCTCGGCACGGTGCTGGAAAAGATCGGGGCTTCGTTTTCCGATGTGCTTGAACTGACGACGTATCTGGTCGGCGCGGATTCGCGTCAGCCTTGGATGGAAGCGCGCGATGCGGTGTACGCTGAACACTATGGAGATGGTCCGTATCCACCCAATACCCTGCTGATCATCTCCGGGTTGGCGCACCCGGACATGAAGGTGGAAATCTCGGCGATTGTCCGCCTGCCATAAGGAAAGCCCGATTTTATAGCCAATATTGGCAATGTCTGCGTCCGCGCGGGCTGGTAAAATTTTCACTCTGTTGAAGAAATGGAGTGAAACATGTTTGCGAAGTCGATTGGCTTGATTGCCATTGTTGGTGCTGCCGTGCTGACAGCGTGTGCGCCAGAGGTCGAAACTCTACCCGTGTCGGCCAAGCTGGATCCGATGCCACTGCGGATACCGGTCGTTGGTGATACCAAGGTCTGAAAGGTTGGTGACGAGCAACTCACGCGCGTGACCGTGGCGGTGAATGGCGCGAGCCAGAACGTCGAAGGGTCAGAGGGTTGCAGTTTTGCCGAAGATCCGGGGTTCGCGCCCGGTCCGGTCTGGGCTGGATGTCCAGACTTCACGGATGGATCGCAGTCCTATGTGAAGTCCGGCGAGATCTATCCTCTCACGATTGGCCAGAAGGTGTCCTACGCCGTCAAAGGTCAGAACGTATCGGGCGACAACTGGGAGACAACGCGCAACTGCACGGTTCTGGAGACCGTCAAGGTGACGGTTCCGGCGGGGAGTTTCGACACCTACCACGTCGCTTGCAACGACCAGTTCACAAACCGTGATTTTTATGTGTCTCCCGAACTGGGCACCACGGTCCTGATCCGGCGTCATCGGAAATCGCGCAACGAAACCAAGATGTTCGAGATGGTGAGCTTCACGCCAGGCACGTAACGCACATCAACGCCGGACTGATTTGCCAGCGGCCAGTCTCGGATGGGGCTGGCCGCATACGGTTTTCGGCGCTAAGTGCCCTCTACGTATGCGGAAGAGGATGTCACTGATGGATCTGGGTGTCACGGACCGGCTGAAACCCTTGCTCGAGCAGGTGCGCCGGATGGTCGAGGACGAGATCATTCCGATGGATGATGCGTTCCACGCGGAAATCGGGTCGACCGGGGACCGGTTCCATTACACACCGAAGATGATCAAGATCCTGGATGGGTTGAAGGCCAAGGCGCGGGAGCGCGGGCTTTGGAATTTCTGGCTGACGGGTGGCGAGCACGGGCACGGGCCGGAAGATGGTCTAACCAATGTCGAATACGCCTATCTGGCCGAGGAGATGGGGCGGTCGCGCATCGGGCCCGAGGTGTTCAACTGCAATGCCCCGGATACCGGGAACATGGAGGTCTTCGCGACCTACGGCTCGGATGCCCACAAGGAGCGCTGGCTGAAGCCGCTGATGGCGGGCGAGATCCGGTCGGCCTATGCGATGACCGAGCCGAACGTGTCGTCCTCGGACGCGACGCAAATCGGGCTGCGCGCCGAGAAGGACGGCGATCATTGGGTGCTGAACGGCGAGAAATGGTGGATCACCGGCGCGGGCAATCCGCGGTGCAAGGTGTTCATCGTCATGGCCTGCTCCGATCCCGACGCGCCGAAGCACGCGCGGCACTCGCAGTTCGTCATGGCGCGCGAGACGCCGGGGATCGAGATCCTGCGCCCGATGCAAGCCTTTGGCGATGACGACGCGCCGATGGGCCATATGCATCTGCGGTTCACCGATGTGCGTGTCCCGGCCGAGGATCTGCTGCTGGGAGAGGGGCGCGGCTTCGAGGTTGCTCAAGGGCGGCTTGGGCCCGGCCGCATCCACCACTGCATGCGCACGATCGGGCTTGCTGAACGCGCATTGGAGATCATGTGCCGACGCGGCCTGAACCGCTCGGCCTTCGGGAAGCCACTGGCGGAGCTTGGCGGAAACTACGATCTGATTGCCAATGCGCGCATCGATATCGAACAGGCGCGGCTGCTCTGTCTGAAGGCAGCCCACATGATGGACAGTGTCGGCACGCGCGAAGCGCAGCCCTGGATCAGCATGATCAAGGTTGCAGCCCCTGAAATGGCGCTGAAGATCATCGACGAGGCGATCCAGTTGCACGGTGCTGCGGGGATCTCTCAGGATACGCCACTGGCCACGATGTGGACCGGTGCGCGTACCATGCGACTGGTCGATGGTCCCGATGCGGTGCATCGCCGTCAGGTCGCCCGGCGCGAGCTGCGCCAATACACGAACGAGAAGGTCTGACCGCTTGGGCGAGATCGTTTTTGTCCGGCATGGACAGGCCTCGTTCGGCACGGATGATTACGACCGCCTGTCCGAACTGGGGTGGCGCCAGGCGCGCTGGCTGGGCGAACATCTGGCGCATGAGGGGCGCCGCTTCCAGCTGGCCGCGTCGGGTGATCTGCGGCGGCATCGCGAAACCGCCGAGGCCATCGCCGAAGCCTGCGGGGCCGACGATGCCCTGGTGCTGCCCGGGCTCAACGAGATGGACTTCGACACATTGCTGTCCGATGCCTATGCCGCCGGGGTGATCCCCGTGTCGGAATTCGTCGACTCGGACGATTTCATGCGGGAGTTCCCGAAGATCATGAAGGCCTGGGAGGCGGCGAGCTTTTCGACAGAGCACGAGCCCTATGCGGACTTCTGTGCGCGTGTCACGGAAGCCGTGGAGTCCTTGATGCAGGACGGGCGCGACGTGCTGATCGTCTCGTCCGGCGGACCGAAGGCCGTCATGATGCGTCATATCCTGGGGCTTGGTGCGGTAAAGATGGCGCAGGTGCTGTTGACGATCCACAACTCCTCGTTCAGCCGGTTTCTTGTCCGCAACGGGAACTTGCTGCTCGGCGAGTTCAATGCGACGCCGCATCTGGCCGGGCCAGAGCGTGCGCATTTGCGGACGTATATCTAAACACGGTGCGATCTGAACTTAACGTGCATCCTCAGTTGTGGTTTCTTGGCGTGCGGATGTTTTGTTTGGTTCAGGGGCAGAAAGCATGTCTTGGTTCAGCAGATTTTTTGTGGGTGCGTCGACCGGTCTGGTTTGTACGAGTGCGGTTGTCGCGGGCTTGATACAGATCGAGCGCAGCGGCGGCTGGGATCCCTTTGTAAACAACCTCAACGAACAGCGTCTCGCGCTTCGCGAGGCCGTCCTCCCGGACGTCGGGCTAGATGCCGGTACGTTGTTCGATGATCCGGCGCTCCAGGATCAGATGGCAAAGTCAGGGGTCACCAGAGAGGAGGCCATTGCGCGGATGTCGTCTTTGGGTGCGATGTTGAAAGGTCTGCAAGGCGGCTTGATCGAACGAAAGCTCAACGAACTTTGTGGACCAGAAGCTTATGAGAATAAGACGACGTCCGAGCAGGAACGCTTACGGTCGCGGTGTGAGGAGCGACAGATTGCGGCGAACTTCCTGATGTCACCTTCTAGGTTTATGGGAATGCCGCCGGGAGAGTTTGAACGCAAAATGAATGGGCCGGTTGAGGAACGCAACGCCCTGAGCCAGCAGGTGACCCTGAAAATGTTCGGTTTGGCTTTGCAAAAACAGATCGATGCGCAGCTAAACGCAGAACTGCAGCCCCCTCCCGCCAGTGGATCCGATGCCGCTGCAGAGCCGCAGAATGGCAACTGAGCTTTGGCTGGTGCGGCACGGGCAGGCGGCATTCGCCTCGGACGACTATGACCGGTTGACCGATCTGGGCTGGCAGCAGGCGCGCTGGCTGGGCGAGCATCTGCGCGAGATGGAGATCGGCTTCGACCGGATCGCCTCGGGCACTCTGCGGCGTCAACGCGAAACCGCCGAGGCTGTTGCCGATGCTCTGGATGTCACGGCTGGCGTCGTTCCGGGGCTGGAGGAATACGACGCCAAGGCGTTGCTTGCGAAGGCCGGGTTCCAGGACCGCGATCCGTCGCTGTCCCGCCGGGAGCATTTCAAACGCCTGCGTCGTGTTTTGGTCGACTGGTCCGAGGACAGGGCCGAAGGCGCCGAGAGCTGGGCTGCATTCCGTGAACGGGTCATGGCGGCCATTGCGACGCTGACCGAGGGTGGAGACGGACGGGTGCTGGCAGCGGCCTCGGGCGGATCGATCGCCATGGCGTTGTCAACGATCCTGAGCCTGGCGCCCGAGCAGATGATCGAGTTCAACCTGCAGGCCCGCAACACCGGTATCAGCCGGCTGGTCTTCACGGGGCGGGGCGTCTACTTCAATATGTTCAACGCGATCCCGCATCTCGAGCGTCCCGAACGGCGCCACGCGGAGACATACAGCTAGGGGAGGGCGCGATGGCGACGCACGCAGCGGCGCAACTGGATGTGGACGTTGTCGGCAAGTATCTGGAAGCGCATGTCGAAGGTTTCCGCGGTCCGATCACGTTTGAGAAGACGCCCACGGGCCAGTCGAACCCGACCTTCATCCTGACCTCGCCCTCGGGCAAGTACGTGCTGCGCCGCAAACCGCCCGGAGAGCTGTTGAAATCGGCCCACGCGGTGGATCGCGAGTTCCGCGTCCAGAAGGCATTGGCTGGGACCGACGTCCCGACGGCGCACATGTACCACCTCTGCGAGGACGAGGAGATCATCGGCACGATCTTCTACGTCATGGAGTGCGTCGAGGGCGAGGTGCACTTCGATCCGCGCCTGCCGGACAAATCTCCGGAATGGCGCCGCGCGATGTTCGACGCGATGAACCGCGCTTTGGCAGCACTTCACGATGTCGACTACAAGGCTGTGGGGCTGGAGAGCTTCGGTCGGCCCGGGAGCTACTTCGAACGCCAGGTTGGACGATGGTCGAAGCAGTTCTATGCCTCGCAGACGCGCCCCTTGCCCGAGATGGACGACCTGATCCAGTGGCTGCAGGACAACATGCCCGCGGATGACGGGATCACGACGCTGGTGCACGGCGATTACCGGATCGACAACATGATCTACTCCAGCGCCCAACCGAAGGTGTTGGCGGTGCTTGACTGGGAGTTGTCGACGCTGGGACACCCGTACTCGGACCTTGCCTATCAGTGCATGCAATGGCGGATTCCGCCGGGGCTCGAGACACGCGGGTTCGGCGATCAGGATCGGACGGAACTCGGCATCCATTCCGAGCAGGAATACATCGATCTCTACTGCGAAAGGCGTGGGTTGAGCGGCATTCCGATTTTCGGCTTCTGCCTCGCGTTCTCGTTCTTCCGCATGGCCGCGATTGTCGAGGGCGTTCTGCGGCGCGGGCTGGACGGAAATGCCTCGAACCCCGAGCGCGCGCTGAAGATGGGAGAGTATGTTCCTGTTTTTGCGCAGCGCGGTCTTGAAGCGGCGCGGGGGGCGTGACGATGCGGTTCGAGGGGCGTGTGGTGATGCTGTCTGGCGCGGCCAGCGGGTTCGGCGCGGTCGCGGCCGAACGTTTCGCGGCCGAGGGCGCGCGACTAAGCTTGTGCGACATCGATGCAGACCGGCTCGCTGCGGTAGCCGCGGATCTGAAGGGCGAGGTGCTAACCTCGGTCGTCGATGTCTCTTCGATGCAGGATCAGCAGCGCTGGACCGATGAGACGGTGGCGCGTTTTGGCCGCGTGGATATTGCCGTCAACAATGCCGGCGTGATCCACGACCTCAGCTCGATCGCGAAGACCTCGCTGGACGAGTACGACCGTATGATGTCGATCAACGCGCGCGGCGTGTTCATCAGTCTGAAATGTCAGATCCCGGTGATGCGGGAGCAGGGTCAAGGCGTGATCCTGAACACGGCCTCGGTCGCTGGGCTGATCGGGGCGCGCGAGTTCGGGGCTTATGTCGCCTCGAAACACGCGGTCGTCGGTCTCACCAAGACCGCAGCGCTCGAGGGTGGACGGCACGGAATCCGGGTCAACGCGATCTGTCCAGCCTATGCCCAGACGCCGATGCTGGACGATATCGTCGCGGACATGGCCGGAAGCGAGGCCTACAATGCGCAGGCGCGCGAGAAGCTGGGCAAGCATCTGCCGCTGCAACGGGTCGGCTCGGCCCGCGAGATCGTTGATGTCATGCTGATGATCTGCGACCCGGCGAACTCGTTCATGACCGGCCAGTGCATCGCCGTCGACGGTGGTCTGACGGCAAACTAGAGGGTCGTTGATGAAAGCCTTTTACGCTGACGAACAGGCGGGCCACGACCCGCAGACCTTCATGGTCGCGGGCAGGTTCGTGCAGGCCGAAGAGCAGCCCGAGCGTGCCGATCGCCTGAAGGCCGGGGGCGAGGCCGCAGGGTTGGGGTTCGAGCTGCCCGATGCGGGTGGGGTGGCCGAGATCGCCGCCGTACACACGCCCGCCTATTTGCGGTTTCTCGAGACGATCCACGACCAATGGAGCGCGCTGCCGCACGCAGCACCCGAGGTGATCCCGAACCAGCATCTGGATCGCACACTTGGCGGCATTCCCACGTCGCCGACCGGGTTGGCGTGCTATTATCAGGCGGACGCTGCCTGCCCGATCGGCCCGAAGACCTGGGAGGCCGCGCAGTGGGCTGCGCGATCAGCGATCGCCGCTGCGAACGCGGTTCTTGCCGGAGACCGCGCGGCATATGCGTTATCACGTCCGCCGGGGCACCACGCCTATGCGGACCTGGCTGGAGGGTTCTGCTTTCTGAACAATTCGGCGATTGCCGCGCAGATGCTGCGCGGAACGCATGACCGGGTCGCCGTGCTGGATGTCGATGTGCATCATGGCAACGGGACGCAGGGGATCTTCTATCAACGAGCCGATGTGCTGACGGTGTCGATCCATTCGGACCCGGTGGTCTACTATCCGTTCTCGTGTGGGTATGGGCATGAACTCGGGACCGGGCAGGGCCTGCACTACAACCGCAATTTGCCGCTGCCGAAGACGACCGGGGACGAGGACTATCTGATCGCCTTGGATGACGCCTTGGCGACGATCCGGGCCTATGCGCCGGGTGCGCTTGTGCTGGCGCTCGGGTTGGATGCCTATATCGACGATCCGCTGAAGGGGATGCAGGTGACAACGGCGGGCTTCGCGAAGATCGGCGCGGCGGTCGCAGGGCTCGGCCTGCCGACCGTCATCGTGCAGGAGGGCGGTTACCTGTGTGACGATCTCGGCCGGAACCTGACGGCCTTCATGACCGGTTTTCAGGAGGCCACCCGCGCCGGGTAGCCTTGGTTGGGGTCATATCGCCTTGGTGAGCTCGCCGCGAAAGAGTGGTGACGGAGTTACCGGACCTGTCAGGCGGCCTTGTTACGCTCGATCTTGTCCATTTCCTCGGCGACGATGCGCTCGTGGTGTTCCTCGGCCGGGCGCGCCTTCGAGAGATCGATCTCGGGCGCCAGAGGGCCGGAGGTGCGCAGGCCGGTGAAGGCCAGTTTCAGCATCTTCAGCGGGTTCGAGAAGGCGATGTTCGCCGCCGTCGGCTCATACCCGCAATGCGCCATGCAGTCGGCGCATTTCTCGTAGTTGCCGGTGCCGTACTTGTCCCAATCGGTCGTCTCGATCAGGTCCTTGTAGGTCTTCGCGTAGCCTTCGCCCAGCAGGTAGCACGGTTTCTGCCAGCCGAAGACGTTGCGGGTCGGCATACCCCACGGCGTGCATTGCATTTCCTGGTTGCCGAGCAGGAAGTCGAGGAACATCGGCGAATGGCTGAGCTGCCATTTCGAGCCGCGTTTCTTGCCGATCGCCCAGACCTCGCGGAAGAAGTTCTTGGTCTTCTGGCGGTTCAGGAAGTGGGCCTGATCGGGCGCGCGTTCGTAAGCAAAACCGGGTGAGATCGAGACGTTCACGCCCAGCTTGGCCGTGTAGTCGAGGTAATCTGCCAGTTCGTCTGCCGGGTAGCCGTCGAAGACCGTGGCGTTCACATTGACGGCGAAGCCTGCGTCCTGAGCGGCCTTGATCGCGCGGATTGCGCGGTCGAACACGCCTTTCTGCGCCACGGCCTTGTCGTGGTGGGCGTTCAGCCCGTCCAGATGCACCGAGAAGAACAGGTAGGGCGACGGCTTGAACAGCGGCAGCTTCTTTTCGAGCAGAAGCGCGTTCGTGCAGAGCGAGACGTATTTCTTGCGCGCGACCAGGCCCGCCACGATTTCGGGCATTTCCTTGTGGATCAGCGGCTCGCCACCCGGGATCGCGACCATCGGCGCGCCGCATTCTTCGGCGGCATCCCAACATTCCTGCGGCGTCAGGCGCCGGTTCAGGATCGCGTCGGGGTAGTCGATCTTGCCGCAGCCGGGGCAGGCGAGATTACAGCGGAACAGCGGTTCCAGCATCAGGACCAGCGGGTAGTGCTTGTTGCCCTTCAGTTTCTGCTTCGCGATGTAGGCGCCGATGGCGAGTTGTTGGCGAAGAGGGACGGACATGGACTGCTCCTGCTGGCCCCCGGCCTGTCCGGAAGCATTTCGCTTAAATATCGACCAAAACGGTCAGGTCAAGCTTTGCCGTGTTGCAGTGCACCCGAGGCGGGGTCAACTCGGCGTGCGTCAGAGCGATTTGCGTTGGAGATATGCGATCAGGCCATCGGGGCCCTTGTTGTCGACGATCGCCACGAATTCCTCGCGGGTTTGCAGCATGAACGAGACGCCACCCACCAGAATATCAACGATCCGCACCTGACCGTCCCGGAAGCTTTTCACGCGCCACCCGACGGGCAGGGTCTTGCCATTGGAACGCTGGAATTGCGTGAAGACGGCGACATCGCGCCGTGCGGGGCGCGTGCCTGTTACCACGGGAATATCCGTTAGCCCGCCGGCGAAACGGTCGACATAGAGATACGCGATGTATCCCGGCATGAGCTGGCGGATCTGGCGCATCTGCGGGTCAGAGAACTGCTTCTGGCGCGGCTTGGTCAGAAACCGTGTCCAAACCTCCCAAGCGAAGTAGGGCGAGATCGTTCCCGGGAGCTGGTTCGCGCCGCGGCTGCTGATGGTCTTGTGGGTGTCGGCCAGCATGTTTTCGATCAGGCCGACGGCATGCGCATCCGGCCCTGCCTTGGACGAGGCGGGGGCCAGGAACAGCGACAGGGCCAGGAGGCTTGCCGCGAAACAGCGCAGGATCAGGGTCATCAACAGGTCTGCCCGAAGTTCATGAGTGCAGCCTATACGGCCAGATACCGAAATATCCGTCGAAACTATTGCCAATATGTGACTCTAACCGCGCGGCCGTGTCCAACGGATCACAGTTGGTGTCAGCGCCATGACCGAGACGACCGCGACGCACATGGCGATTGCCAGCAGGATCCCCATGCTCGCGGTGCCGGTGTGGTCGCTGAGTGCGAGTGTACCGAAGGCAGCCATGGTTGTCAGGGCCGAGAAGATGACCGCGCGCGGTGTCGAGGTTGCGAAAACCGCCCCCGGTGCGCGGCCTTCGCGCAGAGCGATGTGAATGCCGCTGTCGACGCCGATGCCGATCAGCAGCGGCAGCACGATCACGTTTGCGTAATTGAACGGCATATCCAGGATCACGCTGGCTGCTGCGATCAGAATGCCTGCCACAATCAGCGGTCCCAGGATCGCCATCGCATCGAGCAACCGTCCGGTGCCCAACCAGGCCAGCAACCCGGTCGCAAGGGCCGCGAGCAGCGTCGCGTGGAGCATCGCCTCGCTCACCGTGCGGCCTGCGGCTTCGAGTTGGATCGGCCCACCGGCGGCGTCGGGCGCGATTGCCCGGACGGTTTCGGCGAACTTCGCCAATGCAGCCGTGTTGCGCAGATCGTCCTCTGGCACGATCTCGACACGCTGTTGCCCGCCCGTGGAGATGAAGCGCTCGACCATTGCGGATGGGAGAAGATCGCGTTCCACGTAATCGGCGGACATCATGGCGTCGAGCCGCGCCGCCAACAGCGGGAAGGACCTGAAGAAGTCCTGTTGCAATGCCTGATCGCGCGCCGTGGTCCGAAGGGCCAGATATTCGGAGAGAGCGCTTTCGAGTGCGGCGGAACCGGTGCTTTGCGGGCCCTCACGGAGAGCGGCGAGAAAGTCGGACAATGGGTCGGTCACGATCACTTGACCGCGTTGGCGCAGATCGGTCGGTTCGCCCTCGATGGCATGTTCGATCGACGGGGCGGCGATATCAAGCAGGGTCAGTTTCTCGTCCTGTTCGTCCGGGACAAGATCCGAAAGCGTGATGACAGCGCCGATGCCCTCGCGGTTGGCGAAGCTGTATGCCACGTCCTCTGCGGCGGTGTCGTCGGGCACCAGGATGCTGGCCCGGTAGGGGGTGGTATCGGGGTCCGACGCCAGAAGGTTGAAGGCGCGGACCGACGGCGCGTCCGGGTTCCGAAGGCCCATCGGGTCCGCGTCGAACCGGACATCGGACGCAGGCCAGATGGCGGCACAGGCCAGGACCAGCAAGATCCCCGGTGCAATCGCCGGGTCGAGCCGGATGCGCCGCGCTTCAGGCTGCGGCAGGATCGGACCTTGGCCGGCAGGGCGAAGTGCGAGCACCGCCGGGATCAGCGTCATCGATACCGCACACGCGATCAGGACGCCGACACCCCCGATGATGCCCAGTTGTGCCATGCCGAGGAAATTCGTCGTGCCGAACGCGAGGAATGCCAGCGATGTCGTGGCAGCGCTGAGCAACAGGGCCAGGCCCATCCGATGGCCGGTCAGCGTGATGGCCGCCGGGCCTCGTGTGCCGTGACGCTCGAGCTCGGCGACATGGCTGAGAATATGGATGGCGAAATCGATCCCTAGTCCGACCATCAGCACGATGAAAGCGATCGAGATCAGGTTCAGACTGCCGATCGCGAACCCGGCGAACCCGGTGGTGAGAACAAGCGTGACGACCAGTGTGCCGAAGGCGAGCGCCGCGCGCGCAGATGAGCGCAATCCGATCCAGAGCATGGCCGCGACAAGCAGAAGCGACAGGCCGAGCGAGATCCCGATGGTTCCGACGACGCTTTGCATCTCTTCGGCGCGCAGGGCCGGTTCGCCGGTGACGCCGGTCTCGACATCCGTTGTCAGGTCAGTCGGTAGGGTCGCGATCGCCGATTGGATCGTCTCGAGCGCCGGTTTCGCCGGGCTGAGCCGGGTCAGATCAAGCTTTGGCGTGATCGTGATCAGGCGCGTCGCACGGCTGCCCTCGGACTCGTCGGCCAGGATGCTGCTCCAGCCGAAGACATGCGGCGCACCGTCGATGTGGCCGCGAAGGGTGGCCGCTGCCTCGTCAAAAAGCCGATCGAGCGATTCCGGCCCAAGCTCGGCCCGTTCGGCCAGCGCGCGCGCATCGTCCAAGGCCGCGATGAAGCCGGGGACGGACTGATCCTTGCGCAGTTTTGCAAGCAGGTTCGAGGATGCGGACAGCCGCGTCATCGCATTGTCGACTTCCTCGACGTCACGATACAGGAAACCGTGTGTCGCGAGGAACGGATCGGCCGATGGCGCGTAGACGTCGCGGATCGTCTCTGCCTCCTGCCCGAGCGCATCGACCAGGCGCGCGGTCACAAGATCGGCTGAATCGGATTGCGCGCTGCGAACAACGATCACGATTGCTTGTTTCAATTGCGGGAAGGCGGCGGAAAGCTCGGCCGCGCGGCGCTGGTCCGGCAGATCTGGCGACAGCATCTTGCTGGAGTCGGCATCGATCTGAAGCCGCAGGCCGCCCAGGATCGAAATCAGGCACAGCACGGCAAGCACAAACAGCGTGAATCTGGGGCGGTTTGCGGCCGTTCCCATGATCGCCGCGGCGATCCGTCCAGCGATCCCGTCAATCTGTCCGTTACCGTTTGTCATGGCGGCCCGCGTCTGGACATCGCGTCAATCAAATCAAAGGGATTGTGCTTGAGGTTAACCGTCACGTGTATACTTATCATCGCAAGGTGATTGAGGACGTGTCGGCGTTGCGCCCTGCGTTCTGCATTACGGGAGCATCTGATGACAATGTCTTCGTTCGTCAAGTGGCTGGTCCTGACCGGCGCTGCGCTGCTGGTTGCGGGGTGCGCCTCGACCGGCCCGCGCGACGGGTTCGCAGCCGCGGACGATTATGAGCCGACCAGCCGGTTCTTCCACGAAAACAACGTAAGGTTGGACCGGTTCATCGTCCGTCCTGCCGCGCAGGGGTATGACTTTGTCGCGCCCGACTTGGTCAAGCACCTGGTCGGAAACGGTCTGTCGCATCTGGAATTGCCGGGCGACTTTGCCAATTTCGCGCTTCAGGGCGACGTCGACAACTCGCTCGATACACTTGGCCGGTTCGTTCTGAACACGTTGATGGGCGCCGGTGGCTTGCTGGATCCGGCGAACGAGTTCGGACTGACGCACAAACAGACGGATTTCGGCATCACGCTGGGCAAGTACGGTGTCGGCGAGGGGACCTATCTCGTCGTCCCGCTTCTCGGGCCGACGACCGCGCGCGATCTTCTCGGGTTTGCGGTCGACAATGCGTTCAGTCCAACGTTCTATATCGGCCAGTTCACTGCGTTGGACGCGGTCGGACCGTCCGTGACTGCAGGTGATATCATCCACGGACGCGACGCGCGCTTCAAGATCATCGACGATCTGTTGTATGAGAGCGAGGACAGCTACGTCACGCTGCGCTCGGCCTTCCTTCAGCGACGGCGCGCCCAGATCGCCGGGCCGGATAGCACGGTCGATTCGCTCCCGGATCTCTTCGACGACGAGAACACCGACAACTGACCCGGCACGGGTCGCCGCTTCGGCGGCCCATTGGCGTCAGAGTCCCTGCGATCGATCTCAGAACTGTGATCATGCGATGTGCAGGCTTATGAATGCTCGACATATAATAAGCTTGCTTATAATAAGTCTGCATGTTCAGCCTCGATCCAGATGTCAATGTCGGTTTCTTGTTGTATGACGTCTCGCGTCTGATGCGGGCGTGGTTCGACGAGCGCGCGCAAGCCTTCGGTCTGACACGCGCGCAGTGGCGGGTGCTGGTGCACCTTGCCGGGCGGCAGGGGATCAATCAGCGCAGCCTGGCCGAGATCCTGGAAATCGAGAATGTGACGTTGAGCCGTCATGTCGACCGACTGGAACGCGATGGCTGGCTCGAGCGCCGGGCGGACCCGGAAGATCGCCGCGCCTGGTGCCTGTACCTGACGGACGCCGCAGGTCCGATGCTGGATCGAATGGAGGCGCTTGCGACCGAGACGCAGGCCAAGGCCATGGAGGGTCTGTCCGAGGCCGAGCGGGCGCAGCTGATCGACATGTTGACCCGGATCAAAGGCAATGTCTCCCCGGTTCGCGAGGCGCGCAAAGCGCCGACCGACGCGGCCGCGGGAGGGTGACGTGAAACTGCTTGCGCGATTGCTGAAGCGGCTGCTCAGGATTTCCCTGTTGATCCTGGGTCCGGTCGTGATCGCGATGGCCGGGGCATGGTTCTACATGAGCTCGGGCCGCTACGTGACGACCGAGAACGCCTATGTGAAATCTGAGCTGATTTTCGTGACGGCGGAGATTTCGGGCCGGGTGACCGATGTCGCCGTTCTCGACAATCAGGCTGTCGCACCGGGTGACTTGTTGTTTCGCATCGATCGCGGCCGCATGGAGGTCGAACGCGAGATGAAATCGGCGGAGCTGTCCGCCGCACGCCAGCGCGTTTCGGCATTGAAGGCACGTTATCGGACAAAGCTGGCCGAGTACGATGCGGCCGAAGCGGATCTGGATTTTCTGCGCGAGGAGCTTGAGCGATCCGAACGGCTGCGCAAGGGCGGCACGATCTCGCAGATCCGCCTGATCGAAGTGCGGCGCGAGATGGTTCGCGCGGAATCCGCGCTCTCGGTCCTGCGGGAAGAGGCGGAAGAGGTCCTGGCCGAACTCAACGGCAACGCGGAACTGCCGATCGATACGCACCCGGATGTGATGCGGGCAAAGGCCGAGGTCGATGAGGCTGATTTGAACCTGCGTCTGACCGAGGTCCATGCGCCCAGCGCCGGTGTTATCGCGAACCTGCGCTTGCAGGTCGGGGAGTATGTCTCGGAAGGTGATCCCGTCATGAGCCTTGTTGCTGACCGGGGATACTGGGTCGAGGCCAATCTCAAGGAAACCGATCTGACGCATTTGCGCATTGGGCAGCAGGCGAATCTCGCGATTGATGCCTATCCCGGCGTTGCCTGGACGGCCGAGGTTGAGACCATGTCGCCTGCAACCGGTGCGGAATATGCGTTGCTGCCGCCCCAGAACGCCTCGGGCAACTGGGTGAAGGTGGTGCAACGGGTGCCGGTGCGCTTGCGGATCCTGCTGCAGGACGGGGCGCCGCCGCTGCGGTCGGGCATGAGTGTGGCCGTCAGCATCGATACCGAGTTCGAGCGACCGTTGCCGGACGTCGTGGCCAAGGCGAAAGCCTGGATTCTGCCGGAAGACGTGCGATGAGCCAGCAAGCCGGGGCCGCAGAGGCTTCGGAACTGCCGCCGGGCGCCCCAGAGACGCTGTTCCAACAGATCATGCTGCTGGTGACGGTGACCTTCGTGACCATGCTTTATGCAATGACGGTTACCATCGCGAATGTCTCGCTGCCGCAGATGCAAGGATCGCTGTCGAGCACACCCGATCAGATCGCCTGGATCGTCACGTTCAACATCGTCGCGACGGCGGTCGTGACCCCGATCGCGGGGTGGCTGGCTGCGCGGTTCGGGCGGCGGCGCCTGATGATCTGGGGGATCATCGGTTTCGGGGCGTCCTCGGTTCTGTGCGGGTTGGCGACATCGGTCGAGGAACTGGTGCTCTATCGCATCGGGCAGGGGGCGTTCGGTGCACCGCTTGTGCCGCTCTCGCAAGCCATCGTGATCGAAAGCTTCCCGACGCGGATCCGCAGCCGGGTGATGTCGATCTGGGGGACGGGCGTGATCCTGGGGCCGATCATTGCGCCAGCCATCGGCGGTGCGCTGAGCGAGGCGTACAACTGGCGTTGGGTCTTCTTCATGCTGGTGCCGTTCACGTTGATCGCGCTGATCGGCGTGATGACGTTCATCAAGCGCCGGGGCAGCCAGACCGAAGCGCGGCTCGACTGGACGGGGTACGCGGCGCTCGCCATCGCGATCACGTCGCTGCAACTGATGCTCGACCGGGGCGAACGCGCCGGATGGTTCCAGTCCGGTGAGATTTTGACCTATGCCGGATGCTGCCTGGCGGCATTCTGGGTGTTCATCGTTCGCAATCTGCAAGCGCCGCGCCCGTTTCTGAACCCGGCCTTGCTGGCTGATCGGAACTTCGTGGTCGGCCTGATCCTGATCTTCATTTTCGGCATGTTGAACTTCACGCCGATCACCTTGCTGCCGACACTGTTGCAGTCCGTGCAAGGGTATCCGGATTCGATCATCGGGCAGATCCTGTCCGCCCGGGGGGCGGGAACCTTCGTCGGGTTCGCGATGTTGCTGGTCCTGGGTGGGATCGATCCGCGCATTCCAATGGCAATCGGTTTGTTCCTGCAGGCCTGGTCCGGCTGGGTCATGGCGGGGTTCGACGTCGAGGTGATGACGACTGACGTGCTCTGGGCCGCTGCGATCCAAGGATTTGGCGTAGGCCTGATCTGGGTACCGCTATCAATCGTGACCTTCGCGACGCTTCCTCCGGCTCTGGTACCTGATGGCACGGCGATCTTTCACCTGTTGCGCAATCTGGGGTCGTCGATATTCATCTCGATCTCGGTCGCTCTGGTGATCCGGCAAACCCGGGTAAGCTATGCCGAAATGGCGCCTAGCGTCTCGCCATGGAACGAGGCGATGCGACAGCCCGGTCTTTCGGACCAGATCGATCTTGGCACGCATGGGACTTTGGCCTGGTTGCATGGTGAAATCGGGCGGCAGGCGACGATGATCGGGTACATCGACGGTTTCCTGCTGTTCGCCGGGACTGCGACCATTGCATTGCCCCTGATCGTGCTGGTACGCGTGCGCCGCGCAAGCTGACGGATGGCGGAGGACGACCCCATGTCGGAATGGTGGCAAATTCTGCTGGTGGCCGTGGCGGTTGTCGGGGGTGTGGCGACCTTTGTGGTCTTCGTCGTGCGCACGCTCTGGATGCTGAAATCCGGAGAGGCGAAACGGCTGGAGGACGCACGCAAGGAGCGAGAAGCGGCTGCGATGGCCGCCGAGGCGACCGCCACGAAAGAGTGATCCGACGGTTTTGGGCAGGTGTTGCCGCGGGTCCGTTAGCTGGGTCTGGACCTGCTCTGGCGTTTCACCGTGCTTTGTTCGACTGCATTGGTGTCAGCCCTTCTTGAAAGGCGTCATCTCCGCAAGGTGCGCATTTTCCCGTTCGACCGCGTAGCGTTCGTTCTCGAGGTAGTCTTCGATCGCTCGGCGGAAGCCTGGATCCGTGATGTAGTGGAGCGACCGCGTCGTGACGGGCTCATAACCGCGTGCCAGCTTGTGGCCGCCTTGGGCACCGGCTTCGACCCGGCTAAGGCCGTGCTGAAGTGCATAGTCGATGGCCTGATAATAGCATGTCTCGAAGTGCAGGAACGGATGGTCCTCGGTGCACCCCCAGTACCGGCCGTAAAGCGTCTCCCGTCCGATCAGGTTCATCGCGCCCGCGATCCACTGACCCTCCCGTTCGCACATGATCAGCAGAATATCGTCGCGAAGCTTTTCCTGCGCGAGGTCGAAGAAAGATCGCGTGAGGTAGGGTGTGCCCCATTTGCGGGCGCCCGTGTCCTGATAGAACCGCCAGAACGCATTCCAGTGTTCGGGTTGGATATCGTCACCGGACAACCAATGGATAGTGATGCCGTTCTCGACGGCACGTTCGCGTTCCTTGCGCAGGTTCTTGCGCTTGCGCGAGGCAAGAACATCGAGAAAGCCGTCCCAGTCCTTGTACCCGCGATCGATCCAGTGGAACTGCTGATCGGCGCGTTGAAGCAGACCCATGTCGCCACCAAACGCGTACTCTTCGTCGGTGCAGAAGGTGATGTGGATCGACGAGATGCCATGCCGCTCGGCCAGTTGGATCGCACCCTGCAATATGGCGGACCGCGCCGCGTCCGCGTCCAGTGGCCCATCCGGGTTGTGGAGCAGACGTGGCCCGGTTGCTGGCGTGAATGGCACTGAGCATTGAAACTTTGGGTAATAGCTGCCGCCCGCGCGCTCGAACGCATGCGCCCAAGAGTAATCGAAGACGTACTCTCCCTGGCTGTGGTTCTTGAGATAAAGCGGCATGACGCCGACGATCTCGCCGCCCATGGACGCCACGACATGGTGTGGAGCCCAGCCGGTGCGCGGCGTCGCCGATCCGCTGTCCTCGAGCGCTTTCAGAAAAGCGTGCGTCTGGAACGGGTATTTCGGGCGACCACCATCGCGGCATTCGGGTGCCGCGCAGGCATCCCATTCGGCCTGCGAGATGTCATTTAGCGATTGGATGGCGCGGACTTCGACGACGGCGCTCGCATCCATGGCGGCGACTCCTGTTGCGATGCACCATCGATGATGGGCGCTGTCGCGCAGACGTCAAGTGCGCCGCGTGAAGAGTGGGTATGAGATCGGTCCGCTCAGTCCTCGCGCATCGCGCGATTGAAGTAATCGGTGATCGGTTTCACCATGTAGTTCAACGGCGTGCGGTCACCGGTTTGGATGTAGACTTCCACGGGCATTCCGGCGATCAGCTCCTCGCCCTCCAGTTTCTCAAGCTCGCCTTCGCGGAACGCCACCTCGGCCTTGTAATAGGCCATGCCGGTTTGTTCATCGACGATGCTGTCGCGAGAGATGTTCTTCACCTCTCCGAAGAGTTCGGGCGTGGTCCGGGTGTTCAGGCCCGAGAAGCGCAATACGGTCTCCTGCCGTGGATCAACCTGATCCCGGTTCAGAGGGTCGACACGCGCATCGACGATCAGGTCGCTGTCACTGGGCACGACATAGAGGATCGGCTCGGCCGGGCGGACCACCGACTTGATCGCATGAACGGTCATGTCCAACACAGTGCCGGGCCGCGGCGCACGGATTTCCAGACGCGACAGGCGTTCCAGCAACGAGAGCCGCCGTTCCTTGAGTTCGAGTTCGCGAAACCCGAGTTCGCGCAGTTCCGTGATGGCTTCCTCGCGCACTGCGGCATCCATGCGCAATGCTTCGATATCGATCTGGCTGATTTGCCCGCGCAACTGCGCGATCTGCGAGATCAAGCGGCCCGACTCGCCTTGAAGCCTTGCGGCTTCGCGTTCGAGTGAAAGCACCCGTCCGGCCTGTACGAGGTTCTTTTTCAGCAACACGCGCATATCGTCGAGTTCCTGGCCGATAAGTCGTGACTGCTCGGTCAGTGAGGCGACCTCGGCGTCAGTGCCGATGATCTGGTCCTCGAGCTGAAGCTTGCGCTCGTCCATCACCGCGAGTTCCTTGGCGACGGACTCCCGTTTGGCAGCGTGCAGCGAGCGTTGTCCCGCCAGAAGGTTCGAGATCTGGATATCGCTTTCGGCCCGATCAATGATTTCCTGGTCGAAGGTAACGTCGCTTCGGTCGATCTGGGCCGCCTCGAGGCGCCCGCGCCGGGCCATGATCTCGAATAGCTGGCTTTCGAGGGCCGCGAGTTCCGATTGTAACAGGGTCGCGTCGAGCTTGATGAGCACTTCACCGGCCTCGACGATATCGCCGTCGCGGACATAGATCTCTCCCACGACACCACCGTCGAGATGCTGCACGACCTGCCGGTTGGTTTCGACGCGCAGCTGCCCTGTGGCGATGACCGCACCGGACAGGGACGCAGTCGCGGCCCAGGTTCCAAAACCGCCCGCCAGGACAAGCACACAGACCAGTCCGAACCGGATGTATCCACGGCCGCTCCAGCCGTCATCGGTGCTCGCGCCGGCGCCCGCCGGTCCTCCGATCTGAGGGGTCATGATTTCTTCTCTCCCGACATGGCGACGGTCGTCTGGGTGGGCGTCAGAGTCGTCGCTGTACCCGGTTGACCGCCTTGTGCGATCGATTGATGCGCACCCGCCGCAGCAGGTTGCGCCTGCGCGCCGCCACCGCCGCCTTGCTGGTTGTTGACCAGTTGCGGATAGTTTCTGGTGCGTTTCTTGAGGACCTCGTCGCGGGGGCCGAAGTCGACCTGTTGACCCTTGTCGATCATCAGGAGCAGATCACAGGCGGCGATTGCCGAGGGGCGGTGCGCCATGATCAGCACCGTGCGGCCCCGGCTCTTGGCATCGCGGATCGCATCGACGAGCGCCTGTTCGCCCTGAGCGTCGAGGTTTGCATTCGGCTCATCCAGGATCAGGACCGGCGGGTCGCCATAGAGCGCCCGGGCAAGGGCTACGCGCTGGCGCTGACCACCCGAAAGACGCTGTCCGCCCGCACCGATATCCGTGTCATAGCCTTGCGGCAGACTCAGGAGCAATTCGTGTGCCCCTGCGCGCTGAGCTGCGAGGACGATCTGTTTCGGGTCGGGTTCCGGCTCAAGGCGCGCGATATTCTCGGCAACAGTCCCAGACAGAAGACCGATCTCCTGTGGCAGGTATCCGATGTGTCGTCCCAACCCGTCGCTTGGCCACTGATCGAGTGCTGCACCGTCGAGCCGGACCTTCCCGGCAGCGGGCTGCCAGATCCCGGTAAGGACCTTCGCCAGCGTGGTCTTGCCCGCGCCGGATGGACCAATCACGCCGAGGGCCTGACCCGGTTCGACCTTGAAGTTGATTCCGCGCAGGGCGGGAACCTGTTCGCCTGGCGCGACGACGCTGATCCCGCGTGCCTCGACGAAACCCTTTGGTTGTGGCAATTCGGTCTTCGCGGCTTCGGTGGGTGTCTTCTCGAGCAGTTCCGAAAGCGACTTCCACCCGCGCGTGGCGCGCTGGAAGAGTGCCCACTGACCAATGGCCTGTTCGATCGGCGCAAGCGCGCGACCCATCAGGATCGAGCCCGCGATCATCATCCCCGGCGAGATTTCCTGTTGCAGCACCAGCCAGGCACCGGCTGCGAGCATGAAACTCTGCAAATAGAAGCGCATCGCCTTCGAGGACGACGTATAGCTCGCCGTACGGTCGGATGCGAGGATCTGCTTGTCCAACGCTTTGTCCCGCAGCGCAGACCAGCGTTTCATCCCGATCCCGCGCATGCCGAGCCCTTGCACAGCCTCGGCGTTCTGCCGCAGTGCCTCGCCCAGGTTTTCCGCCTGCGCGCTCGCCATCTGCGATTCTGCGTTCGGTTCCTTCGAACGCCACTGGTTCAAAAGCGTCAGCACGATCAGGAACAGCCCACCACCAATTGCGATGAAGCCGAGCACCGGGTGGAAGATAAAAATCGCCGCCAGAAAGATCGGCGTCCAGGGGATATCGAACAGCGCGAAAGGTGCCGGACCTGACAGAAGCTGCCGCACCGAATCCAGATCGCGCGCCGCTGTATTTGGCTTCGCCCGGTCTGCCGGAGCCACGGAGCGGCGCAGAACGGCGTCGAAAATGCGCAAGTCCAGAAGCGTCTGGAAACGACCACCGGCGCGGGCAAGGACCCGGCCACGTGCGAACTCCAACGCCCCGTAGGCGATGAACAGGAACGTCACGAGCAGAAGCAGGGCGACAAGTGTCTCCTCGGACCGGCTGGAAAGCACCCGATCGTAGGTTTGAAGCATGAAGAGCGGGCCGGTCAGCATCAGCAGGTTCACGAAAATGCTGAAGATTGCCACCGACCAGAAGTGGCCCCGGCACTTACCCATGTTCTCGCGGAGCTCCGCAAGACCCTTATCGTACTTTATGTCTGGCACCCGCAGCCTCGCTTCATGTGACCCCTGCCATATTGGGAGCCATCGCTTAACATGGAATGATCAAGAGTTGACCCATCCGTACTGAAAATTAATCACCAAAAGAGCGCACTCCCTGCGTCAGGGACATAGGTGCGCTTCCGTGGTCGCGTCTCCTTTACCAACTTGGCGCAGATTTGTCTTGCAGTTAAGATCGGCCTGAAAGCCGGTGGGCACGCACCGGGTCGAACCATTGATCGAGCAGAGAAGGACGCGGCGTGAGGTTTACTTTAACAGGTTTGGTCTGGGGTGTCGTGGTTCTTGGTCTCTCGGCCTGCGCGGGTGCGCGGTCGGAGGGTGAATTGGTTCACGATCCGCTTGAAGATCTGAATCGCCAGATCCATTCGGTGAACAAGGGGCTGGACGAAACGATCCTGCGCCCGGCCGCCGACGCCTACGACTTCGCAACGCCGACGCTGTTCAAGCACATCTTCGGAAATGCGGTCCGCCACGCACGCTTGCCGGGTGTTTTTGTCAACCATGTTCTGCAGGGTGACGCAGAGGAAGCCGCGTCGATGCTGGGACGGTTTGCGATCAACACGGTCTACGGCGCTGGTGGCGCGCTGGACCCAGCGACCGAATTCGGGCTGCCATCTGCGCCGACGGATTTCGGGCTGACGCTGGCATCATGGGGTGTTGGCGAAGGCGCCTATCTGGAGCTTCCGCTTTTCGGCCCGTCGACCGCGCGCGACGCGGTGGGTCTTGTGATCGACACGGCGTTGCAGCCGACGACCTACATCTCTGGCGGTAGCGAACTTGTGATTGCATCCGCGACGGTTCGGGCGCTGGAAATCGTTGATACGCGCAACCGGAACAAGCAGTTGATCGAAGAAGTACTTTATCGCAGCGAGGACAGTTACGTCAGCGTCCGAACGGCCTATATACAAAACCGACGGCGCCGGGCCGCCGGCGGAGAGACGAGCATCGACGACCTGCCTGACCTGTTTTCGGAGTGAAAAGGGACATATTGTCCCGATAACACCCAAGGAGATTGGAACCGATGATCCTGAAGAGACGATATTTCTTGGCGCTTGGGGCCGCCGCGGCAGCGGCCGCCGGCTCGTCGGTGTCATACGCGCTTAGCCCCGAGGAAGCTCGGGCGCATGTTCAGGCAACGCTGGATGAAATCCTGACACTGCTGCGCGAACCCGGATCTGGCGAAAGCCGTGCGCCGAAACTGCAAGCAATCATGGAGCGGCGCGCGAACATGCCTTTGCTCGCAAAGTTTTCGGCGGGCCGAAACTGGCGGGAAATGAGTTCGGCGGATCAGAGCGATTTCACGTCTGCATTCTCGAGGTACATCTCGGTCACCTATGCCCGGCGGTTTGACGAGTATTCGGGCGACCCGAAGATACTGATCGGAAAGACCATCGACGCAGGGCGTAAAGGGATTCTGGTCGAGAGCCCGATCGAAGTGCCGGACCGCGAACCTGTCGCTGTCGAGTGGTTGGTCAGCGATCGGGGCGGCCGGATCGAGATCGTCGACCTCATCATCGAAGGGATCTCGATGGCGGCCAGCCAGCGCGAGGAAATCAACGCGATGCTGGAAAAGCGGAATGGTGATGTGAAGGCGCTGATCGCGCATCTGCGCGCGCCGTCCTGATCGACGGCCAGACGCGAATGTCTTCGTGCCGGCAACCGATCTGGCGCGAAGCCCTGTGTCACATGATGAATATCGTGGCCATCAGCGCGAGATACGCGGTCATGCCCATCGCTGGCGCGATCACATAAATACTTTGCATGGAGTTGCTCCTCTGCATCTCCGGACGGCGCCCTGGGGGCAGGCGGTCCGCGTCACGTGTCCTCGAGCTTATGCCAGAGGTGCGACATTTCTGTACACTTGTTCCCTAATGGGACGTTAATTGTGGAAAAACCGTTTCATCACGAGGCAGATCATCCCATTGGATGGTAAGTTCCCGCTCATGCTCTCGCGATGACGACCAGGTATGAATATCGCCAAGCGTCAATATGGTCATGCAGGAGAATTGACGTGCGTGCGTTCCCGCTGCGTTCCTTGCATCATGGCAGAGCGCCCGTATATACCCCGCAGCGAACAGGGCCACGGCCCCAAGAACACACGAGAGACAAATGTTTATAACTCCCGCCTACGCCCAAGGCGCCGGTGCGCCCGGCGGTGATTTCATCACCTCGCTTATTCCGCTCGTTCTGATTTTCGTGATCTTCTACTTCCTGCTGATCCGTCCGCAGCAGAAGCGCGCGAAAGAGCACCGCAATATGGTCCAGGCTCTGCGCCGCGGCGATCAGATCGTGACGGCCGGCGGGATCGTCGCCAAGGTCACGAAGGTGAAGGAAGGCGAAGAGGAACTCGAGGTCGAGATCGCCCCGGATGTTCGCGTCAAGCTTTACCGCTCGACGATCCAGACGGTCACATCAAAGACCGAACCCGCCAAGGACAGCTAGTCCGCACAGGAGGGGCGTTGTCCCATGCTCTACTTCGCCCCGTGGAAGAAAATTTCGATCCTGCTGGTCTGTCTGCTCGGCATCGTGTTCGCGATGCCAAACCTTTGGTACGAGTCCGCGGACCAGGCATCTCGCGCGTCAACGGCGCTCGAGGCGGGACGGTACGGCGGTGAGAATCAGCCGACGCAGGCCGAATTACAGGAACATGTTGCTGGCTGGCCTTCATTCCTGCCGCCGAATGTCGTCAACTTGGGGCTTGATCTGCGCGGCGGTGTGCACTTGCTGGTCGAAGTGCAGGTCGAGGAGGTCTGGGCGGAGCGCATCCTGAACCTGCGGCGAGAGGTCTTCGATGCGCTGCGCCGTGAACAGATCCGCCGAAAGATCGCGATCGACGGCGATGTCGTTCGGGTTGAGATCACGAACCCGGCTGATCAGATCCGAGCGGGCGAGGTCCTTCAAGAGCTCGCGCAGCCCATTGGCGGCGGCCTTGGCGGTGGATTCATGACCGGCGGTGCCGGGTTGGGTCAGGTCGACCTTACGATTACGGAGATGCCAGGCGGCTATGTGCTGGAGATCAGCGAGGCAGGCAAGACGGAGATCAACAACCGCACGATGGCGCAGTCGCTCGAGATCATGCGGCGGCGTATCGACGAGACCGGGACGCGCGAACCGACAATCCAGCGCCAGGGTGATCGACGCATTTTGATTCAGGTGCCGGGCCTGTCTTCGTCTGCCGAATTGCTCGAGATCATCGGCAAGACGGCAAAGCTGACCTTCCACGATGTCATCGGGTTCGGTGCGGATGCGGACAGTGCAGGACCAGGTGAGATCATCGTCGAGGACGCGGAAGGACAGCGCTTTCTGCTGGATGAGAACCCTGTTCTAAGCGGGGAGCGGCTGGTCGATGCGCAACTCGGGTTCAACCCCGATAATGGCCTTCCGGTGGTCAACTTTCGGTTCGACAGCAACGGCGCCAGGATTTTCGGCGAGTATACGGCTGCCAACCAGGGACGCTTGTTTGCGATCGTCCTGGATGACGTGGTCATCACGGCGCCGCGCATCCGAACCGCGATCCTGGGCGGATCGGGGTTCATCGAGGGTGACTTTACTGTCGAGAGTGCCACGAACCTTGCGATCCTGCTGCGTGCCGGTGCGCTTCCGGCATCGATTTCGGTCGAGGAGGAACGCACGGTTGGCCCCGATCTTGGCGCCGACTCCATCGCCGCCGGAAAGCTCGCGACAATCCTCGCCTTTGTCGGCATTCTGATCTTCATGGGCACGACCTATGGGCGCTTTGGATTGTTTGCCAACATTGCTCTGATCGTGAACGTCGCGCTGATCTTCGGGTTTTTGTCGGCCATCGGTGCCACGCTGACCTTGCCGGGTATTGCGGGGATCGTGTTGACCATCGGTATGGCGGTTGACGCAAACGTGCTGATCTTCGAACGCATCCGCGAGGAATTGAAGGGACAGAAGCCTCCATCCCGCGCGATCGAACGCGGGTACGAGCAGGCCTTTTCTGCCATCATCGACGCCAACATCACGACCTTCATCGCGGCGGTCATCCTGTTCGCGATGGGCTCCGGCCCGGTGAAAGGCTTCGCGGTCACGCTGGGCGTTGGCATCATCACGTCGGTCTTCACCGCGACCCTGGTGACGCGCTTCATGGTGTCGTCTTGGCTGCATTCGGCGCGGCCCAAAAGCCTCAAGATCGGTCTTTTCCGGCTGGTCGCGCAAGGCACGAAGATCAACTTCATGGGAGGGCGCCGGATCGCGGCGCTGGCCTCGGCCGTGCTTGTCGCGGCATCGGTTGGCGGTGCCGCGGTGCTGGGGCTGAACTTCGGTATTGATTTCAAAGGTGGCACGCTGGTCGAGGTTCAGACCCAGGAGACAGCCGATCTGGGCGAGATCCGGAGTATGGTCTCGGACCTGAACTTCGGCGAGGTCGCGGTTCAGAATTTTGGGTCAGAGCGCGATGTTCTGATCCGGGTCGAAGCGCAAGCAGAGGATTCCGGCAACAAGCTTGTCGCGCAAGCCGTTGAGGAAACCATCGAATCCCAGATCACGGGCGCCGAGGTGCGGCGCGTTGAATTCGTCGGCCCCAAGGTTTCGGGCGAGTTGCTACAAGCAGGGATCATTGCGGTGATCCTCGCCGTCCTGGCGGTGTTGATCTATATCTGGCTGCGCTTCGAGTGGCAGTTCGGCCTCGCCGCGGTGATCGCGCTGGTCCACGATGTGGCACTGACGATCGGCGTGTTCGAGGTCACGGGGATCGAGTTCAACCTCGCCATCATTGCGGCGATTCTGACCATCGTTGGATACTCGCTGAACGATACGGTCGTGGTCTTCGACCGAGTCCGTGAGAATCTGCGAAAATACAAACAGATGCCGTTGGTCGAGTTGATGAACCTCTCGTTGAACGAGACGCTCAGCCGAACCTTGATGACGTCGATCACGACCCTGATCGCCCTGGTCGCCATGTACGTGTTGGGCCCGGAAGTCATCAAGGGTTTCACCTTCGCGATGATCTGGGGCGTCGTTGTCGGCACCTATTCCTCGATCTTCGTGGCCGTTGCGGCCTTGCTGTGGTTCGGCGTGAAGCGCGACTGGACCACGCAGGCCGAAAAGAACGCCGGCACGAACTTCGGCGGTGCGCAGGTGTGACCCGCCGGGAGGTCTGACGATGCGTATGATCGAGATTGATTACGAGGCACGCCCCCCGGTCGATGGTTACGGGCCGGGCGGCTTCCGTCTGGGCGGCGTCTGGCAAGCGGGATCCGTGATCCTGCTGCCGGAGGTGACGCTTTCATTTGCCGGAGTGATCACGGTCGAGGCAATGGCGCCTGTGCTGGATGCGGCGGGGACACTGGACGTGCTGCTGATCGGAATGGGTGACGACGTGGCGCCGCTGCCGCGCGACGTGCGCACGTCCCTGGACGAGGCCGAGATTGGGCTGGATCTGATGTCCACGCCGTCGGCTTGCCGGACCTACAATGTCCTGTTGACCGAAGATCGCCGGGTCGCTGCTGTCCTGACAGCAGTCTGACGTCAGGGGCCCAGCCTCACGGGTAAATGCGAGAATCCGCGGAAGCGGACACGTCCCGTGCGCGTTCCGGACCCGTTGCGGCTGTAACCTGGATAGCGCGTTAGGAACCGCTCGATGGCGATCCTGCCTTCCATCCGCGCAAGCGTCAGACCAAGGCACACATGGGGGCCTCCCGCGAAGGCCAGATGACGGTTTGGTGTGCGTGCAGTGTTGAACCGGTCGGGGTCGGTGAACTGTTCCGGATCGCGATTGGCGGCACCCATCAGCAGGTGAACTCGAGTTCCAGGTTCGAGGTGTAAACCGCTGATTTCACAAGACTTAGATGTGATCCTGTTGCCAAGCTGGTTCGAGCTTTGGTGTCTCAGAACTTCTTCGACGGCGCTATCGATCAGGGTTGGATCTGCAAGCAGCCGTGCGCGTTCTGCCGGGAACTCCAGGAACAGGTCCAATGCGTTGCCGATCAGATTGGTTGTGGTCTCGTGCCCGGCGTTCAGGATGAAGATGCAGTTCTGGAGAAGCTCGTCCTCGGTCAGATGCTCACCGCGGTGGTCCTGCATCAGGCGGGTTAGGACATCTGTTTCCGGGTCTCCGGGCGACTTTCGCCGTCGCGCCACGAGATCGCGCAGATAGCCGCTGAACGCGCTGACGGCGGTGTTTCCCGATTGGTGTTGCTCTGGCGTGAGCACCGGTTCCAAGGCGCCGAGAATTGCAAGGGACCAGTCGCGCAAGGGGGCGCGTTCCTCGCGCGGGATATCGAACAGGTTGCCAATGACCTCGACCGGGATTGCTGAGGCGTAATGCTCGATCAGATCGCACGGATCGGGCAGGGCGTCGAGCAAACGATCGACCAGTGCTACGAGGCCCGGTTCCATTGCGGCAATGGCCCGGGGCGTCAGCGCGCCCGACATGATCCGCCGGACCCGTGTATGCAGTGGCGGGTCGTTGAAGACCAGCGAGGTTGTGTGATGCTTGTAGAGCGGCGCGTCACCGTATTTTGGCAGGAACTCCGCCTTCTTGTCGGAGGAGAACGTCTGCGTGTCGCGGTAGATCCGCATCAGATCATCGTAGCGCGCGACCATGAGCGAGCCGTCCTCGAAACGCTTCACCGGTGCATGAGCCAGCAGCGCCCGATAGGTCGGGAACGGGTCCTGTGCGAACTCGGGAGAAAGTCGTGTCAGATCAAAGGCGTCAGCCAGCGCTTTCGCATCTTCTCTCATGCGGTCCTCCCTTGATGCCTGTCTATCCGAGCCGCGTCATCACGTGAAGGCGTGGCTTGTGCGACTCACAAATGTTCTATTAATGTTCTCTTTGTCGTCAGGGAGAATCGTGTGTCCGACCTGCTGGGAGATCCGATCGAGCCGGAGCGCCGCCGTGGCCGTGGGGCGGGGTCGAACCCCGACAACCGGTACGAGCGGCTACGTGCTGCGCGCACCGACGATGGCTGGGAGCGCGAGCCGGATGCGCCAGTGCGCACGCGTGTCGACATCGACAGCTCGCGCACCGTGATGGCGCGGAACACCTCGCCCGATGTGCCGTTCGACCGATCGATCAACCCCTATCGGGGCTGCGAACACGGCTGCATCTATTGCTTCGCCCGGCCGACCCACGCGCATCTGGGTTTCTCGCCGGGGCTGGACTTCGAGACCCGTCTGCTCGCCAAGCCGAATGCCGCAGACCTGCTGGCCGAGGTTCTGCGCAAGCCCGGGTACAAGGTGGCGCCCATTGCGATCGGCACGAACACCGATCCGTATCAGCCGGTCGAGAAGGACTGGCGGATCATGCGTTCGGTGCTCGAGGTGTTGTGGGAGCACCGCCATCCGGTGACGATCACAACGAAGGGAACGCTGCTAACCCGCGATGTGGACGTCCTGCGCAAGATGGCGCGGGAGGGTCTGGTCCGCGTGACGGTATCCCTGACCAGCCTCGACAATCGTCTGAGCCGGTCGATGGAGCCGCGCTGCGCCGCACCGGCCCGCCGGCTGGCAATGGTGCGGGAATTGACGCGAAGTGGCGTACCCACTGGCATCGGATTAGCCCCTATCATCCCAGGATTAACTGACCATGAAATCGAGCACCTGTTGCGGGCCGGTGCCGAGGCCGGAGCGGACTTCGCGACCTTCATCATGCTGCGGCTGCCGCTCGAGGTAGCGCCTCTGTTCGAGGATTGGCTCGAGCGGGAGTATCCCGATCGTGCGGCCAAGATCATGAACCGGGTGCGTGAGATGCATGGTAGGAAAACCTATGATTCCCAGTGGTTTAAGCGACTTCGTGGAGAAGGCGTCTACGCCACGCTGATCGCCCGCCGGTTCGAGCTGGCGCGCAAGAAGTTCGGATTGGACAAGGATCGGGTGCGGTTGCGCACTGATCTTTTCAAGGTTCCGCCGCGTTCTGGAGATCAGCTTAGCTTGGGGATCTGACGCTGTCTGGCGCTGTCCCCAAAGGCACCCCAATTTGATACCGCAAAGGTAGTGCAAACGTCGTCCTTTGATACCGCTTTGGTAACAACGCAGACTCGGCTTGTGCCCGAGCGCGCACTGTTGCGGTGAAAGTTCACCAACGCGCGCTGACGCGCTGAAATCACTTGTCATTCTTGCGATGGATTGGAAGGTTCGGGCCATGCCGAGCTTCGAGATTGAGGATCAGTACCCGGCACCCGTGGCGGGTGTCGACGAGGCCGGGCGCGGACCCTGGGCCGGGCCAGTCGTAGCGGCGGCGGTGATTCTTGATCGTGCCGCAGTGCCGGAGGGCTTGAATGACTCAAAGAAGCTGACGGCGAAACGGCGTGCGTTGCTGTTCGATCTGATCCGGCAACAGGCACGGGTCGGCGTCGGTGTCGGCTCGGTCGAGGAGGTCGACCGGCTGAACATTGCCCGGGCAAACGATCTGGCGATGGCGCGGGCGGTCGAGGCTTTGGGGTCGGAACCGGCGTTCTTGTTGATCGATGGGCGGTTCGTGCCGCACAATCTGACCCATCCGGCGCGGGCGGTGGTGGGCGGGGACGGGCTGAGCCTGTCGGTCGCTGCGGCCTCGATCATTGCCAAGGTGACGCGCGACCGGATCATGGCGGACTTGGCCGTGCAGCACCCCGGATATGGATGGGAGACCAACCAGGGCTACGGCACCGCGGCACACCGGGCGGGGCTGGACCGGTTGGGCGTGACCCCGCATCATAGGCGTTCCTTCAAGCCCATATACAAGATGTTGGGTGAAGAAACTTAAATAAGCTATTGATTCAAAATGAGATTGACGTGGAATCGCGTTTGACTCATCTTGCCTCCGAATCAGGGAGTGCAGAATGACGGAACTGGTGACGGACCGGATCATCGAAGGCGATAGCATCGCCGCGATGAAGACCTTGCCCGATGCTTCGGTGGATCTGATCTTTGCGGATCCGCCGTACAATCTTCAGCTGAAGGGGGATCTGCATCGCCCAAACAACAGTCTGGTGGACGCCGTCGACGATGCCTGGGATCAGTTCGACAGCTTTGCCGTCTATGACCGGTTCACACGGGGCTGGCTGGCCGAGGCGAAGCGCGTCCTGAAGCCCGACGGTGCGATCTGGGTGATCGGCAGCTATCACAATGTGTTCCGCCTGGGCACGGCGCTGCAGGATCTGGGGTACTGGATTCTGAACGACGTGGTCTGGCGCAAGACGAACCCGATGCCGAACTTCCGGGGCAAGCGGCTGACCAACGCGCATGAGACGTTGATCTGGGCCGCGCCGCATGAAGGTGCGCGGCCGACGTTCAACTACGACGCGCTGAAAGAACTGAATGACGGGATCCAGATGCGCTCGGACTGGGTGCTGCCGATTTGTTCGGGTGGCGAGCGGCTGAAGGGCAAGGATGGCGCCAAGGCGCATCCGACCCAGAAGCCAGAGGCTCTGCTGCACCGGGTGCTGGTCGGGACCACGCAGGTCGGCGATGTGGTGCTGGATCCGTTCTTTGGGACGGGCACCACCGGCGCCGTGGCCAAGCGGCTGGGGCGCAAGTGGATCGGGATCGAGCGTGAGCGCGATTACATCGACGTTGCGCGCAAGCGGATTGCCGACGTCAAGCGCGGCGAGGCCAAGGCGCTGGCGGTCACGCGCGGCAAACGGGCAGAACCTCGGGTGCCGTTTGGGCAGCTTGTCGAGCGGAGGCTGCTGGAGCCTGGTGATGTCCTGGAGTCGATGAACGGACGGCACACAGCGAAGGTTCGGGCCGACGGGACGTTGGTGGCCGAGAGCGTGACAGGCTCGATCCACAAGGTGGGCGCGGAACTGCAAGGCGCGCCGTCCTGCAATGGATGGACATACTGGTGCTTCCGGCGCGACGGCAAGCCAATGCCTATTGACGTGCTGCGTCAGCAAATCCGTGCTGAAATGGCTGAATAGCTGCTATTCGGCAAGGCAGGCGGCAAGCTCCGCGGCGGCTTTGGTCCCGGCATCGGCACTTGCCAATGGCGATCTGTCGGACAGTGCGCCTGCGGCCTCGGCCCGGAGATAGATGAAGATCGCATCGATCCGGCAGAAGACGTCCGGTACGGTTCCGAAGGCTGGCATGATGCGGGCCGTGCCGTCCCGGTGCGCGATCCGACCGTTCGTGACGGCATCCAGAAAATCGAGATAGGTCTGAGTGCGGAGCCCCTCTACCAGCCCGGTGCCAAGCGGTGATCCTTGACCGCGCGGTCCATGGCACCCCTGGCAACTGCGGTGGTAGGCAGCGTATCCTTCGGCCGTGTACCAATCGACGGTGCCGTCCGGACCAATCGAATAGGTGGGCTCGTAGACGGCGTCGAAGTGTTTTCCATCGATCTGATAGTTTGGCGATGCGGCCCATGACTGGACGGACCCAAGCGCGATCGAGGCCGCGATGAGGTAGGACGGGATGGTCACTCTTCCTGCAAGACCTTGAGCGTTCGAGTGGCGTTCCCCGGGTGGATGTCGTCGAAGAACAGCCACTTGCCGCGTTCATTCGCCCCGATCCGCTGGATTGCCTCTGCTTCGGGCGTGCCGCGCGCGATCTCGACCTCTGCGTCTTCCAGAACCGACTTCAGATAGCGCAGCGTCGGTGCCGCGCCGCCGGGCCAGGGCAGGGCAACCGGGCCGTGCCCGGGAACGATCCGTTCGGCAGGTTCGCTGGTCAGCCGCTCCAGTGCTTCAATCCATCCGATCAGGTCGGCGCTGATGACCGGTGGGCGGCGGTGCGAGAGCAGATCACCCAGGAACAGGGTTCCAGTCTGGGTGTCCCGCACCATCAGGTCCTGCCCGGTCGGGCCGTATGCGATTGCCGTCAGGACCAGTTCCCGATTGCCGAGGCTGATCGTGCGGGTGTCTTCAACGCCTGAATCCGGCAGGACGATATCGGAGGCGGTCAGGTCATCCAGTCCCGCAGCCCAGAGGTCGCCCAGATACTCCGGTGTCGCCTGCGCCACGGTGTCGGCAAGACCGGCATGTCCAATCACCGAGCCGCCGTCTTCGAGAAGCGGGCGTGCACCGAGCACGCGTCCGGCCCGCGGACCGGTCAGGACGATCGCGCTGATCGGAAGTGCGGTTTCGCGGCGGATCGCGGCAAGGATTGCGCGGCCGATCCATGGATGCATGCCGGTGTCGATGACGGCGACCGAGGACTCTCCGATGATGAAGCCGAAATTGGCGAGATCCCCTCGATTCTCCGGGGTCGGGCGTGCCGCGTATTGTCCCTGGTGCACGAACACGCCCGGTGCGATCTCGGAGAATCCGAACTCCGGCACCTGATCCGCCTGGGCGCAGATAAAGCTTTGCAGCTCTGCGCTGGAGGGGACATTGGCAGCGATCGTGCGGGCCCGTTCGCGGCACGCAGCGAGATCGCCGTCGACCGGAATGCGCCCGGTTCCGCAATCGGTCGGATCCCAGGCGAGGCAGGAGGTCAGCAAGATCTCGAAGATCATCTCGTCTCCTGGTTCGGCGCTACATCGCAGGCGTCAGAGCCGGTCGGCGTGCCAGCTCATGTGCTCCTGCATGAAGGTCGACACGAAGTAATAGGAATGATCATAGCCCGCCTGCATCCGCATGGTCGAGGGTATGCGCGTCTCGGCCAGCGCGCCTGCCAGCGCTTCGGGTTTCAGCAGATCGAGGAACTGGTCGTCCGAGCCCTGGTCGACCAGAATGTCCCGCGCCCAGCCGCGCTCGCGCAGCATCAGAGTGGCGTCGTGCGATGCCCAGGTTCCCTCATCATCGCCCAGATAGGCCGAGAGTTGTTTGCGGCCCCAGTCTGCCGAGGTCGGGTGCGCGATTGGGGCAAACGCCGAGACCGAGCGGTAGAGGTCCGGGTTCGCGAGCGCCAATGTGATCGCGCCGTGCCCGCCCATCGAGTGGCCGGTGATGCCCTGGCGGTCGGGATCGATCGGGAATTGCGAGGTCAGGACGTTCTGCAGGTCCTGCACGATGTAGGTGTACATCTTGTAGTGCGGCGCCCACGGATCCTGCGTCGCGTCGACATAGAAACCAGCGCCCATGCCCAGGTCATAGGCGTCGTCATCGGCGATGCCCTCGCCGCGCGGGGAGGTGTCGGGGAACACAACGGCCATGCCCTGTTCGGCTGCCCAGCCCTGCGCGCCCGCCTTGGTCATGGCGTTCTCGTGCGTGCAGGTGAGGCCCGACAGATACCAGAGGCAGGGCACGCGTTCGCTGGCCGCCACCGGCGGCAGGTAGACGGCAAAGGTCATCTCGCAGCCGGTCGCATCCGAGGCATGGGTGTAGACCCCCTGCATGCCACCGAACGCCTTGTTTTCCGATACGATTTCCATCGATTCGCCCCTCCCGGCCTGGAATTTTCCGGCGAGACTACGGGCCTTGCCGGTGTGGGACAACCGGAAGGCGGGCGGCGCTTGGACGCGTTTCAGCCTTGGATAACGGTTGCCTCGCAGGTGACGTCGAAGTTCAGGGACCGCGCGATGAAGCACATCGCGTGCGCCTTGTGATGCAGGTCGTCTGACAGCGCGGGATCTCCGGCCGAGAGTGTGACGACCGGGTGCAGGGTGGCCGAGGTAAACTGGCCCGAGCCGTCCGGGTTCATCCGCATCTCGGCATTTGCGCGGTCTTCGTAGCTCTCGACCACCCAACCCGCGTCCGAGGCGAGATGAAGAAACCAGAGCATGTGGCAGGTCGAGATGCTGGAGAGCAGCATATCCTCCGGGTTCCAGCGGGTCGCGTCGCCCAGGAACGCGGCGTCAGCCGATCCAGGAATAGTCGGTTTGCCGTCGATCGCAATCTCATGCTCGCGACCGTACGCGCGATAACTGGCCGTGCCTTCGCCCCGGTTGCCTGTCCACGTGATCGTCGCTGTGTATGTGTGGGTTCGGGCCATCGTCGCGGTCCTTGTCTTGGTGCACGCAATTCGCACGGGATTTGCGCTGGCAGGTCCCGGGCGATGCCCCTATACACGCCGCCAATCCCGACCAGCCACCCGGATCATGCGATGCCCGCTGAAGAAGAATTCTACCGGATCAAGCGTCTGCCACCTTATGTGTTCGCCGAGGTGAACCGGCTGAAGGCCGAGTATCGGGCCGAGGGGCAGGACATCATCGATTTCGGCATGGGCAATCCGGACATGGATACACCCGGCCACATCGTCGAGAAGCTGGTCGAGACAGTCCGAAAACCGCGTACGCATCGGTATTCTTCGTCCAAGGGCATCCCGGGGTTGCGCCGGGCGCAGGCGGGGTATTACGGGCGGCGTTTCGGCGTCGAGGTCGATCCGGAAAAGCACGTGATTGCAACGCTCGGCTCCAAGGAAGGGTTGGCGAACCTGGCGATGGCGATCACAGCACCTGGCGATGTGATCCTGGCACCGAACCCGAGTTATCCGATCCATCCGTATGGCTTCATGATTGCGGGCGGCACGCTGCGGCACATCCCGGCTCTGCATGAAGGTCGCTTTGACCCAGAGGCGTATTTTGAGGCGCTTGACCGCGCCGTGCGGCACTCGGTACCTGCGCCCGTCGCCATCGTCGTCAACTTCCCGTCCAATCCGACAGCACAGGTCTGCGATCTGGAGTTCTACCGCGAGCTGGTGGCGTTTGCCCGCAAGCACCATATCTGGCTCTTGTCGGATCTGGCTTATGCCGAGGTCTACTTCGACGGCAATCCGCCGCCTTCGATCCTGCAGGTGCCGGGCGCGATGGAGTGCTCGGTCGAGTTCACCTCGCTCTCGAAGACCTATTCGATGCCCGGATGGCGTATGGGCTTCGCGGTCGGAAACGAGCGGCTGATCGGCGCACTGACGCGGATCAAGTCCTATCTGGATTATGGCGCGTTCACGCCGGTTCAGGTTGCGGCCGCAGCGGCGCTGAACGGGCCGCAGGAGTGCATCGAGGAGATCCGCGGCGTCTATCAGGCGCGTCGGGACACCATGGTCGACGCGATGGGCCGGGCCGGATGGGACATCCCAGCGCCGCCCGCGACGATGTTCGCCTGGGCGCCGGTGCCCGAGCCGTTCCGGGCGCTGGGGTCAATGGAATTCTCGAAGATCCTGCTGCGTGAGGCCGAGGTTGCCGTCTCCCCCGGTGTCGGATTTGGTGAATATGGCGAGGGCTTCGTCCGGCTCGGACTGGTCGAGAACGAACAGCGCATCCGGCAGGCCGCCCGCAACATCAAGCGCGTCATCGCCCGGGCTGACGAGATCATCGGCGAGTACACGCAGTTGCGGGGTGCAGCGGAGTAGACCGCCGATCGATCTTGATCGCTCCGGCGTCCTCCTGACAGGACCCTGTCAGGAGGGGTATGAGACATCCACGGCATCGCAACCCGACAGGAGATGACCGATGGACTTCCACCCCGAACACTTTACCGTCTGGGTCGAGATCCCATCCAGTGATGTGGACCAGGCGGTGCCGTATTACGAAGCTGTTCTGATGACCAAGCTCGAGAAAACAGTGATGGGGCTGGACACGACATTCGTGTTCAAGACGGCAACCCACCCGGACGGGATTTCCGGACACGTTTATCCCGGCAAGCCTGCTGGGGATGGCAGTGGCCCGACGATACACCTCGCAGCCCCCGGCAAGCTCGAGGACACGCTCGACCGCGTGCGCGCGGCGGGCGGCACTGTCATCTCGGATCCGATCCCGTTTCCGTTCGGACGGTTCGCTTACACGACCGATCTGGATGGCAATTCGATCGGCCTGTTCGAGCCCGCGTCCGAGGCCGCCTGATCCGATGCGCCGTGCCGACCGCCTGTTTCAGATCGTTCAGTGTCTGCGGGGTGGTCGGCTCACCACTGCGGCGCAACTGGCCGAGCGGCTCGAGGTTTCCGAGCGCACGATCTACCGCGATATCGTGGACCTGCAGGGCACGGGTGTGCCGGTCGAGGGCGAGGCGGGGTTCGGCTATGTCATGCATGACGGTTTCGATCTGCCACCGCTGATGTTCACGAATGACGAGATCACGGCGCTTGTTGCCGGTGCGCGCCTGCTCCAGGCTTGGGGTGGGATCGAGATGGCCCGGTCCGCCGAGGAAGCTCTGGTCAAGATCGACGCTGTCCTGCCGGAGGCTGTCCGCGCCCGCGCGCAGGCTGTCCGCATTCACGCGATGGCGCCCGAGATGTCCGATGATCTCAGAATCCGTCTTGACGGCATCGATCACGCCATCAACGAGCGTCACCTGATGCGCATCGTGTATCATCGGGAGGACGGCACGGAATCCGAACGCGCGGTCCGGCCGTTGGCCCTTTGGTTCTGGGGCAAGGTCTGGACGCTTGTCTCGTGGTGCGAATTGCGCACGGACTTCCGGATGTTCCGGGTCGACCGGATCCAGTCCATGGCGGAACTGGACGAGCGGTTCCGGCACGAGCGGGGCAAGACGCTGTCGGACTACTTCGAACAGGTAGGACACGCGCCCTGATCACGACGCTTGCGTGTTGCTCTAGCCGCCGTCTGAGTTGAGCGCTGCGAGCGCGTTGATCGCGCCCGTCATGTGCGAGGTGAACCTGTCCATTGCATCTGCGAATTCTGCCAGGCCAGAGCGGTCAAGTTCCATCCCCTGTGCGGCCGCATAGGCAAGTGCTGCGACCGGACGCCAGTGGGTCGCGGCGTTGCTCAGACTTTGCGCGATTGCATCCGTTGGTGGGGGCGGCACGCCTGCATCGCTGAGCCCGTTCTGAAACGCATCCAGTGAAAGCGAGAAAATCTCGACCGTGCGGGTCAGGTCGGCGAGCCGGTTCGGCTGCGCATCGCCGCGTGCGACGAGGCAGACATCCTTGGCAATCCGCTGGGCCAGCATCCGCTGCCTCTCGTAGAGGTCGATCAGCAACGCAGATCCAAATCCCTGCGGTCCCAGTCGTGCGGCGTAGACAGATCTGAGTGTCGCGACAAGATCGGTGGCTGCATCGGTGACGTCTCGGGTGATCGCAACGGCGTCGTCGAATTGCGCGGGCTGTGCGGGTTGGCCGGAGATCGGCGTGTCGTAGAGCGGGCGCAATTCGGTCCAGAGCGTATCGACCTCTTGCCATGCCGCGAGGACTTGTGGGTCAAGCTCGACGCCGAGGTCGAGTTCCTGGCTGCCGCTCACGATGGCGCGGTGATACCAGCCGAAGATGTTCCACATGACATAGAGTTGACTGCGGCTGCGGGCATCAGCGACGCCCTGGTCGACATAGCAAAGGCTTGCCGCCATGCCCTCGGCCAGCATCCGTTGGCGGCCTGCGGCCACGATGCGTTCGGCGATCGAGAGCCGCGTGTCCGCGGCGGTCTGCGCTTGGACTGGCCTCTCACCTGCTGCGAGGCTGGCGAGCATCGTCAGGATGGCGCCGAGAAGTTGCCATCCACGCCGAGACACCGGTAGTTGCAGCATGACGTCACCATTCTGGAGGCCTCGCAGTGGGCGGGACGTATGCACAGGATGTCTCTGGCATGCCACCGCGCCGATGACGCATGTCCGTCGCAGAGGTTGGTCGGACGGTGTCGCCAGCGTGCAGCCTTTGACGCCGCATCGCCATTCCGTAAGGTGGGTGCTCGGGCCTGTCCTGGGCGAGACACGGAGCACGCGATGTACGGCATCCTGATCTACGACGGCGTCGAGCCGATCGATATTGGTGCGACCTACGGCGTGCTGTCCATGGCGAAACGGATTGCGCCGGATCTGAGCTATGCCGGTGTCGCGCGGACAGCAGGCGAGGTTGTCTGTGCAAACGGGATGCGGATGGTCGCCGATCACGGCTTCGAGGATGCGCCGGAGTTCACGGACCTGATCGTGACTGGCGGCCCGGGCTGGGTCGAGGCGTCACAGGACCCTGTGACGTTGGACTACCTGCAAGGGTCTGCGGCACGGATCGCATCGATCTGCACCGGTGCGATGATCCTTGCTGCGGCAGGTTTGCTGGAAGCGCGGCAGGCAACGACGAAGCGAGAGGTGTTCCAGGGCGAGCAAGCACCGCTGGATCTGTTGCCGGGCAGCGTGGACGCCCGGCACGCGGCAATTGTCGATGATCGTGGACTCGTCACCGGAGGCGGGGTCAGCCTGGGTATCGATACCGTGTTTTATTGCCTTGCCCGCAGCCATGGCGACCGCGTTGCGGCCGAGACCGCCCGCGTCATGGAATATACCCGCGCGCTGGATGCGAACCGTGCCGCCTTGGGCTACGCTGTCACCAACTGAACGATCAGGGAGGCCGCACCATGGCTGGCACACGCACGCTGAAGACCATGTGTCCGATGAACTGCCATCCGACGCTGTGCGGCATGAAGGTCGAGGTCGATGGCGACCGGTTGGTGGCAATCACCGGCGACGAGGACAACCCCGACAGTCGGGGCGGGCTGTGTATGCGGGGCAAGGCGGCGCACGAGATCGTCGGCAATCCCGAACGCCTGCTGATGCCGAAGATCCGCGAGGCGCGCGGGTCCGACAGTTGGCGCGATGCGACCTGGGACGAGGCGCTGGACCTGATCGCTGCGAGTATGGACGCCGTCGGACGCGAGGCGGTCGGGGTCTGGCAGGGCCATGGTAATGCGGCAAATGATTATGGCACCGGTGTAAAGCGTGGCCAGATGGAGCGTTTCGCCAACCTTTATGGCTGTCAGCATTGGAACCCGGCGATGATTTGCTGGGGGTTGGGTGGTCTCGGTCTGGGCCTGACGGGCGCGCTCGAGACCTCGACCAAGGAGGATATGGGCGCCAACTCGGAGATGGTTGTTCTCTGGGGCGCCAATACGGTCAGCCAGGCGAACACGACCCCGCATCTGGACGCCGCGAAACGGCGGGGTGCCAGGATCGTTGCGATCGATGTGCGCCGGACGGAAGCGAGCGCTTTGGCCGATGAGGTCGTCCTTGTGCGACCCGGGACCGATGCCGCGCTGGCGCTGGCGCTGATGCACGTGATTGTGGAGGAAGATCTGTGCGACCGGGCCTTCCTAGCCGATCACACGGTTGGCTTCGCGGCGCTGGCCGCACACCTGAAGGACAAGACACCGGATTGGGCTGCTGAAAGGACCGGAGTACCGGCGGAGCAGATCGTTGAGCTCGCCCGGACATACGCGGGGACGAAGCCTGCGATGATCGTCATTGGCGGGTCTTCGCTGCACAAAGGCGAGAACACCTGGCAGGCCGCGCGCGCGATCTCGTGCCTGCCTGCGCTGACGGGCAGTTTCGGCACTCCGGGTGGCGGGATCGGACCGCGCCACGGTGCGCGCAGCCATGGGGCCGGATTTGGCGATATCACCGCGCCCGACCGTCGTCCGGAAGGCCGCTATGTGCCAAACCAGATGGAGGCGATGATCCGGTCGCTGGAAGATCGCGACGTGAAGGTTCTTCTGACGCTTGGCTCGAACTTCCTGTCGTCGTTCCCGGATACCAACCGGACCCGCGCGGCGTTGGCCGAGACCGATCTGGTGGTCAGCTATGATATCTTCTGGAACCAGACTGCGCGCGAGGTGGCGGACATCATCCTGCCCGGCACGATCTGGCTGGAGGAGGTCGGCATCAAGGCGACCAACACCCATGTCTATCTTGCCGATCGCGCGTTGCTAGCGGCGGGACAGGCGCGGCCGCTCTACACACTGTATCAGGAACTGGCAATGCGCTTGGGCATCGAGGATGTCTACCCATGGCCCGATCAGGAGGCAGCGATCGACACCGTGCTGGATCATCCGGGCACAGGGCACGCGACGGTCGCGGACATGCGCGCCAATGGCGGACGGGCCGCATTGCAAATCTCTCACATCGCCTATCCGACATTCGCGTTTCACACGCCATCGGGGAAGATTGAATTCTACTCCGAGAAGGCAAAAGACATGGGCCTTCCGCCGCTTCCAGAGGCGGAGATGCCATCGGCGGCGCCCGAACCGCTTGCCCTTGCCCATGGCCGAACCTTTGCGCATTTCCACTCGTTCTACGATCATGGGCGGGTGCTGCCGACCCTGGCCGCGCGCGAGGTTGATCCTCAGCTGTGGATCGCTCCCGCCGATGCCGAAGGACGGGGGATCTCGGATGGTGACGCCATTACGGTATCGAACGGGCGGGGCGCGTTCGCGGCGGTCGCCAAGATCACACGGCGTATGCCGCCCGGTGCGGTCTGGATGCGGGACGGCTGGCCAGGATTGAATTCTCTGACCAGTTCGGAACCTGTCGTGCCCGACACAGCGCTGGCAGGGTTTCCGTTCTCGGTGGGGCAATCGCGCTATACCGCCAGGGTCGAGGTGCAGCGCACCTGATCGCACCGGGTCTGAGCCTCGCTGGATGGGTGCTTGACCCATCGTCCGCGTTGCCGTCTATGGGGCCGTCCAGAATTCGGAGATTTTATCATGACGACTCCCTTCCGCCTCGGCATCGCAGGGCTCGGCACCGTTGGCATCGGCACCGTGAAGATGGTGCAGACACATGCCGATAGGCTGGCGGCCAAGGCGGGACGGCCTGTCGAGATCACGGCGGTCTCTGCCCGCAATCGGGGCGTTCAAAGGGCCGCGGATGTCTCGGGTTACGCCTGGGAGGACGACGCGGTCGCATTGGGCGCACGCGACGACGTGGATTGCGTTGTCGAGGTTATCGGTGGCTCGGACGGTCCTGCCAAAGCCCTGGTTGAGAAGGCCATTGGCAATGGCAAGCACGTCGTCACGGCAAACAAGGCGCTGATCGCGCATCACGGTCAGGCATTGTCAGAGGCCGCGGAGGCCGCTGGCACGGTGCTGCGCGTCGAGGCAGGGGTCGCTGGCGGTATTCCGATCGTCAAGGCGTTGGGCGAGGGCCTCGCTGGTAACGGGATCTCTCGGGTCTTCGGTGTACTGAATGGGACGTGCAATTACATCCTGAACGAGATGGAAGCGCGCGCTGCCTATTATGGTCCCGTGCTGGAAGACGCGCAACGGCTCGGATACGCCGAAGCTGATCCGACGTTTGATGTCGGCGGGATCGACGCTGCGCACAAGCTGGCGGTGCTCGCCTCGATCGCCTTCGGGACGCGGATCGACTTCGAGGGCGTCGTCTGCGAAGGGATCGAGCGGGTCACGCTGGACGATATCCGAACGGCGCGCGACATGGGTTTCTCGATCCGCTTGCTGGGTCTGGCAAAACTTCATGCCGAGGGTCTGGAACAGCGCGTACGCCCTTGCATGGTGCGCGAAGACACCGTGATCGGCGCGCTGCCCGGCGTGACCAATGCCGTCGTGGTCGAAGGCGACTTCGTTGGACAGGTCTCGTTGACCGGACCTGGTGCGGGCGAGGGCGCGACGGCCTCGGCGATCATGGGCGATGTCCTGGATATCGCGCGCGGCGTCCGCACACCCCTGTTTGGACAGCCCGCGTCCATGCTGACGGAGATGTCAAGGCTGGCGCATGGTGACGAGCACTCGCCCTATTATCTGAGGTTCACGCTGGCGGACAGGCCCGGGGCCATGGCTGAACTGGCGTCAGCGCTGGGGGATGCCGGGATCTCGATCCACCGCATGCGGCAGTACGGTCAGGGCGGGGACGCAGTGCCAGTGGTGATCGTCACCCATGATGCGCGCCGGGACGGGATCGATCGCGCGCTGGCGTCGATCGCGCAACTCGAAGCGTGCAAGGCTGATCCGGTCGCGATCCGCATTGAAGAGGTCTAGGTTCGCCGCGCCCTAGGTGTGCGTGAAAATCACCAGCATCAATGCAACAACGCCGAGTGCGCAGGCGACACACACGACGCAGACAACGATTGTGCCCCGCCAGAGATACGCATCCATTTGCAGCGTTTCGTAAGTGTCGAGCGAAATAGACTTCAGCGTTTCCCGGATCTGGTTCAAACCCATGATCACGCCAAAACTGATTGCGCCACCGATGATCGCGAAGACGGCGACGATAATGATGCCGCAATACATGACCAGCGTCTTCGTCTGGCTATCGAATGAATTGAAAACGGTGAACCCAGTCACCAGCGACGAGATCGAGAAAAACAGGATCGCGAACTGCGTCAGCTTCGCAGTTGCCTCCATGATCGTCTTGTACTTGAATTCATAGAAGATTTTCGCAGCTTCAACGTCCAGTTCAGGCTTTACGGACGCAGCGGTGTCTTTTTCTGCCGAGGACTGCATTCGGCGTGACCTCATAACCGAAGGTATCTGGCGCAACTCGCCGCATGATACCGTGCCTCGGCCAAGCAGTCACGAAGTTACGGCTCTTTGCGGTTGCGAGCGTAAAGGTTCATCTGCCAGTCGCTTGCCTGTTGCCGATTCCAGCGATAAGGGGCGCTGGGAACACTGCCTACAAGATATTGAGGAGGGGACTTAATGGAACCGGATAGCACGTTGGATTTTCAGGATCGTATGCTGTCGCTGGGTCTGGCCCGTGTCTCGGAAGCTGCCGCGATTGCTGCCGCGCGCATGATCGGACGCGGAGACGAGAAGGAAGCCGATCGCGTCGCCGTCGAAGCCATGCGCACACAGCTCAACCTGCTCGAGATCAAGGGCACCGTAGTCATTGGTGAGGGTGAGCGCGACGAGGCGCCGATGCTGTTCATTGGCGAAGAGGTCGGCACCGGCGATGGGATCGAGGTCGATATCGCCCTGGACCCGCTGGAAGGGACCACACTGACCGCGAAAGCCATGCCGAACGCGTTGACCGTGGTTGCGATGGGCCCGCGTCATTCGATGCTGCATGCGCCCGATGTCTACATGGACAAGCTGGCGATCGGTCCCGGGTATGCGGATGGCCTCGTCGATCTGGATATGACACCGACCGAGCGCATTTCCGTCTTTGCCAAGGCCAAGGGTTGCGGACCGGATGGTGTGACGGTCTGTGTTCTGGAGCGTCCGCGCCATGCCGAGATGGTGAAGGAGTTGCGCGACACCGGTTGCTCGATCCGCCTGATCACCGATGGGGATGTTGCCGGCGTGATGCATTGCGCGGAAGCCGAAAAGACCGGGATCGACATGTACATGGGGTCCGGCGGAGCGCCGGAAGGCGTGCTGGCCGCCGCGGCGCTGAAGTGTATGGGTGGACAGATCCAGGGCCGCCTGTTGTTCCGCAACGATGACGAGATCGGTCGCGCCCGCAAGGCCGGGATCGAAGACCTGAATATAAAGTACAGCCGTGATCAGATGTGCCGCAGTGATGTGATCTTCGCGGCAACGGGTGTCACGAACGGCTCGATCCTGCAGGGTGCGCGCCGCTTGGGTGAGCACCTCGAGACCGAGACGATCCTGATGCGCTCAAAGACCGGTTCAGTCCGGCGGATGCTGTATCACACGCGCAATTTCTGAGGCGATTGCAGTCAAATACGGCGTCAGAGGCCCACCAGGCCGGATAGGTGCTGAACAAGGCTCTGCAGCCACGCGTATTCGGACGGCAGCTTGTCGGCGAGACCGGTGAGTTTTGCACCGACCGCGGTCAGCATCCCGATTGCACCTGCGCCAAGCGCCTTGGTTGCAACCTTCCGCCCCTCGCCCATGGCGTCGGCGGCAAAGGCGCGGATCATCTCGCCAAAGATACGCAGCCATGAGCGGCGGACTTCTTGTGGCGCCACCGGGTCGCGGTTCTCGGGTGATGGTTCAACGTCGACCAGAGCGGAAGCATCCCGGATCGCGACGGCTGCGTCTTCGGTGAACGCATCCGGGTTTGCGTCGATCATCTCACCGGCAATTTGCGCGGCGTCTTCTGCGGCGCTCTGCTCGGTCGCGGGATCGGCCATGGGCGCGTCAATGGCGCTGGCATAGTCCCGCCAGGCCGTGGATTGCGCGACGAGCATCTGCTGTTGCAGCAGGATCGATTGAAAACGCGCGGCATCTTCAGGCAACAGGATGTCGTTCACGCGGCTGGCCATTTGTTGCAAAGTCACGCCGATCAGACCAAGTCGCAACGGGTTGAAGGTGTCGAAGCTGTCACCCAGCGCGTGCCGGGCTGCGCGAAGCTCCATCAGCAGCGGATTGTTCGCAGCGGCCCGGTCGTCGAGCATCTGATCAAGCGAATCCCTCAGCATCTCCCAGCCCTGGGCGCTTGCCGATGATGAATCCTTCGGTGGGTGGCCCTCCGGGGCCGGAGCGATCGAAAGCACGCCGTCTTGGGATCTGAGCGAGATCGGGGTCGGTCGGTCGGGAAGTTCGGGCGCGATCTCTGCTTCCGCTACAGGCCTTTCGGCTCCGGGATCCTCTCCGTCTTGCAGTATCCACGCAATCTCGGCATTGGCCCTCGCCGGGCCAGCAGACCAGATATCGTCCGGGATGTCGGCGATCTGGATTTCCTTCTGAAGATCAAGCGGACGGCCGTCCAGTCGGTCCTGGTACCAGCGCCACCAGACCTGCCAGTCGCCCTCCAGAGCCAGAAGCGTCGACCTCATCTGATCGAGAGGTGCCACGCCTTCGGGAGGCAATGTGTGCCAAAGCCGCGTCGTGTTCAGATCGCTGCGATAGCGGCGGCGCTCGTCCAGACTTGTTGCGTCGCGCGTGATGGATTCTCGGACGCTCGGATGCTTCTCCAATGCCCAGGCCGCGGAGTTTGTCGCATGCCCTGCCGCCTGCGCGATGTCGTCGTCGGCGATTGTCCCGAGTGCGTGGACCGTGGCATCGGCCGCAGCCACGATTCGGCGTCGCATGTTTCGGCTGCCTCCCAGCGTATGGATGTTGCCTCCAGAGTTTCGTGCGGGCTCTGCCATGTTCTCCGCAGTGATCCGCAAGGCGGTGTGCAACGCTGCGATCCGCTCGGTCAGATGCGCGGCGGCGGCAGGATCGGTGCCGTATAGCAACGAGACCTGAAGCGCCCGGAAGTACTGGAGCGCGCGCGCCTTCAGGATGCCACGATGCGGTCCGCGCATCGCGAAGCTTTCGATCATGACGGGAGCAGCCCGCAAAGCCGCGCGCGATGCGATGACCTGAGAGACATGCGGCGGCCGGGTCTTCAACCAGGCAACAAGATCGTCCATTTTGTCGAACTCTGGCACGATCGCGCCCGCCTCTCAGGGCTGGGAAGGTTCGGCGTCAACAGGGTTCCTCAAGGTGCCCACCCCTTGCACCTCGACCTCGACCACGTCGCCCGGCACCAGCCATTTCGGCGGGTCGAACCGGGCTCCCGCGCCGGTCGGTGTCCCCGTTGCGATGATGTCGCCGATTTGCAAGCTGGTGAAGGTCGAGATGTATTCGATGATCTTCGCGACGGGAAATGCCATGTTCGCCGTGGTGTCGTGCTGGCGTTCCTCGCCGTTCACGCGCGTCGTCACCGTCATATCCGTCAGGTCGACTTGCGGATCGGTCTCTATCCAAGGACCCAACCCGCCGGACTTGTCGAAGTTCTTGCCCTGCGTGACGTTGAACTTGGCATGGCGCAGCCAGTCGCGGACCGAGCCTTCGTTCATGATGGTCAAGCCGCCGATGTGCTGGTGCGCGGTTTCCTGCGGGATGCGCCTGCCCGGTTTGCCGATGACCAGCACGATCTCGCCCTCATAGTCGAACTGCTCGCTCTCGGGCGGGATATAGATCGGCGCGTCATGCGGCGAAAACGAGAGCGGCGTGCGCATGAACAGCGAGGGATTCTTTGGGGCGTCCTGCCCATCCTTGTACTCCTCGTTTCGGTTCATGTAGTTGACGCCGACGCAGACGATCTTCGGCGGCTGGATAACGGGAAGTGCGAGGGTCACGTCCGCCAGTTTGAAGTCAGCATCACCCGTCATCGCCTGCTCGGCTTTGCTCAGCATATCGCCCTGGAACATCCAGCGCATGCCGGGGGCGCGGATCCGTGAGGTCAGATCGAACACCCGGTCGCCGTCGACCGCCCCGACCCGATGGCTTTGATCGGTGGTGAAGGTGATCAGACGCATGACGGCTCCCTCCCTTGCCCAAGGCGCATCGCGGTCGTAGTGACAGGGGGCAGGGAGAGGGTCAACCGGGAGTGCAGGATGCCGCATCTGACAATCGAGTATTCCGACAATCTCGAGGATGTGGTCGATATGGCTGCGTTCTGTGCGGCGATGCGCGATGCGATGCTCGAGACCGGGATCTTTCCCTTGGGCGGCATTCGGGTACGGGCGTTCCCGTGCAGCACTTTTGTCATTGCCGACGGTGACCCGGCATATGCGTATCTCAACATGATCTGCAAGGTCGGTGCCGGGCGTGAGGAAGCCGTTCGCGCCAAAGCGGCCGAGGCGATCTATGCGGCGGCAGAAACTTTCCTGAAACCGCGGATCTCGGACCCGTTCGCGCTCAGCCTGGATATGTCGGAACTGGACTCCGTGACATCATTGAAGCGCTACAACACGCTGCATGACCATCTGAAGTCCAAGGTAAGCTGAGATCTGGTTGTCGCACATGCACACCCCGGACGGCGCACGTGATGCGTAAGACGCAGACCCCGACCTTCGATTTGCGGTTGGTGACAGCGGACATGACCGCTTCCTTGATTGACCTGTTGACGGATGACGCCTTGCGGCAAGCTCTGTACGCAGGCGTGCGCGTGCCGCCCGAGGACGCAATCGAACAATGGACCGAGGCCGTTGGCCCCCGGACCGACCGGCGCATTGCCGTTGACACCCGGTCGGGGTGTATCCTGGGCGGGGCCAAGATCGACGTGACATTGATGTCCTGGTTCGTGGCGCCCGTCTGCCAAGGAAAAGGGCTCGGCACCGCCATGGTCAGCGCGATGATTCAAACCGTGGACCCAGAGCGTTTTGCGGCCATCGAGGCTCATATCGCACGCGAGAACGTCGCGTCGCGCCGGATCGCGGGCCGGGCTGGTTTTGTCGACGTGGGGCTGGTGGCAAGGGCCTCCGGTTTGCCGCCAGTGATCGTCTATCGGCAGATCATTAGCCCCTCACGCTGAAGCGCCGCCTGCTGTCCTTCAGTCGAAACCGCGCCAGTTCACGACGTTCTCGAACGCTTCCCGTTCCGACACGATACCGTTCTCGACCGCATCCCAATTTGCGTAGCCCATCGACATACCGCTGACGAGTTTCTCGTCCTCGGGGATGCCGAGATGTTTGCGCAGCGGTCCCTGGAAAGGAATCCAGGCCGCCTGCGGGCAGGTCTCGAGCCCCTTACCGCGCGCGGCCAACATGATCGTCTGGATATACATTCCGGCATCGGCAAAGGATCCGTCCAGCAGATAGCCGTCGATGGTGACAAAGATCCCGACCGGCGCGTCGAAGAATTCGAAGTTGCGGGCACCTTGGCGGGCGCTGGCCTCGCGGTCGCCCTTCTGGATGCCCAGCGCACCGTAGAGCGCCCAGCCGATGCCCCGGCGGCGGTCCCGGTGGATGTCTTTCCAGCGATCCGGGTAGTAGTTCAAGGCCTCGTAACTGTCTGCGGCACCGCTCTCGACCAGTGCGAGGGTATCCTTGACGATGGTATCGCGCACCGCGCCCGTGCAGACATAGGTGTGCCAGGGCTGCGTGTTTGTCCCGCTGGGAGAGCGTTGGGCGATCGTCAGGACCTCCTCGACAAGGTCTTTCGGAACCTCCTGATCGGTGAAGGCGCGAACCGATTTGCGGTTCACGATTGCGTCTATGACGTCCATGGCAGTGTCTGTCCCCATCGGTCGTGGATTGCTTGCAAGGCAGATGGACGCGTCCGATCGTTCGGGTCAAGCGCGCATCTGATTTCGTTGAATGTCTAACGCTGCATGCCTCGTGTCAGGGCTTGCCCATCCATTGCTTCAGCTCCGCGTTCTCGGCTTCTAGCTCTGCGATACGGCTGGTGAGCTTCTGCGTGACCAGCCTTATGGTGTCCTCGGAATGGAGCGCCGGTATGTGTTGCGGGCAGTTGATGTCCCATGCCTCGACGGTGATCATGATGGCGCGCTCTGCCATGCCACGATAGTCCGGGTCGCTCAGCCGTTCCAGAAGGTCCGGATCATCCTCGACGATCCGGGCCCGGCCCCACAGCTTGATCCGGCTCGCGTTGGCATAATCCATAAAGAACAGATGCACGCGGTCGTTGCCATCGAGATTGCCGGTCGAAATGTACTGCCGGTTTCCGGTGAAATCCGCGAAAGCCAGTGAGCGATCATCCAGCACTTTCAGGAAGCCGGGAGGTCCGCCGCGATGCTGCACATAAGGATGTCCGGTTTCAGAGACGGTTGCCAAGTAGAAGCTGGTCCGCGCGGAAAGGAACCTTGCGAGGTCGGGTGTCACCCGATCCTGCCAATCGCGTCGATCCTGGCTGTCGCGCGACCCGAGTTGCGTCTGGCGCGCCTTGACGGCTTGGGTGAACGCGATGTCGCTGATCCGGTCGGTCATGATGCACCTCCCGCGTTGGTCTAATCGTCGTAGCGCGAGACCTTGTTCAGGGCCAGTGCCGTGTTGCGCGCTTCGAGATAGGCCGAGGAACTGACGGCGGCGTATTCGGTGACCGTGTCGCGATAGGCGAAGTAACTCTCGTGGATCCGACGCGCCAGATCGTCATGCGCGGCCGTCTCGTCCAGTGTCTCGGTCGACAGCCGGAATAGCTCCTTCAACACGTCGTCCGGGAATTTGTGCACCTGTGCACCGTACTCGCGCTTCATCGAGACAACGGACTCTCCGTTGAGCTTGTTCAGTTCGGCCTCGAGCAGCGTGTTTTCGCGGGCCGCTGCCAGTTCGAATACGGACTGCTCAGTCGGGGAAAGCTCTGCGAACAGGGCGGCGTTGATGCCGAACGACCGAATGCCGCCCGGGTCATGCCAGCCGGGATACATGTAGTGCGGCAGCAGCTTCACAAAGCCATAGTCTAGATCCAGGTAGGGGCCGACCCATTCGACTGCCTGGATCTCTCCGCCGAACAGTGCCTCGACCAGTTGCGCACCGGGCAGGTTCACCGTGTCGACGCCGGCCGCTGCATAGACCTGTCCTGCGGCGCCCTGCACGCGGAAGCGAACGCCTTCGAAGTCTTTGGTCGTTGTGATCGGCTTCGGGAACCAGCCACCCATTTGGGCGCCGGGGCTGCCCGCCATCAGCGCACGCACGCCGAAAGCTCCGGAAAGCTCGTCCCAGAACTCCTGGCCACCGCCAAACTTCAGCCAGCCCGACATCTCGTGCGCGACCAGACCGAACGGCACCGCCGAAAAGAAGACAAAGGCCGGATGCTTCTTGATGAAGTACTGCTCGACAGAGTGATAGCAGTCGGCAGCACCGGACCCGACGGCGTCCTGAACTTCGAACGGATCGACCGTCTCACCGGAATGGAAGATCTCGAACTCGATCTGTCCATTGGTTAGCTGAGTGATCGTCTGGGCGACCCGTTCGGCCGATTGTGGCAGGATCAGTGAGTCGCGCGGCCAGCTTGTCACCAGGGACAGCTTGCGCGGCGCTCCCTGCGCGATCGCAGGTGTCGCAAGCGCTGCGGCGCCTGCGGTCGCTGCCGTGCCCAATACCTGGCGGCGGTCGATTTTTTTGCTCATGCGACCGGCCTCCTCAGACATGACCCAGCACATCCGCGCGAGCGCGCAGATACGCCTGATCGGATATCTCGGACCAACTGGCGACCGATTTCCGGAAGCGTTTGTAGCTGGTGTAGATCTTTGCGCTCGTCAGGTCGTCCTTGGCCGCATCGGCCACCACCTGATCGCCGACCTTGGCGATCTCGGACCAGACGTCCTGCGGGAACGCTTGCAAAACGACCTCGTGCTGGGAGAGCAATTCGCGCAGAGAACTGCCGTTGTTCGCATTGTATTCGGCGATCATCACGTCGTTCTCGGCCTGGGCACAGGCCGTGATCAGGGTGCGGTCACTGTCCGTCAGACCGTCCCACCATGTGCGATTGATCCCGAGGGAGGACACCGTGCCGGGTTCATGGAAGCCTGGATACATGTATATCTTCAGGAGCTTCTGGATGCCGAAGGCAAGATCGTTGTACGGCCCGACCCATTCCGTTGCGTCGATCCGTCCCGATTGAACGGCTTCGAAGATCTCTCCACCAGGCAATGAGATTGCGTTCGCGCCGATCTGGCGCAGCGTCTCGCCACCAAGCCCGGGCATCCGGAATGTGAGTTTCTTCAGATCTTCCATGGTTGCGACCGGTTCGCGGAACCAGCCGCCCATCTGCACGCCGGTGTTGCCCGCCAGCAGAGACTTGACGCCGAATTCGCCCGAAAGTTGATCCCACAACGCCTGACCGCCGCCATAGGTGATCCAGGAGTTCATCTCCTTCGTTGTCAGCCCCAGCGGGACCGAGGTGAAGAAGTTGAAACCGCGGTGCTTCTTCTCGAAATAGTACTCGGCCGAGTGGTACATGTTCGCCTCGCCCGATGCGACCGCATCGAAGACGCCGAACGCCGGGACGAGTTCACCGGACGAGAACAGTTTAACCTCGAGCCTGCCACCGCTGGTCTGCGTGATCCGATCGGCGACTCGCTGTGCTCCGGTCCCCAGGCCCGGGAAGTTGCGCGGCCAAGAAGTCACCATCCGCAACTGCTGGCGCTCCTGCGACAAGGCCGGTGCGGCAAGCGCAGCCGTACCGGTCGCCCCGATAGCCGCGCGTTGCAAAAATGCTCGACGATCCAACGCTTTCCCCTCGATACCCCCTGGCGACCGAACTTCGGGACCGCCAACCGTTCTCGATTGCGCGCACAATAGAGCTTGCAATGCTTTTGTAAATTCATCGCACCGGAAAGTGGCGAAAAATCGCCAGTGGCTAGGCGAGGTGGTCGACGAGCGCTGTCCGAGCCTAGAAGGCTGCGATGCCGGCGTGTTTGTATTAGCCGAGGAGACGGTCCTGGATCAGCGTCATCCGCCGTTCCTGCCAATCGTCGAACATTTCCCGGTTGTCGAATCGATGCCAGTTCGATCCGTCACACAACTCAAACGGCCGGAAGCCGATTTTGTAATCCATCTTGCGCGATCCGGCGACCCAGTAGCCAAGATACACGTGCTCCAGAGCCATCTCGCGGGCCATTTCGATATGGTCCAAGATCATGTAGCTGCCGAGGCTGCGATCGCTGTAGGCCGGGTCGAAGAACGAATAGACCATCGACAAGCCGTCGCCCAGGATGTCGCTGAGGCATGCTGCGACCAGCTTGCTGTCGCCAGATTCCTCGTCAATGTCATGGTACTCGACGACCATCGAGTTGACGGGCGTCTCATCCACCATCGACGCGTAATCAAAGGCGTCCATATCAGCCATGCCACCATCTGCATGCCGATCCGCCAGATAGCTGCGGAACAGTGCAAACTGCGTCTCGGTCGCCCAAGCCTCGCACGGGCGGCGGGTCAGACCTGCGTTCCGGCGTTGGATACGGCGCTGGGTCTTGCCCGGTGCGAACGACGACACCGGCACCCGGATCGACAAGCAGGCCGAGCATCCGACGCAGGCGGGTCGGTAAATGACCGACTGGCTTCGACGAAAGCCCTTTTGGCTGAGCGCATCGTTGACCGCGATCGCGGAGGTCCCGTTGAGCGTCGTGAATACCTTCCTTTCCTCGCGACCTTCAAGATAGGCGCAGGGCTGGGGCGCGGTCAGGTAGAATTGCGCCTTCAAGGAGGTTTCGTGGTGGCTCATCCAAACTCCGGAAGGATAATTTTTCTGTAACGATAGCGGATTCGCTCGGCTTGTCACGCGGCGCGAACGTCAGATTTAGAGAAAATTGGATCAAATTCATTTGTGTTTGTATCGGCGAAGCACAATCCACCACGGTGCGGAAAATCGTTGCATTCTGCATCGAAGAACAGGGCCGTGATCAAGCGGGCCGATTGATCACGACCGATCCGAGAATCAGGTCATGCATGGCGCGCCGGTGCGGAGCGGTGAACATCAGGAACCATCCGATGAACAACAAGGGCAGGAAGAAGTAGGTGGCGTAGAAACCCGCTGTATGAATGAAGGCCGTCAGTTGACCCATGCGGTTGCCGTCGCGATCGCGAATCTCGAGGCCGGTGATGATCATGCCGACAGTCGCCGAGCGTTGTACGATCAGGATCCAGCGGTAGAGAAAACCGACCGCGCCGAACATCAGCAACAAGAGCGGTCCGGCAAGAAAGACCAAGCCCAACGACAGGACGCCCGCGACGAATGCAAAGCAGAGCAGCAGAAACAGGACGATCAGGGAGTCTATGATGAACGCCACGAAACGTCTGAGGGGCACGCCGGCATAGAACTGCGGGTCGCGGTACGGATCGGGTATGCCCATTGTCCGGTCCCTTTGCCTCAGACCTCGCCCCAGATCGCCTCGGCCGTCTGCACGACAAGCTCCAGCTTACGGCGCTGATCGTCCTGAGTAAGGTTATTGCCTTCTTCGGTCGAGGCGAACCCGCATTGCGGTGCAATGCCGAGCTGATCGAGATCGGCGTGCTTTCCGGCGTCGTCAAACTTGCGGCGCATATCGTCGATGTGCTCGAGCGGGGCGGTCTTGGTCGTAATGAAGCCCGGCATCACGCGTTGCGGTCCCTTTGAGAGCAGTCGAAGGGGTTCCAGGCCACCGGCGCGTTCGGTGTCATACTCCATGAAGAAGATGTCCACGCCGGTCTGATTGAATACGGCGTCCGCAGCCGGGTGATATGCGCCCTCGGCGGCGTGCGTCGACCGGAAGTTACCCCTGCACATGTGCATCGCGATTACCATGTCGGCGGGGCGGTCCTTGATGGCCTCGTGCATCATCCACGCATAACGGCTGATCAGCCAGTCGGGATCCTGACCTTGCGCCCGTTTCTCGGCCCGATGCTTTGGGTCGCACAGATAGGCAAAGAAGATGTCGTCCATCTGCAAATAGCGGCAGCCTGCGTCGTACAACGCTTGGACGGCCTTTTTGTACGTTGCCGCAATGTCCGAGGTGAAGTGCTCGATGTCTCGATAGTCGGGAACCGCGATGTCCTCCGGCGCTGTGCGGAAGTGACAGCAGGATGGGCCAGGGATCGAGATTTTCGGCGTGACGGACGTGTGCGCCGCGACAAAACGGTATTGCTCCAGCATCGAATGATCGTCCGGAAAGTCCAGACGCCCGGAGATTGTCGGGAAGATCGGACGCAGTTTTACCCCCGCGAACTGCACGCCCTCGTCGCGTTCGACCAGATCCAGCCCGGTCAGCATCCCCATGAAGTCGTAGTGCCAGAATGATCGCCGCGCCTCGCCATCCGTGACGGCTTTCAAACCGACTTCTTCCTGCATCTTGATCGAAGCCCGGATTGCAGAGTCCTCGACATCAGCCAGGCCAGAGGCGGACAGAGAGCCATCTTCGAAGTGTTTCTTGCGCGCCTGCTTGACGCTGTCGGGACGCAACAGGCTACCGACATGGTCAGCGCGGAACGGTGGTTTTGGCATGGACGGCCCTCCCGGCGCGCGGGCTCCGAGCCCGTCTCGTCCTACGTGTTATCACCGCAACGCGACCTTGCGGCAAGCGCGAGCACGGTTGCCATGCGAGGGGTTGAACCCATATACCCGGACGACGTGACAGGCGGTGAGAGCATGCAGACCCGTTCGAAATTCTTTGACGATCTCAGTCAGTTGATGACCAACGCTGCGGGCGTCGCACAGGGCGCGCGCGATGAAGCGCAAACGGCGATGCGTGGCATGCTCGAACGGTTCTTGGCCGAGAGCAATCTGGTCACGCGTGAAGAGTTCGATGCCGTGCGCGAGATGGCGATCAAGGCGCGCGCCGAAAACGAAACCCTGCAGGAGCGTATCGCTGTGCTGGAGGCTAAGCTCTCGGACACCCCTTGATATTGGTGGTCCATGGCTGAGCGTCTTGCCGTTGGCTCGGCCTTTCGGAGCAATGCAGTCTTCTGGATTGCCATGCTGCTGTGCGGTTTGGCATGGGGCAGCACGCAGCTTTTCTCGAAACTGATTGTCAGTGCCGGGCATCACCCGGTCGGAATCAGTTTTACCGGGACGGTTCTGGGCGCCGTCGCGCTGGCGGCGATCGTGCTGGTCCGCGGCCAGAGACTGCCGCTGGCGCGGCGTCACCTGATTTTCTACGCAGTTTGCGGGCTGACCGGCACGGCCCTGCCGCATGTGCTCGGGTACACCGGGATGCAACATCTGCCGGTCGGCGTGATGTCGATCGTGATCGCGATGGTCCCGATCATGACCTATCTGGGCGCGGTTCTGATCCGGATGGAGCAGATCGAACCTGCGCGCAGCCTTGGCCTCGTCTTCGGCGCGGCGGCGGTCCTGCTGCTGGTGGTGCCGGACGCCAGTTTGCCCGATCCGGAAAAGGCCGCTTGGTTGGTGCTACCGGTTCTGACGAGCCTCTGCTATACGATCGAGAACATCTACATCGCCAAGGCGCAGCCCAAGGAAATCGACCCGATGCAGACAATGTGCGGTCTGTTCTGGGCGGCATTGTTTCTACTTCTTCCAGCGGTGTTCTTCACCGGCGAGGTGATGGTGCTCGGGGCATTTGACCTGGCGGAGATGTCCCTGATCGCCATGACCGCCTGCCATGTCGGGGCGTATGCCGGTTTCGTCTGGCTGATTTCGCGTGCGGGCCCGGTTTTCGCAGCACAGGTTGGCTATATTGTCACCCTGGCAGGTGTTTTCCTCGGCATCATCGTTCTGGGCGAACAGAACTCGGTCTGGGTTTGGGGCTCTCTGGCGCTTATGATGGTTGGGCTGGCGCTGGTTCAACCGAGGGAGCGAACATGATCGATTTGTTGAAGTCACTGCTCCGGGCGCTGCTCATCCTGCTGATCCCGATCATTCTGATCTTTGTCGGGGGCGCTGTCGTGTATGGCGGCGTCACATTCGAGATCGAGTTTGTTCAGTGGGGCGGCATGGCCCTGATCGGGGTCGGCGTGCTTTGGCTGGTCTTGCTCTGGTTCGGTGCCGAAAGTGGCAGCAATCCGTTCGGCGATTGACCGCGATCTCCGCCGCCGCGTGCGAGATTTATCCACAGAAACCTGTGAATCTTTTTTGATGGCACGAGAATCATCTTTACATCCCCTGGTTTCCTGACACCATATCTCGTGGGCGGTCAGAGCAGACGCCCGGTATATGGCAACCCAGGGGCTCTGTGAGCCTACCTCACAGCGCCACCAAAAATGGGGCAGTGAGGCAATGTCAGCACTCGAGCATGAATTCTTATCCGCCGATATCCACCCGATCGACATCGTCGAGACGGTCGCAGAACACGCCGACTGGGAGTTTGACCGTGTCGGTGAAGATCAGATCGCCATGGCGATCGAAGGTAACTGGCGCGTCTATTCCGTAAACCTCAACTGGTCGAGCTATGATGACATGCTTCGCCTTGTGTGCACCTTCGAGTTGACGCCACCCGAGGAACGCATGGACGAGATGCTGTCCTTGATCAACATGATCAACGACCGCGTCTGGGGTGGCAGTTTCACCCTGTGGCCTGAGCACAAGATGATGGCTTTCCGCTATGGGCTGACCCTCGCCGGCGGTGCTACGGCAACCGTGGAGCAGATCGAAGCGATGGTGATGACCGCCGTTGCCTATGCCGAGAAGTTCTACCCGGCGTTTCAGTTGGTCGGATGGTCGAACCAGTCGCCGGAAGAGGCGATGACCATCGCGATTGACGACGCGTACGGGACGGCCTGAGCCAAAAAATCCCTTGAAACAAAGGGATAAGTGAGAATTGTGCGCCGCACAAAAAATTGCTTGCAAATCTTGCTGCGGCGCACAATATTGGTTTCAGACGATATGGGTAGGTCATACCGACAAGCCCCGAACTCAGGAGCAAACCGATGATGGACAAGTTTCCGTTCTTTGACTTCAATGCAATGACAGACGCAATGAAGGTTCCGGGCTTCGACAAAATTCCGGGTTTTGATGCGATGCCAGGCTTCGACAAGATGCCTGAGTTTCCGGCATTCAACATGGGCGCCTTCCAGGAGGCCCAGAAGAAGAACGTCGCGGCATTCGTAGAAGCGAACAAGGCAGCCTATTCGGGCTACGCCGCGATCGCCAAGCGCCAGACCGAAATGTTCGAGGCCGCAATCGCCCAGACGAAGGACCGGATCAACGCCCTTCAGGGACAGTCGATGTCCGTCGAGACTGCTCAGGCGAACTACGAGACGCTGAAGACCACCATGGAAAAAGCCATGGCGGACCTCCAGGAAGTCACCGAAATGGCCAACACCACGAACAGCGGTGCATTTGAGATCCTCAAGGCACGCGCCGAGGAAGCCTTCGCCGAAATGAAGGACGCGGCCGGTAAGCTGTCGAACTGACCAAGACTTGACCCCTTGGGCGACGGGTATCTCCCATCCGTCGCCTCATGAGACCGTCCGCGTCCTCCCTCGCGGGCGGTTTTCTGTTGCCTGATCACCCGGTCCGGACTAGGCCATCGCGCCGCGGGAGGGCCTATGATGAGCAACCAGATCAGTTTCGACGATTTCCTGAAAGTTGATATCCGCGCCGGGACCGTCACCGACGCGCAACCGTTTCCGGAGGCGCGCAAACCAGCGATGAAACTTTGGATCGATTTCGGCGATGAAATCGGTGTCAAGAAGACCTCGGCCCAGATCACCGAACACTACACGCGCGAGCAGATGATTGGCCGTCAGGTGATGGCCGTGGTGAACTTTCCGCAGCGCCAGATCGGTCCGTTCATGTCCGATGTTCTGACACTCGGCGCCCATGACGATGCTGGCCGGGTCGTCCTGCTGTCGCTGGAACATCCGGTTCCAAATGGTGCGCGGATGAGTTGAGACGCCTCGCCGTACTCTCGATCAGTTCCGACGATTTTTAAGAGATTTGCGATTAACCGCATTCGTTCAAAGTTTGTCAAAAATGTGCTGTTAAAGGTTTTGTCCACGCCAAAGGACGATCGAGGACTTGTATGGCAACGCCTGTCGATACGAACACGACGGACGCACGTGCGCTTGCGACCGCGTCAGTTGACCGGACGCGCAATGGGACGACCTCGGACCAGGACGGTACACTCGTCCACATTGGCGGCGGTCTCTACCTCAGTGCCGGGCATGTCTTTTTCCAGTTCGTGAACCCGGATGCCCCGCGTTCGGCTGATGATTATCGGCTCACGACCGGTGAGGGCCTTGCGGCACCACTGACCCACACGATTGCCGGACCCGATTTTTCCGATACGTTTACAAACCACGGATGGGGCACGGACGGTGGATCGGACATCTCATCAGTCCTGAGCGCCGATGCGACCGATGTCTCGATCCCGATGATCATCTATGCGGACCCCAACGAGGCAAGCGGAACGCTGACGACCTATGGCTTTCCGGTCGATGGCGGTTTCGATGGATCCACCATGGTCGAAGTGACCGGGACGCTCACGACCAACTCACATCTGACCGTGCCAACTGGCAACGGCGACATGACCGTTCTTACGTCGAACATCGGGATGCAGGTCTACTCCGGGCAGAGCGGCTCGGGCACGTGGCTGACGAATGACGTGGACGGGGATGGAGTGCAGGAGACGTATCTGGCCGGGATCGTCAGCCTGGACATTCAATATGTCGGCGGGCTGCACTCGACAGGCTTCGAACCGTTGGGCGATATTTACACGGAACTTGGTGCCACCATCGACGCTGCTGGATTGAATGCCGACGATTTCGCGCGGGCGACTCTGGTGTCCGGGCAGACGCTCGGCAGCGCGCATACAAGTGTCGAGGGGACGTCGCTGAATGAAGACATCATCGGCGGTGTCAATGCCGACACACTGGATGGTAACGGTGGCGATGACGACCTTGTGGGTGGTGCCGGTGACGACGTGCTGTTGGGCGGACACGGGTTTGACACCTTGGACGGTGGTGACGGCGCAGACTCGCTGGACGGCGGGATCGGGACCGATGTCCTGTATGGCGGCGACGGCGACGATACTCTGATCGCAGGCCAGGGGCGCGATGTCCTTGACGGCGGTGCGGGCAACGACGTGTTCATAGATGGTCTTGGACTTGACCGCATGACAGGCGGGGCCGGGGCCGACACGTTCCGCATGTCCGCCGACAGCAAACACGACGTCATCGTCGATTTCGAGGATGGCGCCGACATCATCGACGTGTCCGAATGGAGCGTCTTTTCCTTCGTCGAGCTCACAATCTTGGATCACCGACCAGGCCGGGTTGTCATCTCGTTCGGCGACGAGACGATCGTCGTTGCGGACACAAACCGCACGCTTGAGGCGGCTGACTTCGCTACTGACGATTTCGTTTTTACAGATCCGAACGCGCCGCTGCCGGTTGTGACGGGCACCTCTGGCGACGACCGCTTGATCGGCACGATCGCAGCGGAAGAAATCCACGACGGTGCGGGACGCGACACGATGTTCGGGCGCGGCGGGGGCGATCAGTTCGTCCTCGCGGCAGACGGCGAGGTCGATTCGATCAAGGACTACCAGGACAATTCCGACAAGATCGATGTCTCTGCCTGGGGCGCGACGAATTTCTCTGATCTATCGCTTGTCGAACGCAGACCCGGTCAGATCCTGGTGTCGCATGAAGACGAGACCGTCTGGGTCTCGGACTCGGCCCGCGCGTTGCTTGTATCGGACCTGACCGCCGACGATTTCATCTTTGTCTGACGTGCGCCTAGCGCGGCAGCAACAGAGTGACGCGCAATCCGCCCAGCCGTTGACTGTCGTCGAACTGGAGTGACCCGCCGTGGCTACGCGCAATATCCAGCGCGATTGACAGCCCCAGGCCCGTCCCGGGGGTCTCGTTCTGATTGCGCGCGGCGTCCAAACGGGTGAAAGGTTTCAACACCTCCTCGCGCTGGTCGGCCGGAATGCCGGGGCCGTCATCCTCGACAATGAACTCGGCGAACTTGCGGGTCAGCCGGACCGAGATCGCAGCCCGCTCGCCATAGAGCACGGCGTTATCGACCAGATTGGCGAGCGCGCGCTTCACGGCGTGGCGGCGCATCTCCAGCACCGGGTTCTCGGGCGTGTCCAATTGCGCGAAGACCGACACCTGAGCATTGCGACGTCGAGCATCATGGGCGACCTCCTCGGCCAACTCGATCGGTGAGGTGGGTGCAGAAGCCTCGCCACCTTCGCCGCGCGCAAACGCCAGGAAGCCAGCCAGCATATGCTCCATTTCGCTGACATCGCGTGACAGTTCGCGTGTCTCCAGCGTGTCGTCCGAGACCGCCAAGGCCAGCTTCATCCGCGTCAAGGGTGTCTTGAGATCGTGGCTGACGCCAGACAGCATGTTGGTGCGTTGATCGACATGACGTTCGATCCGGTTGCGCATGTCCAGGAAGGCCGCACCGGCGCGGCGGACTTCCTCGGCGCCCGCAGGCCGAAAAGGCGTCGAGCGTCCTCGTCCAAAGGCCGCAGCGGTCTTGGCCAACTCGCGGATCGGGCGGATCTGGTTGCGCAAGAAGACAATTGCGATCCCGGTCAGCAAGATCGCCGTCGCGCTCATCCAGACAAGCAGCAGGTGCGGGTTGGCAGCGTTCATCCGGCGGCGCGGGATCAGGATGCGCAACACACCCTTCGATGTCGCGGCCCTGACATCGACCAGCTTTTCGAAACTCACCATGTCCAGTGCGACGGGTTGGGAAACCTCGTCGCGCAGCGTCTCCACAATCACCCCGCCCGTCACGTCATAGAATTCACGCAAGGCCGATGGGGCGACCGTTTCGCCCTCACTAAGCCCCAGTTCCAAGCCAAGCGGAGCGCTCAGTTGGTCCATCAGACGCCGCGCGTCGTCGGCATCCTCGGCCTGATCGACGATGTCGATAGCATAGTTGATCTCGCGTGCGATCGAACTCGCCATCTGGGCCGTCACGCCGTCATAGTGACGCTGGATGAACACCAGTGCGACCACGGCCTGCAAAAGGATGATCGGCAGCACCAGGATCATCAGCGCCCGGCCGAACAGACTGTTCGGCAGGTAGCGCTTGAGATTGGTGGTCAGCCTGTCCATGAAGGCAAGGCTTATGGGGCAGGGAGATGGCTGACAAGCCACAGGAGCACGAGATGGATGATCCCTTCAACAAGGATCCGGTGGTCGAGTACGGTGCGCCGGTGCACGTCGCCCCGGGCGTGCGACGGATCACATGCCCCAACCCGTCGGCTTACACGTTCACGGGCACACAGAGTTATCTGGTCGGCCAAGGCGATCTCGCGCTAATCGATCCCGGTCCGGAGGGTTCGGCGCATCTCGACGCGATCATGGCGGCACTGACACCCGATGAGAAGATCACCGACATCATCGTGACCCACAGCCATCGCGACCATTCCCCCGGCGCGCGCGTGCTGTCCGAGCGGACAGGAGCGCCGGTTTGGGCCTGGGGCGCGCACGGGGCAGGGATCACACCGACCATGCAGGCATTGATCGACACAGGGGCAGAGATTGGCGGCGGCGAGGGCGGCGATTTCGATTTTGCGCCGGATCGAAACCTCGCGGACGGGGACAGCGTCTTGGGCGGCGACTGGACGCTGACGGCTCTTTATACGCCCGGACACATGTCGAATCATATCAGCCTCGAGCTTCAGGGAACCGGCATCGTTTTCACCGGTGATCTGGTGATGGGCTTCGCGACCACTCTGGTCTCACCTCCGGATGGAGACATGGCGGCCTTCATGTCGTCGCTAGAACGCCTCTCAGAACGCACAGACGACACGCTGTATCTTCCCGGTCACGGCCATGCTGTCGAAGACCCGCACGGTATGCTGGCCTATCAGCGCGCTCATCGACAGAAGCGGCTAGAGCAGATCCTGTCGGCGCTGTCCTCGGGTGCGAAGGACGCGGCGACATTGACCAGCGAGATTTACACGGATGTCGATCCTGCGCTGCATGGCGCAGCACAGCGCAATGTACTGGCAAGTCTGATCGGTCTTTACGACCAAGGACAGGTCAGCGCGGATGGTCCGATCGCGGTGGATGCGGTCTTCGCACGCGCTTGATGCAAATCAGGTCTGCCTCGACCGCTGCGGCGGGCCAGCGCGATCCCTCAGATCAAGGCAGCTGCATCAGACCCCTTTGGGGTCATTCACAGGGAAACGAGGCCTTCAATGTCGCCAGCACCGCGTCGGCGGCGGGCAGCTTCAAGCGCGCGGAATAATCCTCGTGCACCCAGCGCATGAACGCCCAGCGGATCTCGTCAGCGGTGTTCAGGCGCGGCGGACAGATCCCGGTTTCGGGACCGATCTGGCCGACCTCCATCATCGCGTCAGCGAAGCCGATCAGGTATTGTTCGCACTCGGTCTCGGCGGCTTCCCCCCAGCGCGCGTCATTGTCTGATTCCTGGCAGGGCGAGAGCAACTCACCCGCCTTGTAATCTGCTCCGGTGAAACTGTCGGCCCGGGCCGCCGCGTGCACTCCCAATGCGAGTGTGGCGGCTGTCAGGATGATCGAAGCGCATTTCATAGCTCTCTCCGTCGTCTGGTTGGCGAGGGTCGCGCGGACACGGCCCTCGTTCGCATCATTCATCCGCCTTGTCCTTGGCCAGCGAGTGGATTGCTTGATCCATCACCGCCTGGTGCTCTTCGTTGGTGGCGAAGCGCGGGTTGTTGACGGCGTTCCAGATCTCCTCGTTTGTCATGTTCTGGTGGCAGCCCATGCACAGGCCCGTGCGCTCCATCTTGTTGCGCGTCTCGGTCGGCAGCGGACCCGTCAACGGCCAGTGCGAGCCGACTGTGACCAACTGCTTGCCATCGCGGGTGACGATCTGGCTGAGATCGTGGTCCAGGCTGGGCACTGGCTGGGATTGGAGCTGTGTCCTGCTCGGAATAATTTCGCCCTGCGCTGTCTCGAGATCGACCGTGAAGCCCGTCGAGTTCTTCAAGTTGTAGACGCCATCGGAGATGCCATAACCCAAGGTTTTCGGATTGTTGTGGCAACTTTCGCAGGTACGGGCCTTGCGACCGGCCGTGTGTGGCTGCACGGCGGCGTGGTCCAGTCCTTTCGTGCCACCGGCATCCGGGGTCATCCATGTCTCGTTGTGAGCGACGGTATTGCCGTCCTTGTCGATGACCGTCGTGATGACCTGGCATCCCGGCATCAGTGGGCTCACTCGGCCTTCGCCATTGATACCCAGGATAGGCTCTTCCCACCGCAGGTAAGACCGGGTCTCGGACACCTTGCCCGCAGACGTCAGGCCGTTTGTCCCAAGTTTGTTGTCCTCGGTCAGGCCATTTTCGCCGACAGAGTTGGCGTTCTTGATCCAATCCACATCGGTCTTGCCTTCGGAGTAGTCGACCGTGATGTGGCAACCATAGCACTGCGGTGCCCAGTCGGCGTGGCAGGCGTAACACTCCATGTTGTCCATGTGCGTATTGATACTGCCCATGGCGACCTTGGCGTTCTGGTTCTTCCAGGTGCCGTCCAGCGCGATCTGCTTCAGGACCGGGACCTTGAAGTCATTGCCCGAGGCCGAGTGCATGATCACCTCGGACCCACGCTTGACGACATTGCCCAGCGGGTTGCCTCGGGTCGACAACAGATAGCCGTCTTCGGCTTCGTAGACCTCGGCCATGTATTGCTCGGCCAGCAGATCGTCGCCAAGGCCACGCGCGATATCGCCGATATCCTTGTCGTGCTCTTCGGCATAGCCCAGCGGCAGCTCCCACGGGAAGCTGGCGACTGTGCCGTGGCAATCCTCGCACTCGATTTCGACCTGAGCCAGCGTCGTGCCCGGCAGGTTTCCATCGCCGTGCATGTCGACGGTCGTGTGGCAGTCCTGGCAGAGCATGCCGCCTTCCGGATTGCCCGGACGTGATTCGACCTGATGGTGCAGGTCATCCTTGATGAACAGGTACTTCTTGGTGTGCAGCTTGGGCTGCTTTTCGCCCTTTGGCCCATATGGCGAGCCGTACGGGAATTCCATAATGCCCTGGTAGCTGACGCCGATCCGCTTGCCGCGATTGTGACAGGACGAACAGGTCTCGTTCGGGATGCCGGAGTACTCCAGACCGTTGTGAGAGACCTTGGATTTCCGCGACCCCTGCATCCGGTGCAGCATCAACTTGCCGGGCTGTTCCTTCGAGATTGTCGGGTCGCCGCCTTCGTAGAAGCCGTCATTCGAGTACGGCACATGGCAGCTCGAACACCCGGCACCTCGGAAGTCGCCGCGCTTCTCACGGCCCGTGACGCCGACATGGCAGCGCTGACACTGCTGCCGCGAATAGGTGATACCCGCCATATTCGGGTGCTCGGCGATTGCATCGACGTCGACTTCGGGCACCTGCTTCATCTCGGACGGCATCTGGTCGGGGTGCGCCGCGATGTAGTCGGTCATGTATTCGATGTAGGCGTCGGTCCCGATGGCGGGTTCCGGTCCGTCCTCGTCGACCAGATCATAGTTGCCCCAGACGACCTTCATGTCCTCCTGCACGCCCCAGGACCAGAGGTTGCCCTGAAGTTTCCCGGCCTCGGTGTTCATCAGTGATTTGGCCAGACGGGACGCATAGCCGTCATGGCACTGCCCGCAGGACTTGTCAGCGATCCACAGCGCACCGGGGTCGGGATAGAACACATGTGGGCCTCCGGCCTCCATCAACCCTGCGGGAGAACCGGTGTGCGCTGCTGCCGCATCGGTCGCGGTCGGATCGCCGCCATGGCAGGTCACGCAGCCCGACGGGTCGTTGTATTCTTCGCCGATTGCCAAGATCGCATCGTGCATCGCGCCGTCGACGAATTGCTCGATGCCGTTGTGGCATCCGATGCAGCCGTCCTCGGCCAGCGCGGACGCGCCGAATACCAATCCGCTGATCAAGGATGCTGCTGCTACTCCGTACCGGAACGCCATGGGCTCCCCTCCGTTGCAGTGCCGCGCAATCAGAAACGCGCGCATTTCCGCGATGCGGTAAAGGTGCAGGCTTTTTGGCGGTGCCGCCCTGACTTGAGTCAGTTTTTGCGAAACTTTCTGTGAGGTGACTTGAACTTGCCGGGCTTTGACTTAACGCAAAGTCGGCAAAGACGCGGCCTTGTATCAGAATACCCGACTCGCCACGGGCTTCCCGCTGGCGATCCCAGACGGGAGCGGGGGATGATCGACTTGGCTGATGCAACGGGCGGGCAAAACCGTGCCGCCACATCCCAGCGCCGGAGCGATTTCATTCAGTCGCTTCGCGAGCTTCCCGGCTGCGTGGTGTCCGAGCGCTCCTACACCCGCGGCGACCATGTCCAGGGCACCGTCATCAATGGCTCCGTCCACGTCCAGATTGTCCGCTCGGGCATGCTGTCAGCCAGTGCCACCATGCAGGATGGCAGACGTCAGATCATGTGCTTCCTGCTGCCGGGCGACGTCGTCTGCCCGTTCGAGCTTGCCGAAACCGAATGCCGAGCCGAAGCCCTGACCAACTCCGAAACCTTCGACGTCACGTTGCCCCTGAACGGTCCGGAACGTCCGGCAGTGATGTCATTGCTCTTCGAGCTGTCGCACAAGCAACTGGAAAAGACGCTCGGCCATGTGGTTCGCCTGGGCCGGTTCAACGGAGCCGAAAGGATCTGCGCGTTCCTTCTGGATCTGGCACATCGCTCCGGTCAGTCCGATCATGAGACCGCACGGCTGACGCTGCCGATGTCACGCGAGGATATCGCAGATCACCTGGGTCTGAATGCCGAGACCGTCAGCCGCATCATTTCGCGAATTAAGAGGGATGGTCTGGTTACATTCCACTCACCCACCGACGTCGAGATACCCAGCCTGCGTGACCTTGCCGAGCAGGTTCCTATGCGCGGCCTTCAGGTCCAATAGTCCCTTGCGGTCGACCGACGGTCTCAGGCGTCTTCGGCGAACCCGGTAAGAATGGGACAATCCGGCCTGTCATCTCCTCTGCAGGCGTGGACCAGATGGGACAGCTCATCCTTCAGGGCCTCGAGTTCCCGCATCTTAGCCTCGATATCCTCCAGCCGCTCTTCGGCAATCTGTTTTACATCGGCGGATGACCGGTTGCGATCCTCGTAGAGGCTGAGCAACTCCCGCACCGCATCGATCGTGAAGCCAAACGCCCGTGCACGTCGCGCGAAAACCAGCTTAGACAGCTCGGCTTGGGTGTACTGGCGGTATCCGGCATCGGTTCGCGCGCTGGGCACGACGAGCCCGATATCGGCATAGTACCGAACCGTTTTGATCGGCAGGCCTGCTGCCTTTGATGCAGCTCCGATGTTCATGGTCGACACCTTTAGATAGCCGTCCAGCGAGTGGAGAGTTATACGCTCCGAAGGGCGAGGTCAAACGTGGGGCAAGAGTTTCCGTTGAGTTGGGTGGTCGGGCTCTGGACGCTCCCAGTTTCTGAGGCTGCGACCGCAACGTTCTGTCGAGTGCAGGGTGTTGCACGGGGAGGATTCGTATTGACTGAGAGTGTCGCGATGGTTGAACGGACGCCTGGGTAGAGACGGATTATGCACACGAACATCTTGTCACCACCAACGTCAGCCAAAGTTTTTCCGGCAGATTTGGATGGGACGTTCTGGGGTCTTGGAGTTCTTAGTTGAAATGGCTGACCTGACGGGAAATGTTCCGAACTTTCTTCCTTCGTGGTCGTACGGCGCATCGCCCCATTGAGGAAAGCTGCACACTGCCAGAACCGAGAGTTGTCCCAGTTATAGATCTGCACTTTTCCGCCAAGAATCGTATGTTTGGACATCAATCTACGAGTTGTCTTCCGTGTTTGTGAAAATGTGTAGTGAATGTATAGCTTGCATTTCGCGAAATTGCGCGACAATCAAAAACTTAGATAACTGATTTTATTGGTTTTTTGGCGACCCCGACAGGATTTGAACCTGTGACCTACCGCTTAGGAGGCGGTCGCTCTATCCAGCTGAGCTACGGGGCCGCTCTGCGTCATTGCTTACTGTTTCTGGCGCGCGAAGGGAACCCAAGGCGCCCGCTATTTGCGGACGCCGATGGCGTTTCCAGCACCCTCCGGGATCGGAAGCGCGGCATGGAGCGCTGAGATCTCCTCGAGCTTTGACGTCACGGACGGCGCTGGATCGCAGGTGCTGCGGGTTTCGAGGTTCACGTGCAGCAACATATGCTCGCCGGTTGCCAGCATGCGTCCGTCGGCATGGCGCATGGTGTGGAACAGGTGCATCTTCTTGCCTTGTCCATGCAGAACCTGCGTGTCGATGGTGATTGGCTCCAGCGCTTTCACTTCATCGATGTGGCGAATGTGCGTTTCGGCGGTGAAATAGCTGAAACCCCCGGCGATGTAGGTCGCATCGGCACCGATCAATCGCATGAAGGCGTCTGTCGCATCGGCGAAAGCCTGAAGATACCGCGCCTCGTTCATGTGATTATTATAGTCGGTCCAGTCGGGCGGAATGGCGCGCTCAACCGTGCGGATCGGCTGGCCGAGATCCTGTTCGACGTTTTTCGCACCGTGATCGAACAGCGATTTCTCATAGGCTGCCAAGGTTTTCCCGGCGCCCCAGTCATTGACCTTCAAGGCCTGCATGATGGCGATCAGGTTGTCGTCGCGGATGCTTTCGAGATCTCTCGGGCCGAGATTGCCCGACTGCGTGTCACACTGATCGCCGACCATTTCGACGAAATCGTCTGTGAGGTCTGGCACGTCCATCAGCTTGGTCCATGGCCATTTCAGGCAAGGCCCGAACATTGCGAGCATACCGCGCATTCCAGCCTCGCCCCCGGCCAGATGAAATGTCTGCATGGTGCCCATCTGTGCCCAACGGAGGCCAGGGCCGTAAGCGATGGCGGCGTCCAGTTCCTCGGCGGTGGCGACCTCGTCCTTCAGGAGCCACAACGCTTCTCGCCAGAGTGCTTCCTGCAGCCGGTCGGACAGAAAGCCCTCGATCTCCACCCGGCAATGGAGCGGATGCATGCCTATCTGCTGGTAGAAAGGTTTGGCCCATTCGATGTGCTTGGGATCGGTCTGCTTACCCGCAACAAGCTCGACAAGGGGCAGCAGGTAGACCGGGTTGAACGGGTGCGCCACGATCAGACGACCGGGATGCGCCATACCTGCCTGCAGATCGGTAGGCATAATGCCCGAGGTCGATGAGGCGATGACCCCCTCGGAGTTCACCCTCTCTACCAGTTGATAGACGGAGTGTTTAACCTCGAGCCGTTCCGGCACCGCCTCGACGATCAGGTCCGCATCCGCGGCAGCCTCTTCAACTGAACCAACCAGGTCCCAGGCGGCCTTTGCAGGCAGAGGCGCCATCGTCAGCTTGGCATAGGCGCGTTCAGCACCGTCCAGCACTGCGCTCAGCTTGCTCGCTGCATCGGGATCTGGATCGAACACCTTGCATGGGATGCCGTTCTCGATCAGGCGGGCGAGCCAGCCACCGCCGATCACGCCGCCGCCCAGGATTGCTGCTTTCATAGTCATTCTCTCTTTGCCTTGAGCGAGGAGGTGCGTGCTGCGTTACCGGTCAGATGAACCATAGGATCGAAACTGCGGCGGCGATCGCGACCAGCCAGATCGGGCGCGGCACCGCGAGGCTTTTGTGACTTTCTGCAGGGCGCGTGTGGTGGTGTTCGTGGTGCTTCTCGCGGGCGATCATCTCGGAGTAGCGCATAGGGTCCTCCCGTACTCAGACCGTTTCCCGCCAAAATGCATCTATGCTGCCAGCGGCGCGCGCTTCTCGATGCCCAGCTTCGTTCGAACTTCGTCTGGACCGATGACCTTGGCGCCCATGTTCTCGATGATTGTGACAGCGCGTTCGACGAGCTGTGCATTGGTCGCGAAGACGCCCCTATCTATGTATAGGTTGTCCTCGAGCCCGACGCGCACATTGCCACCCGCGAGGACCGCCGCGGCGACATAGGGCATTTCGTTGCGACCGAGAGCAAAGGCCGAGAACGTCCATCCAGCCGGTACGTTGTTCACCATCGCCATGAAGGTGTTCAGGTCGTCGGGTGCGCCCCAGGGCACACCCATGCAAAGTTGGACGAGGACGGGCTCAGGGATCACCCCTCGCTCGACCATGGTCTTCGCGAGCCAGAGGTGGCCAGTGTCGAAGGCTTCGATCTCGATGCGCACACCGGAGGCGACCATCATTCCGGCCATGGAGTCCAGCATCCCCGGCGTGTTGGCCATGATGTAGTCGGCCTCGGCAAAGTTCATCGTGCCGCAATCGAGCGTGCAGATCTCGGGTCGGCACTCAAGCACGTGTTGAACGCGTTCGGCGGCGCCGATCATGTCGGTCGCGTTCGCGAGAGGTAGCGGCGCGGATGCAGGACCGGTGATGATGTCGCCACCCATGCCCGCGGTCAGGTTCAGCACGGCATCGGTGCCCGCATCCCGGATACGTTCGGTGATTTCACGATAGAGCTTCGGGTCGCGTGCCGGGGCGCCAGTTTCGGGATCGCGGACATGGCAATGAACCACGGCGGCACCCGCTTTCGCGGCCTCGATCGCGGAATGCGAGATCTGCTCTGGTGAACGGGGGACCTCGGGCGACTTGTCCTGCGTGCCACCCGACCCGGTCACGGCGCAGGTGATGAAGACCTCGCGGTTCATTTGCAGTGGCATCGCGACCTCCCTGTGTGTTTTGCGCACCATCGTGGTGGTGCGGGCGGTGCGCAACACGGAATGCGCCTAGGGAAGGTCTCGGCGCGACATGGCGCTTGACGACCTTGACCATCGAGCGCCATCGTCAGGCAGGATGGCGGCGTCAAGTTGGCCGGATGGCCTCGCCGGGGATACCCCGGCGCATGACGATGACGGGTGCAACGCGCGGCAGGGCAGGCGCGGCATCCGATGCCGGATTTGCCCTGCATGACACGAGAGGTTGATGCCGCCGTCCACACCCCCCGATCCGTACAGACAGATGGCGGCGCTGATGCTGGCGCAGGGCTGGGATCGCGGACGTATGACGGCTGCTTTGAGTGTCGCCTGCGGCTCTGACGAAGCTGCGGTCGACAGGCTGGTGCGCGATGCAATGGCAGGTTGGGAACAACCGTATCCTCCCGCAGAAAACCAGCTCGCAGAGAGCCTTTATGAGTTGATCGGGGACCCGCTATCGGATTCGGAAGATGGCGATGGTCTGCGACCGGATTTGCCGCATATCCTGGCACCGCGCGCGGCGACCGGGCCGATCCCGGCCCTAGCTGGCACCGCCGTGCCAAAGATTGAAACGGGGCCAGAACTGGCGGATTGGCTGGAGGTCACGCCCGCGCATCTCGACTGGTTTGCGGACTGCGACGGACGCCTGGCGCGGCAGGGACCGGATCACCTTCGCCATTACAACGAGATGTGGTTGAGGAAGCGATCGGGCGGCAGACGTCTGGTTGAGGCGCCGTTGCCGAATCTGAAGCGTCTGCAACGCAAGATCCTGGATGAACTGCTGGCCCATGTGCCGGTGCATCATGCAGCATATGGGTTTGTCCGTGGGCGCGACTGCCGGGGGCACGCGGCACTGCATGCCGGAGAGGACGTCGTTCTAACGGTGGATCTGAAGGACTTCTTCCCTTCGGTGCAGGCAGGACGGGTGCATGCGATCTTCCGGTGCCTTGGATACCCGGCGGCGGTCGCGCGGCTGTTGACGGGTCTCGTCACCACGCAAACGCCGCCAGAGGTTTTGGCGACCCTACCGTCGCGGGAGCGCGCGGAGTGGCGGTCGACTCATTTGCCGCAAGGTGCTCCGACCAGCCCGGCCCTGGCCAATCTGTCTGCGCACGCTTTGGATTGCCGTCTGTCCGCCTTGGCGCGGTGCTTGGGTGCACGTTACTCGCGCTATGCCGACGATCTGGCGTTTTCGGGGGACAGAGGTCTGGTTTTCGATGGTGCAGCGCCGGTTCTCGAAATGGTCTCCGAGATCGTCCGAGACAGCGGTTTTCGAGTGAACTCGGGTAAGACGCGGATCATGCGGCAAGGCCGACGCCAGCGCGTCACGGGGATCGTGATCAACCAGCATCTGAACGTGCCGCGCCCGGATTACGATCGGCTGAAGGCGATCCTGACCAATTGCGTGCGCCATGGGCCGTCGACGCAGAACCGCACGGATCAGTGCGATTTCCGGGCTCACCTCACTGGGCAGGTTGGTTGGGTAGCGTCGGTGAACCCGGGCAGGGGACGGAAGCTTTACGCTTTGCTCGACCGGATCGATTGGCGCACCTGATCACAATTGGCGCGCGAGGGATTGAGGGGCGTCCCTGCTCGCGGCATAGTCCGCTCGCAATCGAGAGGCGCTGATGCAGACGGCAGATACGATCCTGACGCTCGCCCAGTACTGGGCCTGGGCCGGGCTGGCGGTTTCCGCCGTTTTCCTGACCGTCGGGATCGACCGGGTCGAGCCGAACGCACGAACGTCCTTTGTGTTCCGACCGTTGTTGATCCCGGGGATCGTGATGCTCTGGCCCTTGGTCCTGTGGCGCTGGTTTGTGCTGGAGACCGGGCGCGACACGCCGTTGGCACGCCATCGCCCGCCCCGACGGTGGCATGGGCGCTTCTGGATCGTCTTCGCCGCCGCAATTCCGCTGATCCTGATCATCGGCCTGATCATCCGCCAGGACGGGCCGTGGGAACGCCCGGCCGTTCTGCTGGAGGCGCCGGAATGAGCGTCGCCTATGTCCCGGTCCAATGGAACCGGAACAAGTGGCTCTACGACGCGGTTCTGCTGGGCATGGTGATCTTGTACATCGTCGCGTTCCTGAAGTGGGCGCCGGGTTTTCAGGACGTGACACGGCCGATCGATACGGCAGTGCATCGCGCCCGCGCTTTCGGGTCCTGCGCCTTCTTCATGCTGACGGTGATCCTGTGCATCGGACCGCTTGCCCGGTTGGATCGGCGTTTCTTGCCGCTGCTCTACAACCGGCGCCATTTCGGCGTGATGACTTGTTTCGTCGCGCTGGCGCACGCGGGGTTCATCCTGGACTGGTACTTCGCGTTCTCGCCCATTCCGCAATGGAATGCTGTGCTGTCGGCGAACACCAGCTATGGTCAGGCGCTCGGCTTCCCGTTCGAGATCTTCGGTGTTTTCGCGTTGGGCGTTCTGATCGTCCTGGCCGCGACCAGTCACGACTTCTGGCTGTCGTTCCTGACGGCGCCGGTGTGGAAAGCCCTGCATTATCTGATCTACTTTGCCTACGCGGCGGTGGTCGCGCATGTGACCTTTGGCGTGATGCAGGATCTGCAGAACCCGCTGTTTGGGATGGCCGTGGCCATGTCGGCAGCCGCCGTATCCGGCCTGCATCTTTGGGCGGCCTTGGCGGAACCGCGGCCCGTGGCGGAAGCACAGGACGCGCAATGGGAACGTGTTGGCTCGGTCGATGAGATCGAGGAAGGATGCGCCAAGATCGGCTTGCTCTCGACGGGCGAGCGCGTTGCCGTGTTCAAGCATGAAGGCACGCTTTCCGCGATATCGAACGCGTGCGCGCACCAGAATGGTCCGTTGGGCGAGGGCAGGGTGGTTTTCGGCTGTGTCACCTGTCCCTGGCACGGCTTTCAGTACCAGCTTCACAATGGTCGTTCGCCCGAGCCGTTCACGGAGATCGTGCCGACCTATAACTTGCGTCTGGATGGCGCTGTGATCTGGGTCGACAATCAGCCGAACCCTCCGGGGACCGAGGTTGAGCCGATCAAGCTGGAGGGCGGAGCATGAGAACGCCGCAGAAGGACATCTTTTTCATCGGTTTCCTCAATGACTGGCCGGCCGGGCTAACGCGGTTCCTGCCTGTTTCTGCGGTGGTGCTGCTGTGCTTGTTCGCCGGGCTTGGGTTCGCCGTGAGTGCAACCCAGGACGATCCGGGTGATGGCCGCTTTCGCGGTGATCTGGGCCGACAGGAGCTGACCGGCATCGTACATGCGCTGCCGTACCCGACGCTCTGGATCACGGAAGGTTCGGAGATGTTCCCCGAAGGCCACGTCATGATGCTGTCGAGCGGCGGCAAGCGGGGCGCGATGGCGGCGGAGAAGTTCGATGGCAAGCTGACAAAGGTTCAAGGTTTGCCGCTGACACGCGGTGATCTCGACATGTTGCAGTTGGCGGGCGGTCAGCGCCGCCCGATGGAGGCCGAGGAGGAAGGACCGACGCTCCCCGAAGACGAAGGTCTTGGCCGGTGGCGCATCACGGGCGAGATCTGTGACGGCAAGTGCCTGGCGGGTGCCATGCGGCCCGGGATCGGATTGGCGCACAAGGCGTGCGCCAATCTTTGCCTGGTCGGTGATATCCCGCCGGTCTTCGCGACAACAGGCCCTGTCGAAGGAGAGCGTTTTCTGCTGATGGCCGGACCGGATGGCGGTCCGATGCCCGCGACGATGTACGACTTCACCGCGGTGCTGGTCGAGATCGAAGGCGATGTGCTGCGCCGGGGTGATCTGCTGATCTTCCGGATCGACCCAGAAACGATGAAGGTGCTCTGAGATGGTTTTGCGGGTCCTGGGACTCGTCCTGGCAGCGGCCTTGGCCTTCTCTGCCTGGTACGCGTGGGACAACTACGGTCAATTCGCCAATGTCGCGCGTTGGTCCGGCGATCGCGAGTTGCGCTGGCTTCGCGGCTGGCTGACCGAGTTCAGGACCGTGATCCTGTGCGTGGCGGGGTTTCTTGCGCTCTCCGCACTCTCTTGGATCTGGGCGAAGCTCAAGCTTGGCCACTGACTGCTAAGATCTTGGGCAGACGTTTAGCAACGCGGTCTGACATCGTTCTCAATCCTCACGGCGCAGAAATCTGTTCTTTCTCAGATACTTGACCGTCGTCGCTTGACCGCTTGCCCGCAGAGATATCATCGTCGCGGCGCGACAGGCGCTTTGCGATACGGCGGGCAATGGCCCGGCTTTCGCGGCCATTCAGCAGCCGTGCGGCCGGTTCGCCAAGACCTTTAACCGGTGCCGCACGCAGCTTTGGATAGATCGCGTAGATCTCCTCGCGGATCTGAGCTTCGAAACCCCGCATCACGACGGGCCCCGGGCGGAAGCTTTCGGTTGCAGTACCCTCGGCAAAGATGATCTCGTGGCGATCAAGCAGCAAGGCGTAGTAAGTGATCTCGGACTTGCCCAGCATGCAGCGAACCCCGGGCAGGGCCGTCAGGTTCTTTGCGGTCGCGAAGACCTGGCTTTCGTCGAACATGTTCTTCACCGGATTGCCCGTCATCAACATCCGGTGCTGCGGTGAGACGACCAGATCGCGCGTTGGAAAGCCGTCACCCAGTGCTCCTGCGCGGATCAATATCGGCTTGTTGCCCGCGTCGCGGTCGGCGAACACTTCGGTGCGTACGCCGATCCAGCGCAGGGGTTGCGGACCGTTTCGCGCCGTCATGATCATGTCGCCAATGCGCAGATTCTCGACACGGACCTCTCCCCGGCTTGTCGCAATCAACGTACCGGGCGCAAAACATGGCGGAACGCCCATCGCGACCAGCGAGGCAAACTGAGTAGCCGTTGAGAATGTATTCACCGTTCCATCGGGAACCGAGACGGTTTCGCCCGACGGGAACGACAGAAGTTGGTCGGTGCCTGGCCCGCCCGGCTGGGTCACGACAACTTCTTCCGCCGTGACGATGCCATCCTGGTTCGTGAGAGCATTGCCGACATCGGTCAGCGCCGTGGTATCGAACGTGTCGCTTCCGGCTGAGAAGTCAGTGATCGTGTCGTCGCCGCCGGATGCCGAAAGCTCGAACACGTCGTTGCCAGAGCCGCCGGTCAGCGTGTCGTTTCCTGCGCCGCCGCTGAGCGTATCGTCTCCGGCGCCACCGTCGATGGAGTCGTTACCGGCGCCGCCATCGATCGAATCGTTTCCGCTACCGCCAAGGACGATGTCATCGCCCGTGCCTGCCACGATCGTGTCGTTGCCATCCCGGCCATGGAGGCTGATACCAGCGGTATCGTTGGTGGCGTCGACGACATCATCGCTGTCCGTGAGGATAATGTTCTCGATCTCGAAGAACGAGGCGGTGTCGGTCCCGTCACTGAACGTGCCATCTTCGGAGGCCGAGAAAGTCGCCGTGACCCCGGTGCTGACCGCGGAGAGATCGAGCGTGTCGATATCCGTACCGCCCTCGCCGCCATAGATGTTGTCGGCGCCGAAAGCATCCTCGATGACGATCGTATCCTGATCATCGCCAGCGTAGACGACATCGGCGTCGGTTCCGGCGTTGATTACATCGTTCCCATCGCCCGCATGGATGAGGTCAGCCCCCGACCCAGCAAAGAACGTATCCGCGGACCCGTCGTCGGACAGAGGCGTCAGGTCCCCGCCCGTCAGTGCTGTTGCGTCATATCCAACAAGCGTGTCGTCGCCATCCCCGGAATAGATGGTGTCCGTTCCGTCGCGGCTTTCGATCCGGTCGTTCCCGGTGCCGCCGTAGATGGTATCGTCGCCACCGCTGCCGGTGACGATGTCGTTGCCAGCACCGCCGTAGACAGTCTCGTTGCCGGTATTCGCCTGGGGTCCGAAGTCGCTTGCTATGACGAAGTCATCGCCCGCGCCGCCGTAGAGCAGGTCGGCGCCGTCCCCGCCGATGACCATGTCGTCACCGGTTCCGCCCGCCAGTGTGTCGTCGCCGATACCACCATAGAGAGCGTCGTCATCCGCGCCCCCATCGAGGCTGTCGTTACCGTCCCCGCCGTAGAGATGGTCGTCGCCCAGGGTCGCAATCAGCGTGTCGTTGCCGACGCCACCGACGAGCGTGTCGTTGCCTGCGGAGTTGGTGAGAAGGTCATCCCCGGCCCCGCCATAGAGCGTGTCTTCGCCGAGCCCGGTGGAGAGGCGGTCGTCGCCTTCGCCGCCATAGATAAGGTCGGACCCGTCCCCGCCCGCTGCCGTGTCGTCGCCAAGCCCGCCGACCAGCGTGTCGTTGCCGCCGCCTCCTGCGACGCTGTCATTGCCATCGCCGCCATCGATCGAGACGTCATCGGCGTCACTGGCAAGGGAGAAGTCGATGATGTCTTCGCTCGTCGTGCCCGTCACGCTCTCGATGTCGGCGAAGTTCGCGGTGTCCCCGTTTGCGTCGTTGAACGAGCCATCGTTGCGCATCGTTGCCGTCAGTGTGACGCCGGAGGTCAGGTCCGAGAAATCGACCTCGTCCCTGTCCGAGCCACCGCCGCCACCGTCGATCGTGCTGCCGTCGAAGCCGTCTTCGACGATGATCCGGTCCTCGTCACTTCCGCCGGATACGGAATCCGTTCCGCCGCCCAGGATCAGCGTGTCGTTCCCGCTGCCACCAGAGATCGTCTCGTCGCGCTCGGACCCTGTGATCGCGTCATCGCCGCCGCCACCACCGATCTGTCCCGCTTCGTTCAGGAACTCGTTCTGGAACTGTGTCGCGTCGGCCGAGGCGTTGAAGCCCATCGTCTCGAGCGTTTCGGGGTCAAGGTCGTAGACGCTGATGCCCCGGAGCGTGATGGAAGAACCGTCCGGGAGATTGAGAACTGCATCGCCGCTGCCATCCCCCGCAGTATCGACGACTTTCACGTCGTTCGTCGACAGGCCAGATGTGCTCAGATAATCGATGTTGCTGAAGTCCAGCGTGTCGGAACCAAGCTCGAAATCGGTGATCTCGGTCTGCGAGGCACGTGCGAGGATCTCGTCGCCGAGCGTGTTGGTCGGATCGGGCTCGGTTCCGCCGGAGCCCGCTGCGACGCCCAACTGGGTTTCGGCCGTGAGTAGAGCGGTTTCCTTTGCCAGTTCCGCGACTTCCGGCCCATGCGCATTGTTGACAACGTCATAAACCGCGTCGGCGATTTCGTCCGGCGAAAGCGGGTCGTTCCCAGCTTCGCGCGTGTCCTTCAGTGCGTCGAGCGCATCCTCAACATCTTTTGCGACATCTTTCGCGTCATGCTTGCCGATCGCGGCCTCTAAGGTGTCTTCGACATCATCCGACAGTTTCTTCGGATCCAGATCCTTGGGGTCGCCGATCGTGGCGAGATCTATCTGATCGTCGGCCTCGCTATACGCCGAGAGACCTGCGATCCCTGCGTTGATAATCCCAATCTCAGGCAACAGCGCATTGTAGACGACTTCGCTGATGTCCCAGGCCGAGATGTCCGTGTCCGTCGTCGTGGCAAGGAACTCCTCGATTGCATCTTCGGCGATCTTCTCTGCGTCACCTGCGTCCTTCTTCCCCATCAGGGGTTCGAGTGCATCGTCGACGACTTTACCAATGTCCGGGACATCGAAGAGTTCGGCGTTGCTGGACGTGCCGCCCTCGTCTGACCCTTGAGTGCCGCCTTCGCCTTTGATCCCTTTCCAGCCCTCGATCCCGCTCGCGTTCATATCCAGAATGGCGGCGCGGATCTCGTCGTCCGTGCCGAGGTCGGAGAAGTCGGCCGAGCGGATGACGTAGGTGTCGCTCCCGGTCCCGCCGGTGACGATGTTGCTGCCGGACCCCGCATCGATCGTGTCGTTTCCGGCGCCGCCGGAGATCGTGTCATCACCGGCCCCGGATTGCAGGACGTCGTTGCCCGTGCCGAGGTCAATGTTGATGTCGTCGGTGTAGCCGTTGTTGATGACGGTGTCGGCACCGCTGGTGAGGGTGATTTCCTCGATGCCATCGAAGGTTGCCTGACCGGACCCCGCCGTGACGGTGGCTCCCGCACTTGACAGGTCGACCGTTACGCCAGAACTCGATCCCGAGAGGTCGAGGTGATCCAGGCCGTCGCCGCCAAAGACGTTGTCGATGCCCGACGACTCATCCATGACGATCTTGTCGTCGCCATCGCCGCCATAGAGCGTGTCGCCGCCTTCGCCACCGTCGATGGTGTCGTTGCCATCACCCGCATAAATCGTATCGGTGCCGCTGCCCCCGTCGATTGTATCGGCGCCGCTGCCCGCGAAGAGGCTGTCGGAACCTGATCCGCCATCGATGGAGTCGTCACCGACACCGGCATAGACGAGGTCCTGATCGGCGCCTGCAAGGATCGTGTCGTTGCCGGTACCGGCATCGATTGAATCAGACCCGGAGCCGCCTTCGACCACGTCGTCGCCCGATCCGGCGCTGATTGTGTCATCGTCGGCGCCACCGTCGATCGAGTCGTTTCCGTCCCCGGCATAAACCGTGTCCGAGCCGCTTCCGGCGGTGACGACGTCGTGGCCAGTTCCGGCATCGATGGAATCGCCCGAGTTGCCAGCGTCGATTGAGTCGTTGCCCGCACCGCCTGTGATGACATCCGCGCCGGTGCCGCCGAGGACGGTATCATTGCCGGAGCCTGCGTCGATCGAGTCCGCACCTGTCCCGCCATCGATCGAATCGTCGCCGATGCCGCCCGCGATTGTGTCGGCATCGTCGCCACCATCGATGCTGTCGTTGCCCGACCCGCCTTCGATGTTGTCGGAACCATCCCCGCCGAACAACGAATCGCTCCCGCCGCGTCCATCGAGGCTGTCGTTGCCGGTGCCGCCATAGAAGACGTTCGTGAAACCGTCCGGACCGGTGCTTTCGCCGTCGAACCCGATGATCGTGTCCGCATGGTCGCTGCCGATGACCCCGTCGACGCCGGTTAACTGATCCCCGGCAGCGTCGCCGCCCGTCGCCGTGCCCGCCGACAGATCGACCGTGACGCCGCTGCCCGAAGCGGAATAGTCGACCGTGTCCTGTCCGGTCCCACCGCTGATTGAATCGGCACCGTCGCTTCCGATGAACGTGTCTTGACCGTCGCCGCCGAACAGCGTGTCCGTGCCTTCGCCGCCATCCAGCGTATCGTTGCCAGCGTTGCCATAGAGCGTGTCGTCACCAGCGTCGCCCAGCACGCTGTCATTGCCGTCGCCACCGAACAGCGTGTCGGCGCCCTTGCCGCCGTCCAGGGTGTCTTCGCCTGCTTCGCCGTAGATGGTGTCGTCGCCACCACCGCCGAGCGCGCTGTCATTGCCTTCGCCGCCATAGAGTAGATCGTCACCGGACGCGTCGACCTCGGTAATGATCGGTGTGTTGGAAAAGTTTGCGGTGTCGAACCCATACCCGGCGTCGTTATCGCGGGATTCGAGCGTAAAATTCAGCGAGCTCTGATTCTCGAAAAAGACTTGCGTCCAAAGGTTCTCATCGCCGGTGTCGCCGCCGGTGTCGGTCGTGAACTCGATCTCGTCGCCGCGGTCATCGACCTGAACGCTCGACGAGGGAGACCCGGAAACGGCGTAATGGGTGATGTCGGTTGTGTCGAACGTGACACCTTCCTTATTGTCGTTCCCGTAGTAGTCGACGTCCCGGAAGGTGAAGTTCGAGTTGATGGTGACAGGGTTTCCAGCGCTGTCGAGGAAGTCGACCCGGACATCGACTTTCGTGCCAGGTTCGCCGCCTTCGAGGAAGATCGGATAATTGTCAGACCGGCCAAGCTCGATGTCGAGATCATCGTCGCTTTGATTGACGATCGTGATCCTGACGCTGATCGGGGTCCCATCATCAGCGGTCGCAACATTCCGGTAGAGGATCGAGTCGCCGATGTTTCCATCGCCGTTGCCTTCATCGACAGGATCGGCGTTGTCGAGATCGAACTGGAACTCTTCGACGCGTTTGGCGCCACTGCCCCCGCCCGCAGCATCACCGGCGTCGCCACCGAAAATCAGATCATCGCCGTCACCGGCATAGATCGTATCGTCGCTTTGGCCGCCGTCGATCGTGTCGTTGACCACGGCGCCGCCGTTCGCGTTACCGTTCGAGGTGCCGCCATAAATGACATCAGACTGCGCGGTGCCGTCGATCGTGCCATCATCGTCCTGATCGTGGATGTTGTTTGCCATCCGCCCGTTCCTCTCTCGGTATTCGGGCTAGATTCACCGCGGGTGGTTAAATCGGTGCAAACTCAGATGGTTAATCTGTGGACTTTAAGTTGAAATTTGAAATCGATCTTTCGCTATTTCGAGATCCGCCCTGATGCGCACAGGGCCCTCGTTCGTTTGGCGCCCTGGTGGTTGTTCACACTTGCACGCCTGCGTGGCCTGGTTCATCGACCACTCTACGACGGATGGCCGGGTTGATTTCTGACAAGGGAAGCCTTCCACTGCGCCAGCAGGAGCGAGGACACCCATGACAAAGCTGCCCAGTTCGATTGACGCGACCCAGGATCTGTTGGGCGGTACAGGCTATATCTGTGGCCGCGCGCTTGCGACGGTCTGTTTCCTGGCGCTCAAACTGGGCCGTCCACTGTTCCTCGAAGGTGAGGCCGGGACGGGAAAGACAGAGATCGCCAAGGCACTTTCGGCCTCTTTGGGACGCAAACTGATCCGCTTGCAGTGTTATGAAGGACTGGACGCTGCATCGGCGGTTTATGAGTGGAACTACCCCGCCCAGATGATCGAGATCCGGCTGGCCGAGGCCAGCGGCACCGCCAATCGCGACGCGCTGGGATCCGAGTTGTTCTCGGAGCGGTTTCTGACCCGTCGGCCGCTGCTTGAAGCGATGGAGCCTCAGGAGGGCGGTCCACCGGTCCTGTTGATCGACGAGCTTGACCGGACGGATGAGCCGTTCGAGGCGTTCCTGCTGGAAGCGCTCTCCGATTTTCAGGTGACGATCCCAGAGCTTGGGACAGTCAAGGCCGCCGAGCCGCCGATCGTGATCATCACGTCGAACCGCACCCGCGAAGTCCACGATGCGCTGAAACGGCGTTGCCTGTACCACTGGGTTGGCTATCCGGATGCCGAACGCGAGCTTTCGATCCTGGCATCGCGGGCGCCCGAAGTGTCCGAGGTTTTGTCGCGCGAGGTTGTGTCTTTCGTTCAACGCCTGCGCAAGGAAGACTTGTTCAAGACACCGGGTGTCGCTGAAACTCTGGATTGGGCGCGCTGTCTGGTGTCGCTCGACGTGCTTGAGCTCAATCCGCAGGTGATCACGGACACGCTCGGGGCGCTCCTGAAGTACCAGGATGATATCGCGCGTTTTCAGGGATCTGATGCCAAGGCGCTGCTGGACGAAGTGCGCCTCGCGATGGCGAACGCGTGAACTTCGTCGCGGACCCGACACCGCAGGAAGACGGCAAGCTCGCCCAGAACATCGTGCATTTCGGGCGGGCTTTGCGCGCCGCCGGACTGCCTGTCGGCACAGGGCGCGCAATTGAAGCCGTCCGCGCTGTCTCGGCCGCCGGATTTCAGGAACGCGACGACTTTTATCACACGCTGGCGGCCTGCTTCATTTCGCGGCCCGAGCACATCCCTGTGTTCGAGCAGTGTTTCCATATGTTCTGGCGAGACCCTGAGATCATGGAACGCATGATGGGTATGATGCTGCCGGTGATCGGGGTGCCGGGAGAGGATCGCGAGAAGAAGGCCGCGGAGCAACGCGCTGCCGAAGCGCTGGCGGATGGTGCCGAGCCTCCACCATCGGAGGCACCGGAAGAACCGGGTGAGATCGAACTCGATGCACGGTTTTCGCTGTCGACCGATGAGATTCTCAAGAGCCGCGATTTCGAGCAGATGTCGACCGCAGAGGTGGCTGAAGCCAAACGCGCGATCGCCCGGCTGGCGCTGCCGATCCGTCCAATCGCGTCGCGTCGAACGCAACCCGCGCCGTTGGGCCGCCTGGCCGACTGGCGTCGGACGATGCGCACGGCAATGCGCAACGGCGGCATACCCGTCCTCGCGCGGCGCGAGCGTCGTGAGCGCTGGCCGGCCCTTGTCGCACTCTGCGATATCTCCGGCTCGATGGCGTCTTACTCACGAATGTTGCTGCACTTTCTGCATGCGGCGGCGAACGCGCGCGGTGCGGGCTGGAGCAAGGTGCATGTCTTCACGTTCGGGACGCGCCTGACGAACATTACGCGCCATTTCCGTCACCGCGATGTTGACGAGGCGTTGATGCGTGCCGGACATGAAGCCGTCGATTGGGAGGGCGGCACCCGGATCGGCGCCTGTCTGGAAGTCTTCAACAAGGATTGGTCGCGGCGTGTGCTCGGTCAAGGTGCTGTCGTCTTGCTGATCACCGATGGTCTGGAACGTGACGATCCTGGCCTGCTGGCGCGACAGGCCGAACGGCTGCGGCTTTCGTCCCGAAGGTTGATCTGGCTGAACCCGCTTCTGCGCTGGGACGGTTTCGAGGCGCGCGCGCAGGGGATCCAGGCGCTGCTGCCGCAGGTCGACAGCTTTGTGGCCGCCCACAATGTCGACAGTCTCGAAGCGCTTGCCGGAACGCTCAGCCGGTCCGACGCGACTGGTGACCGAGACCGTTTGCTTCGGGCGATATCCGTTAAAATTTGAAATTTCGTGTTCTGTGAGATTTCACACAGACGAAATCACGCGATTCGGCTCAACGTCTTCTCATGCTCAGCAGCGTGAACCCCGCTCGCTGGGCTGGCCGGGGGGCTCAAATTTTCCCGACCTAAGGTGTGAAGGCGTGAGTTATTCCAGTGCTGCTTGTGTTTGCTGGGCGTGGCGTAAGCTTCCGGCTGCTTTTTTCGCAAGGCCGATCTGTGTTCGAGGCGCGTCTTTTCTGGTTGCACCGAGGGGAATAGGGCATACCTATTTCGTGCAACCCGGAAGGATGCGTCCGCTTTTGCGCTGATCCTTCTGGTCGAGGCCGGAGGAGGGCACAGCATGACCCTGCAACACGATCAGATCCCCGAAATCGCATTGCAATGGCATCGTGCCGGGAAAGGGGTCGCGCTTGCGACCGTTGTCCAGACCTGGGGATCGGCGCCGCGTCCCGTGGGCTCGCAGCTGGTTGTGTCTGGCGATGCCGAGATCATGGGATCGGTGTCAGGTGGGTGCGTCGAAAGCGCTGTTGTCGCCGAAGCATTGGATCGGCTCGCGGATGGCACATGTACGATCCTGGAGTTTGGCGTCAGCGATGACGATGCCTTCGCGGTTGGCTTGGCATGCGGTGGTACGATCCGTATCCTCGTCGAACCGATTGGATCCGGTCAGGGGCTGCCCAAGGGACTGCTTGACGAGATCGTATCGGCGCGCGGCGAACGACGGGCGCTGGCGGTCGAAACGGACACAAAGACTTGGGAACGCCGAGTGCTCGACTACGCCGAGCGCGCTGCTGCCTTCGATGGTGACCGGTCCGGTTTCGACGAAACGGGCGATCGCTTTCTTTGGGTGTCTAATCCGCCATTGCGCCTTGTGGTCGTCGGCGCTGTGCACATCACGCAACCTCTGGCCGAGATGGCGCGTCTGACGGGATATGATGTGACGATCGTTGATCCGCGCGAGGCTTTTGCCTCGGAGTCGCGGTTCCCAGACCAACGCCTCGTGCATGATTGGCCGGACGCTGCCCTGCGCGCGCATGGGATCGATCACCGGACGGCTGTGGTGACTCTGACGCACGATCCCAAGCTGGACGACCCGGCGATCGCCACGGCATTGCGGTCGAATCCCTTCTACATCGGCTGTCTTGGATCCAAGCGAACCCATGGAAAGCGGGTCTCGCGCTTGTCTGAGCAAGGCTTCTCCGAGGCCGAGATCGCCCGTATCGATGCACCGGTCGGGTCAGACATCGGCGCGAAGTCTCCGGCAGAAATCGCGGTATCGGTGATGGCGCAACTCACAGAACGACTGCGGCGGCCGTCGAGCCGTCCTGGTCTGATGTCCGCGGACGCCGCTGCGTGAGATTTGGACCCGTCAGCGTCGAAGATGCCCGGGGATTGATTCTGGCGCATTCGGTCGGTCTGGGCGACCGTCGGTTGAAGAAGGGCCGTGTTCTCACGGACACCGATGTCACCGATCTGCGAAAGGCCGGCCTAGACACTGTGATTGTCGCAGCTGCCGAACCGGGAGATGTCCTGGAAGATGCAGCGGCGGGACGCCTTGCTTCGGGTGTGGCGCCGGAGCCTGTGTTATCGAACCTCCGGATCGGCGCTCCATTCACCGGGCGTGCGAACCTGTACGCTGAGACAGCGGGCGTGCTGGAAATCGATGTTGAACGCGTCCAGGCGCTGAACGCGATCGACGAGGCCATCACGCTCGCGACGCTTCCAAACCACGCGCGGGTGACCGCGCGACAGATGGTCGGAACCGTCAAGATCATCCCTTACGGATGTTCCGGCCAATCTGTCGACAAGGCCGAAGCGCTCCTATCCTCTGGGCCGATGATGCGGGTTCATCCGGTTCGGACGCGCAACGCACATCTTATTCTGACCAGAACGCCCGGCATGAAGGACAAGATCGTCTCCAAGGGCGCTGACGCAGTGGTTCAGCGGCTTTCAGCGCTCGGTATCGATCTGACCGAGCATGTGGTCGTGCAGCATGACGTTCAGAAACTATCCGCCGCTATTCGCGACGCTGACAATGACTTGGTGTTGATTCTGACCGGATCGGCGACGTCAGACCGGCATGACGTAGGCCCGTTGGCCTTGATCGAGGCTGGCGGAACCCTGACGCGCTTCGGCATGCCCGTCGATCCTGGCAACCTGCTCTTTCTGGGCGACCGTGCAGGTACGCCGGTCATCGGCCTTCCGGGATGTGCCCGGTCGCCAAAACTGAATGGCGCAGACTGGATCCTTGAGCGCGTTGCTTGTGGACTCGAAGTGTCCGCCGAAGAGATCGGCGCCATGGGCGTTGGCGGGTTGCTGAAGGAGATCTCCTCGCGTCCGCAGCCACGCGATGGCGGGTCCGGTGCACCGCAGCGCCCAGAGATCGTAGCACTCCTGCTCGCCGCCGGTGGATCGACCCGCATGCGCGGGGCTGACAAGCTGTTGGAGACCGTTGACGGAAAGCCGCTTCTGCGCCGCTCCGCCGAGAACCTGATCGAGAGTGGTGTCGATCATGTCGTGTGCGTACTGAGACCAGACGATGAGCTTCGCAGAGCCGCATTGAGCGGACTACCGGTGACCCAGGTCTCAAACCCCCGTGCGACTTCGGGGATGGGGACGTCCATTGCCGCCGGTGCAGCAGCGCTGCCGGGCTCTGCGGATGCGGCGTTGGTGATGATGGCCGACATGCCGGATGTACGAAGCCGCGATATCGATCGGTTGATTGCAGGGTTCGATCCCGGCGAAGACCGAGCAATCGTGCGCGCCGTTACACCCGATGGTGCAGGGGGGCATCCGGTCCTGTTTGGCCGCCGCTTTTTCGAGGCGCTGCGTGGCCTCGATGGCGATCAAGGCGCACGGGCAATTCTTCGCGAACATCCCGAGTTTACTGTCGACGTGATCCTAGAAGATGACGGTGCGATCACCGATCTCGATACGCCCGAAGACTGGGCCGCTTGGCGCGCGCGTCGAAGCGCAGGCGGCTGAGCCATCGACCTTTTGCGACTATTGGACGATCAACTGGAGCGTACGTTGACGGCCTTGGCGCGTTAGTTTCATGGCTTCCCGGCTGATCGAACTGACCCGCCACCCATTCAGCAGATCGCCATTCGTGACTTTCAGGTATTCACCGCCCGGAAGTCGGACCAATGCGCGCCTGCCATTTCGGGCATCCATCACACCAATAAGACTCGTTTGATCAAGATCTAGCCCACGCTCGCTTGCGGCAGCCTTCACGGTCGTCGGTAACTTAGGCGCCGCAACTGCTTTCGAGGCCACGCTCGGTTTGATTGCCACGGTGCGCTCTTCAAGACTCTTTGGGCGCGATCTTGGCAATGGGGACGCTGCGGCTGCATGGACTTCTTCGGGATCAGCGGCTTTCTCTGGCGGTGCCTTGACGTCAGGTGCTTCCTCGTCTTGAGCGGGAGATGACGGCGTCGGAGCTTCAGCCTCGCTCGGCCGCGGCAACGGCACGCGATGCGCATCAGGGTCGACAGCCGCGACGTCGACGTCATCATCTTCTCGGGGCGCGCTTTGCGGCACCACGTGTTCGCGTCGCAGTCGCACACGTCGGGACAACACGCGCGTTACCTCTGCCGGTCCCAGTGCGGCGACCTTTACGTCCACTGTACTTTGTTGCGGATCGGTCGACACAGTCTTTGCCACGGTCGTCCCGGACCCAGCAGTTCGGCTCAGTGCACGGCTGCCAAGACGAATGCGGTCGATCGCCGTCACCACTTGTGAAACGCCCACGCTGGCGGATCCGGGCACAGGATTCGCTGGGCGTCCAGGGCGACTGTGATGCGTGGCGCCGAGTGCGGGGCCGATGCTAAACACTTCCTGAATGCGCGGTGCGAAAGGACTGTCAGGGGACATGACGGATTTGGCAGGGTTCGGTATTCGATCCGACAGTGCCGGAGCGCGATTGAAGTCGTTTCGCTTCGCGGACGTCAGTGCAATCCACTGCAGTGACGTTGTCCGCACGGCTGGCGTGGATGTTCGCTCAGCCAGAGGTGCCGTATCTGCGAGGTAAAACTCCAGCGGTTGCTGAGCCGGGAGCGGCGTGATCGTCAGCGCCTTGAGGATTGGCGTTGTTGCCTCGTAGACCTGCAGGGCACCGTATCCGAAGGCCAGGGCCGCAATCGCCGCCGCCGCCATCTGAACGGATCTGGTGCCAAGTCTGGTGATCGAGTTCTTCGGCAATGCGAAGACAGGTGCGGAACCCCTGAAGTCTGCTGCATGATGGCGCGTCGAAATTGGCCCGGGAACGAACCCCCACTTCTCGCAATAGGAAGCCGCCTCTCGAACCGTTTGGTGCAGAGCGGCCAGAACAACCGTTGGTGCTCCATTTTCCGGCCTCGAACAATCGACGCACAGCTCGCTGGCCTGGTAGGGAGTTTCGGCAACCAAGCGTCGAATTGCTTCCTCGCGGCGCGCGGAGGGCGTCCGCGACGTGAGTAAATAGTCCCTGCGAAGGATCTGACTCTCGGGCAGGAGGATCGTTATCGGCGACTTCTTTGGGTTCCGTACAAGTGCCTCGACGCGCAACTCGTCGATCCGGCTCTGGAAATTCGGATGGTCCAGTGGCACTCGGCGCAGTTCCTCATAAGAGTCTTCGGTTCTGCGTCGGGAGAGAACCACGGCATCCTCGGTCAGGTCGAGCGCGAGCGGAGTGGCCACCGGATCAAACCTTGTGCGAACGATGGATGATATCGGATTCACGTCGCCTCCGTGCTCTCACTTATCGGATGAGACCCGCGCCGACGCGCCGCTTCTCAAACTGTCCCCCGCACCTAGTGTTATCACGCACGAACAGGCGCTAGAAGCAAAGATGCGCTGAATGCATGATTTATTAAGGCACTGCACGTGTCCGGTCGGCTTGCAAGTGTTTGAAAACGAGACCGCCAGACAGGTTCCCATGCTGCCGATTGTTTATCACCCCGACTACCAAGCGCCATTGCGGCCGGGACATCGGTTTCCAATGTCGAAATACGGGTACCTGCGCCAGGCACTCGAATCGCGTGGATTGCTGCCGCCTGGCAAGTTTTTTGCGCCGCGCGCTTTCACCGCGCCGCAGATCGAACTCGCCCATGCACGGTGCTATGTGGACCGGGTACTCACACTGTCTCTATCGCCGGCGGAAGTTCGCCAGATTGGCTTGCCGGCAACACAAAGGGTGGTTCGACGCAGCACGCTTTCCGTAGCCGGGACGACTTTGGCAGCTTGGTTGGCGCTCGAACACGGTATCGCTTGCAATGCTGCGGGCGGTTCTCACCATGCGGGGCCAGACCATGGCTCGGGCTTTTGTGTGTTCAATGACGTCGCTGTCGCCATTCGAAACCTGTCGGCGCAGGGTGTGCGCGGACCGTTCCTCGTGATCGACGCCGATGTGCACCAAGGCGATGGCACTGCACGGATCTTCGCCAGCGATCCGGATGTCGTCACCTTCTCGATACACGCGGCGAACAACTTTCCTCAACAGAAGTCGGAATCGACCGTTGATATCCCGCTCGAAGATGGCATCGGTGGACAGGCCTATCTCGACGTTCTCGAACATGCGCTCATGGAACTTCTGGAGACGGTTCATCCCAGGCTGGCATTCTACAATGCAGGGGTCGACGTTCACGTTGAAGACCGACTGGGCCGCCTGGCACTCGACGACGCTGACCTCCGTGCGCGAGACCGCATGGTTCTCTCGGCGCTCAGACAACGCGCCATTGCTGTGGTCGGTGTGCTTGGCGGTGGGTATCATCCCGATCCCACGCGCCTGGCGGGGCTCCATGCGATCATGTTCGAGGAAGCCGCGTCATTCGTGTGAAGCGGTGAGTCCGAATGCTTCGGAGCTCACTCATCCACAGCGATCAGAGCAAGCTCTCCGGCTGCTTCCATCGCACGGATAACCTTCAGCATGGCATTCTGCGCTTCCTCGGCCTCGCGGACCTTGACCTTTCCGGCGTCGGCCATTTCCTCGCGCAGTTGTTCCGCCACGCGCGACGACAGCGAATTCATGACGAACTCGAAGGTCTGGGGTGCGGAGTCCTGCGCGCCGATCATGGCCTTCAAGAGATCTTCTGGCGCCGTTGCCCGGACGATCGCCGTAATGTCCCGTTTCTCGATCCGATCTTGAATGTCGGCGAAGGTGAACATGCGCGCCTTCACCGCTTCGAGGAATTCCGGCTGTTTCTCTCCTAAGAAATCGAGCACCGACTGACGGATCTCGCCGGACGTGTAGTTCATGATCATGCCGATCCGTTCTTCCGGCTTCACCGAAGTTCCACCACCACGGTAGTGCTCGAGAAAGTCGGTCGAGACGGACTCGCCGATGGCCTCGACGATATTGGAATCCATCGACGTCGTACGCTTCAATCCAACCACAATCTCGCGAGCGCGTTCAGGCGAAAGCCGACCAAGAATTTCAGCGGCATGCTCGGCCGATAGCTTCGAGAGGACGACAGCGGCAGTCTGAGGATGCTCGCGGGCCAAGAATTCGGCGAGTGCCTGATCTTCGACCGTCGTCAGTTTTTTCCAGACGTTGTGAGCCGACGGCGTATCTATGTCATCCATGATGCGTGTCAGCGTCGCTTCGGGGATGTAATCTTGGAGCACGGATCGCGCGTGCTTCAGACCGCCGCTGACCGTCATGTCGAACTGCGCGAGTTCGATCAGGAACTCCTGTATGGTTTCAATCACGACATCCGGCGGAATGCGCTTGATCCGCGACATGGCCGCCGCAAAGCTCCGAAGGTTCTCTTCGTCCATGTTCTCCAGGACAGGTCCTGCGGAGTCCGGACCGAGAATTCCAATGATCACCGCTGCTTTCTGAGCTTGGTTCAGCTCGATCAGATCGGCTCCACCAGCGGCGGCTCTAGCCGGTGTCAATGGCGTACGAGCGTCTCCGACGTTTGCTGGCACATTGCCTTGACCTGCGAATTCAACGATGTCCGTCATGCTCCGTACCCCCTTATTAACGCGCTGGCGAGCAGGCTCCACCCGTCAGCAACGACAAAGAATGCTAGTTTCAGCGGCAGTGACACCACGACCGGTGGGACCATCATCATCCCCATCGACATCAATACCGAAGCCACGATCAGGTCGATGATGAGAAACGGCAGAAAAATCATGAAGCCGATCTCGAAACCGCGCTCGATCTCGCTCAACATAAAGGCTGGGATCAGCAGCCCGAGGGTGGGCGTCCCATCCTCGGCAACTCTTGCAGCGCTACCCGGAGCGGCTTCGACGAGCGCCGCGATCATCTCCGGTCTGACACGCGCCTGCATGAAGGATTCGAATGGCGCGAGCGCCCTCGCAAACCCTTGCTCGGCCGTGACATCGCCGTCCATCATCGGTCCGATACCATCGGCCCAGGCAGTGTTGAACACCGGCTCCATCACGAAATAGGTCAGAAAGAGCGCGAGACTGATGATCAGCATATTGGGTGGCGCGGCCTGCAATCCGATCCCCTGGCGCAACAGCGACAGGACCGTCACCATGAACGGGAAGCAGGTGATCATGATTGCAATGCCGGGGGCCAAGCTGAGCAGCGTGACCAGCAGGAAGAGTTGTATGATCCGCCCGGAAAGTGTCGCTTCGTCCCCAAGATCGATTGCCACCGACTGCGCACCGGCATTTGCCGCAAAAAGCAGGCAACCAGCAAAAAGGCAGGCGATTCCGACCGTGTGACGATAGCGCAAAGTTCTCTCCCACACGATTGTTTCGCAAGCTCTTCAGAACAGGTCGGTCACGTCCACGACCTCGGTGAGGCGGACGCCGAGGCGACCGGATTCGTCGCCCATCTCCTCGAGCTCTCCCCGCGCAATGATCCTGTCGCCAACCATAACCTGAACCGGATCGTCGACGCGCGTTGAGAGCGGCAGAACCATATCGCGCCGCATGGCGAGCAACTCGCCAATGACGGGGCGCGCCTGGCCGACGCTCACGACAACGTCGACTTGAACGGAGAAGATTGCACGCCGGTGCTTCCCTTCATCGCTTTGATCGCGCGAGTCGAGTGTCGGAATTCCTTCTGAAACCTCGGCAGCCGAGTCATCCATCACATTTTTCTCCCTCAAGGCTGTTTCGATGCGCGCGGTCGAGCACGTCTTCGGCGGCGCTCAAGTAACTCGTGCGCAGAAAGTCGGCGCCGCCCAGGTCCCAGCTTAGATGGGCTGTCCCTGTGGGTTGATCCTTGATCCGGCGAACGCGTATAGCTGCGGCGGGTTCTTCGGCCCTCAGGCCATCGACCAGCGCATCGTAAAGGTCGTCACCTGCAGTGAGTTCCGCCTCTGGCACAAGCCGCTTCTCGATCAACCGCGCAGCCGTCACAGAGATCTCCCGAGCGAGATTGCTGTCCAGCAGATCGGGCAGCGCGCTGCGCAGGGAAGCGGTCGACAGCTTCTCGAAATCGAGGAGCGCTCGTATCTTCAGATCGTCGAGTGATGCAGAGATTTTCGCCAAACAGGACAAGGTTTGCTTTGCGATTTCTGCCTCTGAGTCATCGTCCTCAGACGGGTTTGTGCCGTCCTGCATCTCGATTTCGGGTGGCGTTTCTTCTGGCGCGGCGAAATCGCCGTCCGTCAATGGGTTCGC
>JBCAXJ010000005.1:0-115928 GCA_038534135.1 Pseudomonadota bacterium | reverse complement strand
GCATCCGAGAGCCCGCCGGAGCTTGCCGTCAACGTCATCGCGCCAAAGGCATTGACCTCACCGACGTCGAGCGCATCTGCATCCGTCACTGTGATGTCGAAACCCAGTGCATTCACAGTGCCCGCGAACAGGTTTGCCTGGTCAACAGTGATTGCATTGCCGGTCAACGTATTCGCATTGAGGTTTGCCGTATCTGGAACGCTGATCACGGCGCTGGTGGTCTGCGTGATCGAGTTCACCGCCGTGACGAACAGATCGCCGTCGTTCCCAGTGACCCCGGATAGCGCAAGCGCGTCCGAGGTCGTGTCTGAACCGGCCGTGGCGGTGACATTCCCAAGTTCGATCGAATTCGCATCGAACAGAACAATGTCCTGCCCGGACGCATTCACCGAGCCGACGAAGTCGTGCGTGACGTCATCGAAGATCACATCGCCTGTCGCGGAAAGCGACCCGGTGCCATTCACGCTGACATCGCCGGTCCCGGCATCCGAGAGCCCGCCGGAGCTTGCCGTCAACGTCATCGCGCCAAAGGCATTGACCTCACCGACGTCGAGCGCATCTGCATCCGTCACTGTGATGTCGAAACCCAGTGCATTCACAGTGCCCGCGAACAGGTTTGCCTGGTCAACAGTGATTGCATTGCCGGTCAACGTATTCGCATTGAGGTTTGCCGTATCTGGAACGCTGATCACGGCGCTGGTGGTCTGCGTGATCGAGTTCACCGCCGTGACGAACAGATCGCCGTCGTTCCCAGTGACCCCGGATAGCGCAAGCGCGTCCGAGGTCGTGTCTGAACCGGCCGTGGCGGTGACATTCCCAAGTTCGATCGAATTCGCATCGAACAGAACAATGTCCTGCCCGGACGCATTCACCGAGCCGACGAAGTCGTGCGTGACGTCATCGAAGATCACATCGCCTGTCGCGGAAAGCGACCCGGTGCCATTGACGCTGACATCGCCGGTCCCGGCATCCGAGAGCCCGCCGGAGCTTGCCGTCAACGTCATCGCGCCAAAGGCATTGACCTCACCGACGTCGAGCGCATCCGCATCGGTCACCGTGATATCGAAACCCGCTGCGTTCAAAGTTCCCGCGAACAGGTTCGCCTGATCAACCGTGATTGCGTTGCCGGTCACCGTATTCGCGTTGAGATTCACCGTATCCGGGACGCTGATAACCGTGCTGGCGGTCTGCGTGATCGAATTGCCCGCCGTAACGACCAGATCTCCATCATTCCCGGCAAGCCCTGTCAGCCCGAGCGCGTCAGACGTCGTATCCGCCCCTGCGGTAACCGTGATATTGCCAAGTTCGATCGAGTTGACATCGACCAGAACCACATCCTGTCCTGACGCCGTGACAGATCCACCGAAGTCGTTGTTGGCATCATCCAGAACAATGTCCCCACCCGCCGTCAGGGTCGTCGTGGCAACGATGCTCACATCGTCGGCGACCGACGTCGATACACCGTCATCCACGATCGAGCCAACGACGGTGACACTCAGGTCATCACCCGCCAATCCTGCCAGGGTGATGCTGTTTTCATCGCCAAGATTGATTTCATCGGTTGCGTTTGCCGACACAGTCGCAAAGTCAAATCCGGTTCCGGAGTTATTGTTCAGAACGATGTCGCCGTCCGCCAAAGCGGTTTCGCCGGTCGCTGTCAACGCCGCTGTGCCAGAGACGGTGGTGCCGTTTGTCCCGTCTGATTCAGCGATGTTGTTGCCTGTTGCCGACAGGTTGGCGACAGTGAACGCGCCCAACGTGATCGCCCCATCGGTTCCAGCCGCGGTTGCGTCGAGTGTCATTTGAGCGAGACCGTCGATGGAGTCTGTCGCGTCAATCGTTCCGCCGCCGCTATTTGCAACCAGCGTATCGACCCCGTTGTCCAGATTTGCGATATCGGCGCTATCGAGTGAGACGATGCCCGTCGTGCCGCCACCGATATCGATCGCCTCGCCGTTCGAATTGATCGTCAGCGCGCCAGTGCCCGAGTTCAGATTGACGGTTCCACCAAACCCTATCCCAGTGTTCCCACCAGTGATGTCGGCGGGCGTCGAGACCGTAAGGTTGGCCGCCGTGACAGCGCCAAAGTTGATCTGTTCATCAATCGTACTGCCGATCGTCGCCGTGGTGCCGGTCGAACTGCCTGCAATGACGACGTCGCCACCAAAGGTATTGTTACCATCATCAACGTCGATGTTCCCGGTCGTGGCCGTCAGCGTCGTTGCCCCGGTAACATCGACATCATCGCCAACTGCCGCCGAGACGTTATCATCGGCGATCGATGTCGCGCTGACAGAGAAAGAGCCGCCAGCATCGATATCGCCCAGCACGATGTCGTCCGTATCCACAACGACGATCGTCGAGGATGCGGTTGTGGCAGAGATGTCCACTTCGTTGAAATCGTGCGTCGCATCGTCGAGGATCACATCAGCGGACGCAGAGATTAAGGCTGTACCGTTCACGCTGATATCGCCCGTACCGGCATCCGTGATCCCGCCGGAGCTTGCTGTCACCGTCAAACCGTTAAACGCATTGACCTCGCCCAGATCCAAGGCATCCGCATCGACAAAGGTCATGTCGAACCCTTGGGCGTTTAACGGCCCTGCGAACAGGTTGGCCTGATCAATCGTGATTGCATTACCGGTCAGCGTGTTCGCATTGAAGTTCGCTGTATCCGCAACATTGATGACCGTGCTGCCGGTCTGCGTAATCGAATTGACCGCCGTGACGAACAGATCGCCATTGTTATCAGCAACTCCGGTCAGGCCAAGTGCATCTGACGTCGTGTCAGCTCCAGCCGTCGCCGTGGTATTCCCAAGCTCGATCGAGTTCACATCGAACAGAACAATATCCTGGCCCGAGGCTCCGACCGAACCAACGAAATCATTGTTTGGATCGTCAAGAATGATGTCGCCGACCGCCGTCAGAGTGGAGATTCCCGCGACGCTTATGTCGTCAGCGGTTGAGGTCGATGTTCCGTCGTCCAAGATAGTTCCGCCGGACGTCACGGTCAGGGTCGTCGCCTCTATCCCACCGAGCGTAATCGATCCAGCGTCGAGGTGAACGATAGCGCCGGTTGGAGTGCTCGCCGAAAGGACCGCCAGGTCGTGAGCAGAGTCCCCGTCGTTCAGGAGGATGTCACCAGCGGACACCAGCGATGTCGTGCCCGACACGACCAATGCTGGTGCAACACCATCATCATTGATTGAACCGGATCCAGTGACCGAGAAGTTTTGCAACGTCTTCGTGCCGGCATCCAGCAGAACATTTCCCGGAGTTTGTACGCTCACATCAAGCGTCGCCTCGTCGATCACGCCTAGTGCAATCTCCGCGCCGACTACATCTGTTTGGAATGTCAGGCTGCTGACGCCTTCAGTCTGAAGTTGATCGACATTCAGCGTGCCCGCGGCATTGGCCGTGGCGCCACTGCCCTGCAACGTAAATCTAGCTGCCCCGTCGAGCGCGGTGTCGATCAGCGTCAAGGTCGGGACTGTGAGGTTACTCGCAGCCCGAGCCGTCTCAACGGCAGCGATGCCATTGGTCGCCTGGACTGTCAGACTTGTCGCCGAAGCAGCACTTATATCGATTGTATTGGTATCGCGGACAGAGACGACACCTCCCGTCAGGTCAACGGTCCCTTGGAAGTCATTCGTCGCTTCGCCAAGCGTGATGTTCCCAGTACCGGCGGCAACGGTCGTGTTGCCGGTAACGACGATCGTCGTGCCAGCATCCTGAACGACATTTCCGTTGTTGCTCGTGGTCACCGAGAGTGAACTCGCGCTGATCGAACCCAGATCGGTGTCTGCACTCGACCCAGAGTTGATCACGACGGCCGCACCACCAGAGATTTCGCCCGCAGCACCAAACGAGACAACGCCGACATTGTCTGAAGCACCGGCACCAGTCACAGTTGATCCTGTGGAATCAGCGTCTGCAGTGAAAGTCAGAGCACCCGAGGTATTGATCTCTGCGTTCACGAAGAGGTCATTGCTCGCATCGACCACTAGGCTATCACCTGCCAGCGACAAGGCACCATTGATCGAAATGTCCTGGGTCGCCTGCAGTGTAACTGTGCCCGCAACTGCTACAATCGCATCCGCTTCGACGGTCAGATCGGCATTGCCACCGTCGTTGAACAGGAGCGACCCGTCCGCCACGTCGGCGTCACCAGAGCCTGCCCCACCCGTATCGGCGATGACGATAAGGTTCTCTGGATCGAGCAGCAGCCCCCCCATCTCACCATTTGTCGCCAGCAGGTCCACGGAGCCGGAGAAATCCAGTCCCAGCTTGCCTGAGATCTCGACAAAACCGCCGTTGCCTGCAACCGAACCACCTTGAGAGGAGATAGATCCGTGGAAGTAGGTGAATTCATCAGACCAGATGATAACTTCACCACCGTCGCCAGACGCGCCCGCATCCGCGAAAAATCTGGCGCCTTCACGAACGAGGGTTCGCTTCGCCACCGGCAAAGGCGCCCCTTCCGGCGCCGTCGCGGACGCATGGCGAACAACCGGAGACTCGACCGCCCTACCCTGGAAACCGCCGCCAATCTCGATCTTACCGCCATCGGTAGCACCCGAGACGTCGATAACTGCGGTTTCCTGTATGTCGATCAACTCGCCGGTGATGGCGATCTTGCCGCCCGCACCTTCGATCTGTGATGCATCGATCTTGCCGGAAATCTCGGTGACTCCGTGTTCACCGCCCGAGATGACGATTTTGCCACCACGGTTCTCGATCCGGGTTGCCTCGACTTCTCCACCGATGGATACAACAGCGCTTTCGACAGCGCCTGCCGCAGCAGCCGACAAGTATACGGCACCGCCTTCTGCGCTGATTCTTCCAGAGTTCGTGAGGCTTACGCCATTGCCGGGCTGGACCTCGAACTGGGTCAAGCCATCAAGATCCATATCGATCCTGAAACCTGATCCCGCGCCCAGTGCGATCTCTGAGCCCTTGGTCGTAATCGTGCCTGTGTTCTCAACCACCGGCGCCACAAGCACCACATGACCGTCCCCAGCCGATATGGTCCCGTCGTTTATGATAGCACTGCCGTCAGGCGCTTCGGTGAAGGAATAGTCGCCTGATGCGCGCCCCGAAAGGATGTCTTGATCCGATATTCTCGCTGACGTCGCGATCAGACCATTCACATTGATCCGCGCAGTGTTGCTGATGGCGACGCCGGATGGGTTCAGAACCCATACGTTTCCGGTCGCGGTCAGCTTGCCGGAAATCTTCGTCGACAGATCGCTTCCGACAACGCGGTTGACTGCCAGCGCGCTCTTCGACGGCTGTTGGAAATTGACTGACTCGTTGACTGTGATGTCAAAAGACGAGTGGTTCAGGATCGCCGTATTGGACGACTGTTTGAAGTTTGTGTGCGTCCCTGATTTTTGGATCTTGACGTTACCATGAGTGACAACGGTGCCTTGTGGACCAGCCTCTGCCTCGCGAGGTGGTTGACCAAACAAGGCTCCAATCGAAATCGCACCGCAGAGCGCCGTCCGACCAAGCAGCCTTGAACGCAGCCGCTCGATCTGGCTGTCCCGGCGTGAAATGGCCCTGAATTCACCGCTGATCATCTCGGTACTCCGCTGTCGATCTCGTTAACGGTGCAAAATTCCACCGTGGTCACACTGCCGCACAGGTTGAGTCTATCGCTCACGTGGTCCCAAAAGTTGCAGCAGCTTCATGTTATCAGAAAAACTGTGTCAAGGTGAACTTGACGGTTCCGTCCGGTCGCTCACCCACGGTTGAGAGTGCATCCGTCTGCGGCGACGCGAAATAAATGTCGCCATAGAGCATCTCGAGCAATTGGAAGCGCGCACCAAAGCCAGCCGACATCAGCTCTTCAAAGTTCTGCCCGGTCGGATCGCCATCATCGTACAATCGGCCGAAATCATAGAAGCCGTAAAGCTCGAGCCGATCGAGCCAGGGAAGGTCAATGCCAGGCGGGAAGAAGCGGATTTCGCCGGTTACGGCAAACCCTTCGTCGCCGGTTATCGCGCCCGGTTCGAAACCGCGTCCGAACGTCAACTCTCCCAGCACCATTTCCTCGTAGCTCAGAAGCGGCCCATCGGAGATTTGGAAGCCGACTTTGCCGTACAGCTCAAAGAACGGCCATATAGGCTGAGCGTAGCTGACATCGCCGCGCGCCAGAAGAAACTCCGCGCGACCGTCGGTGCGACTGCGCGCGAACTTCGGCCCGTCAGAGGCGCCGAAATAGTCAATGCCCCGCCGAAACTCCAGATCGAACTCCGCGCGCCCGCCAAGCGGTGCAAACCAGATTCCGCGCAAGCCCGCGTACAGGACGCGAAGTTGATCATCGAACAGTTCGTCGTCGTCTGGCTTGTCGCCAACCGACGCGCGAAGGTCCGAGAACTCGAAGCCGCCTCGGGACCAGACGCTGATCCTGCGCGAACGCACCAGCGGATACTCGGCCTCTGCTTCGACAGAAAAGGAGTCGAGATTCAGATCAAGCGGCTCAAGAGCGTCCCCGGGTTCGGCAAGACCATAGGTCGCGTTCATGCGCACGACCATACCGTCATTGCCGACGCTCATCTCGGCAGAAGCAAACCCGCTGAATTGCTCCGGAACCTCCAGAGCAGCAAGCCCGATTGCCCCAATACGTTCGGCATACTCGGTGTTTGAGTTTGCCGCGGCACCTGCAGACAATGTTACGGCACCGGTCGACTGAGCGTTCCGGTTCTGCAGCTGGATAAAGCCGTCCACCGGCTTTCTCGCCGTATCGACGACAAGGATCACACCGCCCGGAAGGCTGTCACCGGCTGATCGCAGCGTGCCGGTCAACGAGATCCCCGGCAAATCACGTGCCAGCAGCAGATATCTCTCGATGTCAGTCCGGCGGGCCGCCTTGTTCGTGATCAGGTTGTCCAGCAAAGCTGCGATTTGCTTCTTCACCGGACCGATGTCGCCATTGACCTCGTAATGGACGATGCGCCCTTCGTGCACCTGCAGCTCGGCGATGCCGCCGTCGATCGATTGTGGCGGAATGATCACGCGCGTCGCCAGGAAGCCTGACTCTCGGTACAGTTGCTCGATCCGGTTTGCGATCTCGCGCAATCCCCCGATCGTGATGTCTTTTCCTATGAAGCTTTCGTAGATGTCAGTAATCTGGTCGAAGTTTCCGTTCTCTTCCGAAAACTCACGGGGTGGGAAATCCGGATAGGTGATGCCGTTCAGCTGGAAGGATACGGTTGAACTACCAGCGACTTCGCCGCCCGTGGTACTATCTGTGGTCGAGACCTCGGGCAGCCTTTGTCCTTGTTGCGTGGCACGGCGACGATCGATAGCGCTTTCGAACTGCCGCAAGCGATCGGACGCGGCGGCGCCGGAACCTGCCGCACCGGGCTGCTGGATCTGTTGACGCGCTGCGTCCACCGCCGGATTTGGCGTTTGCTGTGCCGCCGGTTGGCTTGGAACCGTGAAACACAGCAATACGGTTAACGCCGCCACACGAAGCGATAGTCGACAAGCCCCCGACATCCTGTCCCCCAAATCTGCCCCCGGCCGCGCCCCTTCACGGACGGATTTGCGCGTTGCGACCGTCAACTAGACACGCCGACCGCCACCATTCTAGGTTTCTGCAAGCTTACCAAGTTCTTATAGTTGCCTCAACACGCCGATTAATAGCAGCAAACGGGTCTTCTTCCAACCTCGGCTTTGTCTCTCCGTAGCCCTGCGCGGTCAAACGCTCTGTATCGACGCCAAGCTCGTTGAGAAATTCAATCACAACTTGTGCCCTGCGCTCGGAGAGCGCGTTGTTCAGGGAGTCCGCACCCCGCGCATCCGTGTGGCCATCTACGTTGAATGTGCTGGCCTCGAGCTTAGGCGACTGGATCGCCTTGGCGAACTCCTTCAGGTTGGCCTTCGCGACGTCACTCAGCCGATCCGAGCCAAGCTCAAAAGTAATCAAGAGATCAAAGCCGCCCGGATCCTTGATTTCCGCCGGACGCGCGACGCCGCAATTGCTGCTGGTGCCAACACACACGCCACGAGATGATCGTTTCGGCAAACAAACCTGACCAACTGGACAGGCAACAGACGCGGCCCCCTCGATCTTCTCGAAGTGAGTGAGCACATCATCGGCTTGGAATTGGGGCTTGATTTCGCTCTCGGCGTTCGCATTTAATGCTAGCAGTGCGATTAAGCACATGACGGCGGCGAGAATTTTGGTCATCGACGCACCCTAACGCATATAATCAGCGGGCGGGACGATCAGCCATCTGGACGCTTCTGTCAAGCTAAGGTAAATTTTTTCATCAAGGCCTGTCAGGAGACGATAGTGCAGAAATTGTTACAGGCGGACAGGTTTGCGCGCCTTCATACAACATTGGGACCGGACACGCTTGTTCTCACGAATTTCGATGGATTCGAAGGGGTTAGCGAGAATTTCGAATGGGCGGTCGACGCGCTCCTGAACGTGGGTGAAGAACCTGTCGATCCGGCCGCGATCATTGGAAAACCGTGTCACGTTGAAATGGACGGCCTGACCGGTGACGCGCGATATTTCCATGGCGTATGCAGCGAGCTTCGCTTTCTGGAGTGGAGTGGCGAGCACATACAGTACCGCTTGGTTCTGCGTCCGTGGACATGGTTGCTGACACGCGGATCTCACAGCCGTGTCTGGCACGAGAAATCTGCAAAGGATATTATCCAGGCTGTTTTCGAGGATGCCGGCTTCTCGGACTTCGAGTTCAAGGTCGAAAAAACCTACGACCCGATCCACTACTGCGTGCAGTATCAGGAATCCGACTGGGATTTCGTGTGCCGCATGATGGAAAAATGGGGCATGTTCTTTTGGTTCGAGTCCTTCTCGAACAAGCACGTCCTGAAGATTTACGACAATCAATCCAGCCTGCCCGCGATTGGCGCGTACTCCGCGCTCGAATTCTGGCCGACCGAAGAGGCAGGATCGCGAGAAGCCCGTTTGACCAGTTGGCAACACGAGAACAGGTTGCGGACTGCCAAGGTCGAAACCGACGACTACAACTATGAGAAAGTCAACACGGCCCTGGAGAAAGTCGGGAGCCCGAAGGACTCGCCATCTCACAGTCATTCTAACTTTCAACACTATCGCTACCCGACCGGTCACTACGATCCGGGCGTCGGACAGCTTCTCGCAGATGTCCTGACGGACTCAGAACGCGCGGGTGCTCAAAGAAAGTACTGCGCAGGCTTTGCTCCGCTGCTACATGCGGGCGGGGCCTTCACGCTGAGCAAGCATCCAATCGATGAAGAGAACGCCAAGAACAATGTGATCGCGGCTCGGCACACTGTCAGCCAGTCATACCATGTTACGGGCGGCGGGTATGCGGTCGGACAAGACAACGATTACTATGGCGAGTACGAGGTCGCCGATGCGACGCTCGCATACAAATCTCCGCACAAAACACCCGTGCCTCGGATCATGGGCGCTCAGACCGCGCTGGTCATCAAATCCAAGAACGCACCGAACGACGAAGAGATCGACGTCGACGATCAGGGTCGAATCCTGGTGAAGTTTCATTGGAATGCGAAGTCAGGATCCGGTGCCGAGGATCAATGCTCGATGCGATTGCGCGTGGCACAGCTTTGGGCCGGAAGCGGCTGGGGCGGCGTCTGGATCCCGCGCGTTGGTATGGAGGTCGTGGTCGATTTCATCGGCGGTGATCCTGATCGCCCACTCGTGACCGGGTGCGTCTACAACGGCAACAACAGACCGCCGATCACATTCCCGGCGGACAAGACGCAGAGCACGATCAAATCGCAAAGCTCGAAGGGCGGCACGGCGTCCGCGAACTTCAACGAGCTGCGCTTCGAAGACAAGAAAGACGACGAAGAGATCTACATCCACGCCGAGCGTGATCGGATGATGATTATCGAGCACGATGATGACATCGAGATCGGGAATGATCAGACCGAGAAGATCGGCGGCTCGCGGACCTTCGAACTGACCGGTGGCGACGAGACGGTCACGATCAAGGGCAAGCCAGGCACCAAAGACAAGTACGGAACGGTGATTACCAAGGGCGGTCACCGAACTACGACGCTGGAACTCGGTGATGAGACCATGACGGTAGCCGAGGGCAAGCGCACAACCAGCATCAAGATGGACGACAAGCGCACCATCACCGATGGGAACGACATCCACGAGATCAAAAAGGGCGATCAGACCACGACGATCGACAAGGGCGACCAAACAATCACCGTAAAGATGGGCGATCAGCAGACCAAGATCAGCGCGGGTCTGGGCAAGGTCCAGGCGATGAAATCCTACGAGATCAAGGTCGGCGGATCATCGATCAAGGTCGAGCCTATGAAGATCACGCTCAAGTCGATGCAGATCATGATCAACGCATCCATGAAACTGGACGCGAAGGGCATGATGACAACAGTCCAGGGCTCGGCGATGTGCACCATCAAGGGCGGCATGGTGATGATCAACTGACGGCTAACTGCCGTCAGTCTCAAACCCTGGGTGCCATGCGCTGACGGGCCAGTCAGCGCCTAGTCGCCGAGATGCACATCATCCTTGCTGAACATCTCCGCCGCTGAAAAGCCAGCGTTCTGCAGGCCGAAGCTTGCCGCGATCGATATCAAGATCATCACGGCGATAGCCGCAACAAATGCCTTCATGGCTACTCTCCTTGCGTTTCACGGGCAGGGGGACCTGTGTTGCCTGCCAGAAATTCGACGAGATCCTGCCGATCGGATGCTTTGGCGATCTGCTGCATCGGCATTTTGGACCCAGGCGTGTAGTGATCGGGTCCGTCCAGGAACAGCCGATCAATGGTTTCCGACGACCAGACAATCTCGGACCGATCCAATGCGTCCGAGTAGGAATAGCCGGGATATGTACCGGCGCGACGCCCGAAAAGCCCCCAGAGACTGGGACCAGCTCGATTTGCGCCATCCTTTGTTAGCGTATGGCAGATCGAGCATTTTCGTGCGAACTGGCGCTCACCATTCGACATCTCGTCCGGTGACCGAAGAAACGAGCGTTCGCCGACGCTAAGCAGGCCCGCGACCTCGTCTTCGGAAGCCGAGACCGGCCAGAGTGTGGCAGCATCGCTCAATCCGCCTGACAGCAGCCGTGTGCCGTCCGGCGTCCAAGCGAGCGTCCAGATCGGGCCACGCACCGCCGCATGGAAGTCGCGATCGATTTTCCAGCGCTCGGCGTCGATGATCATGACGTAGCCTTCCCCGTCCCCGACCGCGATCTTCTTGCCGTCGGCGCTCAGACTCAGCGCAAGGATGGGCTTCCGGTCCGCCGAGAGGTCTGCGATTTCTTCGTCCGTGGCCAGATCGATCGCCCGCACCGCGCCATCGACAGCGCCGTAAGCAAGCCATCCGGCAGCTTCGTTCAAGATCAGTTGGTTCACGCCGAAACCGTGCTTGATCATGGTGCGTTGAAGCGCGCGGGCCTCGATATCCCAGATCCGTATCGTCCCGTCCGAACTGGCCGAGTACAAGTTCGACCCGTCGCGCGAAAACGCCGATGCGTTCACGTTGCCTCGATGCCCTTTCAGCCAGGCCACATGTGTCTGAGCGTCCAGATCCCACAGACCCACGGCTCCGTCCCAGCCACTGGTCGCCGCAAACCGTCCATCCGGGCTGAGCGCGATGTGCAGGATCTTGCCGCGATGACCTTCAAATCGCTTCAGCGGTTTCGCCTGATCGACGTCCCACAAGATCATCCGGAAATCATCGCCAGCCGAAAGGGCCCGACCGTCTGGCGTAAAGGCGACGGCGTTTACCCCTGCCTCGTGCGCCTGGAGGAAGACCGGCTCCGTGCCATCAAGGCGCCAAAGACCAACGGAATAATCGAAGCTTGCCGACAACGCGTGTTTGCCGTCGGCTGACACGGCGACCCCTTTTACCGGACCGCCGTGACCCTGGAGACGCAGGAAGCCTCCATTCGCCCAACTCTGCGCCGCGCCGAGTGCGAGCGTCAGAGCAAAGATCAGAATTGAAAGACGCACGGAATTACTCGGCAGGGGTTGCCGCAAGTCCCTTGGAACCCTGCGCCTTCTCCTGTTCCTCGTCAACCCAGAGACCGTGGTGTTCGCGGGCCCAGTTCAGATCGACCTGCCCACTGCCCATCGCATCGAACGCACCCTCCATACCGACCGAACCGATATAGATGTGCGCCAATATGATAAAGATCATCGCGAAGGCGACGACCGTGTGCCAGATCTGTGCGTACTGCATTTCTTCGATCGGCGTCAGTTCGGTCGCCAGCGGTGCACCCATCACAAGCTGTGAGATCCCGACATCGTTCAGGATGACGAAGGTTTTCGCAAACATTGGAGCTTCGTAGGGGAACAACAGTGAAATGCCGCTCGCCGAGATCGATCCACCCAAAAGGATCACGGACCAGAAGATCAGCTTCTGCCCGGCGTTGAACTTGCGCGCCGGTGGATGCCCCAGCCCAACGAGCCCTCCGCCCTGGGCGAACCAGCGCAGATCCAGCAGGCTCGGCAAATTGTGGCGAACCCACATGAAGAACACCATCACGATGGCGAGCATGAACGCCCAGGCCACGTTGTTGTGCACCCATTTTCCAGCGTTCGTGGCCAGCGCAAAGCTCTCCTTACCGATAAGCGGCAGGATCCAGTCCTTCCCGTAGAGAAGGTTCAGGCCCGTCACCGCGAGCAGAATGAACGAGACAGCGAGCAGCCAGTGCGCAAACCGCTCGACGGACTTGAAGCGTTCGATCCGCTGATCCGTCGGACCATGCGAGATCCGCACCCTGCCGCGCACCAGATAGAACAAAGCCAAAAGTGCCAGGACCCCGACCAGCGCATACCCGCCGTAAACCTGCAACGGGCCGCCTTTCGCGCGGAGTTCCAGCCACCCCATGCCGCCATCCTGAACCAGCCGGGCAGCCATCGGATCCGGGATAGACACTGTTCCCTCTACACCGTGGCGCATCTCGCCCCAGATGGTCGACAGCGAGTTGGCGCCCTCGGTCCCCGCAGGCAAGATGTTCCCACCCTCCACCGCATCGCGCGCGCGCGTCACACCTGGCTGGGCCGGCGCGTTCGTCACCGCGTTCTCCGGCGGCCGAACCGATGACTGAGCCATCGCCTCGTTGATGACGAGGCCGGTTTGAACCAGCGACCCCGTCAGTGCCAGGACAGCGAGAACCAAAGACAGAATTGCGACTGACAGTGCAAGCCGTCTATGCATGGGCTTTCTTCCTCCAACCGTTCGCGTGCGGCCTCGTTCGTTGGGCCGCGCGACAGAAACTAGCACATCATTCGAACGTTCACAGAGGTATGGTTGATATCGTCCTCGTCACCTTAGGACGAGGAAATCACGATCCCTCCCAGGAACATGATCACCACAACCGTCAATCCGGTGCCAAACATCTTGGCCGTGAGGAGTCGTGCAAGTTTCTGCATTTTTCTTCTCCCTTGGGTTGAGTTCCAGATCATGGGCCTCGATAGATCCAAGAGTCAAACTTGAAAACGCAAAATGTGCAAGAACTTCATGATGTTGCGGTCGCGAACTGAATGCTGCATCCGCGAACCACAAGTTGTAGAGAAATATTATTTCTCCGCGATTTCAAGAAGCTCAATGGTAAAGTTCAGCGTTTCGTTCGGCCCGATATCAGCCCCGGCACCGCGCGATCCATAGGCGAGCTCGGACGGGATCCAGACCTCGAACTTGCCACCCGGCTTCATCAGAAGCAGTGATTCTGTCCATCCGGGAATCACCTGCGTGACGCCGAAGCTCGCCGGTTCGCCGCGCGCATAAGAACTGTCGAAGACGGTTCCATCCAACAGCCGCCCCTCGTAATGGACCGAGACTGTGTCGGTTGCCTCCGGGCTTGCCCCGTCGCCCTCTGTCTCGATGCGGTATTGCAGCCCGCTCTCGGTGGTGACGATGCCTTCGGCGGCCTTGTTTTCCTCGAGAAACGCCGCGCCAGCCGCGACAGCCTTTTCCGCCTTTGCCTCTTCGCGGGCCTGTACCGCCACCTGAATGGCCGTGAAGGCCTCGATCAGTTCTGCTTCGGGTACGCGCGGGTCGTCACCAGCCAGAAAATCCCGAACCGCCTGTGCGAGTGCTGCGGGATCGATCTCGTCGAGTGTCAGGCCCTGCTGCGAAATCGACTGGCCCATATTGTAACCGATACCGTAACTTGCCTTCTGTTGCGGCGTCTCCAACGGCGCGACCTCCTGAGCAGCCGCAGGAACCGCGAGTGCCATGGATGCGGCCACAAAGCCGGTCTTGAGAAAGGAGGTCATTGGCGGATCCAGTTCTGTCTAGTGTGATTTTTCGGGAACCTAGGGCCGAAACGAGCCTGCAACAAGGAAAACGCCCCGGCATAGAACCGAGGCGCTTCACATTCTCGTAGGATGGGCCGTGGCTCACCCTCTCCTGGGTTCAGCTACCCTTCTGATTATAGGCTGTGCCCCAGCCCCAGGCGCCGGACCCGAACCCGCGGGCAACGACGCGCTCGCGGTAGATGTTCGACACCTCGTCGCCGTCACCGGCCAGAAGCGCCTTGGTCGAGCACATCTCGGCGCAGATTGGCAGCTTGCCCTCGGCGATCCGGTTGCGCCCATACTTCGAAAACTCGGCATTCGAGTGGGTCTCTTCCGGGCCGCCAGCGCAGAACGTGCACTTGTCCATCTTGCCGCGTGAGCCGAAATTGCCCGCCTGCGGGTACTGCGGCGCACCAAACGGGCACGCATAGAAGCAGTATCCGCAACCGATGCACAGGTCCTTCGAGTGCAGGACCACACCGTCCTCGTTCTGGTAGAAGCAGTCCACCGGACAGACCGCCATGCAAGGCGCGTCCGAGCAGTGCATGCAGGCCACCGAGATCGAGCGTTCGCCGGGCTTGCCGTCGTTCAGCGTGACCACGCGGCGACGGTTGATGCCCCACGGGATCTCGTGCTCGTTCTTGCAGGCCGTGACGCAGGCGTTGCATTCGATGCAGCGTTCCGCGTCGCAGAGGAATTTAGCGCGTGCCATGTCCTCTCCTCCCCTTATGCTTTTTCAATTTTGCAGAGTGTGGCCTTGGTCTCCTGCATCTGAGTGACCGAGTCATAGCCATATGTCTGTGCGGTGTTGGACGCCTCGCCGAGCACGTAAGGATCGGCACCGTCGGGATATTTCTCCCGAAGATCCTTGCCCTGGAAGTGCCCGCCGAAGTGGAACGGCATGAAGGCAACGCCCTCGCCGACCCGCTCTGTGACCATGGCCGCAACCTTGACCTTGCCGCCTTCCGGACCTTCGACCCAGACCTGCTCGCCATCCTTGATGCCCAGATTGTTGGCATCGCGGGTGTTCATCTCGACGAACATTTCCTGCTGCAGTTCGGCGAGCCACGGATTCGACCGGGTCTCGTCGCCGCCGCCCTCGTACTCGACCAGACGGCCCGAGGTCAGGATGATCGGGTAGTCCTTCGAGAAGTCCTTCTTCTGGATCGACGCATAGAGCGTCGGCAGACGATAGGCCCTGCGGTCGTCATAGGTCGGGTAGTCAGCGACCAGATCACGCCGGTTGGTGTAGAGCGGCTCGCGGTGCAGCGGGATCGGATCCGGGAAGGTCCAGACCACCGCACGCGCCTTGGCGTTGCCGAACGGCGCACACTCGTGCTTGATCGCGACGCGCTGGATGCCACCGGAGAGGTCGGTCTTCCAGTTCGTCTTCGGCCCGGCAATACCGTCGATGACGGCCCGCTCTTCGTCGGTCAGGTCGCTGTCCCAACCCAGGTCCATCAGCATCTGCATGGTGAACTCAGGGTAGCCGTCCTGAATCTCGGAGCCTTCCGAGTAGACGCCTTCCGCCAGCAGGTTGTCACCGTCCCGTTCGACGCCGAACCGGGCCCGGAACGTGAGACCACCCTCAGAGACCGGCTTCGACATGTCGTAGAGGTTCGGCGTGCCCGGGTGGTTCATGTCACCCGTGCCCCACGCCGGCCATGGCATGCCATAGTAGTCGCCATCGCAAGGTCCGCCCAGTGCCTGCAGGGTGGTCCTGTCGAACGTGTGCTGGTTCGCCATGTGCTTGCGGATACGCTCGGGCGTCTGCCCGGTGTAGCCGACGGTCCACATGCCCGCGTTGATCTCGGCCGTGATGTCCTCGATCTTCGGCTCGTCGTTCTCGTCGACCTCGATGTTCTGCAGGAAGTTGTCTGCAAATCCGAGCTTCTTCGCCAGCTTAACCGCGATGGTGTGATCCGGCAGCGACTCGAACAGCGGCTCGACAACCTTGTCACGCCACTGGATCGAGCGGTTCGATGCCGTGACCGAGCCGTAGGTTTCGAACTGCGTTGCCGCGGGCAGCAGGTAGACACCGTCCTGACGATCCGGGAGCACAGCGGAGACCGTCGGATACGGGTCGATGACGACCATGATATCCAGTTTCTCCATCGCATCCTTCATCTCGACCTGACGGGTCTGAGAGTTCGGCGCGTGGCCCCAGAAGACCATGCCGCGAACCTTGTTCGGCTGGTCCATGTTCTCGACGTCTTCGAGCACACCGTCGATCCAACGACTGACAGGGATACCCTTGCCTTCCATCAGATCCTTGTTCTCGAACTGGCTGAGAATGTAGTCGTATTCGGCGTTCGCCTTGTCCGATGCAGTCTTCTCACCAGCCCAGACACGTGCCCAGTGCTTCCACGAGCCGGTCTTCAGACCGTAGTAGCCCGGCAGGGTATGGGACAGAACACCAAGGTCCGTCGCGCCCTGCACGTTGTCGTGGCCACGGAAGATGTTGGTGCCACCACCCGAGGTGCCCATGTTGCCCAGCGCGAGCTGCAGCACGCAGTAAGCGCGGGTGTTGTTGTTGCCATTGGTGTGCTGCGTGCCACCCATGCACCAGATCACGGTGCCCGGGCGGTTGTTCGCCATGGTGCGTGCGACGCGCTTCAACTGAGATCCCGGCGTGCCGGTGACGCGCTCGACCTCTTCCGGGTTCCACTTCGCAACCTCGGTCTTGATCTGGTCCATCCCCCAGACCCGGGTGCGGATGAACTCCTTGTCCTCCCAGCCGTTCTCGAAGATGTGCCAGAGGATACCCCAGATCAGTGCCACGTCGGTGCCCGGGCGGAACCGCACGTATTCGTCGGCATGGGCCGCCGTCCGCGTGAAGCGCGGATCGCAGACGATCAGCGGCGCGTTGTTCTCTTCCTTCGACTTCAGGATGTGCAGCAGGCTGACCGGGTGTGCCTCGGCCGGGTTTCCGCCGATCAGGAAGATCGCCTTCGACTTGTGGATATCGTTGTACGAGTTCGTCATCGCCCCGTAGCCCCAGGTGTTCGCAACACCCGCGACCGTGGTCGAGTGACAGATCCGCGCCTGGTGATCCACGTTGTTCGTGCCCCAGTAGGCGGCGAACTTGCGGAACAGATAGGCCTGTTCGTTGTTGTGCTTGGCCGAGCCCAGCCAGTAGACGCTGTCCGGCCCGCTTTCCTGGCGGATTTGCAGCATCTTGTCGCCGATCTCGTTGATCGCGTCTTCCCAGCTCATGCGGACGTACTTTCCGTCCACCAGCTTCATCGGGTATTTCAGGCGGCGCTCGCCGTGGGCGTGCTCGCGCACCGCGGCACCCTTGGCGCAGTGAGCACCCAGGTTGAACGGGCTGTCCCAGCCGGGCTCCTGCCCCGTCCAGACGCCGTTCTGCACTTCGGCCAGAACCGTACACCCGACAGAGCAGTGCGTGCAGACTGACTTGACGATGTCGACCGCACCATCAGCGGCCGAGGCGGCACTCGCCTGCCGCACGGTGCCACCGGTCGCAGCGGCGGCGGCCAATCCGCCGATCGCCAGCCCCGATCCGCGCAGAAAGGCGCGGCGGTCGACCGACTTGGCGGCAACTTGAGACAGGATCGACTCACTCCGGGGGCGTCCCGCAACCCCGTTTGTCTTCTTCCTGAGCATCTTAAACTCCCTTGCTTGGACCTTCGTCCTGGCGTGGTACCTCTGGGGATCAGGGCCTATCGCAACCGTCACCCGTAAGTGGTCACAGCGTCAGAAACGGGCCGTCTCGTAGTATTTCCGGGTCATCTCGGTGTCGCGCAGGCCTTCGCGGCTCTGGTCGACAGCCGCCTCGGCTTCGGTGGTGCTTGTCACTGCGGCAACCGCGGCCACTGGCGCACCCGCCGCTGCGAGCTTCAGGAAATCCCGGCGGTTTGCCCGCTCCTGTTCACTCATGGTCGTTTCCTTCCAAGTTTTGGTAGGGTGCGCATTGCGCACCCTACGAGTTCAGACGCCTCAGACGCCCATCCGAAAGGCTTCGCGCTCGATCTCCATGAACGCTTTGCCGATTGTTCCGACCGGCGCGAAGAAGACGCTCGCCTTCGCCGCTTCCAGATCGCTGAAGAAATGCCCTGCCCAGGGTGCGACATGGGCAGAGAAGAAGTCCCTCTGCGTGCCCAGATCCGCGATGCGCCCGAAACGCCCGCGGATCAGACCGGCCATCATCTCGCACAAGCTGGCGATGTTGTCCTCGGGTTCGAAGACATTGGGGGCGCGCTCGATCTGCAGCCGCGCCATCTCGGTGCGCAACACCGCAAGAGGCTTCTCGTGCAGGAAGCCGGTCATGTAATAGGATGCATAGGGCAGCAACTCGCCCCGGGTCAGCCCGATGAAGAGCGTGTTGAATTCCGCTTCGATTGCCACGGGCTTGAGTTGACTGGCCAGGCGCGCCATCGCGCTGATCCCCTGCCCCAGAGACGATGCGTCGCCAGAGAGGCCTTTGACCATCGCAAGAAGTTCGGGTGTAGGCGGTCGGGCGAGAAGCGCGCCGAGCATATCGTAAAGATCGGCCCGGAGGAGTTCCTCCGCTGCAATCTCGAATTCGGCAGTCTTTTCTGCCAAAGTCATGGACCCTCCCGTGACGCCGGTTTTCCGGTCGTGTTTGACCAACCGTAGAGACGACCAATTTCTTGGTCAAGCTTGTCGCACCGGCCTTGAAAGTCCGGCTGGCTCCGCGATGCACTTGACGAGGTGACGTTTCGGACTTTGCAGAAGCAACGATTGAAGGACGCGTCAGTCGACCCGAAATGCCATCCGTCGCATCGGAATCACTGGGCTTTCGTGAGCGATTGGGGTCGATGGTTCAGCCTGCGCTTGAGCCTTCGCCAACGCATTCGCACTGGCGTCTGATGGTAGATCAGCCTGATCTTCGGTATCGTTTGCGGTAGCGATTTCACCTGACGGAACCTCGGCAGCCTGGTCAGGCGCGGTTGACCCATCCGCCGTTGCATCGGTCTCAGTCGGGTCTTCAGGCTGAACATCATCAGGATCTGGGTCGCGCAGGAACCCTTTGCCGACCCGGTAAGCCGTCGCCAGGTTCTCGACGACCGTCGCTGCGTCGGTGAAGTCCTCGCCGTAATCCACCAACTCGTCCAGATTGGCCAGCACCGGATTTGTCAGCCACAGCTTGCGCAGAGCTCGGTTCCGCAGCCGCTCCGGCACGCCCGATGCCATGAAACCCGAGAAATCGTCACCTGGCTCCATCTCATCCGGATCGCGCAATCCCAACTCGTCCAGGATTTCCGCCTCGGTGCGTGTGTCTTCCTCGGCGTTCTCCGGGGCGGCCACATCGTTCGAGCCCTCCTCCTCTGGTTCCGGCTGCCGCGCTGACTGCTTGCGCGCGGACCACCGGCCCAGAAAGCCGTCCGTCTCGCGGCTCAATGTACGGTCCTCTTGGACGCAGGCGATCGATAGACATCCGCTTCCTGCCGAACCCGCGCATCACCCTTGCCGTCCTCGACAAGGTCTTCCGTCCACCGTTTGCGTTTGCGTTTGTGGAACTCCTCATCAACATGGTGCACTTCAACGAATGAGGTCAGCCACGCCAGAAGCTGCGGGGGCATCGGAACCGGTTCGACAATCTCCTCGCCGCTGTCGAGATAATCCTGCGCTTCGAACGCCGAGGCCGTGACGCGGAAAACCTCGACGTCATGTTCTGCCTCGGGGTCCTCGGTTGGACGCAGAACGACATAGACACTCGGCGGATCGGTCGACAGGGAGACGCGGTAGCCTTCGGTTTCCTTTCGGTGCACCTCCAGATCCACGGTCGCAGCGTGATACTCGACGGCGTCTCCATCACGGCGCATCTCGTACCACTCGGCGGGCTTGGCTCCTGGCAGAACCGCCACGGCGCGCCAAATCCACTTGGCCCAGCGCGTGACACCGGGTTGTTTGCGGATCACCACACCGACCGGGATAGATGCCTCCCGATTCGAAAGGTCTGCGGTTGCGCTTTTTTCCTTTGTGTCCGTCATGCCGCGCACTAGAGCCGCAGGGGCACCCGCCGTCAAGCACAGCACGCTTGCCTGGCGCCCGACTTGCTTTAGGAATGCCCGACAGGTCGCGGCGACAGCGGCCATAACGGGAGGGAGCCATGTCCGAGCCAACGCTGCTGCTGTGCGACTGCACCGGGTCGATGCGTGTCGATGCCGAAGCGATCGCGCAAGGCTGCGGACTGACCTGCCAGAAGGTAGGCACCTATCTCTGCCGTGACGAAGCCGCCCGCGCCGCGCAAGCTCTGCAAACCGGTGACGTGATCATCGCATGCGGACAGGAGGCCGAGACCTTCCGCGATCTCGCCGAGGATCTCGGGGCCACGGATCGATTGACCTGCATCGACATTCGCGATCGCGCCGGATGGTCGGACGACCGCGACGCGGGCCCTAAAATGGCAGCGCTGATCGCCGAAGCCAGACTGCCCGCGCCCGAGGTTCCTGCGATGGATGTCGTCTCCGGCGGTGTCTGCCTGGTGATAGGCAAGCCGGATGTCGCCCTGCCAGCCGCTGCGCGTCTGTCGGCGACCCTCGCGGTCACCTGCATGATCCCGGTACCGGAGGACTTGCATCCACCTACCGGCGCGCAGATAGGCGTCGTCGCAGGCCGGGTTTCAAACGCTGCGGGCGCACTCGGCCGTTTCAGCGTCACCGTCGATGGTTTTTGCGAATGGTCACCGGCGGGGCGCGGCGCACGCACGTTCACATCGCCTGTCAACGGCGCAAAATCGGACTGCGACGTGATCGTTGACCTGACAGGCGACACGCCAATGTTCCCCGCACACCACAAGCGCGACGGCTACCTGCGCGCCGACCCGGCAGACCCCCTGGCCGTCGAGCGCGTGTTGTTCGAAGCCAGCCATCTTGTCGGGACGTTCGAGAAGCCGCTCTACATCCGGTTCGACGCGAACCTTTGCGCACACTCCCGGGCCGAGCAGACCGGATGCACCCGGTGCCTCGATCTCTGCCCGACATCTGCGATTTCGCCGGCGGGCGAGAGCGTCTCGATCGACCCGAACATCTGCGCGGGCTGCGGTGCCTGTGCTGCGGTGTGTCCCTCTGGCGCTGCCTCGGCCGATGATCCACCGGTCCAGCAAATCTTCACCCGGTTGCGCACCCTGGCCGAGATCTATCGCAAGGCAGGCGGTGCTGCACCGCGCCTGCTAGTGCACGACGATCACGGCGCCGAGATGATCAGTCTTGCAGCGCGCTTCGGACGCGGCGTGCCTGCGGACGTCATTCCCTTCGAACTTTCTTCGCTCGGTGCGTTTGGGCATGCCGAGATACTTGCAGCACTCGCGGTCGGGTTTGCCGATGTCCACATTCTGCCGGGACCTCGGACGGAACGCCAACCTATCGATGCGCAGATAGGGATCGCGCAGGCAATCGCCGCAGCGAGCGCCCCGAACCGGATTGGCTGGGTTGACGTCGACGACCCGGATGCGCTTTCGCAGCAGCTTTACAGCGCCGAAGCACCGTCGATGGATCATGGCACAATCTTGCCGTTGGGAGGACGCCGGGAGGTCACGCGCCTCGCGGCGACCGCGATCCTGGGTGGCGCTCCGGAGGTGCCACTTCCTCTGCCAACGGGCGCACCTTACGGAGTGATCAAGATCGATACGCAAAAGTGCACTCTCTGCCTCGCCTGCGTGTCGCTCTGCCCGCCCGGTGCACTGGGCGACAATCCGGACAAGCCCGAGGTCAATTTCCGCGAAGAAGCCTGCCTGCAATGCGGGATTTGCGCGACCGTCTGCCCAGAGACTGCGATCGAGCTTGTTCCGCAACTTGATCTGCGGCCTTCGGCGCTGGCCACGCGGGAGCTCCACGGCGAGGAGCCCTTCTGCTGCGTCGAGTGCGGGAAACCGTTCGGCGTGAAGTCCACGATCGAGAAGATCGTCACGAAACTGGAGGGCGTGCATTCGATGTTCACGAACTCGGACAACACGCGGCTGATCCAGATGTGTGACGACTGCCGGGTCAACGCACAGTTCAAGGCTTCAGACAATCCGTTCCAGATGGGTGATCGGCCAAAGATACGGACCACCCAGGACTATCTCGATGATCGTGATGACTGATCGCCGTTTCGGCGCACGGGTCACGATCGACCCCGCTGCATTCGTGCACGAGGCGGCCCTTATCTATGGGCAGGTAGAGATCGGCCCGGATTGCTCGGTCTGGCCCTTCGCCGTCATTCGTTCGGAGCTTCACGAAGTTCGGATCGGGCGCGGATCGAATGTGCAGGACCACGTGATGATTCACGTTGGGTACGAGCATCCGACGATCATCGGCGAAATGTGCTCGATCACCCATCACGCCACGATCCATGGAGCGACGCTTGGCGATAACGTTCTGGTCGGGATCAACGCGACCGTGATGGACGGCGCCGTCATTGGCGACAATGCGATCATTGCCGGGCATTCCATCGTTCGCGAAGGAATGATCGTACCAGAGAACGCCGTGGTCGCCGGTGTGCCCGGCAAAGTCGTCGCGACTCGGGACAATCGCGCCGCCAACATCGCCAATGCCGAATTCTACATCGCGAACGGTCAAAACTATGCCCAAGGGATCCACCGGTTCTCCGAGGATGCCCCTACAGCGTAGCGTCTATTCCGCGCGCAAACCTTCGACAATCGCATCGAGCATCCAGGCGTCGTTGAGGCTGACCGCGAGCATCAAGGCACCCTGCAGGCTCGCGACGACCTGAACGGCCCCCTGGCGCCGGGCCTCATCCGGCAAGTCGTTGGGCAACGCACCGACGACCCAGTCGATGTTCTGGTCCATGAACGCAGAAACCGCCAAGGCGACGCGTTCGGGAAGACCCCGGGTTTCGGCACCCAGCATACCGCACAGGCATCCCGTCTCTGATTCCTGAAAGGCATTGCGGTAAGCCTGGGCATAGGCTTCGACCGGAGTGAGGCCGGTTTCGACCAAGGCTGCGACCGATTTGAAGAAGGTCTCACTGTAACGTTCAACGACGGCGACGCCCAGATCCTCTTTCTGACGAAAGTGATAGTGCACACTCGCGCTTTTGATGCCGAGATCGTCGGCGAGATCCCGAAAACTGAATGCGTGATAGCCGCCGGCACGCATGCGCTGCTCGGCCGCGTCCATCAGGGCTGTCTTCGTATCGCTCATTGCTTGCCTCCACACGCCGTCCTGAGTCCCGCCTCACCTATCGATAGATAGGCTTGACAGAATCAAGAAGCAATTCTATTTGATTGCCTATCTACTGATAGATATATAATGGAGATGCATGATGAGAGTCTACGAAGCACCCGGGTTTCCAAACCCGACCCGGATCCGGATTGCAGCGGCGGAGAAGGGCCTGACAGACACGATCGAGTTCGTGGCTGTCGACGTTCCGAACGGCGAGCACCGCACGGCCGCGTTCCTCGCGAAGAACCCGACGGGCACCGTCCCAGCGTTGGAACTAGATGACGGCACGGTCATCGCCGAATGCACAGCGATCACCGAGTATCTGGACGGCGTTGCTGGCGAACGCACCTTGACCGGCCGCACGGCTAAGGAGCGCGGCGTTGTCCACATGATGCAAAGGCGTACAGAAAACGGTCTTCTGGATGCGGTCGGGGACTATTTCCATCACGCGACGCCGGGACTTGGGCCGGACATCGAAACCTACCAATGCGCGGACTGGGGCGAGCATCGCCGGGACCGCGCGCTGAAGGGCATGGAATATCTAAACGAGGTCCTTGCCGACCGCCCCTGGATCGCAGGCGACACGTTCAGCATGGTTGATATCACCGCCTATGCCGGACTTGGCTTCGCCGACTTTGCGGGGGTAGGCATCCCCGAGGCGTTGACCCATCTGCATGACTGGCGCGCTCGCGTCGCTGCTCGTCCTGCCGTTGCAAACGCCGCCTGAAGGTGCTTGATCGATCGTCAGATGGAAGGATAAATCCGATGGAACTCAACGCAGATTTCTCCAAGCGCGTCACGATGCACGCCGAGGACATCCCGTGGAAGTCCAGTCCGATGCCCGGCGTCGATCGGCGGATGCTGGATCGGATCGGAGACGAGGTTGCCCGCGCCACGACCATTGTCCGTTATGCGCCGGACAGCCAGTTCTCGCCACACGTGCACACCGGCGGAGAGGAGTTCTTTGTCCTCGACGGTGTGTTCTCGGACGAGCATGGCGACTTCCCGGCGGGCAGCTATATCCGCAATCCGCCGGAGTCCTCGCACACGCCAGGATCGAAGCCGGGCACGACCATCTTCGTCAAGCTCTGGCAGTTCGACATGGCCGACCGGACCCATGTGCGAGTTGACACCAACAAGGCCCGCTTCGTGCCGGATGCTGGGCGCACAGGTGTTTCGATCCTGCCGCTCTTTCACGATGACCACGAGGACGTCGTGATGGAGCACTGGGACGCAGGCGCCCAGGTCACGGTCGACGCGGCGAACGGTGCAGAGGTGCTGGTCATTTCAGGCGCGTTCGACATGGACGGCGAAGGCTTCGCGACGCAGTCATGGTTGCGGATGCCGAAGGGTGACAAAGTTCATGTGACGGTCGGTTCTGAGGGTGCGCGCGTCTGGATCAAGCGCGATCACCTGAAGGACGCCCCACAGCCACCCGCCGTTTGACGGGCCTGACCGGTTCAAACCTTCAAACCATCAGATCTCGCCGCGGTCCCCGTGGATCGCGACGAGATCAAGCTCGGCGTCCTGAGGTTTGATCGACCGGAACGCCTCGTTGACGCCGGCATCGACCAGCGTACGCTCGACGATCAGCAGCGTGTTGGAGTCATGATCATCGCACATTGCCTGCATGTAGGCGATCTCGTCGGTTGCGACCGGCAGAGCCGATGCGAGATCCGGTGCACCGTACGAGTCCATGAAGTGCTGAGCGAGCGATTGGGTCGCTGCCTGTTTCTCGGCCTCGGAAATCTCGGCCACGGCCACGAACGTCGACCGCCCGAAGCTCTCCAACCCCAACCAGCCGTTGGCGAAGGCCTGTCGCCGCTTTCCGGTCAGGTCTGCCTCGGTCCAATCCGAGAATGCGAACGCGCCGGAGATCGCCCATTCGTCAGGCTGCGCCGTGATCTCAAAGACATTATCGTCAGAATCGTCGAACCGGATCGTGCGGGCGAGTTTCATGCGCGCTCCAACAATTCGGTCAGGGGGCGCAGCGACGTCTCGGGTCCCGTTTTAACGAGCATTCCGCCGTCTTCGTCGAGACCGACGAACGTGCCGGACCCATCCGGAAGAGGTTCGCCCATCTCCCACGCGCGTTCACGCCAGGCCGCGTGCAGCGGCGCCAGGCCTTCGTCAAGCCAACGGTTGATCCAGACGAGCATATGCCGCGACCAGCTTTCGAGCAGGCGCGTTGTGTCAAGTTCGGCACACCCTTCGTTGTAGAGGCACGTCCGGGTCGGGTCGTCGCCGCCATCTCCGGTCGGCAGGAACGGAATGGTCAGGCCGATCACCAGCCAGTCCGGGCCGGTGTCCGGATCCGTCGTCGAGGACGCGGCCCGCAATCCGCCGCAATCGGCGCCGTTGACCTTGAAGGTCCCAGGCCAGACATGGTGGACCGCGACTTCGGGCGGTGCGAGCGCGCCGAGCGCATCGACGAAGCCGGTCGCAGCAGCAAAGCTGATCCCGATGGCCTGCCGCAGCGGGCACTCCGGTGCGAGCACCACGGCGGCGTCCAGCAGATCCGCCCGGTCGGACCAGCAGAGCAGCCCGGAATCACATCCCGTGAGCGCCGAGGCCACAGCCTTGTCGAAAGGATCAACGCCTTGCGGGGTCTTCTCTCCCGTCAGGAGCGGTGGGAATGTTGGGACGCTACCCTCCATGGTTCAGTCGGTCGCGCCCAGCCGGATCAGCCCATCTGCGATATCGCGAAACGCGCCTGCTTGCGGGGTATCCGGTTTGGCAGCGACGATCGGCGCGCCGCCATCGCCGGCCAGTCGAATCGAGAGATCGAGCGGGATCGCCCCGAGGAACGGGACACCGATGCGCTCGGCCTCGGCCTCGGCCCCGCCATGGCCAAAGATGTGCTCTTCGTGGCCGCAATTCGAGCAGATGTGGGTCGACATGTTCTCGACAAAGCCCAGCACCGGCGTGTTGGTCTTGTGGAACATGTCCAGTGCCTTGCGCGCATCGAGCAATGCGATGTCCTGCGGGGTGGACACAACCACGGCGCCGGTCACTTCCGCCTTCTGGGAGAGCGTGAGTTGGACGTCGCCGGTCCCGGGCGGCAGGTCGATCAACAGCACGTCCAGGCGGCCCCATTGAACCTGCCCAAGAAGCTGTTGCAGCGCGCCCATCAGCATCGGGCCGCGCCAGATCACAGCCTCGCCATCCGGCACCATGAATCCGATGGACATACAGGTCACGCCATGGTTGCGCAGGGGCAGGATCGTCGTGCCATCGGGCGACGAGGGGCGCCCGGAGATCCCCATCATGCGCGGCTGGGAGGGGCCATAGACATCCGCATCCAGAAGTCCGACGCGTTTGCCAGCGGCCGCCAGCGCGACCGCGAGATTGGCCGAGACGGTTGACTTGCCGACACCGCCCTTGCCGGACGCGATCGCGATGATGTTGGACACGCCGGGGATCTTCTTGTCGGCTGGTTCGGCCGGTTTCTTGCGGCCACCGACGCCGAGGTCAGGGGGCGGTCCTGCCGGCGTAGATCGCCGGGACGGCGTCGGGTCGGATGAATGTGCGGTCAGGACCGCGTTGACGCGCGTGACGCCCGGTATGGCTTCGACGGCGGCCTGTGCTGTGGCCCGCAGGGGTTCGGCCTGTTCGCCGAGCGCGGGGTCGACTTCGATCACGAACGTCACGCCGCCTTCGTCGCCAATCGTGATGGCCTTCGCCATATCGGCGGTGACCAGGTCCTTCCCGGATCCGGGGTCGATGATCTTGGAAAGCGCGGTGATCACCGCGTCGCGGGTTACGCTCATGCGGGGTCACCGGTCTCGATATCGCCTTCGACCACGTGCTCGAGACTGGTGCCTTCAATTGTCAGAACGACACGGGCCCGCAGCGGGCCCTTCGGCAGTTCGGAACGAACCGTCTCTTCAATCTTTTGTTGAGAGGTCACGCCCACCTGTTTCAGGAACTTGCGCATCGACATGTTGAACGCATCTTCATTCATCATCTGCCCCCTCTCGTTGGTTGAGGAGTCAGTGGGGGCGCGCCCGGCGAATGTCAAGTTCACCCCATTGCAGCCCGCGAGTACTTGGTTCGCGCGCTGTCTTTTTTGCTTAACATTCTCGAATTGCCTTTTCCGGGACTTGTTGTTAGAGCACCGGCGAACTGCCTCACGGGGTGTGGTGCGCGCTGCGTTTCCATTGACCGTCGAGCCGTCTCGAAACACAGCGGTCGCGAAGGCCGGAGAAGAAAAGGAAGTGGCATGAGCGACATTGCAAACCGCGTCAAAAAGATCGTCGTCGAACACTTGGGTGTCGAAGACGAAAAAGTCATTGAGGGCGCGTCTTTCATTGACGATCTTGGCGCCGACAGCTTGGACACTGTCGAGCTGGTCATGGCATTCGAAGAAGAATTCGGCATCGAAATTCCGGACGACGCTGCCGAGTCGATTCAGACATTCGGCGATGCGGTGAAGTTCATAACTGAAAAGAGCTGAGACTGCCGATTGACGACACTTGCGGCCCCGGGGCGACCCGTCGGGCCGCTTTTGATTTGACGGACCATGTTCGCGGGGCAAATGCCGCGCGCTGAACCGTCGAAGAAGGAGATCAGATGCGCCGAGTCGTTGTAACCGGGCTGGGACTTGTGTCTCCCTTGGCGTGCGGTGTCGAAGACTCTTGGTCGCGATTGCTGGCGGGGAAGTCGGGCGCGGGTCCGATCACTCGGTTCGATGCCAGCGATATGCCGGCGCGGATCGCCTGCGAGATCCCTCTGGGTGACGGCACGGACGGCACCTACGATATGGACGCCTGGGTGGCGCCCAAGGATCGCCGCAAGCTGGATGCGTTCATCACCTATGCCATCACAGCTGCGACACAGGCTGTCGAAGACGCCGGATGGGCGCCTGAAGACGATGAAGGCCAGGAGCGCACGGGCGTGATGATCGGCTCGGGCGTCGGCGGGATCGAGAGCATCTCAGAAGCTGCGATGATCCTGAAAGAGCGCGGCCCGCGCCGGATCTCGCCGTTCTTTATTCCGGGTGCCCTGATCAATCTGTGCTCAGGGCAGGTGTCGATCAAGTATGGCTTCAAAGGCCCGAACCACGCCGTTGTCACGGCATGTTCGACCGGGGCCCATGCGATCGGCGATGCTGCGCGGTTTATCGCGCTCGGCGATGCCGACGTTATGTTGGCTGGCGGAGCCGAAAATCCGGTTTGCGCGCTGTCAGTTGCGGGATTCGCCGCCTGCAAAGCGCTCTCGACCAGTTACAATGACACGCCTGAGAAAGCTTCGCGCCCGTATGATCGGGGACGTGACGGGTTCGTCATGGGCGAAGGCGCGGGCGTCGTCGTTCTGGAAGAACTCGAGCATGCGCGGGCGCGTGGCGCCAAGATTTATGCCGAATGGCTCGGCTATGGTTTGTCGGGTGACGCCTATCACATCACGTCGCCCTCGCCCGATGGGGACGGTGGGTACCGATCGATGAAAGCGGCGCTGAAAAGTGCGGGCCTCGAGCCATCGGCGCTCGACTACGTCAATGCGCACGGCACGTCGACTCCGGTCGGCGACGAGATCGAGTTGCGCGCGGTCGAGAAGCTGCTGGGCGGGAACGGCTCGGGCGTCACGATGAGTTCGACGAAGTCCTCGACCGGGCATCTCTTGGGCGCCGCGGGTGCAATCGAGGCGATCTTCTCGATCCTGGCGATCCGGGATCAGGTCGCACCGCCGACGCTGAACCTCGAGGATCCGTCTGTGGTGACGACTCTGGACCTCGCACCGCAGCACAAGAAAGAGCGCGAGATCAACTTCGCGCTGTCGAACAGTTTTGGCTTCGGCGGGACAAACGCCTCGATCATCTTTGGCCAGCCTCCTGAAGCGTAGGACTTAATCGGATCGTCGCCATGAAGATGCGCAACATCGCGGCAAACATGATGACGATTCTGATTGTCGGCGGCATCGTGTTGACCGGCGTGATCGGTCTGGCGCGTCAGCAGGTAACATCGCCCGGGCCACTGACCGAGCCGGTTCGCTATTCCGTCGAGCGCGGTGCGCGCTTTGATGCGGTGGCCGAGGACTTGGCCGAGCAAGGTGTCGTTGAAAACCTGATGCTGTTCAGGCTTGCCGGCCGCTACGGTGGGCAAGCGAACCAGTTGAAGTTCGGCGAGTACGAGTTCGCTGCGGGCGCGTCGATGCAAGACGTGCTGGATCGTCTGGCGAAAGGCGGCAACGTCAATTACACTGTGACCATTCCACCGGGCATGACGGTTTCCATGGCGATCGACCGGCTGAATTCGCTGGAACCGCTGAAGGGCGAGATCACGGAATTGCCGCCAGAGGGTTCGCTGTTTCCCGATACATGGGCCTATCAACGTGGCGGGACACGCGCGGCGGTCATCGAGCGGATGCAGACGAAGATGCGCGAGGCGGTCGACGAGGTCTGGGAGACGCGGGCGCCAGACAATCCGCTGGAGACCAGGGAGCAACTCGTCATCCTTGCCTCGATCATCGAGAAAGAGACAACGCCGCGCGAGCACAAGAAGGTTGCATCGGTGTTCATCAACCGGCTGAACAAAGGCATGAAGCTGCAGACCGACCCGACGGTAATCTACGGAATCACATTGGGTCAGGCGCCTTTGGGGCGCGGGTTGAGGCGGTCCGAACTGGCGGCACCCACGCCGTACAATACCTATGTCATTCAGGGCCTGCCGCCGACGCCGATCGCAAATCCGTCGCGCGAATCGTTGGAGGCCGCTGCAAACCCGGTCGAGACGCCTTATCTGTATTTTGTTGCGGATGGCACCGGCGGGCATGCGTTTGCTGAGACGCTGAACGAGCACAATCGCAACGTCGCGGTGTGGCGGCGGATCGAGCGAGAGCGTCAAGCAAACCAGTAAGTTTCAGGCTCTATCAGGCCGAAAGTAGCGAATTCGTTAATCAGGCGTTAACGCAACCCATTGATTTTAATACAATATTTCCGAAAAACCAATTGACTTCCCGGACGCTGTCGGGTATCACTTAAAGCAAGCTACGAGAAGTGGGCGAGAATGAAACGCTGCTTCTGAGCAATCTCAGGCAAACCGGCACCACGGATTTAGTTCGGACGAGCTCCGAACCGAAGCGCCGTTCTCTTTGCGATTTGTGACTGCTTTGCGATCCGCCGTCCGAAAGACGTCGGCGTCGCTGTGGTGTGTGAGGTTCAGTAGAGCACGGGGGATGCATGTCGAGAACGACGATCAATGAACTCGTTGATCGGCGCGGGGGTGAGTATTCGCAGGAGGATCTTGAGAACTCCCTGACGAATGCGCGCAAGCTGTTGGCCGATACATCGAAAGTTCTGCAGTTCGAAGTCGATCGAAATTTCGAAACCGAAGTCGATCGAATGGATGCGGACAAAATCAAAGAGGTGAAGAGCCTGATCCAGCAGGCACAAAAGGGAATTCAGCAAATCCTGGATCTAGAGGCGAAAATTGGACTGACCAAGCTGGTCGGTGGAAGGGAACTGAATCTGGATGAAGCCCGTGCGGAAATCCTGCGCAGTCTCGCTCGCCTCACTTCCTGAGGAGACGCGCCTCGCGTTTCTTGACGAACTGTCAAACAACGCGGTCGTCGGCATGCCATGGATATGGGATGTCTGGGCAAATCCACTGCATCAGGTCGAACCGGACGGAGACTGGCTGACCTGGGTCGTTCTCGGGGGACGCGGTGCGGGTAAGACCCGTGCGGGTGCCGAATGGGTGCGCGCACGTGCAGAAGGTGCCACGCCACGCGCGCCCGGTCGCTGCCGCCGCATCGCCCTGGTGGGTGAAACGCAGGATCAGGTGCGCCAGGTGATGGTGGAGGGGGACAGCGGCATCCTGGCGTGCACGCCCCCGGATCGGATGCCGAAATTCGTCGCCAGCCGGAATGTGTTGATCTGGCCGAACGGCGCCGAGGCGGTTCTGATCTCGGCGTTCAACTACGAATCCTTGCGTGGACCGCAGTTTGACGCCGCCTGGTGTGATGAGTTGGCCAAGTGGCGCCATGCGCGCGACGCGTGGGAGATGCTGCAGTTTACGCTGCGCCTGGGGGATGACCCACGTCAGATGGTGACGACGACCCCACGCGACACGGCTGTGCTGCGGGAAATCCTGGAGGATTCAAGCACGGTGGTCAGTCATGCGGGTACAGCGGCGAATGCGGCGAACCTTGCCCCTGGCTTTCTGGAGCGTCTGGAAGCGCGATATGGCGGGACTGCCCTGGGTCGCCAGGAATTGAACGGCGAGTTGATCCGCGAGCGTGAAGGTGCGCTTTGGACTCGCGACATGATCGAGGCATCACGCAAGCCGTCGTCCGGTTCGCTGACCCGCGTGGTGGTCGCCGTCGATCCGCCCGTGAGCTCGGGCCGCGATGCTGATGAATGCGGTATTGTTGTTGCCGGTGTGGATGCGACAGGTCCGATGCGCAACTGGCGGATCGAGGTCCTGGGCGATCTGACCTGCAAGGGGCACTCGCCGCAAGGATGGGCCGAGATCGCCGCAGCGGCCTATGAGGAGTTTCAAGCCGACCGCCTGGTGGCCGAGGTCAACCAGGGCGGCGATCTTGTCGAGACAGTGATGCGGCAAGTCGCGCCGCAGATCGCGTTTCGCGGGGTTCATGCCCGTCTGGGCAAGCGGCTGCGCGCCGAACCTGTGGCGGCGTTGTACGAACAAGGCCGTGTGCACCATGTCGGCATGTTCGAGAAGCTCGAGGACCAGATGTGCACGTTCACCGGTCGAGACAGCCGAAAGAGCCCCGACCGCCTGGACGCGCTGGTCTGGGCCCTGACCGATCTGGTGGTGGCGGCTCCCGCCCCGTGTGGTGCGCGCGTCCGCTCGCTGTGACCTAAGCGCCGGTGGTGAGCCACCGGCATCCCTTTATCCGCTCCCGGTCCTACCGGGGCATTGCTTCCTGGAGACTCACAATGGCCTTCAGCCTGTTCCGCCGTGGCGCGCAACCGGATGATACCAAGGCGTCGGCGGCAGCACCCGTCATGGCCTTTCACGGGACCGGGCGCGCTGTCTGGTCGCCGCGCGATCACGCAACTCTGGCACGCAATGGTTATGAGATGAACGCCATCGGCTTCCGCGCTGTGCGGATGGTGGCGGAAGCGGCGGCCTCGGTGCCGTTTCATCTGATCGAGAGCGGTGCGCGTATGGACGAGCATCCGGTCTTGCGCCTGCTGGCGGCGCCGAACCCCGGCACCGACGCAAGCGGATTTCTGGAGGCGATCGTCGGGCATCTGCTGCTGAGCGGCAACGCTTATGTCGAGGCAGCCGTCTACGATGCGCTGGGTGTTCCCCGCGAACTCCACGTATTGCGTCCGGATCGGATGCGAGTGGTGCCGGGAACGGATGGCTGGCCGGCAGCGTACGAGTACGCGGTTGGCCAGAAGAAGCACCGCTGGTCGATGACCGGCGAAGTTCGACCAATCCTGCACATCAAAGGGTTTCACCCGACGAACGACCATTACGGCATGGCCCCGCTGGAAGCCGCCGCCAGTGCGATCGACATTCACAACGCCGCCCAAAAGTGGGCGAAGGCCCTGCTGGACAATGCAGCGAGGCCTTCGGGGGCGATTGTCTTCGCCGGGCAGGACGGCGCGGGCACCATGACGGAAGAACAATATCAGCGCTTGATCAACGAGATCGAAGAGAACCATGCCGGAGCCCGCAATGCCGGGAGGCCGATGTTGCTGGAGGGCGGGTTGGACTGGCGCCCGATGGGGTATTCGCCCTCGGACATGGAGTTCCTTTCGACCAAGAATGCCGCTGCACGCGAGATCGCTCTGGCGTTCGGTGTCCCGCCAATGCTGTTGGGCCTGCCGGGCGATAACACATACTCGAACTATCAGGAGGCGAACCGTGCGTTCTATCGCCAGACAATCCTGCCGCTGGTGACAAAGACCCTGAGCGCCATCGCCTGCTGGTTGAGTGAGAGCAGAGCGGTCGACATCAAGCTCGAGCCCGATCTCGATGCAGTCCCGGCACTCTCGGTCGAACGTGAAGCTCTGTGGAAGCGCGTCTCGGACGCGGCGTTCCTGACGGATCGCGAGAAACGGAGCCTTCTGGGATTGGCGCCTGAACCGGTCAGTTCCTGAGCAGATCCCGCCACGCACGAATTCCAACCGCATCGTCTTGTGAGGACAGCATGACATTTCACCGCCCGGCCCCGGGTCAAACCGGGCTCGAGATGAAGTACACAGCCCTGTCGGCCATGACAGAGACCGGCGAGCGCGGTCGCATAAAAGGTTATGCGTCGCGGTTCGGCGAGCCGGATCAGTCCGGTGACACGGTGATGCCGGGCGCGTTCACGGCTTCGCTGGAGCGGCTGCAAAGGGCAAACCGCGGCGTCAAGCTGCTTTGGCAGCACGATCCGGCCGAGCCGATCGGGATCTGGCATAAAGTGCTGGAGAACGACACGGGCTTGTGGGTCAGCGGTGAGGTTCTGACGGACCTGAACCGGGGACGGGAAGCGGCCATCCTGATGAAAGCAGGTGCGATCGATGGACTGTCGATCGGCTACCGTGTTGTGCGCTCGGAACCCGACCGCACGACTGGCGGGCGCCTGCTCCACGAAATCGATCTGTGGGAAGTGTCGCTGGTGACCTTTCCGATGCTGCCGTCGGCACGCGCGCAGCAAGACACCGTCGCGGAAGCTCTCACACCGGCGGACGATATCGCGACGGCCTTGGCCGCAGCGTTGGCGGGCTAGTGCCTGTCGCTCGAGGCGCCGACGCGGTCCAAAACTGCGTTCGGCTCCATCCCTACCACCAAGCAAGAGCAGGAAACCGAGATGAGTGAGACCGACCTTACGGCGGGTGTCTCGGCCGAGGCAAAATCGGCTGCGACGGAATTTCTGAGCACGTTCACGGACTTCAAAACCACCATGACCAAACAGATCTCCGAGATGGGTCAGCGCGTTGATGCGCTGGACCGCAAGTCGGCCGACACGCGCCGTCCGGCTTTGGCCGCGACGGCGGACGCCGAGGTGCCGCATACAAAGGCGATGGCGTCGTACATCCGCAAGGGTGAAGAGGACGCGCTTCGGTCGTTGGATGTCGAAACCAAGGGCCTGAACACCGGCGTCGCCGCCGAGGGTGGCTACCTGGTCGATCCGCAGACGTCGGAGAGCATCGAGAGCGTTCTGCGTTCGGGCGCTTCTTTGCGGGCGCTTGCGAATGTCGTTCAGGTCGAGGCCGGTTCGTATGACGTTCTGGTCGCCCATAATGACTTGGGCTTCGGCTGGAACGACGAGACGACGCCGACCGGGGACACCCAAGCACCGATCGTCGACCGCGTTTCGATCCCGCTCTACGAGCTGTCGGCCTCGCCGACCGCGTCGCAGCGCATCCTGGACGACAGCGCGTTCGACATCGAAGCCTGGCTCGGAGAGCGGATCGGCGAGCGTTTTCTGCGCGCGGAATCGGATGCTTTCGTGAATGGTGACGGCGTTAACAAGCCGACGGGCTTCCTGACAAAGTCTCAGGTTGCCAACAGCTCGTGGAGCTGGGGCAACATCGGTTACGTCGCCACCGGTACGGCAGGTGATTTCGATCCGAACAACCCTGCCGACGCGCTGGTTGATCTGGTCTATGCACTGAACGCTGAGTACCGCGCTGGCGCTGCCTTCATCATGAATTCGCAGACCGCCGCCGAGGTCCGCAAGATGAAGGACAACCAGGGCCGGTTCCTGTGGATGGACGGTCTGCAGGCTGCTCAGCCGCCACTGCTGATCGGCTATCCGGTTCTGATCGTGGAATCCATGCCAACGATCGAGTCGGGCGCTCATGCGATCGCCTTTGGAAACTTCCGCAAGGGTTACACGGTCGCCGAACGTCCGGACATGCGGATCCTGCGTGACCCGTACTCGGCCAAGCCGAACGTCATGTTCTACGCGACCAAGCGCGTGGGCGGCGATGTCTCGGACTACGCAGCGATCAAGACCCTGCGCTTCGCAGTGTCCTAAGCAACCGAGCGTACGAAGCACCTTTCAAGAGACAACAGGACCGGCCGCCGAAAGCCCGGCCGGTCCTTTCCAATCGATCACGAAGCCGCGTCTCTGCGGCGGGATGAGGGGCCATGCCAAGCATCATTGTTGCCAAGATCGGTCCAGGCGAGGACTTTCCGACACTCGCCGCCTGGGCGGATGCCCTGCCATCCGACCTGACCGTTTCGGACGAGATCCGCATCGCAGAGTTGCTGGACACGGCGGAAGATCCCGGGAACGTCCTGATCTCGACCACATGTGACGAAACACGCCATGTGATCGTGCGCGCGTCTGCCGGGATGAGCGTTGCCGATCTGTCTGATCCCGCCACGAATCCGTTGCGGATCGAGCCAGGCCAGGGCGCAATGATCCGTGCCGTGACCGGAGATGCGATCCAGCTTGGTTCGACCGCAACCCGCGCAGAAGTCCACGGTTTGCAGATCGAGGTCCAGGCGGGCGCTGCTCTGACCGACAATGGCGGTCAGTTTACCGCCGTCTCCGGGTGCATCTGCTCGGGCGACACTGCTGATGCGGTGGTTGCAATTCGGGGCGATGCGTCAATCATCCAAGCGTCGGCAATCATTCAACACGGCAGCGGTGACGGCGTCGAGCTGAGATCCGGCGCGCGTGCAGATGGACTGACGATCTTCAAGCCAGAGCGCCCGGTTGCGGATGGCTTCGGCATCTTCGCGACCGGGTCTCCTGACTCGACGGTCACAAAGACCATTGCATTCGGGTTTGGTCAGGCTTTCGGACCCGGCATCGGGTCGGCGTCCGCGCTCGCGTCTGATCAGATGAACTTATTGAGCGCGCCGGACGACCTGTCGGCACCCACATGGACTCGGGTCAGTGCGTCGATTGATCCGGGCGATACCGTAGTCGGACCCTCTGGCATTCTGTTGCAGAAAGTGGGGAACAACCTCAACGGGTTCTCGTATTTTGGCGCCGAGCCGATTGCAGCGCTGGCTCCGGGCGACCGACTGGCGTTCAACATTGTCGTAAGCGACGTCACCGCGGTCATCAGCGCGCTGCTTCTCGACTCGACCATCGGGAAGCCTGAGCTTCGCGTGGATTGGTCGGCAACACCGCCAAGTGTGACCATGTTGGGTGCTTCTTCGACCCTGCAGGCGACCAATGGCACGCTGACAGATCTTGGCGGAGGCGCATACAGGATGTTTCTCGAAGCCGAGAACACCTCGGGCGCGCCAATTGACGTTACTCCTATCTTCTATGTGACGCGCGGCGTCGAAAACGTCGGCCTGGACGTGGGCATGTATGCGGGAGCGGCAATGGCCGGGAATGGCCATCTCGGCGCAGGTTTCGTTCTTCCAGACGCGGTTCCCGGATCCAATCCCGTTGAAGGCCTCGCCCCGACCGCTGCTCTGATCTCGGCAGATGGTTCTCTACCGGACTTGCGACCGATCGCTGGTACAGACCTTGAGCTCTCTGGCGGGACAACCGTTGCGTCGGGTCAGGATATCTACGGCAGGCCGCGGCGTGATCCCGAGACAATCGGTGCCGTAGCGCTCAATGCCGCGCCTTCGACCGTTCCGAGCCCACTCGCAGTTCCTTCGATGATCGAGGCTGCACATGCATTCGATGAGCGCGAAATTCTCGCGGCGTATCGTGCGCGCACCGTTCTGCCAGCCAGCCCGGCCCGGACCATCAATCCTTGATCACATGACAGACTGCTTCCGAGAGGAGATTGAACCATGCCAAAGCTGCTTGGCGAGAGTGCCGTGGATGCCGGCTTGGGCTATATCAGCGCGCATGCCGCACTCTTGACGCTATGCGCTGGCCCGACGACGTCCGCAGACGCTGCGAAAACTCCGGTCTCGGCGGGAGGCGTGATGCTGGCGTCGCAAATCCTGAGCCCCGCGACTGCTGCGACCTTTACAGTCGCTGATGGCACCGGCGGGGGCAGGCGACTGCTTGTCGGCGGACTTTCGGAGGTCGCCGGGCTCGAGGCGGGTTTGGCGGATCACGTCGCTCTGATCGATACGGCCGCGAACGAACTTCTGTTGCTGACGGAACTGACCGACCCGCAACCCGTCGAGGCCGGGACCGTCATATCGGTTCGGTCCTTTTCCGCCGAAATTGGAGCCCCCGTTTAGTGTGGGCGAAAGATAGGACCGGACATGAGCAACTACTTTGTCAAGAACCCTGCATCCTCGCTGGACTACACATTCGACTGGGGTTTTCAGTTCCTGGACGCGGGTGAAACGATCGCTGCGGATCTGGGCTGGGAGATCGAACCTGACGAGGCCGCGACCGGCGGCTTGGCGATTGACAGCACGGCCCTGACAGCCACTGCGACGACCTCGATCGTGTCAGGCGGTGAGCCGGGCAAGACCTATTCGATTTCAAGCCGCATCCAGACGTCGGCCAATCGTGAGATTGAGCGATCGCTGATCGTCCGTGTTGCCAACATCTGAACCACACATCCGACTTTCCTGGAGCGAATGAATGCTGCTGAAAGAAGTAACGCCGGCCACTCGTACGCCGGTTCCATTGCGTGAATTCGGCGCCCACCTGCGCCTTTCACATGGTTTCAATGATGACGGCTCTGAGGACGGTTTGCTGGAGCTGTACCTTCGCAATGCAACCGCGATGATCGAGCGCAAGACGTCTTTGGCGATGATCAATCGGGTGTGCGTGCTTCAGGTTCCGTGCTGGAACCGCAACGGCAACATGATGATGCCGATCGGGCCCGTCGCCACGATCGACAGTATTCAGTTCAAGTCGCCGTCATCAACAGTCGACCTGGACCCCAGCGACTGGGCTCTTCAACCCGGTACCGTTCGTCAGAAATTGACCGGATCTCTTGGCGCCGCGCTCTGGCCGATCCCGCGCGGATCGATCGCCGAACTGCGTTTCACCGCCGGGTTCGGCGCCACCTGGAACGACGTTCCACCGGATCTGCGTCAGGCGGTGATCACTTTGGCAGCACATCTCTACGAGCATCGTTTCGGCGAACTCGCGGGCAGCGAGATGGGTGACATGCCCGTCGGTGTGTCGGCCACAATCGAACGGCACCGGCCCATCCGCCTCTGACCGCAACGTACGCCCCATAGCAAGGAGAACCGACATGTCCGCAGTCGCCATGAATACCGAACTCGTTCTCGAAGCCCCTAGACGCGTCAGTGACACTGGTGGTGGTTTTGAAGTCGTCTGGTCCCCGATCGGAACACTTTGGGCCGACATGCGCTCGATCGGCGCCCGCGAGCGTGTGTCGGGCGTACGCGAGTCTTCTCGGGTAACCCATCGGATCACCCTGCGTTCAGCGCCTGCGAACTCTCCGCGGCGGCCCACGTCTGAATGCCGTTTCCGGCAAGGCGAGCGCATCTTCGCGATTCGCGGCGTTGCGGACGCGGACGGACGCAACCGTCATCTGACTTGCTGGGCCGAGGAAGGTCCGTTCGCATGACATACGCGCTGGCATGGCCCCTGCAGGAGGCGCTGTTTCGCCTGATCTGCGACAGCCCCGCCTGCGCGGAACACTTCAATGGGCAGGTCTACGATGCGCCGTTGCCATTCTCGGGCGAGGCGTCTCCCGAGGGGCTGTATCTGATCCTGGGTGACGACGAGGCCGAGGACTGGAGCAGCGCCACGGATGCCGGAGCCGTTCACCAGGTGCGGTTGAACGTCCACGCCCCTCGGCGCGGCTTTGCGGAAGCAAAGCGGGCCGCAGCGGCGCTTTCGGACGTGATCCTGAACAGCGAAATCGCGCTGTCGCGGGGCCGCGTTATCAACGTGAGGTTCGTGAACGCAAAGACTTTCCGAGCTGAGAGCGATGCGCTGCGTCGGATCGAACTTCGCTTTCGCATGACGCTTGAGGACACGATCTGACCAGTCGTGTGACGCAAGTCGAGAAATTCATTCTAGGAGACAGCCGATGAGTGCCCAGAAGGGTAAGGACATCCTGCTGAAGCTGGACGAAACCGGCAGCGGCACGTTCGAGACCGTGGCAGGTTTGCGCGCGACGCGGATCAGCTTCAATGCAGAGACCGTCGACGTGACCACCGCCGAAAGCGCTGGTCAATGGCGTGAGCTGCTGTCCGGCGCGGGCGCCAAGACAGCAGCTATTTCGGGCTCTGGCGTGTTCAAGGACGCCGCATCCGACGCTGCTGTGCGTAGGATCTTTTTTGAAGACGGCATTCCATCCTGCGAGTTGGTGATCCCGGATTTCGGCACGGTCACCGGCCCGTTCCAGATCACGTCGCTGGAATATGCCGGAAATCATGATGGCGAAGCGACGTTCGAGATATCACTGGCATCGGCCGGTGCGCTGGCCTTTGCAGAGCTATGATGATGCCCAATCCGCAACGCGGCGAAGTCTCCCTTAAGATTAACGGCGAAGCGCAGACGTTGCGACTGACGCTGGGTGCGTTGGCCGCTCTTGAGGCTCGGCTGCAGAGCGCTTCGCTGATCGAATTGGCCGAGAGGTTCGAGTCTGGGCGTATCTGTGCTGCCGATCTGTTGGCGTTGCTGAGTGCTGGTCTGCAGGGTGCAGGTGCATCCGTCGGCGAGGAAGACCTGGCTGCGGCCGAGATCGACGGTGGTGCTGTCGAAGCCATGAAAGTTGGATTGGCTTTGCTATCTTCGGCTTTCGGCACTGGCGACACGAATGCCGACTGACCGTGTCGACTGGGCAGTCTTGATGAGATTGGGCCTGGGTGCGCTGCGCCTGCCGCCCGATGTGTTCTGGGCCATGAGCCCGATCGAGTTTCAGTTTGCGCTCGAAGGGGCGGGGCTGATCGCGATTGGCGGTCAGCCTGCCTTCGGGCGCGAAACGCTCGAAACGCTGATGGACGCCTATCCGGATGCGACACCGTCCATTTAATTGATACAAGGATATCCCAATGCGCGACGACGATCTGTTGCCATCATCCTTTAGCAAGGACCTGTCCCCCGCTTTGCGCGAGATGCGAGGTCTCGCGGCCGGCTTCACAGGCGAGCTATCTGCTGCCAGTCAAGCGATGAAGGTCCTGGATGGCCAAGCCGGAAAACTGTCGCGGTCTTTGTCGTCATCTCTGAAGTCCGCATTCGACAAGGCTGTCTTCGGTGGCGAGAAACTCTCGACCGTGTTTCGCGATCTTGCAAGTTCTGTTGCGGGCAAAGCTCTAGACGCCGCCATAAAGCCAGTCACGGGAAGTCTTTCAAACGTCTTCACGGATGCCTTTAGCGGGATCGGGACGTCGCTATTGTCCGGGCTTGCTTTCGGAAATGGTTCTGCATTCTCGGCAGGGCGCGTCCGTGCCTTCGCACGAGGCGGCGTGGTGGACGGGCCAACCACGTTTCCGATGCGAGGTGCCACAGGCCTTATGGGCGAGGCAGGGCCGGAAGCAATCATGCCGTTATCTCGGGGACCTGATGGGAAGCTGGGTGTGGCGGCACGCGGCAGCAATGGCAGCGCGAATGTCACGATCAACATCTCAACGCCCGACATCACGAGCTTCCGACGCTCGCGCGGTCAGGTTGCGGCTCAACTGGCTCGCGCGGTTCAGAGTGGCCAGGGTAATCTCTGACGCAACCGGAAATTCAGGAGCAGGCTATGAGCTTTCACGAAATCCGGTTTCCGAGCGCGATCTCGTTCGGTTCAACCGGCGGGATCGAGCGGCGCACCGAGATAGTCACACTCGTCAATGGGTTTGAGGAACGCAATTCGCCGTGGTCACAGTCGCGCAGGCGCTATGATGCAGGTCTCGGCGTCAGATCGCTCGATGATCTGAGCAAAGTGCTTGCTTTCTATGAAGCACGGCACGGTCAGTTGTATGGATTTCGTTGGAAGGATTGGCTCGACTTCAAGTCATGCCCGCCATCAGCCGAGATCTCACCGACGGACCAGGTCCTGGTCGCTGGCGGTTTGGCGGACCAGTTCCAGTTGGTACGTCGCTACGAAGACGCGGCAGGATCCTATGTCCGCACGATCCGCAAACCTAATGAGAGTTCAGTCCGCATTGCGGTTGATGGAACCGAATTGATTGGCGGAACGGAGTTCTCAGTTGATGCCGAAACTGGTGTCTTGACGCTGGACCGCGTTCCTGAAGAAGGCGCGTCGGTAACTGCCGGATTCGAGTTTGACGTACCGGTTCGCTTCGACAGCGATGTGATCGATGTGAACATCCGAGGATTTGAGGCAGGGGAGATCCCATCGATCCCGATCGTGGAGGTACGCATCTGATGCGCGCTATACCCTTCGAATTGCAAAACATGCTTGATAGTGGCGCCACCACACTCGCCCGGTGCTGGCGGATCAATCGGAAGGACGGTGCGGTTCTGGGGTTTACGGATCACGACCGTGACTTGACCTTTGACGGCATCACCCACACGCCGCAGTCGGGCTTCACGGCAAGCGCGGTGGAGGCTGGAACGGGGCTCGCTGTCGACAGTCATGACATCACCGGCGTTCTGACGTCAGACGAGATCGAAGAATCCGATCTTAAACGCGGCCTTTATGACGGCGCGGATGTCACGCTGTATTTGGTGGACTGGCAACAACCGTCGCAGAACGTCATTCTCGCGCGCGGACAGATAGGTTCCATCCGCCAGAGCGGCGCGCGTTTCGAAGCCGAGGTGGTTGGGCTGAGCGCACGCCTAAACCGACCCTATGGTCGAGCTTATCTTCATTCATGCGATTGTCGGCTGGGCGACGCAAAATGCGGGATCAATCTTGAGCAAGCGGCTTATCGCGCGACCGCAGAGGTTCAAGAGATTATTGAACCCAATGCGTTCAAGGTCAGCGGTTTGAGCGCATTTCAGAATGACTGGTTTACCAATGGCAATCTGACCTGGCTGACCGGCGAAAACACTGGGACAAGCCAGCACGTAAAGCTGCATCAGCGCATCGGCGCGTCGCCACACGGGCTGGAAACCTGGCTCGCGCCACCGCTGGCAACAGCTGTCGGAGACACTTTTACAATCACGGCCGGTTGCGAAAAAACTGCAACGACTTGCCGGCTGAAGTTCGGGAATCTGCTGAATTTCCGAGGGTTTCCGCACATGCCAGGGGATGACGCCGCCGCAGCATATCCAGCAAGCGGGGGCGGCCATGACGGTGGATCCTTGTTCCGGTAATCGCCAACGCGCGGAGATTGTCCGCATCGCGCGGTCTTGGATCGGAACGCCTTACATCCACCAGGCAAGTGTGAGAGAAATCGGTACGGATTGTTTGGGGCTGGTGCGGGGTGTCTGGCGAAGCGTCGTCGGGCCGGAACCCGAAGTGCTCCGTGCGTATTCGCCCGATTGGGCTGAGGCCTCGGGTCGCGAAGATCTATTGACCGGGTTGCGCCGCCACATGCTGGAGTTGCCCTGCGAGGTCGCACAGCCTGGCGACGTTGCCATCTTCCGAATGCTTGCACGCGGCCCGGCGAAACACTTGGCGATCCTTTCGTCTCACGCCAGCGATCTAGATGCGGCCGCTATGATCCACGCCTATTCCGGACACGCCGTCTGCGAGACTGTGATTGGGTCTGCGTGGGCGCGCAGGGCGATCTCGAGCTTTCGGTTTCCGCTAGGCTAACCTTTCCCCACTCGGCGCATCGTTTCTTTGGCGCGTACGACTTTCACCTCGAGGACATCATGGCAACTGTCGTTCTCTCCGCCGTCGGTTCGGCAGCCGGCGGTACATTAGGCGGATCGGTGCTCGGCATCAGTTCGGCCGCAATCGGGCAGGCAGCGGGCGCTGTTGCCGGTTCGCTGTTGGATCAGCAACTCCTTGGCAGCGGGTCTGCCGTTGTCGAGACGGGCAAGGCAAAAAGCCTAAGGATTCAGACATCGACCGAAGGCGCTCCAGTCCCTCAGGTCTTTGGTCGCATGCGGGTTGCCGGTCAGGTCATCTGGTCCACGCGATTTCGCGAGAGAGTAACAACGCGAACAGAAGGCGGCGGCAAGAATACGCCGACGCAACGGATCTCTGAATACTCATATTCAATTTCCTTCGCCGTCGGCATTTGTGAAGGGCCCATCAAGCGGATCGGTCGGATCTGGGCAGACGGCGTTTTACTGAACCGGCGCAGCTATACCCATCGCATCTATCTCGGCAGCGAAACTCAGAGACCAGATCAGAAGATCGCGGCAGTTGAAGGCAGCGCAAATTCACCAGCCTACCGGGGCTTGGCTTACATCGTCTTTGAAGACATGCCTTTGGAGGAGTTCGGCAATAGAATTCCTCAACTGAATTTCGAAGTCATTCGCGAACCAAGCACACGCCAGACCGGACCCGAAGCAGGAGAGCCTCTGCCTGAACTGATCAAGGCTGTGACGATGTCTCCGGGAACTGGCGAGTTTGCCTTTGATCCCGAACCAGCTCGTTACATCTTTCCTGCGGGTGGTGGACAGTACGCCAACGTCAACAACTCCACCGGTCTGCCCGATATGGTCGCGGCACTGGATCAGTTGGATGATGACTTACCGAACTGCTCTGCAGTTTCACTGATCGTATCCTGGTTCGGAAACGACCTGCGGTGCGGCACATGTGTGGTCGAACCTAGGGTTGAAGAACCGGGCCGCGTCTCGGGACCCGATCCCTGGTTCGTAGCAGGGGTGACGAGTGACACTGCCAAGCCTGTGTCACGTGATGCCGATGATCGCGTAAACTTTGGCGGTACACCAAGCGACGGGTCCGTCGTCCGAGCGATCCAAACACTGAAAGCCCGAGGCCAAAAGGTAACACTGTATCCATTCCTTTTGATGGATATCGAGGCTGGGAATGGTCTGTCAGATCCGTATGGGAGATCTGAGCAACCGGTCTTCCCGTGGCGCGGACGGATTACACTGGCGAATGCGCCTGGAGAACCGGGCAGCGATGATCTGACCAGCGCCGCGTCATCTGAGGTCGCGGAGTTTTTCGGGACCGCGTCAGCGACCGACTATGCGATCTCGAATGGTAGAGTGATTTACTCTGGTCCGATCGAATGGACCTGGCGGCGTTTCGTACTGCATCTGGCTGCTCTCGGGGCTGCGGCAGGCGGCGTTGATTCGATCTGCATCGGCACAGAATTGCGCGGCTTGACAACGATCCGTTCTGGAAGAACCTCATTTCCAGCCGTGGACGAGTTGATCAGCCTTGCCGCAGAAGTGCGGACACTCCTGCCTGGGACTAAAATCACGTACGCCGCCGACTGGTCTGAATACTTTGGTTACCACCCAGCCGATGGGACTGGCGATGTCCTGTTCCATCTCGATCCGCTTTGGGCGGACGCAAACATCGATTCGATTGGTATCGACGATTATACTCCGCTGTCGGATTGGCGGCACACCACATCGCACGCAGATGCCGAGGCCGGGTCAGTTTATTCGCTGCAATACTTGAAGAGTCAGGTCGAAGGCGGCGAGTACTACGACTACTTCTATCCAAATCAGTCTGCACGCGACTTGCAGGTGCGCGAGCCTATCGAAGACGGAGCATACGGCGAACCTTGGGTATTCCGCGCGAAAGACATTCGAAACTGGTGGTCATCGCCGCATTACAACCGAATTGACGGAATACGGTCGACCACTCCAACAGCTTGGGTTCCAAGATCGAAGCCTGTCTGGCTGACCGAAACCGGCTGCCCGTCAGTCGATCTGGGCGCCAACATGCCAAACGTTTTCTACGATGGAAAGAGCTCTGAAAGCGCTTTGCCCACCGCATCTCGCGGTGCACGCGATGACGAGATGCAGCGCCGGTTCCTGCAAGCCAAGATCGGTTACTGGTCTACGGCGGGCGTCAATCCGACAAGCGGGATCTACAACGGCCCGATGATCCCATTGGACCGCATCTATATCTGGACTTGGGATTCGCGACCGTGGCCGGACTTCCCGGTGCGGGAGTCGATCTGGACCGATGGACCCTCGCACCGTCTGGGGCATTGGATCACCGGGCGTTTGAATTCGGGTTCGCTCGCCGAGATTGTCACGGAAATCTGCCTTCGGTCAGGTTTGAAGCTAGAGGACTTCGATGTGTCCCGTTTGCACGGCGCCGTCGACGGGTACCTGCTTGATCGAACTCAAACCGCGCGCGAGGCGTTGCAGCCCCTCATGAAGATTTACGGATTTGATGCGTTCGAGAGCGCGGGCGTTCTGGTCTTTGCAAGCCGAGAGAATCCGAGGCCTTTGACGATCGACCCAGGGCGTCTGGTCGAACCAGAAGCGATAGACGAGGGACCAATCGAACGAGAGGCGATCCGCGACACGGAACGCGCTGATCAGGTTCGGTTCTCATACATGCAATCAGAGAATGACTATCGTCTCGGGGCGGCGGAGGCACGTTTGCCAGGCGGCGATCTGCAACGCGTCTCGGAAAGCTCTCATCAAGTGTTGATGGCAGGCTCGAAGGCTCAGCAGGTTTGTGATCGTTGGCTGGCAGAATCCCTTCAGGCCTCTGGAAATGCGCGCTTCGCAATGCCGCCTTCAATGCTGTCCGTGGAACCTGGGGACGTCGTCGACCTGGGCGCTGACGGCAGACAGGAGGCTTATCGGATTGATCGCGTGTCCGATACTAACGGACGCGAGGTCGAGGCGACGAGTACTGAGCCAACGCTCTATTTGCCGACCCGAAGCTCAGAACGTCAGATCGAACCAGAGGCTGAAATCCTCGCGGGGCCTATCGAGGCGATTGTTCTGGACCTGCCTATCGCAAACGGGAGTGATCTGGATCACCGGCCCTGGTTCGCGGTTTCAGCCGAACCATGGCCTGGCGAGATGGCTTTGTTCAAATCGGCATCAGGTACGTCATTCAACTTTTCGGGTCGCATCCGCAGTCCGGCGGCGATTGGCAAGGCGCTTCAGGAACTGCCCGGCGGTGCGCCCAATCGGTGGCAGCGCGTCAACTGGATTGTTCTCATGTCCACGGGATCGCTCCTGTCGTCGGAAAGACTCGACGTGCTGAATGGCGCAAACCGGATCGCAGCCGAAACGCCGGATGGATGGGAGATCCTGCAATTCGAAACCGCGGAACTGATCGATCAGGATACGTACCGTCTGGGCAATCTCTTGCGCGGGCTGCGCGGTACTCCGTCCGGCCCAATCGCTGCTGCCTCACGCTTGGTTCTTTTGGACGATTCGGTCGAAACGCTTCCCGTCGACGCCAGCGAATGCTTTTTGCCTAGGACTTGGCGGGTCGGGCCCGCAGAGTTCGACCTATCACATCCAGCATATGTCGAGTTGGTGCACACGCCCAAATGCGCCGGGCTGATCCCGTTCGCGCCGGCACATCTGCGTGCGCGGAAAGCCGGAGAAGACTTCGTACTTAGTTGGCTGAGAGCAAGTCGATTGGGAGATCGCACGTTCGAAGCGGTCGAGGTCCCGCTTGCGGAGGAGACGGAACGTTACCGGATCGTCGTCTCCCAAGGAAACGAGACGTTCAGGTCTGCTGAGACCGCGGTCCCAGACTTCACCTACACCGCCGCCATGCGGGCCGAAGACGGAGCGGCGGGAGCCGTTCGATTTGCTGTGAGCCAGCTTTCAAACACCGTCGGTTGGGGCCGTGAAAGGAGCATTGAGATCAATGTCTGATACAAGAAACTTTGCGATGCCGCTCTTGGACGCAGCACAAGCCCAGAAACATGTGACCGTGAACGAAGCGATCGTTCGAGCCGACGCCCTGGCCGCGAGGCAGGTGCAAAGCCGCTCGGAATCCGTACCACCCGCAACGCCGGCAGATGGAAGCGTCTACATCGTCGGAGCATCTGCCAGTGATGATTGGGCGGAGCATGATTTTGACCTGGCACTGTTCCTGAACGGAGGTTGGGTGTTCGTTGCGCCGTGGGAAGGCGCACAGTTCTGGATCGTAGATGAGGCTGTCACCACGAGCTTTATTGGCGGGGCATGGATCCTAGAACGGATTTCGAGCTCCACAGGCGGCGCCTACTCCTTCGCTAGCGTGATCGAGGTCGATCATGAACTCGCAACGGCCCCATCCTCGATCACGCCGAACGTGATCCCAGACAAGGCAATTGTGTTAGGCGTGACCGGGCGCGTGATCCAAGAGATCACAGGCGCGAACGATTGGTCACTTGGTGTGCCCGGCAGTGTGAACCGCTACGGCGCAGGCTACGGCACGGATCTTGGAGCGTTCGCGCACGGCGTAACCGGCCAGCCGCAAGCTTACTTCGGCGCTACACCAATCGAGATCACGTCGAACGGTCCAGCATTCACCAGTGGCCGGGTGAGACTTGCGGTGCATCTGCTCGAGCTCTCGCCACCTAACGAGACGGTTTAGGAAAGAGAGCGCGCCCCACCGGTTACGCGACCAAAGTTGCCTCGGTCTGCGCGTCAACGTCGTCCTTGGTGACTTCAGGGGCGAGTTCAACGATGCGCAGTCCGCCGCTCACGACATCGAAAACGCCCAGGTTGGTGATTATGCGGTTTACCACGCCCTTGCCTGTGAGCGGCAGAGTGCATTCTTTCAGCAGCTTGCTCTCACCGCGCTTGTTGGCGTGGTCCATGATCACCAGAACGCGGCCGACACCAGCGACGAGGTCCATCGCGCCGCCCATGCCCTTGACCAGCTTACCCGGGATCATCCAATTCGCGAGATCGCCGGCTTCCGAAACCTCCATAGCGCCGAGAATGGCCAGGTTGATGTGGCCACCGCGGATCATTCCGAAGCTGTCGGCAGACGAAAAATAGGACGTACGGTCGAGTTCTGTGATCGTCTGCTTGCCCGCGTTGATGAGGTCGGCATCAATTTCGTCTTCAGTTGGAAATGGACCCATCCCCAAGATCCCGTTTTCGGACTGTAGCGTGACGTCCACACCTTCCGGAATGAAGTTTGAAACCAGTGTCGGGATACCGATCCCAAGATTTACGTAGAAGCCGTCTTCCAGTTCCTGCGCGGCCCGTTCGGCCATCTGATTGCGATCCCAGGGCATGTGTTTCTCTCCTCAGGTCAGACGGCTCAGGCCGCACGCACGGTGCGCTGTTCAATGCGTTTCTCGTGCTCGCCCTCGATGACGCGTTGCACGAAGATGCCAGGCGTATGGATCGTATCCGGGTCGAGCGAACCAACCGGGACAAGCTCCTCAACTTCTGCAACAGTGACTTTCCCGCAGGTCGCCGCCATCGGATTGAAATTCCGAGCCGACTTTCGGTAGACGAGGTTGCCTTGAGCGTCGCCCTTCCAAGCTTTGACCACTGAAAGATCGGCTACGATCCCGCGTTCCAATACGTAGGTCACGCCGTCAAAGTCCTTGAGTTCTTTACCATCCGCAATGACCGTGCCGACGCCGGTCTTGGTATAGAATCCGGGGATGCCAGCGCCACCAGCGCGCATGCGCTCGGCCAGAGTTCCCTGAGGGTTGAACTCGATCTCCAACTCCCCTGAAAGATACTGCTGCATGAACAGGTCGTTCTCGCCGACATAGGACGAAATCATCTTATTGACCTGTTTGTCCTGCAAGAGCAGTCCCAGCCCAAAATCGTCGACCCCCGCGTTGTTGGAGGCAACGGTGAGACCCTTCACACCGCTCTCCTTGATCGCGGCGATCAGGTTTTCCGGGATCCCGCACAGGCCAAAGCCTCCCGCGGCGATCAGCATGTTGTCTGCCAGCAGGCCGTCCAGCGCTTCAGCCGCCGTCGCATAGACTTTCTTCATCCGTTCCTCCTGACACTGCCGCGTCTCAACCGGCGCCGCTTATAGGATAATGCTGCGCGCGCGAACAAGTGAATGTTTGGGCAATTCAGCCCTCGGCGGCGATGCTGCGTAGCGTTGCGCGCGCGCTCTCGGTCAACGGTCGCGGGCGGCGTGTCTGCTCGTCAACATAGACGTGCGTGAAGGTTCCCGCAGCCGCTGCCCGCTCGTCATCATCTTTGAAGATTCCCACGGCATATGTCACCGACGAAGAGCCTATTCGATCTACACGCACGCCTGCCGACACGGTATCGGGGAAAGAAACCGGCGCGAAATAACTGCATTGCGAGTCCACACATAGGCCAATCGTTTCGCCGTTTCGGTAGTCAACCAAATCGTTATCGACCAGCCAACCGCTGACCGCCGTATCAAAGAACGAGTAGTAGACGACATTGTTGACGTGACCATAGACATCGTTGTCCATCCAGCGCGTCGTTATTGACCGGAATGTCTTGTAGTCGGAACGCCTGGGCGGCTCTGGCCTCACACGCCAGCCCTCTGGCGCTGTTCCTGCGGGGTGCCGCGTTCGCGATACGGCGTTCGTTCAAAGTGGTTCCGATAGCACTTCGAGAAATGCGACGGCGAGGTGAAACCACAGGCGAGCGCCACATTGATGACGCTCATATCCGTCTGCAGCAGCAGGTTCCGTGCCTTCTCCAGCCGCAATTCCATGTAGTACCGCTTTGGCGAGCGATTAAGATAGCGGCGGAACAGCCTTTCCAACTGCCGCGTGGACATGTTCACGCCCTTCGCCAGTTCCGAGGGCGAAATCGGTTCCTCGGTGTTTTGCTCCATCGTTTGAATGATCGAGACAAGCTTCGGATGCCGCACACCAATCCGCGCAGGGACTGACAAGCGCTGCTCATCGGTATCCGTACGGATCGGCGCATGCACCATCGCATCAGCCACCAGCGCCCCCAGATCCGGGCCATGTTCTTCCGTGATCTGCTGGAGCATCATGTCCGCCGCAGACGTTCCCCCAGCACAGGTGAAGACACCGTCTTCGGCACAGAACAGCGTGTTCGAGAGCTCAGCCTCCGGAAACTCCTCGGCAAACGCCGCCTGATTTTCCCAATGGATCGTGCACCGCTTGCCATCGAGAAGCCCGGCTTTCGCCAGAACATGCGACCCCGTACAGACCGCACCCATCTTCGCACCACGTCGTGATTGCGTCCTGAGCCAAGACAGAATCGCCCGCGTCGTACCCTCCCGAACCTCCAGACCGGCACAAACCACGATCGACGTGCCGCGATCGACGTCATCCAGCCCCATATCGGCCGAAAGCGTACAGCCGTTCGAGCACGTGACGCCCTGCCCGTCCTCACCGACGATCCGCCAGCGATAAAGTCCCTTGCGCGACATTCGGTTCGCCTGCCGCAAGGGTTCGATCGCCGCCGCAAAGGCCATCATCGAGAACTGTGGCAGCAGCAGGAAGACGAACTCCCGCGCCTTGACCTCGTCACCCCGTTCCATGTTTGGCCGCGCACCTTTCTCCCGGCGCTTTCGCGCACTTTTCTTTCGCGACCTTTCGCCATGGATTCCGGTCTCGTCAAGCATGGAATCCCGCAAATGCCTTTAACTTGAGCAGCGGCACTGGCAACGGCTGTACGCCCACGCTATAGCGGGCCCCTTATTCGGAATCGGAGACCAGAGCGATGAACGGGACGTGGTCGAAATCAAGCTGGCGCAACCAGGACGGGCTGCAAATGCCCGAGTATCCGGACAGCGACAAGTTGGCAGCCGTCACGGCCAAGCTTTCGACATATCCACCCTTGGTCTTTGCAGGTGAGGCGCGCGACCTCAAAGCCAAGCTCGCAGGCGTTGCAAAGGGCGAGGCTTTTCTGCTGCAAGGCGGTGATTGCGCCGAGAGCTTTGCCGAGTTCTCCGCCGACAACATCCGCGATGCGTTCCGCATTTTCCTGCAGATGGCTGTCGTACTCACCTTTGGGGCGCGCAAACCGGTCGTGAAGGTAGGTCGCATGGCGGGGCAGTTTGCCAAGCCGCGGTCCTCGTCCGTCGAGAAACAGGGCGACATCGAGCTGCCATCTTACCGCGGCGACATCATCAACGGGTTCGACTTCACGCCAGAGGCGCGGATCCCGGACCCTCAGCGCATGGAGCAGGCCTATCTGCAATCAGCGGCCACGCTGAACCTGCTGCGGGCCTTTGCCCAGGGCGGGTACGCGGATTTGGCACGGGTCGCCGCCTGGAACCTTGGCTTCGCGAAGGGCAGTCCTCAAAGCGAGCGCTACCAGAAGATGGCCGAGCGCGTTCAGGACGCCGTGGATTTCATGGCTGCAACCGGCGTCAACTCCGAGAACGCTCACCCCTTGCGCGGGGTTCACTATTATACAAGCCATGAAGCGCTTCTACTCGAGTATGAAGAACCTCTGGTTCGCATGGACTCGACCTCCGGGGAGTGGGTTGCAGGCTCGGGCCACATGATCTGGATCGGTGACCGGACCCGCCAGGTCGACGGCGCACATGTCGAGTTCTGCCGGGGCGTCATGAATCCGATCGGTCTCAAATGCGGCCCGTCACTGGCGCCCGACGATCTGATTCGCCTGATCGATGCATTGAACCCGAATGACGAAGCGGGCCGCATGACCCTCATTTGCCGCACGGGTGCGGGCAAGGTCGCAGACCACTTGCCCGGCTGGATCGATGCGGTCGAGCGCGAGGGACGGGCTGTCGTCTGGTCCTGCGATCCGATGCACGGCAACACGATCAAATCGGACTCGGGTTACAAGACCCGGCCATTCGACAAGGTTCTGCAGGAAGTGCGGGAGTTCTTTGCGGTCCATTCCGATAAGGGGACTTACGCTGGCGGCGTGCATTTCGAAATGACCGGCCAGGACGTGACGGAGTGTATGGGCGGAATGCACGAGGTAACCTCGGAAGACCTTCGCAACCGCTATCATACGGCCTGCGATCCGCGCTTGAACTCGTCGCAGGCACTCGAGCTTGCGTTCCTGCTGGCCGAAGCACTCGACAGTACAGCTAACGGCAGGAAAAGCGTCGCCGCCGAGTAATCGGCCATGGCGTACAACGTCGTGCTGACAGCCTCGCCTCGGGCGGGGCTGTCGGATGCGCAAGTCACCGAGGTCCGCGAACAAATTCCCGGCGCAGGCGCTCCAAAGCGCCTGTCTGCCTCGGCGGTAGAAATCATGTCGCCCGCGCCGGTATCGTTCGAGATCTCAGATGCGGACGTGAACTGTATCCCGGCGGAGAACCGCCGCAAGAGACTGCTGATTGCGGACATGGACTCGACCATGATTCCGGTCGAGTGCATTGACGAGGTCGCCGATTTCGCTGGCGTCCGCGAGCAAGTCGTCGCGATCACTGAACCCGCCATGCGTGGCGAAATCAGCTTCGAGGAGGCGCTTCGGGCGCGCGTCGCGCTGATAAAGGGCCTCTGCGCAGACAAGCTCCAGCAGGTGTATGACGAGCGGGTCACGCTGAACCCGGGCGCACGGACGCTGGTTCAAACCATGCGGGCGCATGGCGGCCATGCGGCCCTGGTATCCGGAGGCTTCACCTTTTTCACCGAACGGGTCGCGATGGCGGCTGGCTTCAATGAGAACCGCGCAAACATCCTGACCATCGAAGACGGAGCACTCACCGGCACGGTGCATGATCCGATCCTGGGCCGCACGGCGAAGGTCGAAGCACTGAATGAGATCACGGGGCGGCTGGGCATTGGGCTCGGTGACGCACTCGCGGTCGGCGACGGCGCCAATGATCTCGGCATGATCGATGCGGCAGGGCTTGGCGTCGCCTACCACGCCAAGCCAGTTGTGGCCCAAGCTGCGGACTGTGCGATCAGCCACGGCGACCTCACCGCACTTCTCTACCTTCAGGGCTACTCAGAAAGCGAATTCGCAACCGGCTGAGGCGTTGGTCAGCCTCCCTCGATCCGATCCCCGGATGTCGACGGTGCGGAAATCACGAGGAACTGGACAGGCTCAGAACTATCGTTCCGCGCCTGATGCGTCTTACCGGGATCAACCGCGATCGCCTCATGCGCGTGCAGACAGACGACCGACCCATCGCTCTCCATCGTAAGTTCACCACTTAGCACGAAGAAAACCTGTCGGGCTTGGGCGTGATGATGCCAAGCCTCGCGAGTTCCGGGCGGCATCTCCTCGTGCTTCACGGAAAGATCCGGAGCGGCCAGCAAGTCCCAAGCTTGGCACCCATCTCCCCAACCCGAAGGTGAAACAGTCTTCCTGCTGATGATCACGGCGTACCTGCCTTTTTAAGAGCCTGAAATCCTTCTGACCTCAACGTGAGTTGGATGTCATCCCCTCAGCGTCTACGTTAGTGATACCGGAATTCAGGCAGGTGACATGATCAATATCCGCAAACCACGCTGGAGCGTCAGCGAAAATCTCGTCACGCCGGAAAGCGTGTTCTTGAACCGCCGTCAGTGGCTGAAATCAGCGGGTCTGATCGCCGCGGCATCGGCGCTTCCAAACCTCGCAAGTGCTGCGGTGCCTGGCGATCCATGGGAACCCGCGCCGGAAACCAATCCGAGCTTCGCAGATCCGGGCCGCCCAATCACGTCGGAGGCGGACAACACGACCTACAACAATTTCTACGAATTCGGCTCGCACAAGCAGATCTATGATGAGGCGCAGGCGCTTCAGACCGATGGTTGGACCATCAAGATCGATGGCATGGTCGAGCAGGAGCAGACCGTCGGCGTCGAAGACCTGATCTCCAAGATGCCGATCGAGGAGCGGATCTATCGCCACCGCTGCGTCGAGGCCTGGTCGATGGTCGTCCCGTGGATCGGTTTCCCGCTGGGCGAACTCGTGAAGATGGCGAGGCCGCTTGCCAGCGCGAAGTACGTCCAGTTCCAAACCTTCCTCGACCCGGACACCGCCCGTGGTCAGCGCCAACACTGGTACCCGTGGCCCTACACCGAAGGCGTGACAATGGCCGAGGCGATGAATGACCTCTCGCTGATGGTTGTCGGCGCCTACGGGAAGATTTTGCACAAACCCTTCGGCGCACCAATTCGCCTGCACCTGCCGTGGAAATACGGCTTCAAGCACATCAAGTCGATCGACAGGATCACGTTTACCGACAAACGCCCTGTCAGCTTCTGGGAAGAACTGCAGGCCAAGGAGTACGGTTTCTGGGCCAACGTCAACCCAGAGGTCCCGCACCCGCGCTGGTCCCAAGCCACCGAAAAGGTTCTCGGCACGCAGGATCGCATCCCGACGCTGCTGTTCAACGGCTACAGCGAAGAAGTCGCGCACCTCTACACCGATATGAACGAGGGCGATCTCCTCTGGCGATAAAGGCCCCTCGTCTAGGTCGCGATCCGAGCTGTGCCGGGCGTCATTCCGGACTCCTGGCGGTTCTCAGCGGTCCCGGGTCAAGCCCGGGACACATCGGGGCAATCGGCACCGGATCGCCCCACTACAGCCAGTCGCGCAGGATCGGGATCAGCGGGATATCAGCGGGCGGCATCGGGTAGGTGCCGAAATCCCGCGGCTTGACCCATGCGAGCGCCTGCCCCTCGCGTCCCTGAACAATACCGTCCCACTTCCGGCACGCAAACAGCGGCATGAGAAGGTGAAAATCCTCGTAGCTGTGGCTGGCAAAGGTAAGCGGCGCCAAACAGCTTTCCCAGGTGTCGATGCCGAGTTCCTCGTGCAGTTCCCGGATCAGGCAGGCCTCCGGCGTCTCACCGGCTTCCACCTTGCCGCCCGGAAACTCCCAAAGCCCAGCCATCGACTTGCCTTGGGGCCTCTGCGCCAACAGCACGCGTCCGTCGGGATCGATCAGCGCGACCGCTGCAACGAGGACAATCTTCACGAACGATAATCCGCATTGATCGTGATGTATTCATGCGTCAGGTCGCAGGTCCACACCGTCGCCGAGCCTGATCCAACGCCGACATCCACGCCAATCTCGAGTTCCGCATTCTTCATGTACGCCGCGCCGGCGTCTTCAGTGTAATTGGGCGATACCCAGCCTCCTTCGGCGACCGTGATGTCTCCGAACGTGATTAACAGCTTGTCCCTGTCCGCTGCCTCGCCGGATTTTCCAACGGCCATCACGATGCGCCCCCAGTTGGGGTCTTCACCGGCAAGCGCGGTTTTGACCAGTGGCGAGTTGGCAATTGCCAATCCGATGCGCCGCGCCGCGCCGTCATCTGTGGCTCCGTTTACCGTGATCGCCGCAAACTTGGAGGCACCTTCGCCGTCCTTGACGACCTGGATTGCGAGCTCTCGCATGACGTCGAGAAGCGCATTCCGGAACGCCGGATACCGCGGATCACCCGAGCTTTCGATCGACGTCATATCTGCCTTGCCCGTCGCACCGACCAGCAAAGTGTCCGAAGTCGATGTGTCGCTGTCGACCGTGATCGCGTTGAAGCTTTGATCAGTCAGTTCCGACACCGTTTGCTGCAACAGATCCCGGTCAATCGCAGCATCGGTGAACACGAACACCAGCATCGTCGCCATGTCCGGCGCAATCATGCCCGACCCTTTGGCAATCCCGGAGATCGTGACCAGAGCCCCGTCCAGTTCAACGGTCGTCGACATGCCCTTCGGGAATGTGTCGGTCGTCATGATCGCCTTTGCGGCGTCATCTATCCGATCAGGTGAGAGCGCTTCTCGAAGCTCCCAAAGTTTCGTCTCGATCCGTTCGGACGGCAGCGGTTCGCCGATCACCCCGGTCGATGCCATGAACACGTTCGACACGCCCGTCCCAAGTGCGTTGGCCGTGGAGTGCATCACCGCCTCGACCGTCTGCATCCCGTTCGAGCCTGTGAAGGCGTTGGCGTTTCCAGCGTTCACCACGATCGCCATGGGCTGATCGAGATCGGGTTCTACCGGTCCCGAAATGCGGTCCTCGCACCACAGGACCGGCGCGGCCCTGGTTTTGGAGCGGGTGAATGTCCCAGCCATGACCGAACCAGGTTCAAGCACCGCCAACATGACATCAAGACGCCCCGTGGTGTAACGCACCCCGGCATTTACGGCTGCGAACCGAACGCCAGCCACAACAGGTAATGCCGGGAAAGCTTTGGGCGCGAACGGCGACACCCCTGGCGTCTCGCCGAGCGTGCGCCGATGGTCGTCGATTTCCCCTGAAAGCGCGTCGATCAGGGCTTTCTTCCGCGCGATCTCGTCGCGGAGTTCATCCTCGGTCATCGCCGTCCCCCTCAGTTGTCCTGCAACAATCCGTCGTCGCGCACAGCGGAACTCGGGATCTTTGAATCAACGTCCAGGACGTCAGTGTTCACTCGCAGGTCTGTCAGGATCTCGCGCCTGACATCGGCTGCAATCTGATCTCGCAACGTCTGCCTGACATCGTCCAGGACCGGCACGGGCCGGGTGCGTTTTGCGTCAACCCGGATGATGTGCCACCCGGCGGGTGTCGAGACTGGTGGAGACACCTCTCCGATCGGAAGGCTTCGCACGGCTGCGGCGAAATCCGGGCTCATCTTTTCCGGGCTCAGCCACCCGCGATCCCCTCCGCGAGAGGCCGTTGCGTCCCGGCTGTGGCGCGCCGCCAGCGTTGCGAAATTCGCCCCCGCCTCGAATTCCGCTCTCAACGCCTCTGCCGCGCCCTGATCTTCGACGAGAATGTGCGACGTCCTAATCTCTGACACAGGTGCTGCCTGCTGATAGGTCCGCTCGTACAGCGCCACGACCCGGTCCTCGGTCACGTTCGCTTCAATCATTTCTTGCAGGTATAGGGCTGCAAGGACGCGGCGACGCTCGTTCCTCAGCGTTAGCTGCGTCGCTGACGTTTGGTCCAATTGAAGTCCGATCGCCGCACTCTCGAGCAGGCTCTCCTCGATCAACTTACCGAGAATGGTCTGATACAGAACCTCGTCCGGCAGCTCGAGATATTGGGGCTGCAAGGTGGCACGGTACGCTATAAGCTCTCCCAACGTGACTGTGCTGGTCCCGACACGTGCAATTACGGTGTCGCGGTTCGGTGCGGCGATGGCCGAGGTTCCATCGGAACTTGCATTGCTTTGTGCCGAAACCATCGATCCGCAGGAGAACGCGAAGATCAAGGCGGCGGAACAGATCACGCGCGAACACCGAATTCCCAACCGCGCCTCCCCGTCGCTGCCGGGGCGCCGCCGTTGACACGGGCAGGCACCCTCAATACATCTCTCGCCGGACCTTCGCCTGGCGCGCGGGCTTCCTTAAGGTCTGGACCACGGTCCGGCAAGCGCCTTGCGGGAAATTTCAGGCAGGCGGGAATGTCAGGCAGCGCGGCGGTGGCCGTACCCAGTTGCCGCGCCCGCGATAGGAGAGTTGAGCCGATGCTTGGACTGGGCACGATCGCCAAGAAGCTGTTCGGCACCACCAACGATCGCAAGATCAAGGCAACGCGACGCACCGTCGAGGCGATCAATGCTCTGGAACCAGAGTTCGAAGCGCTTTCGGATGACGCCTTGCGCGGCAAGACACAGGAATTCCGCGACAGACTTTCTGGCGGGGAAAGCCTGGAAGGTCTTCTGCCGGAAGCCTTCGCGGTCGTGCGCGAGGCTTCAAAACGGGCGCTTGGGATGCGGCCATTCGATGTGCAGTTGATCGGCGGTATGATCCTGCACCAGGGCTCGATCTCGGAAATGAAGACCGGTGAAGGCAAGACGCTGGTCGCGACTATGCCGGTCTATCTCAACGCGCTCGAAGGTCTGGGTGTCCATGTCGTCACCGTGAACGACTACCTGGCCAAGCGTGACGCCGAATGGATGGGCGCGATCTACAATTTCCTTGGCATGACGGTCGGTGTTGTCGTGCCCGGCATGGACGATGCCGAACGCAAGCAGGCTTATGCCTGCGACATCACCTATGCCACGAACAACGAGCTCGGCTTCGACTACCTGCGCGACAACATGAAATTCCGGTTGGAAGACATGGCGCAGCGCGGGCACCGCTTTGCCATCGTCGACGAGGTCGACTCGATCCTGATCGACGAAGCCCGTACGCCGCTGATCATCTCGGGCCCGGTGGAAGATCAGACCGAGATGTACGTCGCCGTGGATGCTGTCATCCCCGAGCTTGAGGCGGAGCATTTCGAGCTTGATGAGAAACAGCGCACCGTCGTTCTGACCGAGGAAGGCAACGAGCTGATCGAGGAACTGCTCAAGGACCGCGACCTGATCGAAGCAGAAGCCTCTCTCTATGATCCGCAGAACGTGTCGTACGTTCACCATGTGAACCAGGCGCTGCGGGCGCACACGCTCTTCACCCGCGACAAGGATTACATCGTCAAGTCGAACAAGGTCATCATCATCGACGAGTTCACCGGTCGCATGATGGAGGGCCGCCGCTATGGCGACGGTCTGCACCAGGCGCTCGAGGCGAAGGAACGGGTCGAGATCCAGGCCGAAAACGTGACCATGGCCTCGGTGACCTTCCAGAACTATTTCCGGCTCTACAACAAGCTTGCGGGTATGACCGGAACCGCGCTGACCGAAGCCGCCGAGTTCATGGACATCTACGGGCTCGACGTGGTCGAGGTACCGACCAATCTGCCAGTCGCGCGCGAGGACGAAGACGACCAGGTCTTCCGCACCAGCGCCGAGAAGGATGCCGCGATCGTCGAGGCGATCAAGGACGGGCACGAGCGTGGCCAGCCGATGCTGGTCGGCACGACATCCATCGAGAAGTCCGAGGCGCTTTCGGCGCAACTCAAGAAGGCCGGCGTCACGCACCAGGTTCTCAATGCGCGCCACCACGAGCAGGAAGCCTACATCGTCGCACAGGCGGGCGTACCGGGTTCGATCACGATCGCGACGAACATGGCCGGTCGTGGAACGGACATCAAGCTGGGCGGCAACGCCGAGTTCCGGATCGCGCGGGAGACCGGGAACATCAGCGACGATGCGCATCGCGCGGCCCTGATCGAAAAGATCAACGCCGAGGTCGATGAGGGCCGCCGCAAAGCCCTGGACGCGGGCGGCCTCTGGGTTCTGGCGACCGAACGCCATGAAAGCCGCCGCATCGACAACCAGCTGCGAGGCCGCTCGGGCCGCCAAGGCGATCCAGGCAAATCGTCGTTCTATCTTTCACTGCAGGACGATCTGATGCGGATCTTCGGGTCCGACCGGATCGACGGCATGCTGAAACGGCTCGGGCTGGAAGAGGGCGAGGCAATCGTCCACCCCTGGGTCAACAAGGCGATCGAGAAGGCGCAGGGCAAGGTCGAGGCACGCAACTTCGACATTCGCAAGAACCTGCTCAAGTTCGACGACGTCATGAACGATCAGCGAAAGGCGATCTTCGAACAGCGCCGTGAGTTCATGGAGGCCGATGACCTGAGCGAGTCCATCGCCGACATGCGCCATCGGGTCATCGACGATCTTGTCGATCAGCATATTCCGCAGAACGCCTATGCCGATCAGTGGGACATCGACGGGTTGTCGGAGAAGGTGCCCGAGCTTCTGGGAGAGGACTTCCCCGTCCGCGAATGGGCGGATGAGGAGGGTGTCGACGATGAAGCAATCCGTGAGCGCCTGAAGGGCGAGACCGACCGGATCTTCGCCGAGAAGGAACAAAAGATCGGCGCGGACGACCTGCGCATGATCGAAAAGGAACAGCTTCTGCGCGTGCTCGATCACCATTGGCGCGAACACCTCGTGATGCTCGAGCATCTGCGCTCGGTCATTGGTCTGCGCGGCTACGCCCAGCGCGATCCGCTGAACGAGTACAAGTCCGAGGCCTTCCAGCTCTTCGACGGCCTGCTGAACCAACTGCGGGTCGATGTCACCAAACTGCTGGGTCAGATGCGGCCGATGACGCCCGAGGAGCAGGAAGAATACCAGCGCCAGATGACCGAAATGCAGGAGCGTGTTCGCCAGCAGATGGAGATGCAGGCGGCCATCGATGCGCAGGCCCACGCGGTCGGCGCCGCCGCACTGTCGGGCCCTGCCGAGGTCGAAGCGGCTCCGGCCCGCAAAACGGTATCTGTCGGCGTCGCCCTGGCCGAGATAGACCCGGACGATCCCTCGACATGGGGCAAGGTTGGTCGCAATGCGCCCTGCCCGTGCGGATCCGGCAAGAAATACAAGCACTGCCACGGACGCATCGAGTAAGGGTTTCGCACCGCTGAAATGCTAACCATCACCAGGCGCATCAAGCCGACCGCGTGGCGTGTAGCGCGGTACGTTTGCCATCCGCTCGCGGATCGACAGGTGGATTGTTTCGCCATCGCTGGCACCCGTCCGGCGCGGCTCTCTCAGGAAGAATAACCGCGCAATCCCGGATCGGCACCCCATCATTGCTGCCGCTGCATCCTCGGGAAACATATCCTCCCAGTTCGTCGGCAACTTGATCCCGTGTGCCGCTGCCCGGCGCAGCATCCAGTTCAACGAGATGTTCGAGAGCGGCCGTGTCCGCGCCCGCATGATCTGGCCACCGACATCCCCGTGGGCCCCGGGAAACCAGGTCTGCTCCAGCCTGCCCTGCCAGTCCGGGCTCTGTTGCCAGAGGAGTGGCGCGAAACTTGTCCGATCCTCGTCGATTGCCAGGGCGTGGTAGCCATGCTGAATGTGCGGTGCGAGTTCGTGGTTGTGAAACTCTGTCGCCATCGGGGCCAGTCTGTTCAACAACGGATACGGCAAGCCCAGCGTCTTGACTGTGTCCCAGACGCCCAGCATCTCGATCTCGACGTTCTGATGACACCGATGGGCCGAGAAGTGGCGGCACGCGCTGGACGTCGACCCGACCTCGTAGAACCGGAATGCGAGGTTCACGTGCCGCTCGGTCGCAAATCGCGATTTCAGCAATCCGATCCCGCCGATCATGCCGGCGAGTGATCGCACCGCGTAAGCACCGCGCGAGTAGCCGAAGAGATAGATCCGATCCCCGGGCCGGTAGTTTCGGGCGAGAAAGGCGTAGCCGTTACAGATCGATAGGTTGATTCCCGCCCCAGATGCCGCGTTTAGCCAGCGCCGCCACCCAGCACCCTGGATGCCGTGATCGTAGGACACGATGTTTACCGCTGGATCTGGCTGGTCCGATTCTAGCAAACCGTGCAAAAGGCCTGCGTTGCTCTCGAACCCGGGACGGGTTGTCGACAGCGTTCCATCGCAGATGAAGATCAGGTTACGACCTTGGCTCTCATCCTTGGAACCAGTCATAACAGCGTCGTCAATTTGTGAGTCGTGATTCGAAATGGGGCGGCTCTAGTTCGGGCTCGTGGCAGACATTTCTCTCAAGAAACTTGAAGATCGGGCAAAGGATGCCCGGTCTCGCGCGCTGAAACTGTTTCTGGCGCTGGCCATGATAGCACAGTCGATCGAGAATTCGCGCTTTGGATGTCCGCGATGACTTACTCTCACCGCAAATGACACATATTTGACGGAGCAAGTGACGGTCGATGCAGGTGAAAGCGCCCGGCAGGCCAGCTTGATGCAATCTGAGGGGGCAGCAGCGGGTTTGCCTGCACGCAATCTTGTGCTTTAAGTGGCCCCCGAAGGGTGAGGAAGTTGTTCAAAGACGATCGAATGATATCGATTTTGAGCGCGATCGTGCTGATGGTTGCCATCGGCACGGTGATCCAGCGTGCCGACTTCCTGCAAGGCGTGCTCGGCACCGCACCCAAGATCGTTCTCAATGCTGACGAGATAGAAGCCTATCCAAACCGCCTCTCACGGGTGGAAGTGCTGAAGAACGACGAAGGGCTTTCCGATTCGGACCGCAGCGCCCTGCAGGTTGTCCAACCGCCGGACTGCGGGCGCGTTTTCCGCCAGGGTCAGGTCCTGCAATATCTTCCGGATGCGACCTGCACGGGAACGCAGATCGTCCGCTACGGTATCCAGGGCCGGAATGTCGAATACGGCGAGTTGCGCGCCAGGATCACTGGACCGGAGACAACTGACGTTGCCCGTGCAGCTTCAGACTCCGAAGAGAACTCCGATGACAGCGCTGCATCTTCAACCCTGACAGATCAGCCGATCCAAACCGCTTCAACGTCGGCCCAGCAAAACGCCTTAGAAGACTCCACACCACCGGCGAATGACACTGCCGCGACCATTGTCGAAACACTCACCCAGGGTGCTGCGACACCTGCACTGGCACACACGGACGAAGCGCTTGCCCGCGCGGACCTCCCCGCGTCAGCGGAAACCCAGCCATCATTGAGCCCGGTAACTCAGTCGGAAGACGCCGACACGGCAACAGCGACAAGCCAGCCCACGATGTCGGCGGAAGAGATCCGCGCACTTGAGGCTGCGATCGCCGCGTCCGAACCTGTGATGGCACCCGGCGGCGGGGTTACGGTGCGCGCGCGTGCTCTGGCCTCGATAGAGTCGGACGCGAAAACCCCGGGACAGGGGGACGCAACGACCGAAGCGACGACCTCCGCGCAAACTGAAGCGACGACCGATACATCTTCGCAATTGGCGTCTCTCTCTCCCGGCACCGCGATTGCAGAGCCGGTGATGCCAACCCTTGCACCTCTGCGCACAAACGAAGCGACGCAAAGCGATGCATCGGCAGCCATCGATGATGAGTCGTCTCAACTCGCCTCTGTGGAAGTGGCTGAAGCACCGGACTTGTCTGTGCTCTTTGCCGGCGATCCGTCGGACAGTGGTGTCATGGTGGCGATCGTCGAACGCCGCGAGCCGCGCACGACACCTCCAACGGCACCCAACGTACAGCGCGCCAAGGACATTGCCTTGCCCTGGGCGCCGGCCTTGGCGCTGCCGAGTTACGAAACTCAGCCCGAGCGCTATGCCACCATCGCACCTTCTGATCAGATCTTGGTGCCCAGTGCGGCGAATGAATTGAGCGCCGCGCTGTCCGTGGTGCCCGTCGATCCGACGCAACTTCCGCTCGATCCCCAACCCGTCAAATCAAGTGAGATCCCGCCGCTCAAGCCGTCCCGCTTTGCCGATACGAATTCCGAAGACCCGGTTCAGTCGACAGCGGCAAACCCAGCACTGGCCCCTGCCGGTGTCCGCGATGCTCCGGAGACGCCCCTGCCGCCATCAGCGGACAGGGTGGCTGCGTTGCCGCGCCGAGACGCACCTTGCGTGATCCCGCCCGCGATGACGATAGACGTTCGCCGTGCGGCCCGGTCGATCGTGACCGTCGACGCGCCGTGCCACGCCACGACCGTTGCGCAGCTTGAATACTCCGGACTGCGCCTTGCAATCCCGCTGGACGCGCAAGGGAAGGGCGATCTCACGGTCCTTGGGTTCGAACCCAGTGCACCGGCTCTGATCAGTTTCGACAACGGCGAGGTGATCGACTTCGACCTCCCGTTCAAAGGCGTTGACCGGGTTTCGCGGGTCGCACTCGTTTGGGAACTTCCGGTCAACCTGGAATTGAATGCAATCGAGTTTGGCAGCCCCTTGCTTGGCGACGACCATGTGCGTCCGGACAACCCACGCTCATTCCAGGACGTTCGGCGCCGCGGCGGCGGCTTTCTCCACACCTACCGCAGCTATGCCCGGGTCGGACAGAACGCCCAGATTTACTCATTCTGGCACCGGCGTGGCGGACGCAGCGGCGTCGTGAATCTCATGATCGACTTTGCCAGCCGAAACCGTGACCTGCTGGATGGGACATGCGGAGATGGAAAGTACGCGGCACCAAGTTTTCTGATCATCCGATCGGAAGCTGGACGGCTGGAACGACCGATTCTACGCAAACTGGCTGCAATCGATTGCTCATACGTTACGCAAGAAGTCGGTGATAAGCGGTTGATCTCCGGTGCAGTTTCAGATTTACTTGTGGTCGAAAGATGAGCTGTCCCTGACAGCCGTGAACAGGTGGGTCCGACTCCGAGGGGGCTGGGATGAGGTTCGCAAGAATTGCGCAGGCAGCGGCGCTGCTCGCTGTTGCTGTTATGGGCGGCGCTGAGCGCGTTCACGCACAAAGCGACGATCCCGCGACGGTCACGCTCAAATCCTTCGATGGCTTCACACAACTCCGCGGCAAGCTGGTCGACTTCGACGGCTCCAGGTTCACGATCGAGACCGTTCTCGGCGTGATCCAGGTGGACGCCCTGCAGGTGAACTGCGAAGGCGACGCTTGCCCCGAGAACCTGTTGTTCGGCGCAGAGTTCGGAATCTATGGCTCCAACACGATCGGCGCCGAACTGATGCCCGCGCTGATCGAAGGCTATGCCGATAGCCTGGACGCCACAATGGTGGCCGAGGTCGGGACCGAACCGCTCGAACGCATGATGCGCATCGTTCATGAGAACGGGCGCGAAATGGCGGCAATCGACCTCAAGGCCTACGGGTCTTCATCATCGTTCCAGGGCATTGCCGAGGGCTTGGCCGCCGTGGGAATGTCAGCGCGCCGGGGCCGGGACCGCGACATGTCGCGTTTGCAGTCGGTCGGAATTCCGGACCTGCGCGACACCGATGACGAGCATGTAATCGCGCTCGACGGACTGATCGCCATCGTCCACTCATCAAATCCGATCGAGTCGATCTCGCTCGAGGAACTTGCCCTCGTGTTCTCCGGCACGATCAGCAACTGGGCGCAGCTTGGGGGCGCCGACGCGCCGATCAACCTTTATGCGCGGGACGAGGACTCCGGTACGTTCCAGACCTTCGGCTCGCTGGTCTTTGCTCCGTTTGATGCGGATCTAGCGCCCACAGCGCAGCAGTTCACCAGCAACATAACGCTCTCGGACAGTGTGGCCGCCGATCCGAACGGCATTGGCTTCACCGGCATCTCCTTTCAACGCGCAACGCGTGCGGTGCCGATCCGCCAGGCTTGCGGTATCTCCTCGGTTCCGAGCGAATTCTCCATGAAGACCGAGGAATATCCGCTGGCGCGCAGGCTTTACCTCTACACACCACCCAGCAGCGTGCCGGCACATGCCCGTCAGATCGTCGAATTCGCGAAATCCGAGGAAGCGCAGAAGATCATTGCCGAGGCGGGTTTCGTGAACCAGACCGTCGAAACCCGGTCCATCAACGAGATGGGCGGACGCATCATCCATGCAATCACCGGTGAGGCCGAGTTTTCGCCGAACCTGATGCGCGGGCTGCTGGTGGACCTCAAGAACGCCGTCAGGCTCTCGACGACCTTCCGATTCACGCCGGGGACGTCAAATCTGACGCCACGGTCCCAGATCGACGCGGCACGCCTGGCCGAAGAACTTGCACTGGGGGCATACAGCGGGCGCGAGATCGTTCTTGCAGGGTTCACCGACTCCGTCGGGCAATTCGAACTGAACCGGCAGCTGTCGGCGCGACGCGCGCAGGTGGTTGATGCGGCATTGCGAGCCGCGGTACCGGAAGGCGCGCTCGATGCCATCGCGACCGTAACGCGCGGATATGGCGAGTTGATGCCGGTTGGCTGCAACACCGACATCAACGGCCGGTCGGCCAATCGCCGCGTCGAGGTCTGGTTGCGCCCACTCAGCTGAGCTTTGCCACCCCAACAAACCTTGGTCGCCTACACCGCCATGTGGCCAAGCCAGAGACGAGAAACCCGAGCCAGAACACGCAAACGCGTCAAACCTGTTCCGGGATCACGTAGCCGATGGAAAGCACCTCGGCTTCATCATCGCCCGCACCACCGATCCGCTTCCAGATCCTGAAGGTCGGGATCGGATTTCCGGCGTCATCGGCCAGGACCAGGGAAAACAGAAACGCGTCCGTGGAGCGATCACTTTGCAGGAATGCATACAGCCGACCCATGAAGGCCGCCGCACTATCGGCCGTCAACACCTGAGCAATCGTGCTCCCGACCAGACCGTCCAAATCGCTCTTCAGGATCTCGGCCGCCTTGGGGTTCGCCTTCAGGATCCGGCCGTGGCTGTTCAATTGCATGACGGACACGCCCGCATCCGAAAGGGCGTGCTCAAGCCGGGCAATGTCATCTTGCGAGCGTTCTCGCTCCTCGGTCGCATCGGTAACATCCGTCGCGACTGAACAGATCGTACCACTGCCACCCTGAGGCCCGGGCAGAACAACGCGCGCGATGTCGAACACTCGTCTGCCGGACGGTGTCGCGATATGCATCACTGCTCGATCGGACCCCTTGGCCTCGTCCAGTGCCGCGATACCCCCGGCCAGGACCGCGTCGGCATCGTCCGGTACAAAAAAGTCATGCAGTGTTTTGCCGACCATCTCTGCCGGATCCTTACCCATCAGGCGGCAGTAGGCGTCGCTGACATTCAGAATGCGGCCATCGCGGTCCCGGTGCAGCAGATAGAACGGTGCTTTGTCCAACACCAAACGCAATGCGGCGTTGACCCGCGACAGTTCCTCTTCCTTCTCGACGAGTTCGGTAATGTTCTGGGCGGTGGCGAAAATCGTTTCCTCGCCATCCCTTGACCGATGACGGCGCCGCTCGACCGCCAGAACCAACCGCTCCCCAGTCTCGTCGATCGTTCGATCCTGTTGAACAGCATCCTGATCGCGCGTGGAGTCGAGGAACTCCTCGGCTTCGCGCCGCGCCTCGTCCGCTGTTGCGGGGTCAAGCAGATCGTAAATGTTGTGGTCGACGATCGACATCGTGGTGTGGCCAAGATCTTCAGCCGCCGCGCGCGATGCCCGCAAGATGCGGCCATGCCGGGTGCGATGAAGCATGCGGCCCGGCATCTGGTCGAGCAGCATCGCAAGCTCGCTTGCCTCGTCACTATAGGTGACAAAGAGCGTACCACCCTGAATCTCGCCGCGCTGGTTCGTGTATGGTGCACAGCTCAAACGCCACAGCCTGACATCCGTGGTGAATTCGCGGACAATCGGCTCGCCGAGGCGAAGCGCCCGATCACAAAACTCGGCCAGCGGCGGGAACCCGGGCGGAAGGGCAAGCTGGCTGACATGCGGCTGCCCGTCAGAGGACTCAAGCTTGAACATCTTTGCCGCGGAAAGGCTGAAGCGGCTCACGGCGAGCTTGAGGTCGAAGATCACCAGCGGAACCTCAATCTGCGTCAGGATCGCATCCAGTTCCTCGTTCACCTCGTTCAATTCATCGGCCTGGACCTGATAGGCCTCGTTCACCGTGACGAGTTCCTCATTGGTCGATTGCAGCTCTTCGTTCGAGGTCTCGAGCTCTTCGTTGACGGATTGCAGCTCCTCGTTGTTGGACTGCAGTTCCTCGTTGGCGGATTTCAGCTCCTCGTTGGTGGTCTCCCAGCGCTCGACGGTCTGATTGAGTGCGTCGCGCGTCAAAGTCAGTTCGTCGCGCAGAGCCTGCACATCCTCGGGATACTTCTTGGCGAGCGCGTCATCGGCGGGCGCTGTAATCACGTCCTGGTCGGCCGCCCCGAGACTGTGGAAGACGACAAGAAACAGATCCTCGCGCAGGTCAGGATCGTTCAGCAGGAACATCTCGAGTTGAACCACTTCGCCCGAAGCATGCTCGAACTTCCGCTTGAACCCCCGGCGTGAGGCTTGGTTCTCATCCAACATCGTTGAGAGGACGCGCACTTCGGCTGCCAGGGGTTCGACCAGCAGGTTGTGATCGAATTCCAGCCTCGTCCGCCCGCCCTTGATCGAAATGAACTGGGTCAGATCGCCGAAGATTTCGACAATCGACAGATCCCGCGTCAGCAACAGCGCGTTGCGTCCCAGACTGGCCACCAGCGCGCGGACCATTGCGTTGATCCGCTCAGGGGGGCGGAGGTCCTCGTCTTCGCCGCCATCGCTCTTTGGCAGTGCCTCGACCGAAGGACGTGCAGAATACGGCATGTGGCGCGCCCGCTTCGAATAGTTGACCCCGTGATTCACGCGCTTGCGCAGGAACTTCTTTCCGGTCTCGATTTCCTTGAACAGGTCAGGTGAGACGCCGGCGCTGTCAGCAGTGCCCAGAAACACCAGACCCCGATCACCCAGCGAGTAATGGAAATTGGCGAATGCTCTGTCCTGCAACACCGGCCCGAAATAGATCAGCAGGTTCCGACAACAGATCATGTCGATATTCATGAAAGGCGGATCCTGGACCACGTTGTGGAGCGAGAACAGAATCATCGACTTCAGGTCCGGATGAACCATCGCGGACGTGTCGCTCACATCGAAATACTGGTTGATGAACGCCTGCGGGACATCATTCAGCGACCCGAGCGAATAGCGGCCGGTCCGCGCGACCCGCAGCGCATTGTCGTCGATATCGGTCGCGAAGATCTGGATGCCGCGTTCGCGCCCCTTCTTCAAACCGCCCAGTGCCTCGCAGAACATGATCGCGATGCTGTAGGCCTCTTCCCCCGTGGCGCAGCCCGCGACCCAGATACGGATCGGACGTGCCGGAATGTAACCGACCATCTGTTCGATCAGCGGTTTCAGCTCGGCATATTCCTCGGGATCACGGAAGAACCGCGTCACCGAAATCAGGAAATCCCTGTAGAGCGCTTCGATCTCCTCGTCGTGTTCACGGCAATAAGCCGCGTAATCGCGCTGGTTCGCTATTCCCAGCGCGATCATCCGCCGTTCGAGCCGCCGCAGGATGGTCGTCGGCTTGTAGTCGCGAAAATCGACACGGGTCTTGGCGAGCACGATCTGCAGGATCTCGACAAGCGGCGTCTGATCGTCGTCGCCTTTCATGACCTCGGCCAACCGCGGCACCGTCAGCGAAAGACTCTCCAGCCGCTTCCCGATCTCGATCGGTGACAGGATCAGGTCGATGCAGCCGGTCTCGAGCGCGGAATTCGGCATACCATCATACTTCGCCGTCTTGTCGTCCTGCGCAAAGGTGATGCCGCCTGCCTCGCGGATCGCCTTGACACCCGCAGAGCCGTCCGATCCCGTACCGGAAAGCACGACCCCGATTGCAAGGCTGCCAACACCTTCCGCCAAGGTTCGGAACAGGCGGTCGACGGAAGGCTTCGGTGCCGCGATCTCGTTGCTGGGCGGTACGAGCTTCAGCATCCCATCGTCGAAGATCACGTCGGCATTGGGCGGCGCGACATAAACGGTGTTCTTTAGCGGAACGACCGGGTCACTGATTTCTTCAACCTGTAAATGCGTTTCACGCGCGATCAGCGGCTGCAACATGCTGCGCTGTGTCGGCGACATGTGTTGCGCGATGACATAGCTGGCGGGCGCGTCTTTCGGAGCACTCTTCAACAACGTCCGGATTGCCTCGAGGCCGCCAGCGGATGCGCCGACCCCTACAATGAACTGCTGGGCAACATCATCCTTCATCGCCGTGCTTTCTAACCCGATCCCCCGGAGGTTGTACCCGGAAACCAAGTTTCTACAAAGCGTTAGGAATTGAGGCTATCAGGCCGTGGATTAAGGCTGCTCAAGCCTGCTCTTTTGCCATCGCCACGGGCCCGAACGGCGTCTATTCCTCGAGCGAGGAACACGCTCCGCTGACCCGGGTTTGACGCATCCGACGGCGAAAACGATCCGCATCGTATCCCGCTCCACGGTGCAACAGGCAGCGGTTGTCCCAGATCACCAGATCGCCCGGCTGCCAGGAATGCGCATAGACATGATCCGGCGCAACAGCATCGGCCAACAGCGCATCTAGAAGTGCGCGCCCTTCTGTCTGGTCCATCCCCTCGATCTCGCGGACGTGGCTGCCCAGAAACAGGTTCTTCGCACCGTTTGCACGGTTCGTACGCACAAGACGCTGCCGGACGGGTGGCAGGCGACGCTGCATCTCGTCGGGAACCTCGGCGACCTTGGACCGCGAGAAGGTGTAATCGTGGATCGCGATCAGCGGATCCAGCTTCGCGCGTTCCTCTGGGTTCAGCCGATCATAGGCCGCGCGGGTCGAGACGAACAGCGTCTCGCCACCCTCGTCGGGAGTCTCGTACGCGCACATGATCGAGACATAGGCGGGCACGGCTTTGAACGAGGCATCCGAGTGCCACATGTTGTTGCCCGTCAGAAAACGCGTTGTCTGATGTGACCCTCCCAGCGCGGTGCCGTCAGGCTGCACGTTCCCGATAGTACCGAAATACTGCGGCGTGTCGCCAAGTGCTGTGTGACTGGGCTCGGGTGCTCCCAGATCCCGCGTGAGGGCGAGTTGCGCCTCATCGTCAAAGTCCTGCCCGGGAAACCACAGGAAACTGTGTTCATCGATCAGGTCATGAAGCTGTCGCACCCGCGCGGAATCGCGGGTTGTCATGTCAATCCCATCGATCCGGGCCCCGAAATCGGGGTGAAGCGGCGAGATCGTCGCACGCGTGTCCAGCATATCGGCCTCCCCAAGCGTTTCCATCAAGGTACGGAAACTACGATCGGGGGGCAACCTAAGGTACTGTCCGGGCCGGTATCCACCACGCGGACATCACCATGTCAGGACGGACATCGGATCGGAGAGCCCCGGCATCATGCCGCGTGGCGCATCATCTCTTCGCTTTCGCGTGCCGTCTGCATCTCTTCGCCATGGCGCACCGCCTCGCCGTCGCGGACCGCCTGCATCTTCTCGTCGTCGTGGACCGCCTGCATCGCTTGCGCAAGCAGTGCTTCGGAGTCGATCACATCGAGCCCCAGTCCAGCCTCTACGAGCACCAATTCGATGTCTTCGGGTAGCAGGTCCGCCAAAGTCGCGGCGGATATTCCTGTGACCTCAACGACCTCTCTCAGGTCGTATGGCGTCTCGTTACCGATGAGTTCGTCGATATTTCTGGAGTGATCAAGCCCGACGCACACACCGTCGGACAGCGTATATCCGTACATGCGACCCTCCCACTTCGCTACAACCATAAGATGCGCTTCGAAGCGATTCTCCACAAGCGGATTTGCCAACAATCAGGCAATCAGTTTGACGCATCTGACCCGCGGATGAGGCAAGCCGTTGAATTCGCTTGATTGCTCCGCCGCCGGGCGCGAAGTTGGGTCGCACAACAGATAAGGCGGGGGAACAGATGGCGCACACGGTCTTGCTTGTGGGGTGTGGGAACATGGGATTTGCCATGCTGAAAGGCTGGCTGTCACAGGACACCGCACTCCGGGTTTACGGTGTGGAGCCGGCGGAGGCACTTCGAACGCGGGCCGCAGATGCCGGTGCGCAAGCAGTCGCCACCGCCGATGCATTGCCTGATGATCTCGCCCCCGATCTGGTCTTCCTGGCCGTGAAGCCGCAGGTCATGGCCGATGTCGTTCCGGCATACGCGTATCTGGCGGGAGGACCGGCCACATTCGTGTCCATCGCGGCGGGCACCATGATGGCAAGCCTCGCGTCGATGCTGCCCGGCCCGACCCCGCTGATCCGCTGTATGCCCAACACACCTGCGGCCATCGGTGCGGGCATGATGGTCTGCTGCGCGAACGATCATGCCTCGGACCAGGCCAAGGCGTTGGCATCGACTCTGCTGTCCGCTTCAGGTGCTGTTGAATGGATCGATGACGAGGTGCTCATGGATGCCGTCACGGCGGTCTCGGGATCCGGCCCGGCCTATGTCTTTCACCTTATCGAGTGCCTTGGGCAGGCGGGTGCCGAGATGGGCCTGCCAGCCGATCTGGCGGCAAAGATGGCGTTGCAGACGGTGATGGGTGCCGGACGGCTCGCAGCCGAGGGCGACACGCCCGCCGGAACGCTGCGCGAACAGGTCACCAGCCCCGGCGGCACGACGGCGGCAGCGCTCGGCGTTCTGATGGCCGAGGGCGGCCTGCAACCCCTCATGACCCGGGCCGTCGCCGCGGCCCGCGACAGGGGGATTGAACTGGGAAAGGGCTGACGGCATCATCGCCTCGCATTTTAGAAGGAAATTGACATGGCGGAATACTTCGTTGGATTGCCGGTCCCGCGCGACATTGTCGACGTGCTCGAGAAAGCTCAAGGCGGTCTGCATGCCGGAGAGCCCGAGCGTCGCGAGAACTTCCACGTATGGCTGAGCGAGCTTGGAGAGCTCAGCGAGCCCCAGCTTGAGAAGGTTCGAGAAGCGCTCGAGCGTGTCGCTGTCGGTCCCTTCTACGTTCAGGTGGACGGGCTTGGGACGATCGGGGGCAATGCGCCGACGGTCCTTTATGCCGAACTCGACCAGCCTCGCGGTTTGAAGAGCCTGCACCGGCTTGTCGGCCGCGAAGCGCGCGAGGCAGGCGTGTCGATCGCCCACGCCCGGGTCGATCCGCACATCCCGGTTGCCCGCTTCGGCGAGATGGGCCAGCACGATCTCAAACAGATCATGAGTTTCCTGTCCCGCCGTGCCTCGCTCAGTGCCGGACCATTCCCGGCAACTGATTTCAATCTTTACAGCCGGGGCACCGCCGCGAAGCCAGAGAACGAGGTCGTGGCGAGTTACGAGCTCCGCAGCTATTGATGTTGGTTGATCGAGCCGTGACGCGACGGTTGGAAGCCAGGGCGCTTTGCACTGCCCTCGTCGTGGCACCCGCCACAGGGCGGCTGGTCCGATGACGTCGCAAAGCGAGATCCACCTGTCCTTCGATCCGCCGTCCGCCTCGGCAAAACCTCCGGCGACACAGCTCTCTGCGGCCGTGCGCATCGGGGACACACTGATCGTTGCCGCTGACGAGGGTGGCGATCTCGAGGTTCTGGGCGAGAGCCGGAACCGATGGGCGCAAATCGCGCGCGTGTCGCTCCACGATATCATGACCCTGCCCGCAGGGCGCGAGATCGAAGTCGACATCGAGGGACTTGCGGTCGAGGACGACTGGCTCTGGGTCGTGGGTAGCCATTCGCTGAAACGACGCAAACCTCAGGGGAGTTCGGCGGAACGCGCCTTGTCCTCGATGCGAACACTTGTTCGGGAAGCCAACCGCTACTTACTGGCCCGCATTCCGCTGGAACGCCAGAAATCCGGTCATATGCGCCCCGTCAAGAAGAACGGCGAACGTCGAACCGCGATGGTCGAAGTCGGCAAACGCTCGAGCATGCTGGTGTCATGGTTGGCAGAAGATCCGCTTCTGGCACCCTTCACCGGCATCGCTTCGAAGGAAAACGGTCTGGACATCGAAGGGATCGCGGTCTCGGACAACGACGTATGGCTGGGCCTGCGCGGACCCGTTCTGCGCGGGCACGCCGTCGTGCTGCGCCTGGATATCAGGGCCAACAAGCGCGACCTGTTGAAGGCGAAGAAGACCGACGGAACAAAACGGTTTCGCAAGTACCTTCTGCCGCTGGATGGCCTGGGGCTCCGCGACATTGAACTGGACGGACGGGATCTCTTGCTCCTGACCGGGCCGACGATGTCAGGCGATGGTCCGTCAAAGCTCGTTCGATGGCGCAATGCGCTCGACAGCCGGGGCTCGTCGGTCATTCCGGAGGGCCAGGTGTCAACGGTGCAGGACTTGTCTGATGAACTGACAGACGAAGCGCCGGAGAGCATCTGCCACTGGACCAAGGACACGTTGCTGCTGCTGCACGACCGTCCCTCGCCCGGGCGCCTGTCCGACAACGACAATGCTTTTGTCGCGGATCTTCTGGTGCTTTGATCGCGCGACATGCAACAGACAGGCCCGGGTCGACGCACCGATTGCGCGCCCGGACCGTATGGTGCAACAAGATGGCGAGAACGAGCGGACGACAGCCACCCGATGACAGAGACGAGGCGCGTAACCTTCGCCGCCGGTAGCGGCCACCTGAACCGTTCGGCCCATCTTCGCGATATCGCCGAAGACCTCCTGCGGCATCGACGCGCCGCACTATTGCCGTTGCATCAGGGCCGGGTGCTGATCGACGTCGAAGCCGAGGCCCCGGGGCTGGGTTGGGTTCCGCCACGCGATGAACACATCGATTGGACGGGTGAGGCACCGATCTTCCTGGGTCTCTCGAACGAAACACCCTGTTTTGCCGCGGACTTCGCCGCACTCGATGACGCCGAGGCCGAGGAACACTTTTGCGAAGGTGCGCGCTTCATGGATCTGCGCAGCATCGCCAGCCGTCTGGGTCCCGCCAGCGCATCGATCGCCGCGACCGCCAAGGCAATGACGGCATGGCATCTGAACCACGCGTTCTGTGCGCGCTGCGGGTCGCCGACCGAGATCGAAACCGGTGGCTGGCGGCGTGACTGTCCGAACTGCGGGGCTCAGCACTTCCCCAGGACCGATCCCGTCGTGATCATGCTGATCCTGAACGACGACGCTGTTCTGGTCGGACGGCAGGCACAGTTTCCCGATGGCATCTACTCGCTGCTGGCGGGCTTCATGGAACCCGGCGAAACGGTCGAGGACGCCGTGCGCCGCGAAGTGCTCGAGGAAGCCGGGGTCGAAGTCGGTGCGGTCAGCTATCTCGGCAGCCAGCCTTGGCCCTATGTCTCGAACATCATGCTGGGCTGCGTCGGGATCGCCCAGACGACCGACATCCGCGTCGATCCGGCAGAACTCGAGGACGCCCAGTGGATCAGCCGCGCCAAGATGGACGTGATCCTGCAAGGCAAGCACCCGCGGATCAATCCACCGCGCGAGGACGCGATCGCGCGGGCGATCCTCGCAGACTGGGTAAACGGCAAGGTCAAGGCACCCTGAACAATGGAACGCGCTCAGCGCCTAAACGTGAGACATCGCCAGCGCCTTCTGAAACACCTCGAGCGAGATGTTGCGCCCACAGATAACGACGGCAATGGTTCGTCCGGCATAGTCGCTGCCGGTGCGTAATGCCGCGGCCAGGGCAACACCGGCGGCCCCTTCGATCATGAAGCGCTCCTGCGCCGCCGTCTCTCGGATCGCCCACGCGATCTCCAACTCGCTGACCAGTTCATGCCGGTCGATCACCTGCTGGCAGATCGGGAACGTGATCGCACCTTCTTCAACACCACCTGCGGATCCATCCGACAACGTGTCGTCCTCGGGCGTGTCGTGAATCTCACCCTTCTCCATGCACAAATGCATGGCCGGTGAGTGCTCCGGCCAGCACCCGATGATGTCGCAACCGGGCATCCTGGCCTTCAGATAGCGTCCGATACCGCTGATCAGACCGCCGCCACCGACACAGATGTACACCGCTGCAAGATCCGGGCACTGCGCCAGCAGCTCGACGCCGATCGTGCCCTGGCCCGCGATCACATCAGGGTCCGAATAGGGCGAGACAAAGGTCAGACCCTGCTCCCCAGCGGCCTGCCGCGCGGCGCGTTCGCACTCGACCCCCGCACCGGGCACCAGAATGGTCTCGGCGCCCAGCCGCTTGATGTTCTCATGCTTCAGGGCCGATACGGTCTCGGGCAAGTAGACCTTGGCTGTCACTCCCGCGACCCGCGCGGCCTGAGTGACCGCCATGCCATGGTTGCCGGACGACGCTGTGATGATGCCGCGCGCCTTGTCGGTATCGCTCAGCGACAGGACCTTGTTCATTGCGCCGCGCATCTTGAACGACCCAGTGCGCTGCAGGTGTTCGCTCTTCAACAGAACAGTCGCCCCGGTGCGCTCGCTGAACGCTCCAGCGTCGTCCAGCGGGGTCTCGCGCACGCCGCCCGCAACCGCCTTGATGCGGATATCAGCACTTTCGATGTCGTCGATCAGATCGGTCATGCAGCCGGCACCTCGATGTTATAAACTCGTCGGGCAGTGCCTGCGAACATCGCATCCTGCTCTGCCTCCGTGTAGCGCCCGGCGATCTTCTTCAACCCGTTCCAGAGTACGCGATACCCGATCGAAACCTTGTCGACCGGGTAGTTGCTTTCGAACATGCACCGATCCGGTCCGAACACGTCGATCATGTGATGATACCAATCGGCCTGTGCGGCGACGAAATTGTCAGATGTCGGCGGCTTCTCCTGAAGGTGCCAGCCGAAACCGTTGTCCGGCATCGCCATGCCGCCCAGCTTGGCCACGACATTCGGGCAACTCGCCAACGTGCGCATGTCCTCTTCCCACGTCTCGAAGATCTCCGATCGTTTCCCGGAAAAGACACCAACCCCCAGCGGCGTCCCGAAATGATCGAGCACCATCATCGTCCCCGGGCACGCACGTGCCAGATCCACGAAATCGCGGTTTTGATAGTGGTAGTGCCACGCATCATAAGTCAGCCCTCGCTCACCCAGACGTTGCACGCCTCGTCGGAAAGCAGGATCGGCATACAGACCCGCCGGAGCACGTCCTGGAATGACCAGCGGGTCGGGATCGACCGGATGCGACCCAGCGTGACGGATGCCACGGAACAGACCCTGCCCCGTAGAATGATGCGCATCCAGAACCGCGTCCAGGGCGTCACCCCTCAGATCCGCATGGGACACGATCGCGGCGATCTCGGCCCCATCCCCGCGCGCACGACTTTCTGCGGCCATGCGGGCCACGGCTTCTGTCTCTCCGACCGGTTTCAGGTGATCCGGCCCCCCTGCGCGGTAGTACGCCCGACACTCGATGAAAACCGATTGCACCACGTTGTGGCCCGTCGCCGTCTCGGCCATCCATTGATCGGTCTCATAGACCGACCCGCCACGGCTCCAGAGATGATGATGCGGATCCACGATCTCCCGCCCGGGATCGATCACGTCCTCATGGACCTGACCGATCCAGTCGTCGCGATACCCCATCTGCGCCAGAACGCGGTTACGCTCGCTCTCCATGCGGACCTCCTTGCCGATCGCGGCAGCTTTACGATCCCCTGGCCGGGACACAAGCCGCCCGCGTGATCAACACCGAACGGCCGCACAATTCCCACCCGGTTGTCGCAGCAAGCGCAAGAAACCATTTACGATGCTTCGGTTACACCCGCGGCAACCAATCACGCAAAACGAATGGACTTGCATTGGCTGCGACGACGGATATGGAAGCGCATCGGTCTGCGGGCGCGCCGATCAGCCTGCTGCCGCTCAGAAGGAACGGAGCTTCGGCCACTATGAGACCATTCTCGCATCTCGACCGCCTCGAGTCGGAATCGATGCACATCATCCGCGAGGTTGCGGCAGAGTTCCGCAACCCAGTGATGCTGTACTCGATCGGCAAGGATTCGGCGGTGATGCTGCATCTCGCGATGAAGGCTTTCGCACCGGGCGTGCCGCCCTTCCCGCTGTTGCATGTCGACACCACCTGGAAGTTCCGCGCGATGATCGAGTTTCGCGACCGGATCGCGCGCGAGATGGGGCTGGAACTGATCGTTCACACCAATCAGGACGGCGTGGCACAGGGCGTCAATCCATTCAGCCACGGCTCCAAGGTGCACACCGACATCATGAAAACCGAGGCGCTGAAGCAGGCGCTGAATGCGGGCGGCTACGATGCGGCCTTCGGTGGCGCACGGCGCGACGAAGAGAAATCCCGCGCCAAGGAGCGCGTCTTCTCGTTCCGCTCCAAGTCGCATCGCTGGGATCCCAAGGCGCAGCGGCCCGAGCTTTGGAGCCTCTACAACACCCGCGTCGCGCCCGGCGAAAGTGTCCGGGTCTTCCCGCTGTCGAACTGGACCGAACTGGACATCTGGCAATACATCCACCGCGAGGGGATCGAGCTTGTGCCGCTCTACTTCGCCGCCCCCCGGCCCATCGTCGAGTACAACGGCATGTGGATCATGGTCGACGATGATCGGATGCCGGAACAGCACCGCCAGAACCCGGTTGACCGCATGGTCCGCTTCCGGACGTTGGGCTGTTACCCGCTGACGGGGGCTGTCGAAAGCCAGGCGACGAGCGTACCGGACATCATCCTGGAACTGCTCGCCAGCCGCGCGTCCGAACGGCAGGGCCGGGCGATCGACAAGGACCAGATCGGCTCGATGGAGAAGAAGAAGCAGGAGGGCTATTTCTGATGGCCACCGATCCAGCCGACGCCCCGCAGATCGATATCGACGCCTTCCTCGCCCAGCAGGATGCCAAGGACCAGTTGCGCTTCATCACCTGCGGCTCGGTCGATGACGGCAAGTCCACGCTGCTGGGCCGCCTGCTCTACGATTCGAAGACCGTGTTCGAGGACCAGTTGGGTGCTGCCGAGGTCGAGAGCAAGAAATACGGCACCCAGGGCGCGGAGGTCGATCTGGCTCTGCTGGTCGACGGCCTGCAGGCCGAGCGCGAGCAGGGCATCACAATCGACGTCGCCTACCGGTATTTCGAGACCGACAAGCGCAAGTTCATCGCCGCAGACACGCCGGGCCACGAGCAGTACACCCGCAACATGGCGACCGGCGCCTCGACCGCCGACCTCGCGATCATCCTGATCGACGCGCGCAAGGGCGTGCTTACGCAGACGCGCCGACACTCCTTCATCGTCTCGCTGCTGGGCATCAAGAACGTCATCCTCGCCGTCAACAAGATGGACCTGATGGACTGGGACGGCGCTACGTTCGAGGCGATTGTCGAAGAATACAGCGCCTTCGTCTCGGATCTCGAGATCGAGCACGTCCACGCGATTCCGCTGTCCGCCCTGACCGGCGCCAACGTCTTCTCCGGCTCGGCCGAGATGCCCTGGTATCAGGGCCCGACCCTGATGCGCCTGCTCGAAACCATCCAGATCACGCGCGACACGACCGGCCTGCCCTTCCGGATGCCGGTGCAATGGGTGAACCGGCCAAACTCGGATTTCCGCGGGTTCTCGGGCACGATTGCCTCCGGCGACGTCAGCGTCGGCGATCCCGTCGCCGCAAGCCTGACCGGCCGGTCCAGCCGCGTGTCGCGCATCGTCGGCCCTTCGGGCGACCTGGACCGGGCGATGGCACCGCAATCGGTGACGGTCTGTCTGGAAGACGAAATCGACATCAGCCGGGGCGACATGCTCGCCCACCCGGGAACTCCCCCGGCTGTCGCCGACCAGTTCGCTGCCCATATCGTCTGGATGGACAGCGAGAAAATGCTGCCCGAACGGGCGTACCTGGTGCGCTTTGCAACGGCCGCTGCGACCGCGCAAATCACCGACCTGGTGCACAAGATCGACGTGAATACGCTGGAGAAGCAGGCAACCAAAACGCTCGAACTGAACGAGGTCGGATACTGCAAGCTGGCGCTCGACCGCGCCGTTCCGTTCGATGCCTATGAGAGCGTGCGCCAGACCGGCAGCTTCGTGCTGATCGATCGCTTCACCAACACCACTGTCGGTGCCGGAACGATAGACTTCCCGCTGCGCCGGGCGTCGAACATCGAATGGCACCAGATGAAGGTCGACAAGACCGCGCGTGCCGCCGCGAACGGCCAGACACCGCGGATACTCTGGTTCACGGGCTTCTCCGGCTCGGGCAAATCGACGGTCGCCGACCGGCTGGAGCAGAAACTGCATGCGATCGGGCGACGGACCTATCTGCTGGATGGCGACAATGTCCGTCACGGGCTGAACAAGGATCTGGGCTTCACCGATCATGACCGGGTCGAGAATATCCGCCGCGTGGCCGAGGTTGCCAAGCTGATGGCCGATGCCGGGCTGATCGTGCTGACCTCGTTCATCTCGCCGTTTCGGGCCGAGCGGCAGATGGCACGCGACCTGCTCGACGAGGGCGAGTTCGTCGAGGTCTTTGTCGATACGCCGCTGGAGGTCTGCGAGGCCCGCGATCCAAAGGGGCTCTACAAGAAGGCGCGCGCAGGCCAGCTCAAGAACTTCACCGGGATCGACTCCGATTACGAGCCGCCCGAGGCCGCCGAGATCACCCTGAAATCCGCCGAGCAGGACCCTGATACCCTCGCCGACCAGATCATAGCCTGGCTCCGAGACCAAAAGGCGATCTAACCTCTGTCGCGTTGCACTGGCCAGGTTGGGTGGACGCGACAGCCAGCGCCAACGTCCAAACACGTCTTCAGGACGCTCGCAGATAGAACTGCGCGTTGTTCGGCCAGGTGCGCTCGGTCAAGGCTTTAACCTTCTCGTCATTCCCGAATCCACGGCACAGCCAGACCCGGCCCGCATACTCAAGTATCAGTTCCCAATGCGTGCCAGCCCCCGAACTTTGGCGTCGGAGAAGCGGCGCGTTTCTGAAGCCGCAGCACCGGTTGCAACGTCGATCCCCCCGACAGATCCCTGTCATCACGCCAGCCCGAGTGTGGCAGCATGCACACCGGTCATCGGCTTCGGCACGCCCAACTCAGCACGGTGCGAGCCGACAACCTCAGAACCAACCGACAAGATCCGATGTGTCGCTTGCAGACATGCATGCGCGCCCCGGACAGAGGATGGCTGCACGGTCCAGCAGAGGAACGGAACACGTGGCGACAGAGATCTCGAACCTTCTGCACCATTTGACGACCGCTGTGTCGGCGGCGCAGCCGACGTCTTTGCACGGTGCACTCTACACCTCCGAGAGCTTCTTCGCGCACGAACGGCAGACCACTCTGGCGCAGGGTTGGCACTGTTTGGGACGCGCCGACGAGATCCCGATGCCGGGCGACTTTCTGACCGCCACCATCCTCAACGAGCCCGTGATCGCTGTGCGCGGCGCGGATGGCGACATCCGGGTCCTGTCGAACCTCTGTCGCCACCGGAACATGCCTCTCGTCCAGGGACGCGGACGGACGAAACGGTTTCTCTGCCCGTACCACGCCTGGAGCTATCGGCTGGACGGAAGCTTACTCCGCGCACCGCATATGGATCAGGAGAGCTTCACGCCTGAGACCTGCCGTCTGCCAGAGTTTCAAAGCACTGTCTGGAACGGATTTCTCTGGATCAAACTGGATGATGCTGCCGCGCCCTTCGAGGCAGACCTCGACGATCTGAACACGTTGATCTCCCCATTCGAACCGGGTCGCTACGAGATCGTGCATGCCGAGGAAGAGATCTGGCGCTGCAACTGGAAGTCGCTCGTCGAGAACTTCATGGAAGGCTATCATCTCTCTGTCGTCCACCCGCAAACCCTGCGCGGGTACACGCCGACCGAGCTGTCACGCAAAGGCCCATCCGGCCCCACGTTCACCAGCTACATCGCGAATTACCCCGAAAGCATCGCGTCCCGTGGTCAGGGCGCGCCCGGTCTCTCGGATCACCAGCGCCATTCCTCGACGCTGTTTTCCGTCTATCCCGGCATGGTCGCCAGCATTTCGGCGAACCTTCTGGTCGCGCTGATGCTGCGACCGACCGATCCCGACCAGGTTCTCGTCCGTTGGACGATGTCGATCTATCCCGAAGAGTGCGACGACGATCTGATCGCGCAGAGGATTGCTCTGTGGCAGGAGGTCAATCGCGAGGATCGCGAGAAACTCGAGCTGATGCAGAAGGGGTTCCGATCGCGGCACGCGATCGCCGGACCTTTGGCCGGCGACGATCTCGAGGGCACGATCCGCGATTTCCACCAGTATCTTGCGCGCAAGCTCTGTGTGTCAGACCCAGCACCTCAATAACCGATCTTGCCATCGGCGTCATGGATCACTGCATCCGCCTCGATCTCGACGACCATGCCCGGCTGGTTCAGCCCGCACTCCACGCCACAAGACACCGGATCAATCCCGGCGAAGACCTCTCCATGAGCGCGGATGAACCCCGGCCCATGCTCCGACAGGCTCGTCAGATAGGCCCGCGTCCGGACCACATGGCGCATCTCTGCCCCAACAGCGCGCAGGGCGTCCTCGATCCGGCCAAGGATATAGACTGACTGGGCATAGGCATCCCCAGGCGCGTGGAGCTTGCCCGAGGGTTCAACCGCCGTGGTGCCTGCGACATATACAAAAGGCCCGACCCGCTTGGCCCGCGAATAGGCGCCGATGCCCTCCAGCCGCCCTCCCGACTTGAAGATCTCGACTGTCACGAGCCGTCCCGTAGGATGGGCGCCTCGCCCATCCGGGTCGCACGTCTGTACTTCATTCCGCCAACCTTGCGCGGATCGCGTCGCCGGCCGCGTTCAACGATGCGCGCTCGGCATCCGTCAGTCGCAGGTCCTCGACCTCGATCAGCCCCTTCGCCCCCAGATGGCACGGCACGCCTAGAACCACGTCCCGGATGCCGTACTCACCCTGCAACAGCACGGAACACGGCACCCACCCTGCGCGTGCGCCCCGGATGTGGTCGATCAGTTCAATCGTTGCATGAGCAGGCGCCAGCGTGGCGGACCCGGTCTTCTTGAGCGCCACGACCTGACCACCGCCCGTGATCGCATCTCGAACGCAGGCCTCGATGGCCTCTTGCGTCAGGAAAACCTCCAGCGGGCGGCCCTTGATCGTCGATTGCGACGGGATCGGCGCCATTTCGTCGCCGTGGCTGCCAAATGTGACCGCCTGCACATCCGCCGGATCGACCCCGGCGGCTTTTGCCAACGAGACCCGAAACCGGCTGGAATCCAGCGTACCCGCCATGCCCAGAACCCGCTCGCGCGGGAAACCGGTGGCGCGAAGCATCTCGGTCGTCATTTCATCCAGCGGATTGGTGACAACGATCACGATGGCCTCGGGCGCCTGCGTCTTGATCGCCTCGGCAGCCGCTCGGATCACGCGGGCATTCACGCCGATCAGATCGGTGCGGCTCATCCCCGGTGTCCTCGGGCGTCCCGCGGTGACGACCACCAATTCAGCACCGGCCACATTCGCAAGATCCTGGTTGCCGGTGACCCGACACGCAGACCGCGTGATCCCCGCTGCGTGCATCAGGTCCAGCGCCGTTGCCTCGGCCAGTCCCGGCGCGACATCGATCAGCGCAATCTCGGCAGCCAGATCAGCATTCGCCGCCAAGTGCGCGACGGTGCCGCCGACGCCTCCGGCACCGACCAGTGCGAGCTTGCGCAACCGACGCGGCTCGCGCGCCCGCTCCACGCGCGGCGCCACCCATCGCGGCGCCCGCCGGGTCAACGCCCTGCGCATCGCCGTGTTGCCGTCAGTGCGCGCAACCACCGGGCGCTCCAGCGGACCATCCACCAAGGCGATCCCCAATCGCGCCGCACTGTCCCGTGCCAGATCCGTCACGATGTCGCCGGGCAGGACCTCGAGGCGCTGACGACCACTGGCGCGCGCCGCTTCGATGTGTTCCGCGCCGATGACCCGGGCCATCAGGGGGTCTTGCTCTCTTGCCGGCCCTCGACGGTTTCGATCCCGGCAATCGCACCTTCGACGGCGGTCTTCACGCTGTCCTCACTGCCCGAGATGAACAGCCGCCCGAACCGGCCCACGGCACGCACCTCGACAATGTCGATATCAGCGGACTTCTCGGCCTCGTTCGCTGCGATCGAGATGTAAGCGGCAGGTGCGCACTCGATGATCCCGAGCGTCTGCCCCGGCACCACCAAAGCCCCCTTGCGCCACTTGTTCAGCAACTGCGCCTGATAAGGCTCGACCGAGGTGATGATCTGCGTCGACGCCACCGACGGCTTCGTCCGGTCGGTCATCGACGCCCCCAACTCGGCCAGAATGGCGTCGCGCGCCGCCGACACCTCGGCATTGGACGGACTGCGGAGGATGAAAAAGCCGAACTCACGTTCCACGATCTGGCTTGTCGCTTCGCACGAGGACGCCTTCAATGCCCGGTCAATGAGCGAAAACACACCGTTGCCCGGCGCGATCTCGCCAATCAGGATTGTATCGCCCGAAAGCGGCACCGAGCCCTGCACCGTCGCACCGTTGTAGGCGGCGAACTTCGGTTGCAGGTTGTCGATCTGCACGAGGGCGCGGATGGTCAGGTCACTCATTCACCGTACTCCTCGTAGATGTCGCGCCAGGGGCGGTTCTCGTAGGCCACGCGCTTGATATTGATCAGATGCAGTGCCGTCACATTGTCCGAGGTGATCGACCCCGACCACGTCCCCGTCCCCAGCATGAAGCTGGGCTCAAGATCGGTCGAATATCCCATCCCGCCCATGATCGCAGGCGTGTTGACCAGCACGCGACCGGTGGGAACGGTCGCAAATCGCGCGACGATGCCCGGGTCATCGCAGTGGATGACCGAGGAATGGCCCCAGCCTTCGAACGTCGCGATCGCGTGGGACAACTCGATCCCGTGATCTGCGTCGCGCGCCTCGAAGAACGCCAGCACCGGGTTCAGTTTCTCCGCGGACAAGGGGCGTTGCCAACCGATCTCGCTCTCCTCGCTCACCAGACATCGCGTCTTCGGCGGAATCGAGAACCCTGCCGCATCGGCCAAGGCCTGTGGCGACTGTCCAACGCGCTCCGGGTTCATCTGCTGGCGCCCGTGAAAGATCACCCCCGCCAGCCGGTCGGCTTCGGCAGGCGTCATGAAATATGCGCCGCGCAGCTTCAACTCATGCCGCAATTCCCGGGCGACCGGCTTGTCGGCGATTACCGCCTGTTCCGAAACACAGGCCGTGCCGTAGTCGAAGGCTTTCGACGTGACGATCTGCTCGGCAACCTCGCCGATCTCTCCGGCCTTTGAGCGATGGACGTAGCATGGCACGTTCCCCGCTCCGACCGCGAGCGTTGGCTTGCCCGAGGAATAGGCCGCGCGAACCATCGCCGGGCCGCCTGTCGCCATCACGACCGAGGTCCGGCGGTGACGCATAAGTTCCCCCGTGCCCTGGATCGTCACATCCGACATGCACTGGATCAGTCCCTTGGGCGCACCCATCGCCTCGGCCGTCTCAGCCATGATCCGCGTCGTCTCGATCCCGCAGCGCACGCCACGCGGATGCGGCGCGCAGACAATGGCATTGCCCGCCTTCACCGCGCTCAACACCTTGTAGATGATCGTCGAGGTCGGGTTCGTGACCGGGATCAGCGCCGCCACGACGCCCATCGGCTCGCCAATCGCACAGATCTTCGTTGCGTCATCGCGCCAGAGCACGCCCAGCGTCGTGACGTCTCGCAGCCAATCGGCGACCGACAGCGCGTTGAACAGGTTCTTGACCCGCTTGTCGGGGACGTTGCCATAGCCGGTCTCCGCGACCGCGAGCTCGCCCAGACGCTTGGCCTCCCGCTCGATCGCGCGCGCCATGGCATCGACGATTGCATCGATGTGCTTCGGATCCGTGCCGAGGAACTGTTGATACGCCTTGAAGGCCGTCTCGGCAGCCTCGCGCGCGGCGGCGATGGACTTCAGGTCGGCATCCATCAGCGCACCGCCGCCTCCAGCGCCCGGCGCGCCGTGTCGATATCTGGACCATCGATCCCCATCGCAAGCAGCTTGCGACCGGCAGTGGCAAGATCAGCCTTCAGGACCGAGGATGCGAGCGCGATCATCGCCTCTGTCGCGGGCGACGCAACGCCGGCGAGCCGCGCCGCCGACGTGAGTGGCACGAGCGAGCCGATCACCGCATCGCGCAGCATGGCGTGCGAATGCGCCAGATCCGGGACGGGCCGAGCACCCTCGCCAGACGGGGCACCAGCATGGACATCGAGCCAGCCATCGGTCGTGGGCAGATCGCGGATTCCGAACCGGCGCGCAACCTCGCGACGTTCATCGGCCAGATCTTCGATCACCGTCAGATGCTGCGGACCGATCAGGTTGCGGAAGGTCCGGTTCTCCGGCAGCGGCGTGCCGCCCATCGGGATCTTCGGCCCACCGTCCTCAACAGCAGGACCACCCAGCAACACTGCCGGCACCTCGACTAGTCCTGAGCCATCTGCGAAGCTGGACCGCAACACATCCAACACGCCAGTTGTCCCGGGCAGCAAGGTATTCATACCGGCACAGAGATCCGGCTGATGTCCCGGCAACAGTCCGCGCGGACCGGACGCTTGCGAAAGGATCAGCGTGGCACCAGCGGCGTCGAACCAGAACGGTATTGGCGCTTCGCCAATCGTGACTTCGGCAGAACACCCCCCGATGCCAAGCATCCAGCGCGTCTCCAGCGCGGCGAACGTCCGCCCCGGTGCCACCACCAGCACCTGACCATCGGACAGATGATCGGCCAGCACCATCGCATAGGTCCGCTGCTTGTGCACCGGCCCGGTCAGGAAGATCAGATCCGCGCCCCGCACCGCGGCGTCCAACTCGGCCATCGTCTTGACGGATGGCGCAGCGTCCGCGTTCACCTGATACGAGCCCACCGGCCCGACGCCACGTAGTGTAATCCCCGACGCCATCGCCTCCAGTTCTGCACCGTAAGCCGAAAACAGCGTGACCTCGGCCCCCTCGGACAAGGCAATCGCGGCCAGCATCCGCGCCTCGGGCCCACCGCCCAGAACGGCAACACGCTGGAAGGCACGCGCCTCAGGCACCACCGCGGGCCGGGGCGATGCCATCGCGTCCGCGAAGTCGGAAAAGCTGCTCATCAGACCTGAACCCGAAACAGGCACAGGGTGGGTTTTGAGCCCACCCGACTACTCGGCCGAGCCGCCGCCGATATTGCCAATCAGCGTCTCGACCTCGTCATGCGGGCGCGGGATCACGTGGACCGCCACGACATCGCCAACCTTGTTCGCCGCGACCGAGCCCGCGTCCGTCGCCGCCTTCACGGCACCGACCTCGCCACGCACCAGCGTCGAGATCAACCCGCCACCGGATTTCGTCTGGCTGACAATGCTGACCGAGGCCGCCTTGACCATCGCGTCCGCCGCTTCGATCGCAGCCACCAGGCCGCGCGTTTCAATCATCCCCAATGCTTGCGCCATGTCAGGATTTCCTTTTCTTAGCAGTCGGTTGCGCCAGCGTGACCTTGTCGACGATGGCAATGATAGTCGCGTCCGTGGGTGTGCCCGCCGTGCCGGACGGCATCCGGGCGGCCGAATTCAGCGTCACCAGCACCTGATCGCCGACCCCTGCACCGCAGCCATCCACCGCAACCAGCGCTGGCTCCACCACCGTCCCAGCGCCGTCGACCAGATCGACGAGCAACAGCGTGTGCCCGGACAGAGCCGCGGCCTTGACCGTCGCTTCGATGGTGCCGGTGACGGTTCCAAGTTTCATTGGATCAGCGTCATGCTCAGAAGTTCCCGAGATAGCGGTCGACCTCGACCGGCGTGACCTGGGAGGCGACGAATTCGACCTCGCGGTCGGCCTGTTGCAGCAGCAACTCGTGAACCAAGTCGCCCAGCACGCCCTTCAGCCAGTCCGAGCCACGCGCCAGCTCGATCGCCGTCGCGATATCGGCTGGAAGCGGCGTCGCCTCTTCATCGAGGTATCCATTTCCGGTCGTCTCGGCCGTCGGCGTCATGCCTTGCTCGATCCCGTCCAGCCCAGCCGCGATCTCGGCGGCAATCAGCAGATACGGATTGCAGTCGGCAGCCCCGGTCCGCTTCTCGACCCGCACGGCGCTGTCGGACCCGTGGATCACGCGCAGACCGACCGTGCGATTGTCGATCCCCCAGGTCGTGTTGGTCGGGCAGAAACTGAATGGCTGATAGCGGCGATAGGCGTTGGGCGTCGTCGCCCCGCAGATCGCCATCTCCGGCATCTTCGCCTGCATCCCGGCTAGATAGGACAGCCCCGTCGCAGACAGTTTGCCGCCGTCCGAGAAGACATTGGCGCCGTCCTTCCACAGCGAATGGTGGGTGTGGAACCCGTTGCCCGATTCCTCGAAAAACGGCTTGGCCATGAACGTGGCCATATAACCGTGCTGCATCGCCAACTGCTTGACCAGCGAGCGGAACATCACCAACCGATCAGCGGCCGCCAGCGCATCGCCGTAGCGCAGGTTCACCTCGACCTGCCCGGCGGCATATTCCGGGTTCGATTGCTCGACCGGAATGCCCATCTCGTTGATCTGCTGGCGGATCGGGCCGAGCACGTGCTCCAACTCCGCCGCACGGTCCAACGAATAAACACCGATACCAGCGTCGCGCGGTTTCTTCGTCTCGGGATCGAGCAGATAGAACTCGACCTCGGTCCCAACCTTGACCTGGAAGCCCATCGCCTGCGCGCGGTCAACCTGCGCGATCAGCACAGTGCGCGGATCGATGGGCACCGGCTTGTGGTCCATCCCCTCGGCCCGGGCCATCGCCATGGCAACCCCCGGCTCCCACGGGATCGTGGCGGGCCTGGTCATCGGGAAGATGTGACAATCGGGGTAACCGTTGTCGAAGCTGACATAGGGCGTGTCCCAGACATCGCAGGTCATGTCGATCGCGAACAGCGCGATCGACAGCGCGTTGCCGGATTTACAGATCGTGTCCCAATGCGTCGCCGGGATGCGCTTGCCGCGCATGATGCCATTCAGGTCGCCGACGCCGAGCACAACGGTATGCGTCCCATCTGGCAGGCTGAAATCGGTCTCGGCCATTCTGATCCCTCCTGTCCTTCCCGCGTCGGGAGAAGCGATGTCCTGTCGGTGTCGAGCGCTTGCGGCTCTTTTGTATTCTGTATACAGTATCCAGCGAACAGAGATGTGACAAGAGGGAATCCGCCGGGTGCCGCAGTCCGAAATCATCGTTGTCGGCGCCGGAATCGCCGGGGCGTCGACCGCACTGTCCTTGCAGAAGCGCGGCGCCAGGGTGACCCTGATCGACCGCTGGGAACCGGGTCACGCGCGAGCGTCTTCCACGGACTACAACCGGGTCGCGCGGGCGATCTCGGGCCGTGACGCGTTCTACACAAGCTGGTTCCGCGACGCGCGCCTGCGCTGGATGGAGCTGGAGGCAGAGACCGGGCAGAAGCTTTATTACGAAAACGGCGCGTTGATCCTGGCGACCGAAGGGTATTGCCATTGGGAGGACTCGACCCCCGAAACCTTCGAGAAGGTCGGTGTCCCGTATCACCGCTTCAAGGCCGATGACATCGGCCACCACTTCCCGCAGTTCCACACGCCCGACATCGCCTATGCGCTCTACGAGCCAGAGGCCGGGATGGTCATGGCGCACCGGGCAGTCATCACCACCGTGCAATTGTTCGAAAAACTCGGCGGCACGGTCAAACGCGGGCGGGTCGAGACGGACGCGCACGAGCGCCCAATGCTCGACGGCAAACCTTTGCAGGCTGACGTGATCGTCATGGCGACGGGACCTTGGGTCGAGGAGATGTTTCCCCGCACCATGGGGCCGATCAGCGTCATCATGGGCATCAACGTGCTCTATACCTCGACGCCGGACGGATCGGACCTGTTCGATCACGCGCACATGCCGTGCTGGATAGACCACGGGAAAGGCTCGTTCGGCCTGCCCTCGGCCGAAGGCTCGGGCGTCAAGGCCGCCGTCGTGATCCCGAACGAGCCAATCGACATCAACAACGACGAACGTCTGATCCGGCGCGAGAGCCTTTCGAAGACCCGCAGTTACATCCGCGACCGCCTGCCGGGGCTTGTCGGCCAGCGCGTGGTGGATTCGAAATTCAACCAGGTGATCCTGACGCCGGACACCCACTTCGTCGTGGATTGGCATCCTGACCACAAGAACCTCCTATTCGCGGGCGGTTGTTCGGGCCACCTGTTCAAGCACGGGCCAACCTTCGGAGACTTCGCCGCCGGTGTTGCGTTGAAGGAGTATGGGACCGCCGACCGGTTCAAGATCGCCGGACGGCGCAAGTTATCTCCCGAGGAAAGCCCGTCGGGGAGGTGATCGAAACCCGGATCAGATGCCGCGCTGTCCCGTGCGCGGTGCAGCATGAAATGCTGCTCCGCAGACCCGGGACCGCTCAGAGCCGGCGGCAAGGTCTGAACGAACAACAAGGTCTCAACGAACAACTTTCCGACGCCATCACCCCTCGGACTTGGCATCCTGCGCCGTAACCGCATCGACATCCGCCAGGGTCGGCGGTGACCAGCCCCGGTCATTCTCGGTTGCGAACGCGCGATCCTTGCCTGTCAGAATGGCTTCGCTCTCGGCCAGAAGCTCACGCGCCTTCGCCACGTAAGGCGCGTTTTCGTGCGCAGGGATGTCCGGATCGAACAACGTCGCCAGCGCCACGATCCGCTCGCGATCCCGCACGACATATCTGCGCGCCAGACGCTCGGCCTCGAACGGATGCGTGCCGAGCGCTTCGAGCACCGAGCGTCCCGCCCGCACGGAACTGTCAAACGTCTCACGGATGATGTCGCGCGCGCCCGCTGCATAAAGCTCATAGACATGATGCCGGTCCACAGCCCGCGCGACCACGTGCACATGCGGATGCGTGTGCACGACATGACGCACCATCTCGGTGATCTGATCCTTGCCATCGATTGCAACAACCAGGACCGAGGCCTGCTCGATCCCGGCCGCGTGCAACAGATCCGGGCGGGAGGCATCGCCGAAAAAGACCTTTAGGCCATACCCTCGAAGGATGTCGAGCTGGGTGGAGCTGTAATCCAGCACCGTCGTCCGATAGCCGGTCTCGCGCAGCAGGTGGTTCACGATCCCGCCAAAGCGCCCGTGGCCCGCGATGATCACGGGGCCGGTCTCGGCGATATCGTCAGGCTCTTCGGCCTGATTCTCGACGAACCGGTGCGCGATCACCTTCTCGTACAGGATGAACAGTGCCGGTGTCAGAAGCATCGAGAGCGCCACGACCAGCAGCAACTGATCAGCGACCGCTGCCGGGATAACAGCACTGGCCACGGTGAACGAGAGCAGGACGAAGCCAAACTCACCGGCTTGCGCCAGCCCGAGGGCGAACAGCCAGCGATCCGCGCCGCGAATGGCAAAGGCATAGGACAAGCCAAGCAGGATTGCCGCCTTCAGCGCCATCAATCCGATTGTCAGGGCCAGCGTCACACCAAGACTGTCGAACAGCAGGCCGAAATTGATCCCAGCCCCGACCGTTATGAAGAACAGGCCAAGCAACAGGCCCTTGAACGGGTCGATATCGCTTTCCAGCTCGTGCCGGTACTCGCTGTTGGCCAGCACGACTCCGGCCAGGAACGTGCCCAGCGCGGGCGAAAGCCCGACCAGCGTCATCAGCAACGCGATCGCGACAACCCACAGCAGGGCCGCCGCGACGAAGATCTCACGCATGTTGGCAATCGCGATGAACCGGAACAGCGGGCGGGTCGCCCAGATCCCGCCGACAATCACCGCCGCAATCGCACCCAGCGTGACCAGGGCCTGCTGCCAACCGGCCAACCCCTCGGTCAGACTCATGCCCCCGCCATGACCATCGCCATGACCATCGCCGTGACCATCGCCGTTGTCGTCGCCGCCCTGCCCGGTTCCGTGACCATCCCCGGTTCCGTGGCCATCCCCGGCACTCACCGCCAGATCCGCCAATTCGGGCAAGGCCAGCAGCGGCAACAGCGCCAGCATCGGAATGACGGCAATGTCCTGGAACAGCAGGACCGAAAAACTGCCCTGCCCGCCATCGCTCTTCATCAGGCCCTTCTCGTTCAGGGTCTGCAACACGATCGCCGTGGACGACAGCGCCAGCACGCATCCGATCGCCAGAGCAACGGTCCACGGCTGACCCAAGGCCATCGCCAGCCCCATGATCGCCGCCACCGTCAGCCCGACCTGAAGCCCGCCAAGCCCCAGCAAGCGCGCCCGCATGTCCCACAAAAGGCGCGGCTCCAGCTCCAGCCCGACAAGGAACAGCATCATCACGACGCCGAACTCCGCGAAATGCTGGATGCTGACGACATCGACTCCGAACGCCGCGAGCAGCGGACTGATCGCAATGCCCGCAATCAGATACCCCAGCACCGAGCCCAGCCCCAACCGCGAGGCAATCGGCACCGCGATCACGCCCACGACGAGGAACACGAACGTCAGAAAGAGAATGTCACCCATGGTGCGCGGCCTCGCGGATCGGCAGCAGATCGGCCGTCAACACCTCGGCCTGACCGGCCGCGCGCATGTCGAACCGATCGTCGCGAACCGCCTCGACCAGTGCCCGGTACCCGGCAACATGCGGCTCCAGCCCACCATCGCGGGGCGCCTTCAGCGACCCGTACAGCACGTAAGGCGCGACGAACCGCATCTGGCACAAGCTCGCCGTCTGCTCCAGCGGCGTCAGGAACTGCCGCAACGGGAAATGCTGATAACCCTTCGCCGTATAAGCCTCTTCCGGTCCCGCCGCCGAGATCGCCAGCATCAGCGTCTTGCCCGCCAGCTTGTCCCCATCGGCGCCGTAGGCAAAGCCATGCTCCAGCACCAGATCCTGCCATTCCTTCAAGATCGACGGCGTCGAATACCAGTAGAGCGGGAACTGCATCAGCACGACATCGTGCGAGACCAGCCGCGCCTGCTCGCGGTCTACATCAATGTCGTACCGCGGATACTCGGCGTAGAGATCGACGAACGTGATCCCGCCAAGGCCTCGCACGGCCTCGGCCATCGCCCTGTTGACCTGGGATTTCCGGTTCGCCGGATGCGCGTGGTAAAGCAGAAGCCGTGCCATGATGCCTCGTCCCTGGGCAGGGCCGGACGGCCCCGTGTGCTATGCCCCGAGACGTAACGAATTGAGCCCGTTTTGGTAGGGTCTTTTCGCGCGCCCATGCCACCGCGCAGCGGATCAGGCCAGCATCCGCGCGATCTCGTCCTTCAACCGCATCCGCTGTTTGCGCATGTCCTCCTCGTTGAACTGGTCCGTCGGCTCGACATTCGTCTCGGCCCGGTGAATGGCGCGGTTCACCGCGTGGTACTCATCGAACAGCTTCCGAAAATGCGCATCCGATTCCTTCAACGCGTGCATAGCGTCGAGCTTGTCCGGGAACTCCTCGGCCAGTTCGTGCGGGGTGTGGGACATGGCAACCTCCTCTCAGTGTCTGACAGGAGGCTGGCATGGCTTTGGATCCGCCCGCTTTGATCCAGCGCAATCCTGCGCTGCGCGAACGCGTGGCCTTGTCCGCGCCTCAGGTCGCCGGGTTGTAGGTCGACAACCCGCAGCCCCCGGGCACGTCCCAGATCTGGGCGTTCGGCACCTCTGGCGCAGAGGGCCAGTCGCCGACATTCATCACCAGCAGACCCTCCTCGTGCTTGTGCCAGGTAAAGAACGTGACCGGCTTCGAGAAACAGAAATTCTCACCATTGGTCAGCTCCGATGGCGGATCGAGGAACGCCCAGACGCCCTCACCCGCCGCCTGGATCGGCAGTCGCTGGCCGTCGCTGGTGACCATCGCGTCCGGCGTGATCACGATATCGCCGATCCCGATCAACGAGGCCATGGCGTAGCGCGTCCCCTCGGCGGCGGCGGCATCCAGAGCGGGGCTGACCTTCGGAGGCGGCGCAGAAGCCTGAGGGCCGCACGCGGTCAGCAGCGCGGCTACCGCCACAAATCCGAGTTGAATGATGATCCGCATGTCGCGCCCTCCCGTCGCCAGATTTCGGTTCGAAACTGTGCGCCTCGAGCGAGGTTTCCGCAAGCTTCGCGCGGATTTCCAATCGAACCGAAACCACGACATGCAGCGTAGAATCCGCGCCAATATCCGGTTAATGGAAAATTACGTGAAAAACGTCATGCGTGAAATCACCGATCTCAAAAGCCGGTCGTCGAGCAAAAATTTACAAACCAAATGGTCAAGGATTGACTCTTGCGAGAGCTTTCGCGGCGTTCACGCAGGCTTAACCCTGACGGTCGTCCATATACATCATGTCGACCTACATCCGGACGAAATCGCGGGGAGCAACGATCTTCTTCACGGTCTGCCTCGCGGACCGCGATAGCGACCTGCTGCTGCGTGAGATCGGTCTGCTGCGCGACGTACGGGTCACTCGCGCCGAGCGTCAGTTGGAGATCGTAGCCTGGGCTACGCTGCCCGATCATCTGCATTGCATCTGGCGGTCGCCGTACGGGGACGGCGAATTCGTTGTTTCATAGCGACGTTTGGTTGGGCCGTGTGCCGGTTAGGCGTCAGAGGCGAGATGTAGGGATCAAGGCGGATGAGTTGTCGGAACTTGTTTGAAGGGCGGGTCCGAGCTTCACCCTAGGTTGGTTCACCGTCTTGTTCGCATGTGCCGCCGGTAAGATCGTCGAAGATGCCAAGGAAACTCTTCTGGCCAAGGCGATAGATTTCGCACTCCAACATAAGTCGGAAGATATGATGCTCCAGCATTAACGAATATAGATGCCGTTCTGACATCGGCTTGAGGCAATACATCCGCCACCTTTGAGACAAAATTTGAAAGACCATGACCGGAAGAGGTTGCGCCTTCAACCACAAGTATTCTCGGAGATATTCCAAACTTAATTCGCACTATCTCAAGAGTGACGTCAGAAAGAGGAAGACTTAATACTCTAACCCCATCCTTTTCGTCAAAGAACCGATCAATTGTAAAAACCGGTTTCGAGCCCAAGTTCCCTGCCAACCAGCCAGCCCAAAGTGCACCACTGCGACCGAGTCCCATAACCAGATCTGGCTCCCAACTGTCTTCTTCAACACCTTCGAGTAGTGCTTCTGCTGCGCGAAGCGTACGTCGCCAAGTCAGTTTCGAAAATAAAGCTCTTTTGATTGCGAAATATAGCCCAAATAATGCGCCAATACCACCGGCGACCGCAAACGCCGACTCTATGTAAGGCCATGCGATCGTCAGGTATTCACTCAAAATTTCTCACTTTCGCTACCTCTTGAACTTCTTATACTTCACCCGCTTCGGCTCAAGCGCATCCGGTCCCAATCGTCTAACCTTATCCGCCTCGTAGTCCTCGAAGTTGCCTTCGAACCATTCGACATGGGCCTCGCCCTCGAAGGCCAGGATATGCGTACACAGACGGTCCAGGAAGAAGCGGTCGTGGGAGATAACCACGGCGCAGCCGGCAAAGGTCTCGATGGCGTCCTCCAGCGCGCGCAGGGTTTCGACGTCCAGATCGTTGGTCGGCTCGTCGAGCAGCAGGACATTTCCGCCTTCTCTCAACAGCTTAGCCATGTGGACGCGGTTGCGCTCCCCGCCCGAGAGCAGCTTGACCTTCTTCTGCTGGTCACCGCCCTTGAAGTTGAACGCTCCGCAATAGGCGCGGCTGTTCAGTTCGGCATCGCCAAGTTGGATGATGTCCAGCCCGTCCGAGATCTCCTCCCAAACGGTCTTTTCGCCATCCAGCGCATCGCGGGACTGGTCGACATAGCTCAACTGAACGGTGTCGCCGAACTCGATGGTGCCCGTGTCCGGCTGTTCCTGGCCCGTCAGCATCCGGAACAGCGTCGACTTGCCCGCCCCGTTCGGGCCGATGACGCCAACGATGCCGCCGGGCGGCAGCGAGAAAGACAGGTTTTCAATCAACAGGTTATCGCCATAGGCCTTATGCAAGCCCTCGACCTCGATGACCTTCGAGCCTAGGCGCGGGCCATTCGGGATAACGATCTGGGCGGTCGAGATTTTCTCGCGCTCCGATTGCGACGCAAGATCGTTATAGGCGTTGATTCGGGCCTTCTGCTTGGCTTGGCGGGCCTTCGCGCCCTGACGGATCCACTCCAGCTCGCGGTCGAGCGTGCGCTTGCGGGACTTGTCCTCGCGCGCTTCGTGTTCCAGCCGTTTGGCCTTCTGCTCGAGCCAGCTCGAATAGTTGCCTTCATAGGGGATGCCGCGGCCCCGGTCGAGCTCGAGTATCCAGCCGGTGATGTCGTCGAGGAAATAGCGATCGTGCGTTACGATCAAGATTGTGCCCTTATAATCAATGAGATGCTTCTGCAACCACGAGATGGTCTCGGCGTCCAGGTGGTTGGTCGGCTCGTCCAGCAGCAGCATCTCGGGCGCTTCGAGCAGCAGTTTGCACAGGGCGACACGGCGACGTTCCCCGCCCGAGAGCGTGGCGACAGGCGAGCTGTCCGGCGGGCAGCGCAGAGCCTCCATCGCGATGTCGACCTGGGCGTCGAGATCCCAGAGGTTCTGGCTGTCGATCTCGTCCTGAAGCTGCGCCATCTCGTCGGCGGTTTCGTCCGAGTAGTTCATGGCGATCTCGTTGAACCGGTCGAGCTTGGCCTTCTTCGCGGCGACGCCCAGCATGACGTTGCCGCGCACGTCCAGGCTTTCGTCCAGCGCGGGCTCCTGCGGCAGGTAGCCGACCTTGGCCCCTTCGGCCGCCCAGGCCTCGCCCTGAAAGTCCGTGTCCTGCCCCGACATGATCCGCATCAGGGTGGACTTACCAGCGCCGTTGACTCCGACGACACCGATCTTCACCCCCGGCAGAAACGAGAGCCGAATGTTCTCGAAACACTTCTTTCCGCCCGGATAGGTCTTGGACACACCATCCATGTGGTAGACGTACTGATAGCTGGCCATGCTGCACCTCGGGCGATGTTCGTGGAGATCGCCGGGGATGTATCGCCCCGTCCGGGTCAGCGCAATACGCGAGACAGGCCAGACTACATTCGTTGCGCGTATGTACCCTCAAGAGATGGCCCGGCGTTTAGCGCGACGCGCTCTGCGCGGCGGACGCTGCCAATGTCGCACGGACATGTGGGTTGTTTTTAGCCTCAACATACCGTCCTCCCGCGCCTTTCAGAGAAATCGATGCAAGATCTGGTCGGGACGAAGTTTCTGGATGGCTTGGCCGGCTTCCGCGTTCGAAGACGTCTCCCTGACCCGAGAGCCTCAACCGCTTTGCTGTACGAGAACCGACTGCAGGAGATCAAAGCTTTCGCTATCGGAGTGTCCAACGGTCCGTGTCCCGATGAACTGGTCAAGTGCGGGCCAGAGCGCCACGGCCTCGTCAAGCGCAGGATCTGCTCCGGCCTGATACAGACCCGCCTGGATCATGGGTGCTGCTTCTTCATAGAGCGCGACGGCCTGGCGCGCGCGCGCAACCAGGAGTTCCTCCTCGGGCGACCACGCCGCAGGCGCCGAGCGCGATACCGAACGGCGGAGATCAATTGCGGGAAATCTGCCACGCTCCGCAATTGTGCGCTCGAGAACGATGTGTCCATCAAGGATTCCGCGAACCATGTCAGCGATCGGTTCTTCCATGTCCGACCCAGACACCAGGACCGTGAAAATCGCCGTGATATCCCCCATCGATGAGCCATCCTGACCGGGCCCAGCGCGCTCACACAGCTTCGCGATCTGAGCCGAGGTCGACGGTGGGAACGCCCGCAAGGCTGGGGGTTCGCCAGCGGCAAGTGCTATCTCTCGATGCGCCTCGGCATAGCGAGTAACGGAATCGAAGAGACACAAGACGTGATGGCCTTGATCGCGGAAAAGCTCTGCCGTCTCCATGGTCAGATCGGCAGCGCGGCGTTTGACGAGTGCGCTTTGATCAGATGTGGCGGCAATGATCACCGTCCGCTCGAGGCCGCCGGTGCTGCGCAGCAATCTGACAAAATCGCCGACTTCGCGTGTCCGCTCTCCGATCAATCCGATCACGACAACATCAGCCGAAACACCGAGAGAGAGATCCGACATCAGCCTCGATTTTCCGACGCCGGATCCGGCAAACACCCCGAGACGTTGCCCCCGACACAAGGGCAGAAGCGTATCCAGTGCAGCCAATCCCGTTGACAGCCGCGATCCGAGAGGACGCCTGCGATCTGCCCGATCAAACGCGGGCCGTGGGCCGGCATCTTCGTCTTCAATGCTCTCCCGGCCAGCTTCATCGTCATGTCCAAAGGCATCAAGCACCTTTCCAAGCCAATGCGTCGAGGGCGGGCGCGCTTTAGATTGGGCGAGAACCGCTTGCTGACCGGTCCTTAGTCCCTCGGGCGACGCATAGAGCAGAACCAGGAGTTCCTCGCCGTCCACGGCGATCACCTCGCCTTCAAGCAGGACGGAACCGGTTTCAATCTCGATGAAGTCACCGAGGCCTGCCAATCGTCCCAACCCGGCGACCCGCACGGTGGACCCGTCGCTGCCGATGACCGTTCCCCAAATCCGAACTGCGGGGCTGAAGGTTTGCGCACGAGACAGCGTCGTCATTTCTGGAATCCTGCTGATCGTGAAAAGGAAACCTTAAGGCCTTTCTGCCAAGACCAGTCCCAGATAGTTCGGTGAGAAGCATCGGTCATGATGGAAGAAATCCCTCTGTTTAAGATGGCAACAGCCATGGCGCGTCATGCAACGGCGCGGCATCGGGTTATTGCCGAAAACGTTGCAAATGCGGACACGCCCGAGTTCCGCGCCCGCGACGTCAGAAGTTTCTCCGAATACGTTAACGAACCGTTCACCGCCAAGGCGACCCGGCCCGGACATCTCGGTTTTCAGCCGATCGAGCGCGCCGCGCGGCACCCCGAAGTCATCATCGATCCCGCAGCCGACTCGACCTCGGGCAACGGCAACTCGGTTTCGTTGGAAGACGAGATGATGAAAGCGAACGAAGCGCGCGGGCAACACGCGATGGCACAGGCAATCTACCGTAAGGCACACGATCTCATGCGCCTTGGTTTGGGCCGTGGCCGATGAGCGCGTCGATAGGAGTTTCCCATGTTTGATCTGAAAAAGGCGATGAGCATCGCTGCCTCCGGGATGAGCGCTCAGAGCTTTCGCCTTCGGCTTGTCGGCGAGAATATCGCGAACGTCGATACGTCGGGCTTTCAGCGCAAGACGGTGAATTTCCGCAACGTCGTAGATCGTGTGCGCGATGTGACGACCGTGAAGCCAGGTGAGGTGCAACTGGATAGCAGCGATCCGCGCGTGACGCTCGATCCGGGGCATCCACTCGCGGACGAACGCGGGATGGTCACCCTCTCCAACGTCAATCCTCTGATCGAGATCGCCGACGCGCGCGAAGCACAGCGATCCTACCAGACCAACCTGTCTGTCTTCGACCAGGCCCGCAGAATGCGGTCTGCGACACTTGACCTGATCCGCCGCTGATCAGCACCGACCACCCAGGGAGAACTCTGATGAAAGTCGACTCACTCGCAGCAACACAGCTTTATGGGTCCGTTCAAAGCGCGCTTCGGACGAACCCGATGACCACTGAAGCGGAAGGTACGGGTTTCGCCGACGCGCTTGAAACGGCGCTCGCCGAAATGCGTAGGAACCTTCAAGCTGGGGAGTCTGCCTCGGTCAACGCGATGGCCGGTAAGGGAGATATCCAATCGCTGGTCGAGGCATTGACGGCCACCGAGATGGCTTTGGAGACGGCTGTGACCGTCCGCGACCGGGTGGTGGAAGCCTACCAGGAAATTCTGCGCATGCCCGTCTGAGCGGTTTTTGTGAACGCACGCGACGACAGCACGGGATGTGAACCTCTGGGGCCGTTTGCCTCTGGCCCACCGTCCTTCGCTGTAAAGTTGTGTCACGCCTGGGAGATCTGAATTGGACGAGACAGAGATGATCACGGTCATGCGCGAGGCGGTATGGACCGGCGTCGTCGTATCCACGCCGATCCTTGGGGTCGCGCTGATCGCGGGGCTTGCGATCGGGCTTTTCCAGGCGCTCACGTCGATCCAGGAACTCACGCTGACGTTTGTCCCAAAACTCCTGGCGATCGCGCTGGTCTTCTGGATCAGCCTGTCCTTCATGAGCCAGGGCCTGGTGACTTTCTTCCAGAGCGAGATCATTCCCCGCATTGCAGGAGGATAGCGATTGCCACGCAGTCTGCTGCTTCTGATCGCCTTGGTCATTGTCCCGGTCTTCGAGGCCAAGGCGGCTCGCGATACCAAAGCAACAATGGCGATCTGTCGGAACGCAGCGATCCAGGCCGCGGACCGTCATGGAATCCCGCGGGGCGTTCTGATTGCGATCACGCAGGTCGAAACTGGAACCAGGCGGGACGACACGTTCGGCGCCTGGCCCTGGACTGTGAATGTTGCCGGCAAGGGCGACTGGTTCGACTCGCGCGCGGCAGCGCTGCTGCACGCACAACGCGCCCTTTCGCGCGGCCAGACCTCGTTTGACGTCGGGTGTTTTCAATTGAACTACCGCTGGCACGGGACGCACTTCGCGTCGATAGATGAGATGTTCGAACCTGGGCCTTCAGGCGACTATGCGGCACGATTTCTGAAATCGCTGCACGCCGAGACCGGAGACTGGATCAAGGCCGCCGGGTTTTACCACTCCCGTACGCAGCGGCATGCAGCACGCTACCGAAATCTGGTCCTGAACGCTGTCAATCGCATTGGTGGCAAAACCCAGCCCGCACCCAAACTGGCGGCTGCCGTTCCAGACAGGAAAGCGATGAGCCACCGCGCGACGGCACCACTCTGGCCGTTGCGCCAGCTCGGCGCCCTTGCGGGTCCTGCCGCATCGAACGGACAGGCAGGCGGTGTCGCCTTGAATGCCCTGCGGCGCAGTCGCGGCGCTCTGGTGATAGCGCAACCGAGGAGCTGATTGATGGAGCGTTTGTCGATCGCGACACTTTACCAGCCAACGGTGTTGCTGGCGCTCGCGCTCATGGCGGTGATCATCATGATGATCCTGCCGATGCCGCCGGTGATGTTGGATATCGGACTTGCGCTGTCCTTTGCCCTCGCAATCCTGATTTTCACCGTCACGCTGTTCATCGAACGTCCACTGGACTTCAGCGCCTTTCCGACGATCCTTTTGGGCGCCTTGATGTTGCGGCTGTCGCTGAACGTCTCATCGACCAAGCTGATCATTGGCGAGGGTCACACCGGTGCGGACGCGGCAGGCGGTGTGATCGAGGGCTTCGCCATGTTCATCATGGGGGGCAACATCTTCCTGGGGCTGGTGGTGTTCGGCGTTCTGCTGATTGTCAACTTCATCGTCATCACCCAGGGCGCAGGGCGTATGGCCGAAGTCGGCGCACGTTTCGCGTTGGACGGTATGCCAGGCAAGCAGCTCGCGATCGACTCCGATCTCGCTGCAGGTGCGATCACGCATGAAGAAGCCAAGGAACGCAGAAAGACAGAGCAAGAGGAGACGACCTTTTTCGGGTCACTGGACGGTGCTTCAAAGTTCGTCAAGGGCGATGCGATTGCCGGGCTTTTGATCACGTTGCTGAACCTGGTCATGGGATTGGCAATGGGCCTGGCCGTGCACGATCTCAGCTTCAGCCAGGCAATCGAGACTTACTCCATCCTGACCGTCGGCGACGGCCTCGTCAGCCAGATCCCCTCGGTCATCACCTCGATCGCGGCCGCGCTGTTGCTCTCGAAGGGCGGCGAGCGGGGATCGACAGATCAGGCCATGCTGCGCCAGCTTGGCGGATACCCGGGCGCCCTTGGAACTGTCGCCGGTCTGATGGCTTTGTTCGCATTCGTGCCGGGTCTGCCGTTCGTTCCTTTCATCCTGGGAGCATCGGTTCTTGCAATGGCTGCAGTGCTCGCGGGCCGGCTCGCGGGCGCCGATGAAGACGTCGCTCTGGCGAGCGAGACCGACGCGCCGGAAAAGCCATCGCGCAAACCTCTCGGGGATCTTCTCGACGTTGACGAGATTCATGTTCGCTTCGCGCCAAACCTTGTTGCCGCAGTGATGGAACCAGGGGCCGGGCTTGAGTCGAGAATAGTCAACATGCGGCGGCATATCGCGACTGAATACGGTTTCATTATTCCCGAAGTCCGATTGACCGATGATCCGATGCTACCGCCGGACAGCTACGCGATTCAGATCCAAGGGGTCGAGGTTGCGAATGCAGCGTTGAAGCCCGGCAAGCTTCTTGTGCTGCTCAACGAAGACGTGCCGCTCGAGGCATCCGGCGAAGACGTGAAAGAACCTGTCTACGGCGCTCCCGCGCGTTGGATCGAAGAAGCCGCGCACGAAGAGGCGTCGGAACTTGGTCTGCCTGTGGTGTCCCCTGGCGAAGTCGTCGCTACACATCTGCTTGAGATGATCCAATCGAGCTTCGATCGCTTGCTGACGCGGCGCGCCTTGCGCAAACTGCTCGACGAGTTCGCCGCCACGTCGGACGACGCGCGCGCTCAGGCGAACCGGCGTCTGCTGGACGAGTTTGTGCCCGACAAGGTACCGGTTGATGTCCTGCAGTCCGTGCTGAGAATGCTGCTTGCCGAGCGTGTCTCGGTCCGAAATCTGCCACTGATCCTGGAGGCGACAAGCGAAGCGCGAGTTGGCAATGCCTCAATCGAGGACATTGTTGAACACGTCCGTCGCCGAATCGCGTTCCATATAATTTCGCGCCTCAGCGACAACGAAGGAACCCTGCCGCTGATTCAGCTGGCCCCTGAATGGGAAGCCAAGTTCTCGGAGTACGAGCGCGATGACAACGGCGTGCCGGACGTGGCCTTGCCGCCGGAGGAATTCAACCGGCTTGCGGGATCGGTCAAGGGAATGCTCGCCCGGGCCGCGCAACGCGCCGCGATGCCGGCCATCGCGACATCCGCGCGCCGGCGCCGGTTCGTTCGCCAAGCACTCGAGGCCAAAGGGATCTCGAACCCCGTTCTATCCTTCGAAGAAATCGGGAACACCTCAAAGCTCGCCCTGCTGGGCACTGCCTGACGACCGGCATGGAAAACCTGCTGACAATCATCTTTCAGCAAACCAACGAGACGGTTCTGATCGCCGCAGGGATCTTTGTCCGCGTTGGCGCAATCGCGTTTCTGCTTCCAGGCATGGGCGAACGCGGGATTTCGCTGCGTGTCAGGCTGGGCGGAGCCCTGGCGTTAACAGCACTCCTCGTCCCCCTCATCACGCCGCTTCTTCCGGAAGCACCGACCACCGTCGCCGATCTGGCACGGATGATCGTGGCCGAGGCAATCTCGGGCCTGATCATCGGGTTCTCGTTCCGGCTTCTGATTTTCGCATTGCAGACTGCAGGGATGGTCGCTGCACAACACTTGAGCATCGCCCAGATGTTCGGCGCCGGTGTCGCACCCGAGCCGGAACCGACAATTGCGACAATGCTTGCGATGGCCGGGATCACGCTGGCTTTGATGGCCGGACTTCATGTCAATGCGGTCGCTCTGATCGCGATTCTGTATGATGTTCTACCGTTCGGCCGGTTTCCTGATCCAGTGTCGGTCGGCGGTTGGGCAACAGCGCGCATGTCAGAGACGTTCGCTCTGGGCGTCTCGCTCGCGGCTCCGTTCGTCGCAGTCGGTTTCACGTATAACATCGCTCTCGGCGCACTGAACCGCGCCATGCCACAACTCCTGGTCGCGGTGGTGGGCATTCCAGGGCTTCTCTGGATCGGAATGATCGTTCTTCACCATGTCATCCCATCGATTTTCGATGCGTGGGATAGCCGTCTGCAGAGAGTGTTGATCGATCCGCTTGGGGGCCTGCGGTGAGCGATCAAAACCAGCAGAGCCAGGAAAAGTCCCATGAAGCGTCGCAGTCAAAGTTGGAGCGTTCGCGCAAAAAGGGCGATCTGCCGCGTTCACAGGACCTCCAGGCCGCCACTGCCTATATCGGCTTCGCGACCGTGATCCTCCTGGCCGGTGGTTGGGGCGGAACGTACCTTGGCGAAACCTTGATGGCGTTCCTCTCACATCCGGCTGATCTTGCAGCGTTGTTGATCCATGGAGGTGCTTTCGAAACCGGTATCACTTTGTTTGGTCGTATTGGCGTGGCGATTTTTGCGGTCTTTGCAGTCCCGGCTCTCCTGATCATCACGCTGCTGATCACACAGCACGCCATCGTACTGGCCCCGCAAAAACTCACGCCGAAGTTTTCCCGGATCAACCCCGTCGAAAACGCCAAGCAGAAATACGGCCGGAACGGCTTGTTCGAGTTCTTCAAAAGCTTCGTGAAGCTGATCGCAATCAGCGTGATCCTGGCCGTCGCGATTGCCGGAGAGATCGATCGGCTGCCGGGCTACGTGCACATCCACGAACGTATGTTGCCGCTGCTGCTGCTCGACCAGTTCTGGAACGTCATGACGGGCGTGCTGATCTTCGCGCTGGCCGTCGGAATGATCGACTTTCTATGGCAGCGCCAAAACCACCTGCGACGCATGCGAATGACACATCAGGAAGTAAAAGACGAATCGAAGCAGGCCGAAGGGGATCCGCATATGCGGGCGTCCCGTCGGGACCGTGGACGGGAGATCGCGAACAACCGCATGTTGCATGACGTCAAGAGCGCCGATGTAGTCATCGTCAATCCCACGCACTATGCCGTGGCCCTGAAGTGGTCGCGCTCGGAGAAGTCGGTCCCGCATTGTGTCGCAAAGGGTGCCGACGAACTGGCACGACGTATCAGGGTCAGGGCTGAGCAAGACAGCATTCCAATTCACTCGGATCCACCAACGGCGCGATCCTTGCACGCGCTTGTTGACGTCGGAAAACAGATTGAGCCCGAGCATTACAAGGCTGTCGCGGCAGCGATCGTCTTTGCAGACCAACTTCGCGCGAAAAAGCGCGAACGAGATGCAGTGTTGGGATGACGCCCGTTTCAACCCGACTAACGCACGCGCAGCGGACTGTAGCGCGCGGCCGGAATGCCGCTTTGTCCGGTCCTAACCCCGGGGACATCGCATGAAAAGTGCAGGGAAACTCGAAGTTCTGAGCCGGATCATGTCCGCAAAGAAGCGCGCAGAGACGGCCAAACTCAAAGCCATCACGCTTCAAATGCAGTCGCTGCGAACTCGGGCCAACGAGGCGCGAGCGCAATCGCGCGAACAGTCAGCGGGGTCGTCCCTAAGCGAGATGCAGGCCATCGCCAGTCATCAACAACGTCTCGAATCCAGCGCGCGCGCGCTGGAAGCAGAGGCATTAGCGATGAATGACGAGTTCATCGCGCAACGAAAGACACTGAGCACGACGTTTGGTCGGTCGAGCGCACTCGAGCACGTGATCAAGGACGCCAAGAGGAAGGAGCGATGCGAACGCGAACGCCGGGCCGAGGCGCCACCGTCGCCGGGCAGGCGTCAGTCATCGCGCGTATCAGACCCTTCATCAGTCGGAACGGAATAGCTGCCGTTGATCCAGCGGCCAAGATCGACATCTGCGCATCGCTTGGAGCAGAACGGACGATATCGCGCCGCCGTCTCGGCACCGCAAATTGGGCAGGTGGCGGACAATGCAGACGTTTTCGCCACGACCGAGCCTCCGATAGTAGATCTAAGTTTCTCCAAGACACGGCCTCACACAAAAAACAACAGGATTCCTGTCAATCGAGGTTATATCTAGCAGACAAAGCTGCTGCAAAAAGCCGGAAGACCGGAATTGGAAACACTGCCACAAAGAACGATTACGCGCAGATCCGATCTGAAACGCGTCGATGTGCAGACCGACCTCTCGGAGCCGATTGATCCCATTTCGTCGGTTCGTACGGAACGGGAACGCGCGCCGTCGCTGATGCGCAAGGTTGCCGCCGGAGCAGTTCAGTGCGCTCTGGTTCTCGCGATCGCGTTCGCCGCTTACAAGACATCCCTGTGGCTGACGGAGACTGCGCCCAAAGCGGAACGCACGGCACGCGAGCGCGTTGCGCGTCTGGTGGAAGTCTCGACCGTGATGGCGGCAGAGCAAGGACCGGTGATCGAAGCCTGGGGCGAGGTCCAGCCAGCCCGGACACTGGTCGTCAGGCCCGAAATAACGGGAACGATAACCTGGGTGCACCCGGACGTCAGAATGGGCGGTCGCCTGAAGCAGGGCGATGTCGCTGCGCGGTTTGACGACCGCGATCTGTCCTTGGCCGTCAGCCGCGCCGAAGCCGACATCGCTGAGATCGAAGCCCGGATCCTGATCGAACAGGGCCAGGGCGAGATCGGACGACGCGAGCTAACCCGGCTCTCGCGAGACCTGACGGCGTCGCAACGTAACCTTGTCCTGCGTGTGCCGCAGATGGCTCAGCTCGAAGCGGAACTCGCATCAGCGCGTTCAACGCTACAGCAGGCGCGCATCGCCTTGTCGAAGACCGACGTGATTGTTCCGTTCGATGGCGTCATCACCAGCGAGGCCGTCGCACCTGGCGCAGTCCTTGCACAAGGAACGGAAGCCGCGACCTTTGTTGCGTCGGATGTGTTCGAGGTCGTTCTGGCAGTTCCAGCGAGTGCTCTGGAGTGGATCGATCCCAACGAGGGACAATTGCTCGCGATCTCGCAAGACAACGTCTGGCAAGAGAACTCGCAACGCACCGGGCAGCTTGTCCGGCTGTCATCCGAGCTCAGCGAGACAGGACGGATGGTTGAATTGATCGCAGAGGTCCCGGACCCGCTTGCACTGACCGAGGTCAACGAAGGCAAACCGCCGCTTCTGCTCGGCAGTTTCGTCAGGGTAACGATCGAGGGTCGCCAGATTGATGGCGCCGTGTCGCTGGATCGCGCCCTGTTGCGGGACAACGACACTGTCTGGATCATGCAGACAGACGACACTCTCGATATCAGGACGGTCGATATCGCATGGCGCGGCGCCGACAAGGTTCTCGTCCGGTCGGGCCTGTCCAGCGGTGAGCGTGTGGTGACGACGCCTCTCAGCACCGTGGCACCCGGCATGACACTGCGAACCCGGTCCAAGGAAGTCTCGGGATGAGGCCGGGCGACCGCCTGGGCGGACCAATCGCCTGGATGGCCAAGAATTCGGTCGCGGCAAACCTGCTGATGGCGGTTCTGATCGCCGGTGGCATCTACATGATGCTGTTCATCGTGAAGCAGGAGTATCTGCCGAGCGTTGAACCGGACACCGTCACGGTGACAGTTGCCTCACCGGGCGCCACCCCAGCCGATATCGAACAATCGATCGTCCTGGTTCTGGAGAATGCGATCTCGGCCCTGGACAACATCGAGAAGGTAACGGGAACAGCCTCGGAGGGATCTGGGTCACTGAGCCTTGAGCTCGGTATCGACAAGGACGTCCAGGCCACTTTCAACGATATTCAATCGGCAATCGATGGCATCACGACATTTCCCGAGGACGCAGAAGAGCCTTCGGTCGCGCTGTCGATCCGGCGTCGGCCGGTGGTCGATGTCATGCTCTATGGCGACACCGACGACATGTCGATGCGGATGGCGGCCGAGCACTTGCGCACGGCACTGCTGAGATCCGATGGGATCAGTCGTGTCGACATTCAGAACGAACGCGATCTGGAGATCCGCATCGAGATTTCGGAGTCGCTCCTGCGCTCCTACGACCTGACCCTCGGCGAGATTGCGGAAACCGTACGACAGACGGCATTGGACCGGTCGGGTGGAACCATAGAGACGGACGGCGGTGATCTGCTGCTGAGAATGGCAGACCGGCGCGAGGAACTCGCCGAGTTTGCGAAGATCCCGATCCTGTCGGATCCACGCGGCACGGTGCTGCGGCTGGGGGATATCGGAACGATCTCGCGCAGTTTCGGTGATTCCGCGAAATCATTCATCTTCAACGGATATCCTGCGCGGGAGCTCAAGGTCTATCGTGCGGGGCGCGAGACACCGATCGGCGTTTCTGAGGCCGTTCGTGCCGCCTTGCCGGACGCGATGAGAACCCTTCCCGCAGCGTTGGACGTCATTGTGCTCAATGACCGCTCGGAGTACTTCAAAGGCCGCAAAGAACTTTTGCTCACCAACGGTTTCGTCGGGCTCTCGCTGGTTCTGCTGTTGCTCAGCCTGTTCCTGAATGTCCGTCTGGCGTTCTGGGTCGCCGTGGGGATTCCGACGGCATTCATGGGCGCGATGCTGGTGCTGCCCTCGACCGGCATGACGATCAATCTGGTCTCGATGTTCGCGTTCATCGTGGCGCTGGGCCTCGTGGTCGACGACGCGATCGTGGTGGGTGAGAACATCTACGACTACCGGCAAAAGGGCATGCCGTATCTCGAGGCGGCGATCCGCGGGGCTCAGGATATCGCGGTCCCTCTGACGTTCTCCATTCTGACCAACATCGTGGCCTTCATCCCGCTGGCCTTGACCGGTGGGTGGCTGGGCAAACTGTTCTTCGCGATCCCGGTTGTCGTTTCGCTTGCCTTCATCATGAGCTGGATTGAAGCGCTGTTCGTGCTGCCCGCCCACCTGGCCCATGACGAGCGCAAGAAGGTCCGCCTGTATCCACCGATCTCATGGATTGCGGTTGCTCTGTCGATGATCGAACGAAAAATCTTCGGACCCGTTCAGCGGGCATTTGCAGGCGGACTCGATTGGGTGACACACACGCTCTATGGTCCCTTGATGCGGTTTGCGGCCCACGGGCGCTACGTGACCGTGGCAATCTGTTTCGCGATTTTCGCGATCGCGCTTGCGTATGTCATGAGCGGACGCATGGGCTTTGGGCTGTTTCCGCCAGTACCACGCGATTACGCGAAGGCGTCGATCACCATGCCGGTTGGCACGCCCACGGAAATCACGCTGGCGGCCCGCGACGCGGTGGTCGCCTCGGCACTACGTGTTGTTCGTGAGAACGGTGGGGATGACTTGAGCCTGGGCGTCGATGCCCACGTTGATGGTACAAGCGTCAGAGTCCATGTGCATCTGACACCCCCGGACGTGCGCCCGCTGGAGACGCGCGAGTTCGTTTCGGAATGGCGCGAGGCCACCGGCGTGCTGCCCTCGGCGCGATCGCTGCAATTCGAGTCGTCCTGGGGCGGGCCAGGCGGCAGTAGCCTCGAAATCCGCCTCTCGCACCCAGATACCGATACGCTGGCAAAGGCGGCGGCGCGGCTTTCCTCGGATCTCGCGCAGTTTGGCCCCGTTCGCGATACCCGCGATGGCTTCTCACCGGGCAAGGAGCAACTCGAGTTCACATTGAGCGAGGCGGGCCGGGCGCTCGGGCTGAGCTCGGCCGAAGTGGCGTCTCAGGTTCGCGCCGCATTCTACGGGGCCGAAGTTCTCCGCCAGCAGGACGGTCGGAACGAGATCACGGTTCGCGTGCTCAGACCCGAGAGCGAGCGCCGCTCCGAAGCAGACATCGAGACACTGCTGGTGCGCACGCCGGATGGCGGCCATGTCCCGCTCTTCGAAGTTGCAAATGTCGTGAACAGTCGCGCTGATGCGACGATCACCCGGGAAGAAAACCAGCGGGTTGTTTCGGTCACCGCGAATGTCGAACCCCGCAAGGAGACGACGCAGGTGATCGCTGCGGCCCAAGCTGATTTGCTACCGCAATTGAGCGAAGACTACCCTGGACTGAGCTATTCACTGGAGGGACGCCAGGCGACCCGCCGGGATGCGATGAAGGACCTGATCTATTACTCGGCCGTCAGCCTGATCATAATCTACGGTTTGCTGGCCGTGCCCTTCAAATCCTACTTCCAGCCGATCATCATCTGTCTGACCATCCCGTTCGGCTTCGTTGGTGCAGGACTCGGTCACCTGATCATGGGGTACGCGCTTTCGTTGATCTCGATCTTCGGAATTGTTGCCCTGTCGGGCGTGCTGATCAATGCCGGGATCGTTATGATCGACTACGCGAACAAGCGGCGACTGGAGGGGGTGGGCGCCTACGATGCGATTTGTGGAGCGGGCGTGCGACGTTTCCGGCCGATTCTGCTGACCACGATCACGACTTTCTGCGGGCTGGCGCCGATGATCTTCGAAACATCGCGGCAGGCTCAGTTCCTGATCCCGATGGCAATTTCTTTGGGATACGGCATTGTCTTCGCGACGCTCGTGGTGCTGTTCCTGATCCCGGCGCTTTATCTTGTGCTGGAGGATATCAAATCATTGATCAATCCCGATCGCGACTATGCAGCACCAGAAGACCTGGAACAGCCCCCTGACGCGACGGTCCCGGTTCCCGCTGAATAACTCCGACGTCATTGTTGCAACGACAGGATCATGCCCCTATAAGGCGCGCTTCGTTTGGGTGACCGGCCGGTACGGGCTGCCGAGTCGCCTGTGATACGAGCTCGAAATCAGGAGATCGAAATGCCCAAGATGAAGACCAAGTCAGGCGCGAAGAAGCGCTTCAAGGTCACCGCCTCCGGGCGCGTCAAGGTCGCACAGGCCGGTAAGCGCCATGGTATGATTAAGCGTTCGCGGAAGTTCATCCGCAATGCCCGCGGTACAACCGTGATGTCTGCGCCTGACGAGAAAACCGTCAAGCAATTTCTGCCCTACGCGTAAGGAGGATCAGTCATGCCCCGAGTAAAAGGTGGACCAGCCTCCCGTCAGCGTCACAAAGACGTTCTCAAGTCCGCAAAGGGTTACTACGGCGCCCGATCACGGAATTTCCGGACAGCGACACAGGCAGTCGACAAGGCGTTGGAGTATGCAACGCGGGATCGCAAGCGGCGCAAGCGCAACTTTCGCGCGCTCTGGATCCAGCGCATCAATGCGGCTGTTCGTGCACATGATGACACGCTGACCTATTCGCGCTTCATCAACGGTCTCGCTTTGGCAGAGATCGAGGTGGATCGGAAGGTTCTGGCAGATCTCGCGGTTCACGAACCGGAAGCCTTCGGAAATATCGTCGACAAGGCGAAAGCAGCCCTCGCCTGAGCCGCTAAACACGGCAAACGCTTCGAACCCCCGGTGAAAGCCGGGGGTTTTCTTTTGTTGCCAGGCGTCGTTTCCCGCGCCGGAAGAAAATTGAATCGGCTCGCAAGTCAGGGCATAGATATATTTTAAGGAAAGTAGCGTCCAAGAATGTGACGTAGATATCGTCATCGCGGCGAGCAGCAGAACGAGGAGACCGAGATGGTCCGCTCCCCAGATCCCCGGCGGTTTCGCCGGGTAAGCCTTGGTACGACACTCGCCGTTCTTGTTTCGGCAACGGTGGCGGCGGCCGATTTCCCGGGTGAACGCTGGAACATCGATTTCGTGAGAGTTGCCGGGGAGGACCAAGCTGCCGTCCGCAATGGTCTGCAACGCGCGGCAGAGATCTATTTCTACGGCGATGAAACCGACGCACGCATGGAAGCGACCGCGCGGGGCGATGGTGCATTCGATGTGAGGATTATCGGATCAGACGGGCGCGTGCTCGCAGAGCAAACCGGCCTCAACTACGCTCAGGGCGGCGATGCAGCAGGCTCGGTGGCGCAGGCAGCGCTCGCCTGGCTTGACGGGTTGGCCTGTGCTGACGGGTGCGCGATCGCTCAGGCTGGTCCTGTGCCTGCACCGTCACCGACGCCCGAGCCGACACCAGCACGCAGCGAGCAGGCAGTGGCGGTAGCGCAGGCCACAGTGGAAGCCTTGCGAACGTCACCTATTGAAGAAGAGCCTGTAGCGGTCGAGCTCTCTCCTGTCACGTCAGAACCGGTGGAAGTGCCTGCGATTGCTGTCGCGCCAACGCCCGAGATTGAAGCGCCTGCAATCACCGTTCCAGCATCACCAGTGCAAGCCGATGACGTACAGATCGCAGCAATCACGCCGGAACCGGTACGTTCCGAGGGACTCGACGCAGATCTCGTACTACGCCAAGAACGCGCGCGACAGGCGCCGCGAGCCGATAGGGGCGCGTCTTCGCAGCCCTCGACGGGGACAGAGATCACGGTCCCAACCCGCCCCGCACAACAAGAGATCGCGACGCCGAGCATCTCTGCCGCGCCGTCGACTGGATCGTCCGCGGGCGCCTCGCTCGCCGCGGCGACACCCAAGACGCAGACCCCAGTGATTGTAACAGCGCCAGAAAAGCCTGAAGCGCCGCAGGTTGAGTCTGAAAGCCCTGCATCCGAAACCCCGGATGAAAGTGCAGTCGCCACAGTCACGGCAGAGGCATCTCCGGTCGTCGAGACGGCACCTGTCGTCGATGAAAGCGTCGAGGCTTCAAGAACCGTTTCCGAAGCCGTCAAGGAAGCCGAGACATCGACAGCCCTTTCGATTCAACAGCCTCAAGAAGTGACACCGGGCATCGCATTGCCGTCGCCCACTGAGAATGGGACACCATCGACGATTGCCGAGATCGCGACCGGTTCGTCCACACAGCCAACCGTCGAAACCGAACCTGCGGCGGAAGTGTCGTCGATTGTGCCAGCACCAACGCCAGTTCCGACAGAGGCACCGTCCGTTGCAGAAGCCGCATCGGCGGCGCGCGAAGAGGCAGATGCCACTTCGACGCAAGATGATGGTGACGGTGAACAACTTGCGCTGGTGAACCCTCAGAGCGAGGTGGCACCGCAGCCGACGCCGTCAGAGACAGCCAACGCCTCGACGCCTCTGGCACCCGAAACAGATACAACGCCGACCGCACCACAAACCGACAGCGCAGGCGATAATGCAACGACGGTCGAGACACGGATCGCCGCAGTGGACCCGGCCGCGGAGGGTCCCACGCTTGCGAATGCGCGTTGGGTCGGGTTCACACCCGCGGTCTATACCGGCAGCGACAACAAGACGGGCGCCTGGATCTCGGGACCTTTCGACCGCAAGCAGCGCACGGGCTGGATCACCGACACGGCCACGGGTGCCACAACGCGGGTGACCTTTATCTGGCGCGATGGCGGCTCGGGTTCCCGAACGGCACTGCTTTCGCGCGAGGCGGCGAGTGCACTTGGGCTTGGGCAAGGGGATGTCGCAAACGTCGCGGTTTATCTGCCTCGCTAAAACTACGCCGAAGGCCTTGATCAGACTCGGACACGCTGATAAGGAGCGCGCTCCGCTACGGCAGAGCGCGTGTTCTCCGGGCCAGGAAGGGACAAGTTAGGCGCCTGTGCGCCGGGAGACCGATGCCATGAAAGTCAAAAATTCGCTGCGTTCGCTCAAGAACCGCCACCGCGATTGCCGCGTCGTGCGCCGCAAGGGCCGCATCTACGTGATCAACAAAACGCAGCGGCGCTTCAAAGCACGCCAGGGCTAAGCCTGCGCGACCGTCTCATGAGATTTCTATTAGGCGGACTGAGCGGCATCGCCGCTCAGACGACATACCCGCACCCTCGCCCTTCCGGGCTCGGGCTGCGGAGTTGGCGCATTACTCAAGCGGCATGCCAGGACTTGTCCGCACGCGTGTAGGCGTCAATGAACTCAGAGCGACCTTGCCCATCGCTCCAGAGGAGCGGAAAGAACGCGGGATCCATAGCGTCGGTTCCGATCCGCTTGTACCGCGAATAGACATATCCAACGTCGCTGGTGAATCGCGCTTCGCTAGAGATCGTGTGGCTGACCACAGAGCGCCTGGGGTTCCTCGTCCCGTTCAGGCCAGAGCCGTGCCAGAGCCAGCCATGATGAATCGAACCGCCGCCTGCGGGCACTTCGACGGCGACCATATCCGGGTCCGGGACATTCGCTGCACGGGCAGCGCGGCGGAAATCGAACTGATAGTCTTCCGGATTATGAAACGCCTCGATGGGAGAGGACGCGCCCCATAAGTGCGATCCCCGTGCGAACTCCATCGTGCCCCCTGTACGGGTCACATCATCGAGTGCGATCCAGACCGTACACATCAAACGTGGTGCCGCCCAGCCGGCATAAGCACTGTCCTGATGCATGCCGAGCGAGCCCCCGGGCGTGCCGCCGGTTGCAGGGGGCTTATGCAACAGATTGTCTTGAGCGATCCGCGCTCCGGGCCACTCATTCAGGGTGGCGGTTGCGCGCCCGATCGCTTCGGACAGGATGATCGCGGCGAGAGTCCGATTGGATTTCCAGACATTGCAGATCTGCCGGGTGACGTGCGGATCATCGCCGGGCTTCCAGTTGACCTCGTCCGGCATCAAACCGGTTTCGCATTCACCCTGGAAACTACGCTCCATGGCGTCGCGCAATCGGTCGACTGTTGTCTTGTCGATGATGCGATCGCGGATCAGAAAGCCGTCTCGAGCGAATGCCGTGACATCCTCGCGGGTGATTTCCAGAGAAACCAGCATGGCACGCCTCTCGTTATCGCGATGGGCTCACCCGGCCAAACTCAGGCGTAATTGCCTTTCACGCGCTCTTTGGTGGGGTCGAAATGCGGGAAGCGGCAAACCGAGGCCGGAATGCGCTTCTGCATCCCATCGAGTTGGCCGATCTCGACCTGCGTGCCTTCATCCGCATGGGTCACATCAAGTCGCGCCAGGGCGATGGTCTTGCCAAGGAACGGCGACTTCATGGCCGAGGTAATCTCGCCGATCTGGGCGCGTCCGACGCGGATGCAATCGCCATTGGCGGGCACGAGACCACCCTCAACCTCGAGCCCAACCAGTTTCCGATGCGGGTTTGCCTTGCGCCGTTCGATCGCGGTGCGGCCAATGAAATCATCGTTCTGCGTCTTTAGCGGCACGGTGAACCCGACTCCGGCCTCAAACGGATCGGTTTGGTCACAGAACTCATACCCCGCGAAGATCAGCCCCGCCTCGATCCGCACCATATCCAGTGCTGCCAGACCGAACGGGATCATCCCATGCGGTTTCCCCGCCTCCCAGACTGCATCGAAGACAGTCTCGGCATGTTTCGGATGGCAGAAGATCTCGTATCCGAGTTCGCCGGAGTATCCGGTGCGCGAGACGACCAGCGGCACACCATCGAACGCACCGATCCGACCGACGGCAAAGCGGAACCACGCGAGTTCCTCGAGCGTTGGCTGTGTCGGCGCGGTCCAGATGATCTCTTTCAGGATATCCCGGGATTTAGGTCCCTGCACGGCGATGTTGCACAGTTGGTCGGTCGAATTGCGAACCCAGGCCTGCATCCCCTCGCGTTCAGCGACCTCGCGCATGTGGATGCCGCTCAGATCATTGCCGCCGATCCAACGGAAATTGTTCTCGCCCAGGCGGTAGACGGTGCCGTCGTCGATCATGCCGCCATGTTCATGACAAACGGCGGTGTAGACAACCTGGCCGACGCTTAGCTTCTTGATGTTGCGCGTGACACACATCTGCATCAGCGCTTCGGCGTCCGGACCGGTTACCTCATATTTCCTGAGTGGCGAGAGGTCCATGACCACGGCCTTCTCGCGGCACGCCCAGTATTCCGCGATTGTGCCATGTGCTGGAAACTGGTTCGCCAGCCAGTATCCGTTGTATTCGGCAAAGTCGCGTGTGTGGCGTGCGAAGCAGGTGTGAAAGCCGGTTTCCTTCGTCTGTTCGACGGGGCTGTCGGTGGTCATGCGGAACCCCACGGATCGTTTGAAGTCTTCGTTTGCTGCATAGGTGCGGACCTGAATGTCCGTCGGGTTCCAGCCATTGGCCGGGTCGACATCGCAAGGACATGCGGTTGAGACGCAAACCAGATCGGTCAATGCGCGCAACAAGACATAGTCACCGGGGCGGGACCATGGATCGTCCATGCCGATTGCGTGCGTATCGTCCAGCATCGTGTTGAAGAAGAAGTTGATCGCAGGCCAACCCCCGCGCGGACGCACGTCAAAGCGTGCCAGATCGAGGTTCATATTGTCGGTGCAGTTGACGTGACCGGGATAGCCCAAGTCGTCGTAGTACCGCGCCGAGCAGGCCAGTCCGAACGTGTCATGGCGCCCGCACGTATCCTGAACGATCTCGATCAGCGGTTCCTGATCCTGGGTCCAGTATTTCGAGAAGATACCGGGGTTCGGATAGAGCGAGCCCATCAGAGAGCGCGTCGTGGTCGGGTCGATCTCGCGTTCCTGTCCGTCGTCCAGCGCGCGCAGAGACAGCGCCTGGAAATCCGAGCATTCCCGGCCTTGCACATCCAAAATCTGGATGAACTCGCCTGCCTTGACCTCGTAGGCCTGAGCCTCGCCAGGCTGAATGTTGAGATCCTGCAGGGGGTCGGCAAGTGGATCGTGCTGGTGCGCGGTTTTCGCCTGACCAGGATCGGCGCGGCGGACGTAGACCGCAAGGTCCGTCAGTGTGTCTTGCGCCTCTGGCAGCATCGCGTCGCCGACGGCGCAGACGATCAACAGGCCGTCGACCTGCGCATGGAAGTCGCCGCTGTCCCCGGCGGCAGAACCGTCTGGGAAGATCCGCGCGGCCTGAGCGTGGCCAATATCGAATCCGGCTTTGTCCAGCGCCTTGAGAGTGCGTTTGGCAGATCCATCGCCTCGCAGAAGGGATGCCTGCAATCCACCCGCCGGGCCCGTTCCCGCAGCGCCGATCATAGCTGCGTCCGAGCGTCCGTCGGGCTTAAAGAACACCAGCTCCGCCGGTTGCAGGCCTTGCCGGTCAACTACGGTAATTTCGTCGCCCACGCGGATCTCGATCCCGCGCGAGCCGCCGCCCGGCACCAGATAACGCTCGACGCCATGCGGCAGCAACGGCAACCCGGGCGTCAGCACCGAGCCAAGTTCCATTGGGCGTTCGAACTTCGCGAGGTCCAGCATCACTCCATCCCCAGCGCCCGGCGCCGGTTCGCCGCCCAGCGCGTGATGATATTGTCGAAGGCAAGTGCCATCAGCACGACACACATGCCCAGAACAAAATTCTTACCCAGATCGGTGCCCGCAAGGGTCCGTTGCAACTCCTGCCCCAGGTCCTGCGTTCCGATGAAGGCCGCAATGATCACCATGAAGAACGCAAACATGATCGCCTGGTTGAAACCGACGGCCAATGTCGGAAGCGCGATTGGGAGTTGCACGTTCACCAGCTTCTGCCAGCGCGTCGCGCCGGACATGTCGGCTGCCTCGGTCAGTTCTGGCGGAACGCCGCGAAGACCCTCGATGGTGTATCGGATCACCGGCACGAGCGTGTAGATCAGGATCGAGAAGATCACGGCCACGTCGTTGATGCCGAAAAGCATGATCGCGGGGATCAGGTAAATGAAGCTCGGGAAGGTCTGCCCGGTATCGACCACCGCGATCATGACCGCGTCGCGTGGCCAGCGTCGAACGGCCCACCAGAGAGCCACGAAGCTCGCGGCGAAGATATAAAGCGACGTCGACGCAAAAGACAGGTAGGCGGGTGGTGCCTCGCCCGTGCTTTCGGTGAAGTAATAGGTCAGGCCGCTCACGAGCAGCGCGCCAA